>NC_015520.1:1478750-2218125 GCF_000213255.1 Mahella australiensis 50-1 BON
AACACCATAAAAATGGTATGATGATAAGCCCGGCCAATAGCGTTGATATCCACGCATCTTGACCTGAAACCTTGGATACTGTCTTGGCTATGTTGAGCAAGCCCGTACCCAATATGCTATTTTCTAATATTGCAAACAATTGCCATAATGATATGGAATTGTCTTTATTTAGATTAGGGTTTACCACCTGGTTCTCCTCCTCGATGACGCCACAGTGCTGCTACCCTGTCTTATAAGATTTCGATTTTCAGGTATCATGGGGCGCTTCTTCATAGCCCATAATGGCAAACGCACGATGGTATCCTTTATATCTGATAGCTTAAGCGGGGCCACAGGAGCCAGGTATGGTATGCCGAAGCTCTCTAAACCTGCCAGATGGATTATAATAAACAGCCACATAACCGCTATACCAAATACGCCGAAAAAAGCGGCTGCTATCATAAGCGGAAACCGTATAAAGCGTATAGAATAAGTGGTACTGTAATTTGGTGTAATGTATGCGCCTATGGCAGTTATAGCCACTATAATTATCATAGCGGGGCTGACCAATTTGGCCGCTACAGCGGCCTGCCCTATGACCAGAGTGCCTATAATGCCTATAGTTTGCCCTATAGTGCCCGGCAGACGCGTCGTAGCCTCGCGCAATATCTCTATCACACCCTCCATAAGCAATGCTTCCAATATTGCCGGGAAGGGTACGCCCATGCGAGAACGGGCCAATGCCAGCACCAATTGCGTAGGTATCATTTCATGATGATAAGTTAATACAGCCACGTAAAAAGACGGCAGTGATGTAGCTAAAAACAGACCTATTAGACGTATCAGTCGAACTGCCGTACCAAATATAGCTCGCTCATAATAATCTTCAGGAGACTGATAAAGTTGAGCAAAGGTAGCCGGCGCTATCAGGGCCATCGGCGTCCCATCGACTAGTATGGCTACTCGGCCTTCTAATAGGTTCCCGGCCACCTTATCCGGACGTTCCGTGGTCTGCATCTGGGGAAAAGGTGAAAAAGGGCTGTCTTCGATAAATTGTTCTATATAGCCGCTTTCAAATACAGCGTCGGTATCTATAGTATTAAGCCTTTTTTCAATCTCTTGAAGTAAAGTTTCATTTACTATATCGTCCATATAAGCTATAACTACATCGGTCTTAGTGCGTTTGCCCAGCTTAAACCCCTTCATTTTAAGCTTTGGATCTTTAATACGCCGCCTTATGAGCGCTGTGTTAAAGCGTACGGTTTCTGTAAAACCCTCTTTAGGTCCGCGTATCACATTTTCTGTGGTAGGTTCTTGGATACCGCGGTTTTCCCAGCCGCGGCTATTGAGTATAAGAGCAACAGGAAAGTTATCTATAAACATAGCCGTATCGCCCGATAATATCGCGTTTACAATGCTCATTACGTTTTGATCCTCTTTTATTTCACCTACCGTTATGTTGAGCTGTTTTATGATTTCGATATCGATGTTCGACATGGCATTTTTTTGATCTATGCGCGTAAAGTACATAAGCGGTTCCATTATTTCAAGATCTACGCTTTGGCGGTTTGCCAAACCGTCTACATATATTATGGCTGCCGGTAAAGGGTTATCCTTTCCTATTTGGAAACGGCGAAATATTACGTCGGAACAATCAGAAAATAGAGTCGCAAATAGGCTAATGTTATCTTCTAATTTGTTATATAAAGAAGTAGCTGATGGAGCTATCATAGCTGATGAAGTCTGTGTATTGGCTTTATCAGATTTATTCTTCTTGTGTTTTATAACCTTTATCGGCATTTAACTACCTCCAGCCTATATTTTATAACTAGTTTTGATAGGCTGAAGGTTTTTTATGCATGTTTATCTATAAGAGTTCTAAACATTCTCCCTGGCATAGGTAAGAGATTTTCTTTCAACACCATATCATACGGATGCCTTTGACACATTATAATTGGTATAGCCCTCACCATACTTGGATTTTCTTTCAGCACATCATATTGGAATTGAGTTTTTTTGCCTGATACCAGTGCCACCAAAAGGGAGAGGCGAAAATCATGATAGAACTCGGCCGCACATCTACGCGCGTATGCCTTACCCCAGTCGCCACCGGCTTCTATAACTTCCAGCAGCGTTTGAGCGGCTATGTGACCGCTGTGCAGAGCATAGTATATACCTTCTCCGGAAAACGGGTCCACGAATCCGGCTGCATCACCTGCCAATACAATATTGCTTTTGCTTATCCTTCTTGGAATTCCGCCTGCCGGGAGAAAGCAACCTTTTGCTTTGGGAACAGGCGCATTGATTCCTTTATACTTTAGTATCCTTTCGGCGAATTCATAAAAATATGATGTCAAACGCTTATGATTCCATGCCACGCCCCCCACGCCTATATTATAGCCGTCTTTTTGAGGGAATGCCCAACCGAAACCTCCAAGGAAAGGTATGAAATAAAACTCGGCTGTTCCATAATCGCTGTTCAGCACCGGTACCTGAACTTCAGCTTCCATGGTGAACCCCATCTGCCAAACCGGTAAACGACCGTGTATACCGGCCAATGCTGCCGTAGGACTGAACACTCCATCTGCACCTATAACGTATCTGGCTGAGAAACAGCCTCTACTGGTTCGTATAACTATGCCTGTACTATTCTGATCGATTGCTGTAAGCTTTGCCCCTTCAATGAAATAAGCGCCGGTGTCGATAGCTTTATGTACCAAAAAATCATCGAAATGCCGGCGCTTAACCGCCTTACCTATCGTGCGTTTCTCGTCCCATTCGCTGCTATCCAGGTTATAACCGTATACCCTTACCTTATGCACCTCGTGTTGCATTAATTCATCGGGAAGCTCAAAGCCCAATTCATCCAGCGTCTTAGCAGACAACATACCGCCGCACGTTTTATCCCGCGGGAACACAGCCTTGTCCAGCAACAATACCGACAAGCCGCCTTCCGTGGCAATTTTGGCCGCGGCACTTCCGGCAGGACCGGCGCCTATGATGGCCAGATCGTATATCATCGTATTTATCCTTTCTCCCCTTCCATAGCCAATTGCTCTGCTTTATTGAACATCCATGCGCTGTGGAGGTCTTCATCTATGAGATTTGACCACAGCACTTTTAATAATTCAGCATCGTTTATTTCAGCAATAAAATCCTTATAATCGCTCATGGCTTTTTGTTCAATAGCCACATTTGTTTTTAAAAGCAGGAATATGCCGGACGCGCCCAAAATATTGCCTAATACTTTACCCAATTGGGGCGCCAGTATGTTTCCTGCCTTGCCGGGTATAGCATCAAAACGCTTCATCTGTGCGGCTATGTTATCGGCATGTTGCTGTTCTATAGAAGCGAAGCGTTTCAATGCCTGCGATACATATTGATCGGATACAAATTCAGCCTGGGCCGTATAATTATCGATCTGGGTTAGCTCCAGAGCGTAAAACCAATTCAATTTATCTACTATAGCTTGCTGATCCATATATTTCACTCCACTAGTTAATTTTTAACTAGTATGCCCTGTTGCTAGAACTTATATATCACCAAACCAGTCAATAATTTGGGATAAAAATAGGTGGACTTCTGCGGCATCTTTTCTCCTGCCAACGCTACAGCCTTCACCTGTTCTATCTTGGTAGGACGCAATATGAAAGCCAGTTGAGCATCATCACCGTCTTTCACCGTCTCCACAGCTTCTGATATATCGCGCGTATAGGTTATGTATGTTTGTTGAGCTGCGCTATACTCGTCTATTTTCAACAGGCGATTTATTATCAAAGAATGCAGTACTGATACGTCCAATTGCTTATAAGCGCGCGGCTTATCGGGTAACGCCTTATCCACATCGGCCCAGCTTTTTAGCTGTAGGGCATAAAACCGGCGCCCATCATAATATATAAAAAACGGCATCTCATCGGTTTCATGTTGCGCTATTACGGTCGATACTTCACAAGAGCATACATTCAGCGCTTGCACATCGAATTCCGATGCTATATCAGTTAACAAGGTATCCTTATCCAAACCTTTTATATTTTTTATTATCCTATGCGTCGGCAGTATCACCAATCCCGGGTCTTCCATAGCCACCATCATCATCATAACGTAGTCGAAAGGCTGCTCGCCATCGGATTTACCTGTTATCATACGCATCTCATCCCTGAAATTAAGCGCCGTTTCGTAGCGGTGATGTCCGTCGGCTATAAATAGTTGTTTATCGGCCATGGTATGCTGTATAGCCTTTATAGCATCCTGGTCATATATAGACCACAATCTGTTGGATATGCCCTCATCGTCGATAAAATCCATATCAGCCGGTTGCCGTATTATACCCTCTAATATGCGTGATACTTTGGCATCGGAATCTTCATATAAAGAGAATATCTGGCTGAAGTTGGCCTTACATGCGCGCATGAGATTTAATCTGTCGGTCTTGGGTTTGGAAAGAGTATATTCATGAGGTAATACGATACCCTTGGAGAATTCCTCCAATTTTACCAGCGATATGAATCCGGTGCGTGTAAGCCTGCGCCCGCCGTCCAGGGTAAAACTCTGTTGATAAACATATATTGCCGGAGATTTATCCTGTGCCAGGATGCCATCTTGCAACCATTGCTCTAAATATTCGGCAGCCCTGGTATAGCGATTGTCAGTCTCATTATCTCCTTGCGTCAATCCATATTCCAGCCTTATAACGTTATATGGATGAATATCATACAATGCCTTCTGTTGTTGTTCCGATATAACATCATAAGGCGGCGCTGTTAGCTTAGCTATATCTTCATTGTATTGTTCGTTATATCTTATACCGTTAAAAGCTTTAATCTGAGCCATTATAAATTCTCCTCTTCTTCGTTAATAGATTCTTTATCTATTATAGTATATCTTATTCGATATGAGCTGACAATACTGCATCATGTTGTTTCCTTGGTTACTCGAATATCATTCAGATAATCTATAAGATCAGACGCCTCCTGTTTGCTTAGTTTCTTGCTGTCATCCTTGTTATATCGTCTGTGTATAATATCGCGCATCTGTTCTTCGGTGAGCCCTATAGCTGTATATATGGCATATATGGCCCTTCTCTGGGGATCTGTTATACCATCGTCAGCGTGATGCACATTAGAATTTACCGCTGTTGCTTCAGCAGTGGGGCGGCTGACAGGAGCGTCGACCACTGCGTTATCATCGCTGATTTCGGGAGCAAATTGCGTTCCATAACCCAATGCCGCTAATGCTCTGCCATAAGCCTTGGTATATGCCTTTTCTATATAATCCTCAAAATCATCGCCCGTTTCGGATCCCACACCTATCTCCACATTGCCTTTGCTGTCCGTGACTTCTACCTCAAAGTAGGCAAATCGACGTTCTATGTCTATTATCTTATCTTTTATAACAGTATGGGTGTTTTGCGTATTTTCGCTTCTAAACCATACCATACGCCATTTTACTTCCATATAATCGGCCGATTCGTTGTGCCAACGCCCGGTTTCGGCATCTCTTCGCCTTATGGGCAATTTGGTAAGATGCTGTTCAGGGTTAAAATTAATTTCTGCCATTTCCATACACCTCTCAACATTATTGTTTAATGTAGTATATGTATATCAGCTGCATTCCATTGCATGTGATTTATGGTAATTTTGGATCATATAAATAAAAAGGAGGCGATGTCCATGAAACGCATGCTGTACCCGATAATTATAACTATATTACTGGTACTCGTTACTATTATATTATATCATAATGGCAACACCGCTGATACGGTATTTTTATCATCCGATTCTTCATATCCGATATATGGCGAATCCGCATACAGCTCCAGTGTCGGCGATATAAAAATAAGCGTGGAAAAGATCGTCCAAGAAAGGTATTTTATCGTTTATTCATGGAGTACAGGCGACGAGAGTTATTTCGGAATAACGCTTTTAGTGGAAAATATAAAAAAGGAAAGGCTTTCTAAAGATGATTTCAAAACCATCTGGCTGGTGGATAATAAAGGGAAAACGCATCAACCTATACCGTATTTTGAAATATTGGATTTCCCAGAGGATCAACCTTTGGGATGGAAACAGGTTATAAACTGCAAATTTTGGCCATTGGCACCGGAAATACAGTATGTAGACCTATACCTCAAATACGGAGAAACTCTCTTTGTAATTAAGAAGGTACCGATAAAATAATTCATCATCGTTTGAATAAACGGCTAAAAAGGGAACGTTTCTTATTCCTCTCACGAGCCAGCTCTTCTTTGAGGCTAGCTATTTCATACGCCTTTTGCTTGACCTGCATCTTCAATTTAGCATTCTCACTTAGAAGCACGTCCTCATCCTTGTCATTCAGCTTGGCGGCTAATTCCTTTATTTGGTCGGCTATATCGGCTAGTGCCAAACGATAGGGTTCATGCTCCATTTGAAGCTGCATACGCATTTCTTCAAGAATATCATCTTTTAATTCAGATAAAATTCCATTGAGATTTGCCTGCATCATCAGCCCTGCTGACGGTACAGGCAGATCAGTAGTAGCGACATCAGCATCGAATTTCGCATCTTCATTATCCAATGGCTGTTGAGGAGCGTTTATAATGTCCTTTATTTGGGAGTTTGTAAATCCTTTATCCTGCAATGCCTTTATATACTCAAGAAGTTCTATTTCTCTATAAGTAAAATAGCGATGATTAGATTTCGTCCTCGGTATATTGAGGTCGAACTCTTTCTCATAATATCTTATCACATGAGGCTCGTAACCCGTAAGTTTGGCAACCTCCGATATAGTATATGTTTTTTCATCAGGCATGTCCATACGCTCCTCACCATTATATTCCACAATACCGATTACATATATATTTTACCATATCACTTATATTATATACAACCGTTTTTTCGCAACTTCTCTACTCATATACTGCGATTCGTAATATGTGACTGAAACGGGCGATATAAAGCGATGCAAATGATATAAAGCCGGATAACGCCTTGAAATATTGCGTAGGCTTTATATCATTGCATACGCTGAATTTACTATATTACGAATTGCAGCTCATATAAGCTCATAAACTTGGCCGAGATATGGTACCGTCGTAGGCATATCAAATTCGCTATTCAGCGTGGTAGCAAAGACAGGAGCCACATCATCCTCACCGTGTATTACAAATACTTGTTTGGGCTTGTTCTTAAAATGCCTCATCCAATCGATTAAACCGTTTTTATCGGCGTGGGCCGAGAAACTATCTATACTGTATATATGTGCTTTGACGGCTATGTCTTCGCCAAATATTTTAACCATTTTAGCTCCATCCAATATACGCCTGCCCAGCGTACCCGCTGCCTGATATCCTACAAATACCACACTGCTCTCAGGGCGCCATAGATTATGCTTGAGATGATGCTTTATTCGGCCGGCATCGCACATGCCACTAGCGGCTATTATAACGGCGCTGTGGTTTAGGAAGTTCAATTGCTTTGATTCCTCAGCGGTAAGGGTAAAGTCCAAACCGGGGAAATCCAAAGGATCATCTCCGCTACTTAAAAGTTTAAGTGCATCGCTGTCATAATATTCATGTACATCGTGCTTGAATATTTCGGTAGCCTTTATGGCTAAAGGGCTGTCGATATATACTGGTATGTTTTTAGCTTTATTGTCTTCTATGACCATATTGAGCTCATACAGTAGTTCCTGAGTGCGGCCTACGGCAAAAGCTGGTATAATCACATTGCCTCCTTTGCTGAAGGTATTCTGTATAATGTCCCAAAGCATATGAGCGCGATGGGGTCTGTCTTGATGAAGGCGATCGCCGTATGTGGATTCTACAAATACATAATCAGCATCGTCGATGAAGGATGGATCTTTGATAATAGGCTGATTTCTGTTGCCGAGGTCTCCCGAGAAAACCAGCTTTATATTGTCCTCTGCATTCCAGATCTCTATTACGGCAGAACCTAGTATGTGTCCGGCATCCTGAAATCTTACAGATATATCATCGCTTAATCGGATTGTGTTATTATAAGGTACGGGTTCAAAGAACTGCATGGCATATTCGGCATCGGCTACAGTATATAGCGGTTCTACCGGGGGCCTTCCGGCTCTCATAGCTTTGCGCGTGGCCCATTCGGCCTCCATCTCCTGTATGTGAGCGCTATCGGGCAGCATTATACTACATAAGTCAACAGTTGCCTTTGTAGACAGTATTTTGCCTTTAAAACCGCGCTTGCAAAGCAACGGTATGCGGCCGCTGTGATCTATATGCGCATGGGTTAACAGAAGATAATCTATGTCGGAAAGGCTGACCGGAAACTCCATAAAGTTATTCTTTTCCTCTTCCTTTCCCCCTTGAAACATACCGCAATCCACCAATACCTTTATATTTTTGTTCTCCAGTAAATAGCATGAACCGGTTACCATGCGCGCAGCGCCCAAAAATGTTACTTTCATAAATTTCCTCCATTTGTATTTATATTGCAATATAGCTGCATAGCCTTAAACGCTATAAAAAATGCAGACGACCTATTGCATTTTTTATCGGATTATATTATAATACATACGTGCAAGCGATATTATGCGAAAGTGGTGGAATTGGCAGACTCGCTAGATTCAGGTTCTAGTGCCCGCAAGGGCGTGGGGGTTCGACTCCCCCCTTTCGCACCAATACTCATTTAGTCGTAAGCATATGAAAATCATCGTATTCTTCTATTGCTGACCATTGTGCACTTCGGCATATGCCGTTTATTTTATCGAAATTAGCTATCAGCATCGATACTACATCGCTGTCCAGAGAATCTATCGCCATATAGTTGAGCGTTTTTATTGCTTGGCTTTTATCCATGGCTTTGCGATATGGTCTGTCTTCGGTTATAGCGGTAAACGCATCAGCTACAGCCATTATCCTGGCGCCCAACGATAATTCGCTGCCGTTATAATGAAAGGGATAGCCTTTGCCGTTTATGCGTTCATGATGAAAAGATGCCCATTCGTTTATCTCTTCCAATCCTTTTACGCTTTCCAATATGCGATATGTATGAAAGGTATGGCTGCGCATTATATTGAATTCATAAACGTTAAGCGCCGCAGGTTTCTCGAGAATTTCTTCGGGTATAGCCAGCTTCCCTAAATCGTGGAGATGACCGGCTATCTTCATCATATGGCGTTGTTGTTCAGTGAAACCAAGCAGTCTAGACAATGTTTCGGCTACCGCAGCTACACCGGCCGAATGCGTCGCTGTAAATCGGCTTCTAAAATCAATTATACGTCTGAATATATCGGTAAGATCCAAGAGGTTGTCAATATTCAGAAACATCGGTTCCAATAAAGCCAATCGCTTCTTTACGTTATTTAATGGTTTAAATATGATATCAAGCCAAAAACTTTCTTTTGCAGCTAAAGCGCGATATGCATCTTTTAGCTCAGGCATAAACATATGCCCGAATTGTGACTCGATCTGCCTATTTATACCGTCTATCTGCCCCAATACTTCCTTATTTTTATCTATCAAAACATCGATTCGATCAGCCAAATGCAGTATATGGCTGCCTGCCGGAATGATTTGGCCATATACGTCCCATCTATCATGATGATGGCGTATCAACGAGGCCGAAACGGTTAAAGGTTCAAAATCCTTAAAGAGCCTATAGCCTATCTCTGCATGCAAGTGCGGATAATCATCCTCAAAGTTGAGCGCATGCAGCCTTTCTTCAAGCGATAAAGCGCCACTGTCGTGCAATGCACCGGCCATCAGTATCTCTTCTTGCTCTGCAATAGGTAATCCCATTTGTTTGCTCAAGCTGTGCGCTATGTATGCCACCCTTTTGTGGTGACCGCTTATAACGGGGCTTATAAGGTCGGTAGCAGTGGATAGAGCCATGATCATATCCAGCATCGGGATTTCCATTTTCATATTCATCAATTACCTCAATAACTCATATTCAATAACTTCTTATATATTTGCACTCCTGCAAGCAATATGTCCTCATCGAAGTCAAAACGATTGCTATGCAACGGTGCTGCAAATCCTTTTTTCTCATTTTTACTTCCTAGGAAAAAGTATACGCCAGACACCTTCTTCTGATAAAAGGAAAAATCCTCGGCTATCATTTGAGGCTTTACTTCAACGATATTTTCCTCGCCTATGATGCTTATAAAGCGCCTGGTTAATTCGATATCGTTAAATACTACAGGGTAGTTTACCACTTCTTTATAGCTCAACGATGCACCGTATGCTCTTTCCATTCCTTCCAGCGCAGCCATAATCCTGCTCTTTATCAGCTCATATACATCGTCGCTGAAGGTTCGCAGCATGCCCTCTAGTACCGTGTGTTTGGCTATTATATTGCGGCGTTCTCCGCCACATATCCGGCCTATAGTAATAAGCGCTTGGTCGGCCGGATCGACATTCCGCGTCAGTATAGACTGGAACATTTGTATTATATGCGATGCTATGACTATGGTATCTATGCCTTTATGTGGCATAGCACCGTGAGCGCTGCGGCCCATTATTTCTATATCGAATTCAGCCGTTTGTGCCATAATAGGACCCGAACGTATACCTACCTTTCCTTGTTCCACATCAGGGAATATGTGCATGGCATATATTTCATCTACTTTCGGATCATCCAATACGCCTTGTTCGATCATTATTGGAGCTCCTCCTTCCGACTCTTCTGCCGGCTGGAAGATTAAAACCACATTTGCGGATAAGTCGCTTTTATGCTCCGACAATAATTTAGCTATACCCAAAAGCATAGCCATGTGGCCATCGTGGCCGCAAGCATGCATAAAACCCTTATTTTGAGAAATGTACGGTTTATCGTTAAGCTCGGTTACACATAAAGCGTCCATATCAGCCCTTAACGCTATGGTTTTGCTCGCATTCGACCCCATCATCACAGCCTTTATTCCGGTCCGGGCCATGACTTTTATCTCGTCGAAATGCATTGTGTTCAATTGTTCAAGTATCATATCGCGCGTGAAAATTTCATTAAAGCCCGTTTCGGGATGCATATGAAGGCGTCTACGCATATCTATGATATAATCTTTAAGCGCTGAAACATCGCTATCTATCTCTATCATATCTATTGCCTCTGAAACACCAATCGACCGTTTATAAATACCATTTGGCTTTTTGTGCGGAATTCTAAAGGATTACCGTCGAATATCGCTATATCAGCATCTTTGCCGACTTCCAAGCTTCCTACCCTATCCGCGATACCGGTTATATGAGCAGCGTTTATAGTTATAGCCTTCATAGCCTCAGCTTCATCCATGCCTTCTCTAACAGCTATGGCAGCCGATAGCGACAGATATTGCACCGGTATGACAGGATGATCGGTCATGATGGCTACTTCAAGACCTACTTTGGACAATATACCTGGTGCGGCCACGTTTTGATTGCGCAGCTCTATTTTTGAACGCTCAGAAATAAGTGGCCCCAGTATGACCGGATAACCTTCCTCCGCCAGTATATCAACTATCATATAACCTTCGGTACAATGGTCCAACGTTATGTTTATATCAAATTCCTTGGCTATCCGTATGGCCGTCAATATGTCGTCTGCTCTATGTGCATGCACTTTTAGTGGAATCTCTTTATTTAGCACTTTCAGCAAAGCCTCCATTTCAAGATCCCTTTCCGGACGTTTCTCCGGGTCCTGAGCAGATTCCGCCAATTTATATTTGTATTCTTGCGCTTTTACGAGATTCTGGCGCAGTATACCGGCTATAGCCATGCGTGTATAAGGAGATTTTTCCTGATCATGGTAGGTACGCTTGGGGTTCTCACCTAAAGCCGCTTTAACAGCTAACGGTTCCTTTATTATCATGTCTTCTATACGCCGACCATATGTTTTTAACGCAACGAATTGTCCACCTATCACATTAGCGCTGCCCGGACCGGTGACCACTGTGGTTATACCCGCTTCCATAGCCTCCCGAAAGCATCTGTCAAATGGATTCACACCATCTATTGCCCTTAAATGCGGTGTGGAGGGATCGGTATCTTCATTGCCGTCGGCGCCTTCAAAACCCATGCCATCGTTCCACATACCGACATGGCAGTGAGCATCTATCAGGCCGGGCAATATATACATCCCCGAGGCATCTATGATATCGACGTTTTCAGCGGCATCTATGTTATAGCCTATAGCCCTTATCTTATCATCCTCTACCAGCAAATCGCCGCCATCATAATCTTGTCCGGCCATAGTTAGTATTTTACCGTTTTTTATGAGTATCGAATGCTTCATCAACAATTCCTCTCCTATATTGTAATAACTGAACAGTTACATTTTATCACTAATATGCGGTGATTGAAAATAGAAATCACATTTTTTATTCTTCAGAATAATATGGATTGTGACTGTTTGGGATACGGCTTAATATATATTAAGCCTCCTGCAAATGAAGGAAACAAATAGTTGGAAATTCCCGGATGGTCATTATGAATTATCGGAAGGAGGCGAATATAACAATATGAAAAAATTCGCAGTTGTATTTTTACTTATGATTCTAATGTTGAGTATATTGACAGGCTGCAGCGATAAAAACGGGCTGATAGAGCTAAATGTATCCGAGCCTATACATTCCATCTTCTATGCCGGTCAATACATCGCGGTCAATGAAGGCTTCTTCGAGGAAGAAGGGCTTAAAGTGGAGATAACCACCGCGCAAGGATCCGACAAGGCCATGACTGCTATATTGTCCGGCACATCGCAAATAGCATTGGCCGGTCCCGAAACCACCGTATATGTGTATAATCAAGGCAAATCCGATTATGCGGTGAATTTCGCTCAGCTAACCAAACGCGACGGTTCATTTCTGGTAGGACGCAAACCAGAAACCGATTTTAAGTGGGAAAGCCTTAAAGATAAGACCGTTATAGGGGCTCGCCCTGGTGGAATGCCAGAAATGGTATTAGAATACGTATTAAAGCAGCACGGCCTTATGCCAGGCAAAGATGTCAACGTTATAACCAATATACAGTTGGATGCTGTGGCAGGGGCATTCAGCAGTGGTACGGGCGACTATGCGGCATTGTTTGAACCCACTGCCACTATGGTCGAAAAGGAGAACCATGGGTATGTCGTCACGTCGATCGGAAAAGCCGGCGGCGAGGTGCCTTATACAGCATTCTCAGCTACCAAAAGCTATATAGAAAAACACCCCGACATCATACAAAAATTTACTAATGCGATATATAAAGCCCAACTATGGGTGGAGCAGCACAGCTCGAAGGAAATAGCCGAGGCTATAAAATCATTTTTCCCGGATACCGACATGGATGTACTGACAACAGTGGTACAACGCTATAAAGATCAGGATACCTGGGCCAAAGACCCGATAATGAAGGAAGAGGCTTTCATGCATATGCAGGATATCATCAAAGAGGCCGGAGAACTTGATAAAACAGCGCCTTACGATGAACTGGTAACAGTGGAATTCGCTAAAAAAGCCATAGAGAATATAAAGCCTTAAGCCGCGATAGCAAAATGCCCGATCCTGAGAGATTGGGCATTTTGCATGAAACGGCACCTTTGCCTTACCCCCGGAATATAATAAAAATGATCAACTTTGGAGGAGGCAGAACAAGTGTCACAAATTATGGTGCATGTGGACAAAATAGGACTGACATATCAGACTGCAGAAGGAGAAACCGAGGCGATAAGAGATATATCTATGGATATATATGAAAAGGATTTTGTAGGCATTGTAGGGCCGAGTGGCTGCGGCAAATCCACGTTGCTATCTATTATAGCCGGCCTTATAAAACCCACTCGTGGAACCGTGATTGTGGACGGTCAGCCGGTTGACGGTCCATCCAATAAAATAGGATATATGTTGCAGGAGGATTACTTGTTTGAATGGAGGAGCATATGGCAAAACGTACTGCTCGGCCTGGAAATACAAAATAAAGTCAATGAAAGTACAAAATCACACGTGGAGCAGCTACTAAAAAATTATGGCTTATATGAATTCAGATACCATTATCCACACCAATTGTCCGGCGGCATGCGCCAACGCGCGGCTTTGATCCGAACGCTGGCATTGAACCCGGAGATACTGTTACTAGATGAGCCCTTTTCAGCACTCGACTACCAAACCAGGCTGGCCGTATCTGAAGAAGTAGCCGCTATTATAAAACAGGAAGGAAAAACAGCTGTCTTGGTGACCCATGACATATCGGAGGCTATCTCCATGTCAGACAGGATATATGTGCTGAGCCAACGCCCTGCCATCGTTAAGAATGTATATGATATACGGCTTAGCTGCCAAGATAAAACGCCGCTCAATGCCAGAAAATGCCCCGAATTCAGGGAGTATTTCAACAGCATATGGAAGGAGCTGGACATACATGTCGGTTAACCGCGATATCTTCGTCTCACCTGAAAGGCAAAGTTACTTAAAACAGATGAAAAAGCGACGCCAGAATATTATTCTAGGAAGGGTATTGATATTGATCGGCCTTATCGCCGGATGGGAAGCAGCTGCCGATTTAGGTATAATCGACCCTTTTATAACCAGCCAACCGTCTAAAATACTTACAACCATAATCGATCTGCATAATGACGGCCAATTATATAATCATATATGGGCTACTGTTGCGGAAACTATGGTCGGCTTCATCGTAGGCACGGCTTTCGGCACTCTGATAGCCATAGGCCTATGGTGGTCGGACTATGTATGTAAGATTTTGGATCCATATTTGGTAGTATTAAACAGCCTGCCTAAACCGGCATTAGGCCCCATACTCATAGTATGGCTGGGCAACGGCAAACTAGCCATTATAGCGATGGCTCTTCTAATATCGCTCATAGTGACCATTATAACGGTGCTGAACGGTTTTTTAGAAGTAGATAAAAACAAAATAAAACTTTTACAGACCTTTGGCGCTTCTAAAGCCCAGATACTGACTAAGGTCATATTGCCGGCCAGCGTTCCTACCGTTATATCAGCTCTTAAAATAAATGTGGGGCTTTCCTGGGTAGGTGTGATAATGGGCGAATTCCTGGTATCCAAAGAAGGGCTTGGATATTTGATAATATACGGCAGCCAGGTATTCGAATTGGACCTCGTTATGAGCAGCGTAATAATATTGGCCATCGTAGCCGCTATAATGTATCAGGCTGTAAGCTATCTTGAAACGCGGTTTATGCAATATAAAGAGTAAAAGTGCAGGCTTTTGAAGCATAGAACCACAACAATCGTTTATTGCGTTGTGGTTCAGCTTCATCAGCCGCAGCAAGTGTACAATCCTATCCCTTTGTTATCTTAACTGTTCCATAACTTTCCTAGTCACTTCAGCCACTATATCGGCTATATCGTCATTTTTTACAGTTGATTGTTTTGATCCGCTTTGGCTGTCCGATTGATTTTCTTCTATTTTGCACGTACCATCGGCGTATTGGCACCCTTCACAACCCGGATGACGTCCCTTTATACCCATCTTCTCCCTTACATGCATCAATTTCTCCACATTGTCGGGCGATATGTCCTTTGCACCTCCAAGATTATTAGCCAGATACAACAACTGAGCGTAAAAATCGAGCGTTTCCATCTTGAAGTAGGCGTTCATCAGATCATAGCCGTAGGTCAGAGCACCATGATTTTCCAGCAACAAGGCATCGTAATTCGGCAGATATTTGGCTATGGCATTTGGGATTTCTTCGGTTGAAGGTGTACCATATTCGGCTATAGGCACCGTACCCAGCGAAATAACGGCCTCAGGCATAACACAACGTGTCAGAGGTATGCCGGCTATGGCAAAGGCTGTTGCATATGGTGGATGAGCATGTACTACAGCTCTAACGTCAGGCCTGTCTTTGTATACTCTCAAATGCATTTTGAGTTCGGACGACGGCTTCCAGCTACCGCTTACAACTTCACCGTTCATGTTGACCTTGATCAACATATCCGGTGTCAGAAAGCCTTTGCTGACACCGGTAGGGGTAGTCCAAATTTCGTCGTCATCTACCCTTACAGTTATATTGCCATCATTGGCTGCTACAAAACCCCTATTGTATATGCGACGTCCTATCTCGCATATCTCTTCTTTTATCTTAAAATCAGAATACATAAGACCTTCTCCTCTTGTTGAATTAACTTTACCCTTATTGTATCATTTATAAAGCAATTAATCAACATTTAAGTCCGTTTTATTTTGATTATAATCGCTTGTTTCCTCATTTTTCAGTGCATACAACAATTCTATGTCATTATCCTTCATGAAAGCTTCCCATTCCTTAGGCAATTTTTCATCTGTTATAAATACGTCTATGTCCTTTATAGAGCATATCGTAGCAAATGATACTTTATCCAATTTGGTATGGTCGGCCAATAACACTATGCGCTGCGCCGCTTTTATCATGATTTTCTTCAGTTCTGCTTCAAATTCATTGGACTCGGTTACAAATTTATCCAGGCTCATACCTTTGCATGACATAAAGAATATATCGGCATTATAATTGGATATAGCCCTCTCGGCTGAATGACCTACAAAGGATAATGAACTGCTGCGCAACATACCGCCTGTGGAAATAACGGATATATTTTCATAAGGCGCTAATTCAGATGCTATTTTTAGGCCATTAGTTATCACCGTCAGGCGCTTTTTATCTTTTAAAAATCTGGCCATCTGCAACACAGTGGTACTGGAATCCATAATTATAGTATCCCCATCTTCGACAAGACCAGCAGCCGTCCGCCCCATGAGCTCCTTACCTTCTTTATTGGTTACTTCCCTTATTGATATAGGTAATTCCAAATGCAGACCCTCGCTCAATACCGCACCACCATACGTGCGTCGCAGCAAACCTTCTTTCTCCAATTTGGCCAAGTCTCTGCGCACAGTTTCCTCGGTTATATTAAACAAGCGGCTCAGATCAGGCACAGCAACACTTTGGTTCTCATAGAGAAGGTCCATGATTTTCTTTCGCCTTTCTACAGCTAGCATAATGATCCTTCCTTCCCGTTTATCTATTGAATTTATAGGAATATTATATAATCTTATACGGAAATTATCAACACCAAATAAAAAACAAAGCCAAATCAAAAGGCGATTTGGCGTGAAAAGCATGTTGATTTTGATTATGCACGGAATTTTCTACTACCAGGTTTGACTACAGGGATACCGTCCTTGCATAACGGGCATTCCGATGCCTCATATGAGGGTATATCCATAGCTATAGCAGCGCACAATTTTGTCCCAAAATCCACATTACCATTGCTCCTGTCCACTACTACAGCCACACCGGCCAATTCAGCCTGGGATTGTTTTACTAATTCTATTACCTCTTTAACCGATCCCCCGGTGGTTATAACATCTTCAGCCACCACTACCCTAGTCCCTGCCGGTATTTCAAACCCGCGCCGCAATGTCATGACACCGTCTTCCCTTTCGGCGAATATGGCTTTGGCATCAAGTTGTCTAGCCAATTCATATGCTATTATTATGCCACCTATGGCAGGCCCTATAACCAGATCCACTTTTTCATCCGAAAATCCTTCTGCC
Organism: Mahella australiensis 50-1 BON; assembly: GCF_000213255.1. Classification (NCBI taxonomy): domain Bacteria; kingdom Bacillati; phylum Bacillota; class Clostridia; order Mahellales; family Mahellaceae; genus Mahella; species Mahella australiensis. Next base: position 1,496,218 of record NC_015520.1, read on the forward strand.
AGGGATTTACATACAAGTTCACTATATTCCGGGTACTGAAACAGTTTGGCGCATTGCATGTAGCGGTCGCTGTGCCTGCCTGATGTAAGAAGAAAATGACCGTTTAATAGGACACCGGTCTTATTCAATATATCCATCACTTGTTCTTTTGTCAGCATATTAACCCTCCTGTTATATCTTTTATAGTTTTTAATCCATTATCGAGCATATATTGCTCTATATCATCTATGATTCTAACCGTCGCCATAGGTTCTACGAGATTAGCCGTGCCGACCTGCACTGCAACGGCTCCCGCCAGCATAAACTCGATGGCATCGTTTCCGTTCATTATACCCCCCATACCTATTACAGGTATATCCACCGTTTGCGCTGCCTGCCATACCATATAAAGTGCAACCGGTTTTATAGCAGGTCCGGATAGACCTCCCGTTATATTGCCTAATATTGGTCTTCTGGTGTGAGGATCTATAGCCATGCCGAGCAATGTATTTATGAGCGATAATGCATCCGCACCGGCGTCCTGTGCGGCCGATGCCACATCCTTTATGCTTCCGACGTTTGGGCTGAGCTTTACCACAAGCGGATGGTGACAATAATTGCGTACCTGCTTTGTTATATCATAAACGCTTTCAGGCGTCGCACCAAATGACAATCCACCTTCTTTAACATTTGGGCATGAGATATTAAGCTCCAGCATATCTATATCGGCTTTATCGAGCTTGTTTGCGGCTACACAATATTCATCCCTGCTGTTACCCGCCAGATTGGCTATTACAACGGTATCGAACTGTTTGAGATATGGCAGTTCATTGCTTATGAAAGCATCGACGCCGGGGTTTTGCAAACCGACACTATTTAATATCCCTGCCGCGGTTTCTGCTATACGCGGAGGAGGATTGCCTTCTCTGGGATATAATGTTAATCCTTTAACCGATATTCCGCCTAATCTGTTCAGGTCTAAATATCGGCTGTATTCGCGCCCGAAAGCGAAGGTACCTGAAGCGGCTATGACCGGATTCTTAAGTTTCACACCGCATATATCCACGCACATGCTTATCTCATTCATCGAAACTCACCTCATGGCTCCAAAATACAGGTCCGTCCGCACATACGCGTCTATAGTGCCATTCACCGTCGCTCTTGATTTTACAATTGCATACTAAACAAGCACCTATCCCGCAGCCCATCCTCTCTTCCAGCGATACTACACATGGCACATCGTATTGCTCGGCTATACAAGCCAGCGATTTGAGCATCTTTGATGGCCCGCAACCCGCTATAATTTGTGGCTTATGCGCGCGCAGCGCCAACGTTAGTTCATCGGTTACCAAACCTTTATACCCATAACTGCCATCCTCAGTAGCTATGATAACACGTTTGCTATATTGCTCAAACGGTTGCCATAGAGGCTTAAATTCATCGCTTCTGAAACCCAGGATCGAGACTATATCGGCTTTATCCTTATATTGCTGTGCCAAAAGCTGCAGAGGAAAAACACCTATCCCCCCACCTACCAGCCATATTTCGTTAATATCGGCTGGCATCACAGCTTCAAATGAATTGCCGAGAGGACACAAAATGTCGAGTTTAGATCCTCTTACTTGTTCAGCCAGCCATCGCGTACCCTTACCTTTTACCTGATAGGTGATATATATAATACCATTCTCAGCATCGATCTGGCATACGCTTATAGGCCGTCGTAGTAACGGGTCATAGCTTTGCCCGCATCGCACGTGCACAAACTGTCCTGCCTGTATGCTTTCGGCAGTATCGCCAAGCTGTATGCCCATATTATATATGCTTGGCGATATCAAATCATTGCTGTATACTATCCCTTTCATAACCCTACTTAGCTCCTGAAAGCAGAGCCTTTTCCACGTCTTTGAGGTTAATCGGCTCCAATTTCTGCCCCTGACGTTGTAAGCGCAGGCTATTGACCAATGCCCTTGCGGTATCCAAAGACGTGAGGCATGGGATGGATTGCTCTACTGCCAACCGCCGTATCTTAAATCCGTCCCTTTGAGGCTGCCTGCCTTTGGTAGGCGTGTTTATAACGAACTTCACCTTGCCTTCGAGCATTAGATCCATTATATTAGGGCTTCCTTCGTTAATTTTGTTAACGACGTTGGCGGCTACATAGTTGGCGTTAAGCACATGGGCGGTACCGGCTGTGGCCACTATATTATACCCCATATCTTGAAATGCCTGGGCTATCTCGATTAATTCATATTTATCGGCGTCAGCTACGGTCATCAGCACATAACCGCCGTCAGATACAGCATCTAATTTTATGCCGCTGGCCAATAGACCTTTATATAGGGCTTCTGAATACTCTTTTGCTATGCCCAGCACTTCGCCTGTGGATTTCATCTCCGGCCCCAAGCCTACCTCCACATCCGGCAGCTTATCGAATGAGAATACAGGCACTTTTACCGCTATATATTCGCCGGCTGGATGCAATCCCGTGCCATAGCCCATATCGCGAAGTTTCTCTCCCATAACGGCCCTAGTAGCGAGATTAACCATCGGTATACCAGTTACCTTGCTTATATACGGGACGGTACGGCTGGAACGTGGATTTACTTCTATTATATATACATCGTCGTTATATACGATAAACTGTATATTGACCAAACCTATGACATGCAATGCTTTAGCTAATTTATAAGTATAGTCCACTATAATATCCTGATGCTTCGCTGATATATTCTGCGCCGGATATACCGATATGCTGTCGCCCGAATGTACGCCTGCTCTTTCGACATGCTCCATAATACCGGGGATCAGTATGTCCTGCCCATCGCATATGGCATCGACCTCTAGCTCTTTGCCCATGAGGTATTTATCGACCAGTATAGGATGTTCCTGCTTTACGCGGTTGACTATGCCTATATATTCTTCTATGTCTTTATCGGAATGAGCTATCTCCATGCCCTGACCACCGAGTACATACGATGGCCTCACCAACACAGGATAGCCAAGTTTGTTGGCTGCATCCATAGCCTCTTGAACAGTGAATACCGTTGCTCCTGCCGGCCTTGGTATATTCAGTTCATTGAGGAGCTTATCGAACTCCTCTCTATCCTCAGCCATATCTATATATAGTGGTTGCGTCCCTATTATAGGCATGCCCATGTCAGCTACTGGTTTGGTCAGCTTTATGGCCGTTTGGCCGCCGAATTGAACCACTACGCCCAATGGTTGCTCTGCTTCGAGAACATTGGCCACATCTTCGGCAGTCAAAGGCTCAAAGTACAGCCTATCGGATGTATCAAAATCAGTGCTGACGGTTTCAGGGTTATTATTGATAATTATGGTACCGTAGCCGGCTTCTCTCAACGCCCATACACAATGCACCGAACAATAGTCGAATTCTATGCCTTGACCTATGCGTATAGGGCCGGAGCCTAACACGACTACTTTCGGCTTGTCGAATGGCCGCCAGTCATCGCCTTGATCATATGTCGAATAATAGTACGGACTGACCGCTTCAAATTCGGCGGCACATGTATCCACCATCTTGAATACGGCTTTTATGCCGTACTGTTTCCTTAATTGCCTTACCTCATTCTCTGACATACCCAACCATTTTGCTATGGCTGCATCTGCAAACCCCATTTTTTTTGCCTTGAGCAGCGTTTCTTTATCGAGGGTATCACAACTCAATGTTTTTATATGTTCCTCTAAAGCAACTATATTGTTGATTTTATTCAAGAAGAAAAAGTCGATTTTTGTTATATCGTGTATATATTCCATGCTGAAGCCCCTGCGCAAAGCCTCAGCCACAACGAACAACCGTTCATCGCTTATCTCCGCTACCCTGGATTTGATCTCCTCGTCGGACAAGTGGTGTATATGATCCACTTCCAGCGAATATATGCCCAGCTCCAAGGAGCGCACTGCTTTGAGGAGACTGGCTTCGAGGTTTGTGCTTATAGCCATAACCTCGCCCGTAGCTTTCATCCGCGTACCCAGCGTCTTTTCGGCGTACACGAACTTATCGAATGGCCACTTGGGTATTTTAGTGACCACATAATCCAGCGTAGGTTCGAAACATGCATAAGTTTTGCCGGTAACGCTGTTTATTATCTCATCCAGCGTATACCCTACAGCTATCTTAGTGGCAACGCGCGCTATGGGATATCCGGTGGCTTTGGATGCCAATGCACTAGAACGGCTTACCCTCGGATTCACCTCTATCACAAAGTAATCCATGCTGTTCGGATCCAATGCAAATTGGACATTGCAGCCTCCTTCTATTTCCAAAGCGTTTATTATATTTATAGAAGCTGACCGCAGCATCTGATATTCCTTATCCGACAGCGTCTGCGATGGGGCCACAACTATGCTATCCCCGGTATGGATGCCTACGGGATCTATATTTTCCATGTTACAGACGGTGATACAGTTTCCATTGCTGTCGCGCATAACCTCATATTCTATTTCCTTCCATCCTGCTATTGAAGGCTCCACTATCACCTGATGTACGCGGCTCAATCTTAATCCATCTGAGGCTATACGGCGCAGTTCGTATTCATCGCGGGCTATGCCGCCCCCTGTGCCTCCTAGCGTATATGCCGGCCGCACTATTACAGGGTATCCCACCTTCCGGGCAAAAGCCAGTGCCGTATCGAGATCGTTGGCTATAACGTTATCCACTATGGGTTCGCCTATCGCTTTCATGGTCTCCCTGAAAGCCTCACGGTCCTCGGCCTTCCTTATAGATTGTGCCGATGTGCCCAACAGTTTTATATTATATTTATCGAGTATGCCCTTTTCAGCCAGCTCCATTGCCAAGTTCAAACCGGTCTGACCTCCCAGAGTAGGCAACAGGCTGTCCGGATGCTCTCTTTGTATTATAGCTTCTATCATATCTACGGTTAATGGTTCAATATAAACATTGTCGGCCATGTTCGTATCGGTCATGATGGTGGCCGGATTGCTATTGACCAATACCGTTTCTATGCCCTCCGCCTTCAAGGCCTGGCATGCTTGGGTACCCGCGTAGTCAAATTCGGCGGCTTGACCTATAATTATCGGCCCCGAACCTATGACCATGACCTTTTTCACATCATCTCTTTTTGGCAATGTATTTATACTCCTCCTATCTCTTCATTATCATAGCGGTGGCTATGTCATTTCTCATATCTATGGCTTCGCAACGCGCAGCCTGATAAAATTCTTCGGGCTTGAAGGCTTTGCTCCATTTATCGCTTTTGTAAGCGCATATAATACTGCGCGAAGCGTTTACTATAGCGCCCAGGCCGTGTTCGTCGAAACCGTTTATTATATCCTCGGCAGATGCGCCTTGTGCGCCGTAGCCAGGCACCAAGAAATAAGTATGTTTCATATCCTGTCGCAGACGCAGCAACTGCTCCGGATAAGTAGCTCCTACCACTGCGCCTACAGCGCTGTAGCCAAACTGGCCTATAACATCCTGCCCCCATTCTTCCACAAGCTGCCCCACTATCTGATATATACTTTTGCCATCTCGAGTTACCACATCCTGAACCTGCCCGGAAGATGGATTGGATGTTTTTACTAGTATGAACAAGCCCTTATCATAGGCTTTACATGCATCTACAAATGGCTTTATGCCATCGAATCCCAGATACGGATTTACTGTTATAAAATCCACATCAAAGGCGTTTTGCGCCACACCATCATCTATAAAGGTTTGCCCAAGATAGGCTGTAGCATAAGCTTGAGCCGTGGCTCCTATATCATTGCGCTTGACATCGCCTATGACTATAAGCCCCTTGCTCTTGGCATAGCGCGCCGTATCGTTAAAGCATTTTATACCGTAGAAGCCGTACATCTCGTAATATGCCATCTGAATCTTGACTGCCGGGACTATATCATATACAGCATCTATTATGCTACGGTTAAACTCCAGTATAGCCTCGCATGCCATTTTCATATCGATACCGGAAGCAAAATACCGTCTTTTTATATGTTCCGGTACATATTCGATACGCGTGTCCAGGCCTATGACCGTAGGATTTTGCTTTGCTACCGACGTTTCTATGAGTTTATCTATTATCATTGCCGTCCCCCTTCGCAATTTGTCCGCCGTAAAGGGCATATCGTCCATTTACTATGGTATACAATACGCGCCCTTTTAATCGCATACCGTCATAGGGCGAATTTTTCCCATTAGATATGAATTTTCCTGTATCCACCGTATATTCGGCGTATGGATCCACTATAGCTACATCTGCGGGCAATCCAATCGATAATTGGCCGGCATTTATGCCCAATATATCGGCCGGCACATGCGTCATCTTGGCTATGAACTGCATAGGTTCGAGTATGTCGGTATCGACCAGATAGGTTATGCCTACAGACAGCGCCGTCTCGAAGCCTGATATGCCAAAAGCCGCATTATATATATCATCGCCCTTGCTTGATAGATCATGAGGTGCATGGTCTGTGGCTATAACATCTATGGTGCCATCTTTCAATCCTGATATTATAGCCTCTACATCGGATGGCGATCGAAGCGGCGGATTAACTTTAGCCGCAGTATTATAGCCTTCAGCCATTTCATCGCTCAGAGAAAAATAATGAGGGCATGTTTCACAAGTAACATTTATGCCCAAGCGTTTCGCCTGCCTTATCATTTCGACAGAGCCGGCAGTGCTGACATGGGCTATATGCAAACGCCCTCCTGTGGAAGCGGCCAATACGATATCGCGGGCTACAATGACCTCTTCGGCGGCTGCCGGTATGCCTTTCAATCCCAGGCGCGTGGCCACCGCTCCATCGTTTATAACGCCATCTGCCGCCAGTCCTTTATCCTCGCAGTGGGCTATGATGGGCATATCGAATGATAAAGCGTACTGCAAGGCCAATCTCATGATACGACTGTTTGCCACGCTGTCCCCGTCATCCGACAGCGCTACGGCACCGGCCTCTTTTAACATTCCAAAAGGTGCTAATTCCTTGCCTTCACGCCCTTTGGTTATACATCCGATCGGATAAACCTTTACTGCAGCCTCTTTCTCAGCTTTAAGGCGTATATATTCTACCATAAGCTTACTATCGATGGGGGGCTGGGTGTTAGGCATGCATGCTACCGATGTAAAACCGCCGGCGGCGGCGCTGCGCGTACCTGTATATATGGTTTCTTTTGATTCGTAACCCGGTTCGCGGAGATGGCAGTGCATATCCACCAATCCTGGAACTATCCATAATCCGCCGGCATCTATGACGCTATCGGCATCGCATTCTATATTATCATCTATAACCTTGATGAAACCTTCTTCTATAAGAAGATCCGATACCCTGTCGGTATGAGAAGATGGGTCTATTATACGGCCGCCTTTAACCAATATCCTCAATATCATCGCCTCCTCCTAATATAAGATACAATAATGCCATGCGTACGGCCACACCGTTTGTAACCTGCCGGCTTATGACCGATTGCGGTCCATTTATGATATCCGCGCTTATTTCCACGCCGATGTTGGCCGGCCTGGGGTGCATCAATATGGCATCACCCTTGGCCATAGCCAGCCTTTGAGCGTTTATACCGAAATAGCGTGTATATTCGGCCAGCGAAGGTACAAGGCCGGCGCTTTGCCTCTCCCTTTGCATGCGCAGGCCCATCACCACATCAGCGTCTTTTATGGCATACTCGACGTCGGACGATACTTGCGCTCCCATAGCCTCGATATCCTTCGGCAGCAGAGTGGGCGGCCCTGCAACTACAACCTGCGCGCCCATTTTGGTTAAGCCCCATATATTGCTGCGCGCCACGCGGCTGTGATATATATCGCCTACTATAGCGACTTTTAATCCATCCAAACAGCCTTTGTATTCAAGCATGGTATACATGTCCAAAAGGGCTTGGGTAGGATGTTCATTCATACCATCTCCGGCATTTATGATAGGTACATCGATCTTTGACGCCATGACGGTCGGAGCACCTGAATACGGATGCCTTATGACAATAGCATCGGCCGCCATCATGGCTATGGTATCCAGGGTATCTTCCAGCGATTCTCCTTTCGCCACGCTGCTGCCTTGTGCAGACATCGATACAACGTGCGCGCCTAAGTACTTGGCGGCTAGTTCAAAAGAAAGGCGCGTGCGCGTGCTGTTTTCATAGAACACTATAGCCACGCTTTTGCCAGATAAAAATTCCATATCCTTTTTGCCTTGTTGTAATAAAGCTTTCATCTTAGCCGTGGTATGCAATATTAGATCTATGGTATCTTTGGACATGTCTCTCAGGCCAAGTATATCATATCCATGTAATGCAGTCTGTCGCATTTATTCCTCCTTTTGTTCAAAAAAAGAGTAGTCGAAAACTACTCTTCTATAACGGCTTTATCCATGCCATCTATCTCTTTGACATATACCGACACGACCTCCGCACTGGAAGTGGGCACATTTTTGCCCACGAAATCAGCTCGTATAGGCAGTTCTCTATGCCCGCGGTCGATGAGTACGGCTAATTGGATTGATTTGGGACGGCCCATATCCATCAGCGCATCCATTGCCGCTCTGACTGTCCTACCGGTAAAGAGCACATCGTCGACCATGACGATTTTTTTATTGGCGATATCGAAAGGAATATCGGTAGTGGTGACTATGCATTTATCGGTGGCATCGCCGCGGTCGTCCCTGTATAGGGTTATATCCAAAACGCCGACTGGGGGCAACAAGCCTTCTACCTGTTGCATTTTATCAGCCAAACGCAAGGCTAAGGGCACGCCGCGACGGTGTATACCTATAAGCACCAGGTCGTCGACGCCTTTGTTGCGTTCTATGATCTCATGAGCTATGCGTGTTATGGCTCGATTTATTGCTATTTCATCCATTATCAGGGCTTTTTCTTTCATCATATTCATCTCCGGGCATAAAAAAATCTTACCTGTGCGGTAAGATTTTACAGATATTTTCTTGCTCTTTGAACTGCAATAACCTTACCAGCCTCACAGGGCCAATTTAAAGGTCGTATACAAATTTTTTATAGTATATCATAAAGAAACAGCGATGTCTATAGGGAATTTTTATGTGTCCTTATACGCTTACACCGAAATAGCCCTGTACTATCAGGCCGAAGATATAAGAAACTCCGGCGGCACCCAAGCCGGATACTACCATCTCTATTATCTTACCCTTTATATTCGCATTGCCTGCAGATATTGAGACTATGGTAGCTACTGCAGCGAGCGCAATGCCCGCCAGAACAGCCGACAGTATGAGCGCTGATATTGAGGATGGCAGCAAAAAGTACGGCAGTACGGGAAAGGCTACCCCCACTATATAAGCAAGCCCGGTAAAAGCCGCCGAACGTATCTCATTCTCGTCGTTCTCCTCTATCAAAAGCTCTATCATAGACTCTTGGTTTTCACCTATCCTATCGGTAACTTCTTTCCCCACATCTTCGGGCATACCGGATTCGGTAAGTTTATCGAGCAATTCCTGTTTGGCCCTGTCCTTGGATACTCCAAAAAGCAATTCCATTTTCCTCCGTATCCCTTCGTTTACCTGCCTTTGCGACCTTACCGATATAAATGTGCCGATAGCCATCGACATCGCCCCCGCCAATCCTACTACAAGGCCGTTTATGCCAACGAACAAAGGATTGGACGGGTATACTGCCGAAAGCCCCGTCACCGCTCCTAAAAGCTCTACCAAGCCGTCGTTCATACCTAGTATGAAATCCCTAACGTTGTTTACCGGCATCACGCTCTTTTGGTTCTCAAAGAAGCTCTCATGATCCAATTCATCCTCGATTATCTTATTTAACCCTTCTTTTTCTTCTGTAGTTAAGTCCCCCGATGAAAGGAACTCGGCGTAAGCCTCTATGCTAGTGGATTCTCCCATTTCAAGGATCGACGTATAAAGCCCGGCGCCAAGCAGTTTCCTCAAAAATTTAGAAAGCGTTAGTTTTAGATTGCCAGTGCTTGACTTCGGTTCATATCCTCGATTTTTCAAAAATATATACCAAAATTTAACATGTTCTGCTTCGATATCATGAAGTTCGAGAAATTTGCTCTTGTTTGCGCTGTCGCTTTCGCTTTTAGCCAAATAAAAATACAGTTTGGCTGCATCGAATTCCTCTTTGTAAAAGGAATACGCTTTTTTTATACTATCTGTCACCATCATCGCCCCCTATAATATATTGCATATAGATCACGTCCAGCCATCGATCGAATTTATAGCCAGCTTCCCTTATACATCCTGCAGTCTGAAAGCCCATCTTCCGATGAAGTTTTATGCTGGCTTCATTATCGCCGGCTATAACAGCTATGATATTATGATACTTAAATCTTTTGGCACTGCCTACAAGATGCTGTAAAATAAGCGTGCCAGCACCTATGCGCTGGTACTCTGGATCTATATATATCGAATCCTCAACGGTAAATCTATAACCTGGTCTCGCAGCAAACTGGCTTAAACTGCCCCATCCTATTACGTCCTTGTTATATGTAGCTACCAACACAGGATATCGATTATTATGAGATAAAAACCATCTATATCTGTCATCCATAGACGGAGGCTCTATATCGAATGAGGATGTAGTATGCAGCACAGCATACCTGTATATGCGGTTTATATCCTCTAAATCTCCGACCACAGCATTCCTGACAACGATGCCCATAAATGCGGTTTTACCCCCTTATACGTGAAATATAGTATAACCTATTATAGCAGATTTGTGTCCATAATACCATCCGCATTTGCATTTACCACTGTAGGGGTCTATAATATTAGCATGGTAACCAATCAACTATTATTTGCAAGAAAGGGTTTGCTGTAATGTCTCATAAAGATGAAGAGAATATGATCAAGGAGGAAATTGAGGAAGGATATCCGGAAATATTGGGAAATACACTTCAAAAAAATTTTTTTGTAGAAGAATTAGCGCAAAATGAATCATTATTAAATAAACGCATATGGACATTGGCATGGCCGGCCATGTTGGAGCTGTTGCTTATGTCTCTTTTCGGTATGATCGATATGGTCATGGTAGGAAATATAAACAAGCAATCTTTGGCAGCAGTCGGCTTGACTAATCAACCTACACAATTAGCCTTGGCTGTGTTTCAGGCCCTCAACGTAGGCAGCACGGCTTTAGTGGCGCGCTTTATAGGTGCGGGCGACAGAGAAAAGGCTAAAGCTGTAGTTCGGCAGTCGCTGGTTCTAGTGCTTATAATGGGCACAGCCGTTAGTATATTAGGATTCATATTTGCAGAAGACGTCGTAGCCTTTATGGGCGCAGAATCCGATGTATTGCCGCTTGGCACGATATACTTTCAAATAATATCGGTTGGATGGATATTCACCACTATATCGATGGGCATGGCAGCCGTATTAAGAGGCGTCGGCGACACTATGACGCCAATGCGTTACAATGTAATCTCAAATTTACTCAATGTGTTGGGCAACTATATATTTATATACGGCAAATTGGGATTTCCCGCTATGGGGGTGGCTGGTGCGGCCCTTTCCACTACTATAACTCGCAGCATAGCAGCAATTATGGCATTATATGTTATTTACAAGCCTGGTTCGAGCATAGGTTTATCGCTTAAAGACAACTACCGCTTCGATAAGGATTTATTAAAACGCTTGTTGAATGTGGGGCTGCCTTCTGCTGCGGAACAACTATTGCTGCGTACTGGGCAACTCGTGTTTGTACGCACGGTGGCCAGTTTAGGCACTGCTGTAATAGCTGCTCATCAGATAGTACTAAATGTATTCGGCCTATCATTTACGCCAGGGCAAGCTTTTGGTATGGCGGCTACTACTCTGGTTGGGCAAAGCCTTGGCGCTAGAAGACCCGATATTGCCGAACGATGCGGTTATGCAGCTCGCCGGATAGGTATGTATATAGCCATGAGTATGGCTGTTGCATTTTTCTTCTTTGGTTCTTACATAGCCGACCTATTTACAAATGAGCCGGATATAATAGCTATGGCGGCTACATCTATGAAAATAATAGCGGTTATACAGCCGATGCAATCGACGCAATTTATATTGGCCGGGGCTCTAAGAGGTGCCGGCGATACGCGGTGGCCTCTATACTCTTCATTTATAGGCATCTGGGGTATACGTATTGTATTGGCCAAATTATTTATAGAAATGGGATGGGGATTGGTCGGCGCATGGCTAGCGCAAGGGTGCGATCAGATATTTCGTTCCATATTCATTTACAGCCGCTATAAGACGGGGTATTGGAAAAAGATCCGAGTTTAGCCCGGATCTTTTTATGCTCTTATTTGTCCGTTACCGTATATAATGTACTTTATAGTGGTCAACTCCTTTAATCCCATAGGTCCTCTGGCATGCAGCTTTTGCGTGCTTATGCCTATCTCGGCTCCGAAGCCGAATTCTCCTCCGTCAGTGAACCGCGTGGAAGCGTTGACGTAAACGGCCGCGGCGTCTACTTCCTGTAAAAACCGCTGGGCATGTTGATAATCGTTGGTTACTATAGCCTCTGAATGTTTTGTGCCGTATTTATTTACATGTTCTATTGCTTGATCGATGCCGTCTACCACCTTGACAGCCAATATATAATCCAGGTATTCAGTAGCCCAATCCTCTTCTGTAGCAGCTTTACAACTCGGATATATAGAACACGTTACCTTGCAACCACGCAGTTCCACATTCTTTTGCTCCAAAGCTGGCAAAGCAACAGGCAAAAACGCCTCCGCTATGGCCTTATCTACGAGCAATGTTTCAGCTGCATTGCATACGGCCGGGCGACTGGTCTTTGCATTTACTATTATGTCGGTGGCCATGTTTATATCGGCGTCGCCGTCTACATAAACGTGACAATTGCCCACTCCTGTCTCAATAGTAGGTACAGTAGCATTCTCCACAACTGTACGTATGAGACCGGCACCACCCCGCGGTATCAGCACGTCTATATAGCCATGAAGTTTCATCATATCGACAGCGCTTTGCCTGTCGGTATCCTCTATTAATTGTATGGAGTTCTCGGGAATGCCGACTTGTGTTGCTGCTTTCGCTAATATATCCACAATGGCCTTATTTGAATTAATAGCCTCTGAACCGCCGCGCAGGATAACGGCATTGCCGGTTTTAAGGCATAAACCCACCGCATCTGCGGTAACATTGGGCCGCGCCTCGTATATTATGCCTATAACGCCCAGTGGCACACGCTGCTGGCCTATGAGCAAGCCATTCGGGCGCTTCCACATAGACACGACCTCACCCACAGGATCGGACAAATCCCTGACCATGCGCAAGCCATCGGCCATCTGAGCTATGCGTTTGTCATTTAACGACAATCTATCCAGCATAGCTGTACCGATACCGCGCGCTTTAGCATCGTTAATGTCATTTGTATTGGCGGATAATATTCTATCCTTATTGCTTTCCAAAGCGTCAGCCATGGCATCTAGCGCCTGATTTTTAATCGCGGTGGAAGCATTGGCTAATGGATAAGCTGCCTGTCTGGCCCGTTTTCCTATTTCTTGTACGCTCAACATATCGCGTTGCTCTCCTTCTTGCCGTTTTTATCAGGTATAAATACCGTACCTATGTCTTTGCCTTCTATGAGTTCATAAATATTATGCGGTTCATTGCCGTTGATTATAGCCATCGGTATGCCGTAACCGCCCGCTATCTTGGCGGCCATGATCTTGGTCCTCATGCCGCCCGTTCCCCTCTCAGTACCCTTATCGTCGGCTATGCTTTCTATATGGACGTCTATATCGTATACCTCCGGTATAAGCACCGCTCCGTCATGGCGGTGCGGATCGCAAGTATACAAGCCATCTATATCCGACAGCAATATGAGCAGCGAAGCATCGACCAACGCGGCCACTATAGCCGATAGCGTATCGTTGTCGCCGAATTCTATTTCTTCAGTTGCGACGGTGTCGTTCTCGTTGACAACAGGTATGACATTCATGGACAACAGCGTATTTAAAGTATTGCAAGCGTTTTTGCGTGTATGCAGATTATCTACTATATCCTTGGTCAGCAATACTTGAGCCGTAGTTTGGCCATACTCACCGAAAATCTTACCGTACACATGCATCAGTATACCCTGGCCTATCGCCGCCATAGCTTGCTTCTCAGCTATACTGGTCGGTGGGTGCAGCGGTCCCAATTTAGCGGCGCCCACGCTGATAGCGCCCGATGTAACCAGTATGACATCCTTACCCTGATTCTTGAAATCCGATAATACGCGGACCAGCCTCTCTATGCGCTGAAGGTTCAATTTGCCGGTATCGTATGTAAGCGTCGACGTACCGACTTTAACCACTATCCGCGTGCAATATTTAAGTCTCTCCCGAATATTTTCCACGAAAAATTACCCCGTCTTCGATAATATTGTTACTATTATTTTAATCCAGCATTGCGATTTTGGCAATAAAAAGGTTCATTATGTGTTATCTATTTTATCTATAAATTCTCTTGCTGTTACTATTTTGATGCCGTTATACCCCTTTACTTGAAGCAAATGTTGATCACCCGATATGATAAACTCACACTCGCCAACTACGGCGCATTCCAAAAAGATATTATCCTTGGGATCTTCTGTTATAACCTCTATTTTTAGCTGTGGATTTACCACAATCACCTGATCTAAAGATAAAAGTCTGTCCAACAGATCAAGCCTTTCTTTTATGCTGCCTAAAGCAGAGAATTTATCTCTGAGCAAAACGGCGCTGTACTCTTTCACAATTTCACCGCTTATAACAGGGATAAATCTACGCATAACCCAGTAATCGAGAACCTTTGCGGGAAAGCTTTTATTGCTGATCATGCCAGAAATTAGCACATTTGTGTCAATTACTGCCCGCATTTCGTTCTTCCTCTATTTCATTTTCCACGTCTGTTTCAGTAAGACCTGCTTTTTCAGCTCTGGCCCTAAATTCATTCAGTATTTGAGCAATCTCTGCTTCTTTAGCTTTTTCAGCTAACGCCTTTAGTTCATTGTACATCGAATAACCGATGATAACACCCTTTGGTTCTGACCTGGAAGATACGATTAACACCTCGCCTTTTTCTGCCTCTTCCAGATATTCGCCAAGCTTGGGCCTTATTTTATCTATACCAACTATTTTTTCCATTTTAGCACCTCGTTAATTTTAACATTCATCTTTACATATATGTTAACATATATCTTAATAAAAATCAATACATAATTTTACCGCAGTATATACCATACTTATTCCACACGCGTTAATACACCACCATCCATCTCATAGACAGTGTCGCATAGCGCCTCTATATCTTCCGCATAATGCGATGATAAGATAATAGTGGTGCCTTCTTGATTTAATTCTTTGAGCACCTTGCGAATTTCTATGACCCCTTGTTTATCAAGACCGTTCATAGGCTCGTCCAATATCAATAACGGCGGCCTTTCCATAATAGCCTGCGCTATCCCAAGTCGATGTCTCATTCCCAAGGAATACTTGCTGACATGCTTTTTAAGGTTAGGATCCAACCCCACTAGCTTCAGCGTTTCGTGAATTTCATCGTCCGATATCTTTCTGTGTATGGATGCAAGCAACTTGAGATTTTTATAACCGCTCATTGAATTTATGAAACCGGGATCCTCGATAACAATACCCATTTCTTGCGGTGCACCAACTTTAATAGCCTCACCTTTTATAAGAATTTTACCTGAGCTTAATATCATGAATCCGCAAATACATTTAAACAGCACTGTTTTGCCAGAACCGTTTCGGCCGATAATACCATGTATCCTGCCGGTTTCGAATTTGACCGTCACATGGTTTAAAGCGGTTGTATCCTTAAACTGTTTGACAGCATCGAATACCTCTACTATATACTCTGACATGTCAAAACTCTCCTTTATGTATCTCAAGGTCTCTTTTGCAAAACACTACAACAGAAATTATGCTTAATAAAGCAATAGCAATTAACAGACAAATAATTGCATATGTTGGCGATGGCATACTACCTGTGCCATGCCAATCAAGATAGCTGATGCTGCTCCAGGAAATAGGGGACAAATAATAAATCCATTTTCCGAGACTAATAGTACCAAGAAATGCCGAAAAATAAGCGATGCCGGTAAAGATGGCAGCAGCGACTATACCGACCATCTCCTCTATAACAATATTAAAACAGCAAATCAACACGCCGATAAATGCTGTAACCAACCAGAACATGGTAAATGACAAAATAGTTGCTTGTATGGGCGTCAATATATCAAGTAATTCTTCATACGGCATGAAATTAAGGGCTACCCCAGTTTGTTCCATGATCTCAGATGGCGATTTAGAAATTGCATACAACAATTGCCCCCAATCGGTTGTGAATTCTATTCTTGGGAGTAACATAAATATAGATATCAAGAAAAAACAGGATGTATACACAAAACTCGATAAATAAATATAAAGTACCTGGCCGATTATCCAGTCATATCGACCAATTCGTATAACTAAAAATGGCATGTGCCCATCCGCAAAAGGTGCATTGCAGTATAACATGGTGGTTAAACTACCAAAAATAATAAACATGGTAGGATGAGTCATAAAAAATGGGAACACCCATGGAGTAGCATTGACTTCAAGGTAAGCTGCTATTTTAGGTATATCTGAAAATGTATAATAGCCAAAAATAATGATAATAGCAAGGATCACGTACATGCGCGGAGTGATGATCCATTTCTTAAAATTGATTTTAGAGCATAGCACAATTTCTTTCAGATTATGCACGGCTTACCCTCCTTTTCATTTGTACTGTTGCAGCGATACCCATAAGGCTGCATAAAACTAAAACAGTTGTCAATTTTATAAGCAGTGTAGCAAACGGCGATCCTACATCATAAATCCCATCAAACCATAAAATCGGGTTTAAATATCCAGGAAGTTCTCGTCCGCTGGTAAAGCGAGTCAATGTGAACTGGAGCACCACGGGTGATGCTGCCGCAACAAAGCGATTTGGTATATAAACGGAAATCCACATTGCGCATACGGCCATCAATGCGCCAGTAAATCCGAAATGGGCTATATATAGGAGCATACCAAGTAAAACATAACCCTGTCCCATAAGAATTTCATAAGAATAATCCGTGCTCGAAATTGCAAATAGTGGGAACCATGGCATTAATATAACTATAAACAATATCATGCCTACAACAACTGTTAAAAAGCCGGATATAGCACTGACTACAATTTTTGAAATTGTATATCTTATTATACCAGCCCGCACAATCCAAAAATATACAGCTTTTTCCTCCCATTCTATAGCAAAACTGATCGCAAATGTAAACACTGGAATAATAGAAAGAATTATGCTAGCTGTCCCGCTCCCACCCATACTCAAGTACATAAAATACCAAATTGAAGAAAAATCGCTCTTCCTCAATAACCCCGATACAGCTCCAAGCATTATGCAACTCACGCCAGACGAAGAAAGCAAAAAACGCCATGATAATAATGCACGTCGGACATCTGTAGCAAAAAGATTTTTAAATTTCATCCATTATCTACCGCCGTTCTTATTTGTTTTCCAGTAAAAGCGTTTATGACAAAGTAAGTGTATTCATTTATCACTTCATTAGTTTCTTTCAATTTAATAGGATGGGAAATACAAAATACCCATGCCGGAACAAGCTGGAGCTCTTTCCCGTGATAAATTCCTACATAATTTAGTTCCATAGAGAATATTTTTGTTTCAGATGTTTGGATGGCTTTTTTGTAATCATCCAATACAATCTGTAATGCATCTGTAGGGCTAATGAGAGACCCTTCTCTTATTTCTTGTCCAAGCTCGTAAAGGCCTCTTGCTTGAACATTTATTATACCATCTTTTGAATAAAAAACAGAAACTTGCGTCTCGGTTGGCTCCCAATTCCTTTGAATTCCGTTTTCCCATAAGACATTTATAAGAGGAATATCATCGACAATTTGACGGAAATGGATAAGATAGCATTCATCGTCTTTAGACCACTGAATTTGATCTTTTGCTTCATCTTTACCCCTTGTATTTATATAGAGCTGATAATGGGCTTTCATTGTCTCAACATCCAGTGAGTAAACTTCTTGCATTGCAAGTGTTGGGAAACCGCATGCAGTAAGTACTTTTCCCGTCTCAGATACCGCCTCCTCATAGGTTGAAAAAGTTAGATTTTTTTTGACACTATAGTCCATTTTATTAGCATATCCAAGTGTTTGTGCTACACCATCTGGTAATCCGGGAGATGGGTTTATTACATATGATAATTTAGTTAGTAAATCATTTTCATCGTTAACAAGAGAATAAGCCAATCCACCCTTTACAGAGCCATCGTAAATATTAAGATATTCTGTCCATTTCCCGTTGCCCGCTTTAAATCCCGGTCCCTCAGCATAAATGTAGGTATCCAGAACATTATAGCGGAGAAGATGCTTAGCAGTTTTTTTCGGTTCCAGTTTTAGCCATGTGATATTGTATGCTTTTGCGGATGCTATTTCTGAAACGGTAGCCGGATCAAATGTAACAAAAAGATTTTTGGGCAATTTTATAGATTCTATGTATTCTGATAGAGCAATTTTTTGCGAATCGTTCGAAATGCTATTTTGTTCATCACCTTCACAACCTGCTGTAAGCAATATTATTCCTGCACAAATTAACAATATGATGATTTTTTTCACCACAGCATGTCCTTTCATAAAATACTATAAAATATTATAAGTAGGTAAAAAAGCAAGCAGCGAGTATACTTGCTTTTAGGACTAATTAATCACCGACACCATTTACCCCTTACATTATACGAATTATAATTACCTGTTACATTTGGATAAGCTGATAGGCAATAATATTGCCCTACGCCGCCATAAACAGCGAGCTCTAGCCGTTCTTATTTATATTTATCTTTGGAAGTGTGTAACGCCAAAGTATTATAGACTGTATTATAACAACAGCTACTATCATTATAACGATAGATAATCCACGAGGCAATTCTATCTTTGGTATCAACCAACAAGCTGCTGATATAATAATATCGGATAGGATTATTGGTACAGACTTATTCCCGAACATTTTGAATAATATATTGTTTTTATAACCGTATATTACACAACCAGCAACGAGCATTATTAGCCAATGAATCATAAAGCTATCAGCCCTTGGTAAATAATATCCATACCAACCAGCAGCAGAAGAGGCAATAAAAATTAAGCCCCATAACTGAAGATTTTTGATTTTTTTAGCCACAGTATTAAACACCCCCATATTTTCTATTTTAACATAATAATCATAATCATCTAATAAACTTATAATCTTATCTCCAATAACCCATTTCTAGTGGCGGATAACTTAGGACAGGCCTAATGTAAATTCCCTGTTTAGTTGCTACAGCATATATTATTCTTCCTGCTAATTCTGTCAATGATGGTGCAGCAATTAATGATAATATGACAGTAAGAGTTGCACCAACAGGGCCACCGACTACAGTTGATAAACCTGTTAATGCTGCAGCAAGGGCAGCAGGACCTGCTTGCGCAGCTACAAGCAATGCTGCAGCTATACCACTAGTTAAATCATAATATGATATATATAGAGTGCCATTTGAAACATATACTTGCGGCTGTACCCTGCCTATATCCCCTATTAGAAAATTAGACAGGAGTTACGCAAAACGATATAAATGGCTTAAATCTAACATTTAAGTAGGAGATACTGTAAAATACCTCAAATCAACTTCTGAGTAAGAGCAGAAGATAAGATATTTACAGTATATACTTTCCTCAGCAAAGACGAATTCATACACAAAGTTATGAGTGAAGATAGCATCAGAACAATCATCTTCGAAAACTTCGCTGCTTAAAATATTAGATTTTCAAGGTTCAGTGGACTTTTGCATAAGTCCTATTATTTGTATTATATCAAGCAGTGTTAGTGGTGTCAAATGCCAAAATCGGTGATAAATGGCGTTTAGTCCCCTGATTCTGGAGTTTATGTGGTAAATGCTTCTATATCCTCGACATTGCTCTAAAATGCTATGCGATTTTGGCAATAAAAAGGTTTAACAAACGCGCATCATTCATTGCTAACCTTCTTTCTTATTCCACACGCGTCAAAACACCACCATCCATCTCATAGACAGTGTCGCATAGTGCCTCTATATCTTCCGCATAATGCGATGATAAGATAATAGTGGTGCCTTCTTGATTTAATTCTTTGAGCACCTTGCGAATTTCTATGACCCCTTGTTTATCAAGACCGTTCATAGGCTCGTCCAATATCAATAACGGCGGCCTTTCCATAATAGCCTGCGCTATCCCAAGTCGATGTCTCATTCCCAAGGAATACTTGCTGACATGCTTTTTAAGGTTAGGATCCAACCCCACTAGCTTCAGCGTTTCGTGAATTTCATCGTCCGATATCTTTCTGTGTATGGATGCAAGCAACTTGAGATTTTTATAACCGCTCATTGAATTTATGAAACCGGGATCCTCGATAACAATACCCATTTCTTGCGGTGCACCAACTTTAATAGCCTCACCTTTTATAAGAATTTTACCTGAGCTTAATATCATGAATCCGCAAATACATTTAAACAGCACTGTTTTGCCGGAACCGTTTCGGCCGATAATACCATGTATCCTGCCGGTTTCGAATTTGACCGTCACATGGTTTAAAGCGGTTGTATCCTTAAACTGTTTGACAGCATCGAATACCTCTACTATACAATCCATTATTACCATCCCTTCTTTTTAAACCGAGTATAGTTATTACATACCTTCAAGCATATTTATATCTTTTTTAGAAAACGAGATAACAGAAATTATACTGAGTATCAACGATGTCACTGAAAGAAATATAACAGCATATTGCAGTGACGGTGAGTCGCCGGAATTATACCAGTCTATATACCGTAAACTGCTCCAGCTAAGAGGCGAAAAGTAATATACCTTAAGCCCTATCGTTATCCGTCCCACAAATATTGAAAAGTATGAGATAAATATCAGTATACCTGCTGCTATTATACCGCTCATTTTCCCGATAATTATATTAAAGCTAAAAATGACTATTCCCATGAACAACGTAACTAAAAAAAACAGCCCCAAACTTATCAGAGTAGCTTCAATTGCCGAAAAAGATGTAACGATACTGCTATCTATCAAAACTGTTAGATTAAGTCCTTTTTCATATGCGCTCGCCGGATTCATAGCTAATGTTCTTATAACCTTTCCCCAATCGCTTGTAAAGTCTATGTAAGGGAAAAAAGAAATAACTGTTATTGCATAGTTGATAATGGTATACAGTAGGCTGGTAAAAACGATATAACACAGTTGGCCCAATACCCAAGGAGTTCTTCCCGTTCGTATCAGGAGAAACGGCGTATGTTTGTCTATAAAGGGTGCATCGGAAAATAGAAACATGGCAAAGCAACCGTAAACAGGCATTATTACAGGAGTAATAAATATATGCGGAAAAATCCATGGACTAACGCCGACCCCAACTATCTTTGCATATTCATATATCCCGGAAAAATTCCATATATTGAACACAAATATAAGCGCAAAGAGGGTATAGATTTTAATATCTACGACCCACTTCCTATAGTTGGTGATTGAACATAAAAGCACGTTTTTAATATTCATGATGTCTCTATCCTTCTTTTAATCTGTTTGACGGTAACGAACAATAAAATACCAAGTAGGACGATGACAGGCATCAGCTTATACAAAAACGCCTCCAAAGGGCTTACATTAGGATAAATGCTTTGAACAAGAAAATCTGGTTTAAAAAAAACCGGTATCGAAGCGTGTGTAACTAATCGCATAAGAACAAAGTATATAACTATTGGGGCAGCTATCACACTAAACTTATTGGATATGAAAGCCGATACTGCTATAGCGCCGCCGGCGAATAACGCCGCCGATAACGAATAGTGAACAGCGATAACCAAAATATACATGATAGGCTTATTATTTTCCAATAACGCTATATAGGAATCCCCACTTGAAATTTGATTAAACAATGGGAAGAACACTGACATAAGCAACGAGAAAATAACTATGCCGATGCAAACGGACAAAAAACCGGCTATGATTGAAGATATGAATTTACTGATTGCATACTTTTTTACACCTGTGCGTATAACCCAAAAAAATGTGGCTTTATCCTCCGTATCCGAAGCAAAAGACATTCCGTATGGCAATATGGGTGCGATACACAAAACAAATAAAGTAGATCCGCTGCCGGTTAAGGCATGACCAAGTAAATACATAACATCGGCGGTATCGGTAATGAATCCCGAGCAACTGATGAACATAACGAATATAATAAATGCGACAGAAATGATAAAATTAAACGATAGTATAGCTCTGTAAAGATCAGCTTTCATCAAAGATATAAATAATTTCAATTTTTCACCACCTATCCGGATACAATTTCCCAGTCACCGCATTTACAACGTCGTATTTATACGTAATAAAAGTAGTGCCATCCACTTCTCTGGCCTTTGCACTGCGAAATACCCACCCGGGAACCAATTCAACCATATTATCTTTAGGCACGTTTAAATAACATAGTTCTGCTGAAATGATGCTTACATCATCTTCTAAAATCGTAAGCGAGTAGTTATTTATCAACGCATTTAATGCATCATAAAGGTTAATCAGCTTATTATTTTCTTTTTCTTCGGTAATATTTAAGATGTTGTATGCTACTATTTTTCTTATGCCTGTTTTGTCATATACTAAGTAAATACAAGTTGCGGGCATCGGATTTCCCCACGCCGATGCCTTGGTGCCATCCGGCATTTGCCAGCCTTTGTTGACAATCGGTATGTTATCAACAAGCTGACGCAAAGAGAAGATGTAACATTCATCATCTTTGGTCCACTCTAGGTTTTTTCTATCATCCTCAGCAATTTCGCTATTTAGGTACAATTTATAATGGGATGTTATGGTTTCCAAATCCAAGGAATAGGCTTCATCGACATCAAATTGAGGCATTCCTGCTACATTAAATATTCTCTTTATATCAGCCAGCGTATCTTTATATGATAAAAAATCCAAATCTTTATATGAAGCATAGTCACTGTTAAGAGCATACCCATATTTTTGTGCATCAAAATCAGGATCATTGAATAATATAGATGCTACAGTATCTAATTTTTCCGATGGGATACTGTTTATTTCTTTTGAGTAAGAAAAACCGCCTTTCGTATCTGTTACTGTGCCAAAACTTTTGCCACCATCGTATATGCTTAAAAACTCTTTTATGTTACCGTCAGAAGCAATAATTTGAGGACCCTCCGCCCATATTTTTTCTTCGGTAACATTATTTTTAACAAATGCGTCTATAAGCTTTTGTTTGTCAAATTCTATATAATCTGCTTTATAGGTTTTTGCCTCACTAGGATTCTTTACCTCATCCAAATTTACATCTATCGACAATTTGTCAGGCAAAGTTATGCTTTCAAGAAAAGTTTTACTATCCATACCCTCAAAACTATCAGCCCTTTCATCTTCCCCACATGAAACCAATATCATAGACATAGTTATCAGTATAAAAAGTAAAATAGATTTCTTCATTTCGCCTCATCCTTTTATAGTATATTTACCACAGGGAACTCTTGGAAAGTCCGAAAGCACTTATTTTTTACACTGATTGTATTATACCAAGCAATATTAGTAGTGTAAACTGCCAAAATCGGTGATAAATGGCGTTTAGTCCCCTGATTCTGGAGTTTATGTGGTAAATGCTTCTATATCCTCGACATTGCTCTAAAATGCTATGCGATTTTGGCAATAAAAAAAGCGACTTTTCAGCCGCCTATTCGATATTTTCTTCATCATTTTTCATAAAGCCCTTAACCTCGTTCAATAGTTGGGGTACAGCGTCCACCAACCTATCCACCACGTTGTTGTAGAGTACTGGCAATAGCCGAATCTGCTCTTTGCCCACTACAAGGAATGCCACCGGTTGAACGGTTACACCTGCTCCAGTACCGCCGGCAAAAGGTAATTTTGAACCTTCCGCGGTATCGGCATTTGCCGATGTCTCTTTGCCTCTATTCGACGTAATGTTATAATCCCCGCCGCCTGACACAAAGCCAAAAGAAACCCGCGATATGGGGATTATGACCTTGCCTTCGGATGTTTCTACCGCATCCCCTACGATGGTATTGACGTCTATCATATCTTTAATATTCTCCATGGTGGTACGCATTATGTCTTGTATAGGATGCTGTTCTGCCATTTTTTATCACCGCCTTTATTTTATCCATAATAATAATTTTAAGCGCTTTAATGCTTGCGATAATAATATGGCCTAATCTGAGGCGTATTATACCATCGCCGTGTACGGTGATATTATTGCCGGCGTAATTGGGTTTTATGTTTATATCAGCGTCGCCTATCATAGTCCTCGTTTTAGCGTAGCTGAATAATATGTATATGAGCGATTGGATACTTCCTGTAAGAAGGGCCGTAACGGCGGCATCATATAAGCCGATGCTCATATGTAGCTGTATATACGGTATGCGCACCACACTTAGTATGTATAGAATTACCGCTTTCAATCCTTTTGCCGAAGATGCCCAGCGTTTTATCGATTCGGCGACTTTTTGTAAAGGAGTCTCTCTGGCTGCCGCATTATCGGTTTTTCTGATAAGCAAGCGCCAGCGTTTTTTGCTATCGACCCCAAGGGACATATTATACCGAAGCGTTACGAGGCCTTTAAGCCAACGCATCGATATAAACAGGTAATTTTCAGCATTATTCACGAATATTTTTATTTCAAATTCTATGGTGGAAAAACATAGCAGTGCTATTGCCACACCGATGATCGAAATTATCAAAAGCCACATTTATAAACACGCACTCCATATCTGTATAGCAAAAATATACAAATATAGGCTACCCACTGATGCCTGCC
The DNA here is from genome assembly GCF_000213255.1 of Mahella australiensis 50-1 BON. NCBI lineage: Bacteria > Bacillati > Bacillota > Clostridia > Mahellales > Mahellaceae > Mahella > Mahella australiensis. Next base: position 1,521,067 of record NC_015520.1, read on the forward strand.
GCTATTCAATTTTAGGCAGTTCTTTCAGATCCGACAGACCGAAATGTTTTAAGAACTCGTCGGTGGTACCGTATTGAATGGGACGGCCAGGAGTCGACAATCGGCCTACGGCTTTTATAAGGCCTTGTTCCAGCAACAGGGATATGACCTTATCGCTATTCACTCCCCTTATATCCTCGATCTCCGCTTTGGTAACAGGTTGTTTATATGCTATGACAGTCAGTGTCTCCAGCATAGCATTGGACATCTGCTTTTTGTATACTGGGCGCAGGAATGCCTGTATATATGACGCCATTTGGGGTTTAGTAACCATTTGATAACTGTCGGCTATTCTTTGCAAGCATATGCCGCTGTCTTCCCTTTCATATCTGCGCTGCAGGGTTTCGATCGCTGCATATATGCTTTGTTCGTCGGCGTCGAACAACTCTGTTAACTGTTTGACGGACACGCTGTCGCCGTTTACAAAAAGTATGGCCTCGATGGCTGCTGTAAGTTCATAAACGTCCATATTATTATCCCTCGCCTCAATGTCGTCGCTTTATTCGGTTTATTATGAGCTCGGCAAATGGTTTGGACTGATAGGCATCGGCTTCACCGGACTTCATCAGTTCCAGAACCGATAAAAAGGATACCACCACATGCGCTTTATCGAACCTGTAGCGCGCCACGATGCGGCCGAAGCGTATTCGCTCGAACAGGCTCAACAGGCGTTTGAATATATTTATTTGCCTGTTTAAAGAAATGGCCTCGGCTTTAACATTATAAGGCGCTACCGGCTTGATTCGATTCAACAATCTATGATAGCAGTTGAATAAATCCTCTGCGCTAGCATTTATTTCTATAATGCGTATGGGTTCTGGCTTTGAAACGTAGCGGACTGGCCCGGTAAAGACCATCTCCTGGCATTGCTCCATAGTGCGTAAATGGGCGGCTGCCTCCTTGTAAGCGCTATAGATTTGCAGCCTGGCCTTTAAGCGCTGCTCGGGATCGGCATCGTCGACCTGCTCATTCTCTCCGGCTTTGGGCGGATTTGGCAGCAATAACCTCGACTTTATCTCTATCAGAGTGGCTGCCGTTACCAGAAATTCGCTGGTTAAATCCATATTGTTATCCTGGGCCTGCGATATGTATTCCATGTACTGATATGTTATATCAGCCATGGAGATATCGGTTATTTCGAGCTTCGATTGTTTTATTAAATACAAAAGCAGATCCAGAGGTCCTTCAAAGGCATCCAATTTTACATTGTAGCTCATAGCCCCATTTTGGTTCTAACCTCATCTATGGTCTCTTGTGCTATTGGTTTTATCTTATTGTAGCCATCGTCGAGCACATCGTGAACGTAATCTATATTCTTCTCCAGTTCCTTACGGCGCTCATATATAGGCTCCAAAAATGCTACTACATTATCAGCCAACTGGCGTTTGCATTGAACGCATCCTATTTGGCCGGCCTTGCACTCGCGCTCGCGTTCCTGGACTATATCGGGACTGAATACTTTGTGGAAGGCAAACACCGAGCATATATCCGGATGCCCAGGGTCATCTTTTTTTATCCTAGCCGGGTCGGTAATCATCATGCTTATCTTTTTCCTTGCCGATTCCGGGTCTTCTGAAAGAAGTATAGTATTGCCATAACTCTTGCTCATCTTCCTGCCATCTAATCCCGGCAGCACTTTTACATCATTTAAAAGCGCTTGAGGTTCAGGAAAGGTTTCACCATACAAAAAGTTAAAACGCCTGACTATCTCGCGCGCTAATTCCAAATGGGGCAATTGATCCTCGCCTACAGGCACTATAGAAGCCTTGCATATCAATATGTCTGATGCCATCAGGTTCGGATAACCGAGAAATCCGTATGTGGCTATCTCTTTATCCTTTAACTGCACCAGTTGATCCTTATAGGTAGGGCATCGCTCCAACCACGATACCGGCACTATCATGGACAACAGCAGGTGAAGTTCGGCTATCTCTTTGACGCGCGATTGCACATATATAGCGCTCTTATTTGGGTCCAAGCCAACGCTTAGCCAATCTATAGCCATCTGCAATATATTATCTTTTATATCCTCGCTTTCTTGATAAGCCGTCGTCAAGGCATGCCAATCCACTATCGAGTGAAAACACTCATATTTGCCTTGTAATTTAAGCCAGCTATCCAGGGCACCGAAGTAATTGCCCAAATGAAGCCTGCCCGTTGGTCTCATACCGCTCATAACGCGTTGTTTTGCTGTCATAAAACATCCTCCTGCTAAAAGAATATAGAGTAGAGCGCCATCACTATGACATTCATGCCGTTTATAACCAAACTCATCAAAGGATTCATAATGCGCCCTATAATACCTGTTATGATCAATATTATAAGTACTATGAAGCTATAGCGCTCGAATTCCCAAAAAAATTTTACATTATATCTGAAAAACAAGCTCTTAACAACATGATAGCCGTCCAGCGGTGGGATAGGCAATATATTAAATACGGCCAGCCCTATATTAAGCCCTACTATAGCCCAAAGTATGTTAGCTATTATCTGATTATCAAACGAAGCGGACATCGATAAAAAAGCTAGTACGGTATATGCTATCAAGGCTATTATGAGATTGGTCAGCGGCCCTGCTATCGATACAAGTATATCGCCCCACTTGCGGTTCTTGAAATTCCTCGGGTCTATCTCTACCGGCTTAGCCCATCCGAATCCGGCAAACAGCAAAAGCAAAAAGCCTACGACATCTATATGAGCCATAGGATCCAATGTCAAACGGCCCTGCTGCCTAGGCGTAGGATCTCCCAATCGGTCCGCTACCAAAGCATGAGCGAATTCATGGAAGGAGAAAGCGATTAAAAGCGCCAGCAACTGATATAAAAATGTCATCAGATCGAAATTCCTAAAATTTAACATATTCTATCCTCCTGTGATATCCATATTATCATTATACCATAATTGCTGGCTTTACTGCGCCTTTTTGTTATAACCATGATGGAATACAATCATGGCTTATGAGGTCATCGTACGACTGGCGACTGACCATAAGCTCCGCTCGACCATCCTTTACCAACACTACAGCAGGGATCGGAAGCCTGTTATAATTGCTGGCCATGGAATAGTTATATGCGCCGGTATCAAAAACAGCTAGTATATCACCTGCTTCAACTTTTGGTAAATCTATGTCCCATATAAGCATATCGCCTGATTCGCAGCATTTACCGGCTATCGATACTGTACATTCCGCAGGTTTATCAGCCTTATTGGCTATCATGGCGCTGTATTTGGCTTGATATAAAGCCGGTCGCGGATTATCGGCCATGCCGCCGTCCACGCTCACGTATGTGCGCACATCGGGTATATGCTTTATAGCGCCGACCATATACAGCGTTATGCCAGCCGGGCCTGCTATAGAACGTCCCGGTTCTATTAATATGCGTGGGTATTGCCTTGCATTATTATCGCAATAAGCCTTTATACCGTCGGTCAATGCGTCTATATAATCTTCGGGCGCAAGAGGATTGTCTTCTTCAACATATCTTATGCCGAATCCTCCGCCGAAATCTATCTCGTCCATGTTTAACCCGTGAGTATCATTTATATCCCACATAAGTTCAAGCATTATTTGAGCAGTCTCAATATAGGGATCAGTTTCAAATATCTGGGATCCGATATGACAATGCAGACCTTTTAACTCCAAATGAGGCTGAGTCAATATATATTCTATGATGCGGTATATCTGTCCGTCTTCTATGCCGAATCCGAATTTGGAATCCTGTTGGCCAGTCTTTATATAGTGGTGCGTATGGGCATCTATGCCTGGTTTGACACGTACCGATACGCCTATATTCTTATCGTAGTTTCGTGCTAGCTGTTCCAACAGTTCTACTTCGTGAAAGCTATCTATCACCACGCGTTCTATGCCGTATTCTACAGCCATGCGCAGTTCCTCATATGATTTATTGTTCCCATGCATATATATCCTCTCGGGGGGGAATTCGGCTTTCATAGCTGTATACAGTTCTCCCCCCGATACTACATCGAGGCCCAAGCCTTCCTGCTGTATAAGCTTGCACATAGCTATATTGGTGAACGCTTTACCAGCATATAATACCATGCCGTTGCCATATTGTCGTATAGCGCTCACATATCGGCGGCATGCATCGCGTATCTGAGTATCATCCATAACATAGAGCGGTGTACCAAATCGCTGCGCCAGGCTTATGGTATCGCATCCGCCTATCTCCAGATGTCCTTTATCATTTATCTTCATAGTACCCCACCATTCCATAAATCTATAGCATAAACCCCTTTACAATAATATTATAAACCGGCGTCTGGAATGTATCACCATTCCCGGCACCGGCACGTCCAATGTATATATTTATAGTATAGCGCAAATATATCTATTTAGCAATTATATTTCAGAACCACTGTGCTAAAAGATCCTTCAATATATCGGTCACCGACGCTCTTTCTACAGGCTTATCGGCTATGATATCAACGCTGCCGACCTCTTGTTCACCTTTAAGAGCGGTTAGCTTGCCTATCTTTTGAGATTCCACTACTGGCGCTTCAATAGTTTCGGGTAATTCGATGCGTTTTTCTATAGAAGCGGTATCGGTTTTTTTGGTCAGGACGCTGAGATCGTCGGCTGCTATACCATTAACCTGATCCGATTTGCCCCTTGTGACCCTTATATTACGTATAATCTCACCTTTTTTTACTATTCGATTTATGGTAAAAGTGTTGAAACCATAATCCAGCAGCTTAGCTGCCTCATCAAATCGCACTTGACTGGTAGGCCCCCCCAATATCACCGCTATCAAACGCATGTCATCCTTTTTGGCAGTAGCAGATATACAATATTTAGCCTTATCGGTAGAACCTGTCTTCAACCCATCGGCACCATATGTGCGTATCAATTTATTCGTATTAGCTAGATTGGTTTCCCCATCTCGAAGCGTGTCCATCCATATGCTGGTATACTTAAATATACCGTCATGCTTGGCCAGTTCCCTGGACATCAATGCCACATCGTAAGCGCTGGAGTAATGATTGTCGTCATCGAGACCATGTACATTAGCGAAGTTGGTGTCGTTCATTCCAAGCGATTTGGCCTTTTCATTCATCATTTTAACGAAGTTCTCTTGGGTACCAGCTATATACTCGGCCATGGCCGCGGCTGCATCGTTGGCCGAATTGACAGCTATAGCCTTCATCATCTCATCCACCGTCATCTCCTCGCCTTCCTCCAGCCAGATCTGTGACCCTCCGAGCGAAGCGGCGTCTTTGCTGACCCTCACGACATCGGTGGGCTTGATGCGACCGGAATCCAATGCCTCCATTATAAGATCCATGGTCATTATCTTCGTGATGCTGGCTATGGGAAGCTTTTCATGGGCATTTTTTTCATACAATAGCTGGCCTGTAGCTGCATCCATTAAAACAGCCGATTTGCTTTGCAGCTTTAGCGGATCTTCACTAGCGGGCTGCTCATCCTGCTCGTTCGGCTCATGAGCTGCTGCGATATTGCCTATAAACGCCCCATTCAGCAAAGCGAGGCATAACGATACGATAAAAATACCCTTATATAGTTTTGAATTCAAAATAATCCCTCCTCCATGGTTGCTAATCCTAGCATATCCATAGAAAAGGGATGTTATTCAATCATATCAGGCCATTTCTTTTATGATATCCATTATAAGCGTTTGAAACATATCGGCTATGGCATTAGCGGTGTCCATCACTTCTTTATGCGAAAGCGGCTGTGGCAAAACGCCTGCTGCCATATTGGTTATACATGATATGCCCAACACTTTCATGCCGGCATGTACGGCGGCTATAACCTCGGGTACCGTAGACATGCCTACAGCATCAGCGCCAAGCAAGCGCAACATACATATCTCCGCTGGCGTTTCATAGCTCGGTCCATTCAAGGAGACATACACGCCCTGACGTAAATCTATGCCATGTTTCTTTGCGCATTCCAGGGCTACCTTTCTTAATTCAGCATCATAAGCACAAGACATGTCCGGGAACCTTGGACCGAGTTCTTCGATATTGGGCCCTATAAGGGGATTATCGCCCATTAAATTTATATGATCCTCTATAAGCATGAGATCGCCGGCCTTGAAGTTCAGGTTAATGCCGCCGGCGGCATTGGTAACCACCAATTTGCTGCAACCGAGCATCGCCATAATTCGCACCGGCATGCATACCTGTTGAAGCGAATATCCCTCGTAATGGTGAAAGCGGCCCTGCATCACGGCCACATTGCATCCGCCCAAGCTACCGAATAGAAAACGCCCTGCATGGCCTGCCACTGTGGAAACAGGAAATTCCGGTATATCCCTATAACTCACTATAACAGGATCCTCTACCCTTTGAGCCAGATTGCCCAAGCCTGAGCCCAATATAAGTCCTACAGATGGTTTAAATTCGTTTAGATGTTCGAGTATATAATTGCGTTGTTTTACAAGTGTATCGTACATGCTTACCCCTCTTTACATTATATCATTTTTAAAGCTACAGCCGTTATCCAGTGAACCTGCTTTCAGTATATCGGTTATGGTAGCGCCGATGTCGGCATATGTGGAACGTACGCCGATGTTTACGTTGCTTCTGATTTGCCGGCCGTATAGCAGTATAGGTATATATTCGCGCGAATGATCAGTGCTGGGCGTAGTAGGATCACAACCGTGATCGGCCGTTATTATAAGCATATCATCATCTCTCATAGCTGTTATAAGTGCCGGTATGGCCGCATCAAAATCCTCCAGCGCTTTGGCGTAACCTTCCACATCGTTTCTGTGACCGTATAACATGTCGAAATCGACGAGATTGGTAAATATAAGCCCTGCGAAATCCTGACTCATGTAATCCAATGTGGCCTTTATACCGTCATCGTTGTTAGTGGTATGGCGCTTATCTGTAATGCCCTGTTGAGCAAAAATATCCTCGATTTTGCCCACTGCAGCTACACTGTATCCGCACGATACTAATTTATCCAAAAGGGTGGGAGCAGGCGGTTTTAAGGAAAAGTCCCTTCGTCGCTCGGTACGTTGGAAATTGCCGGGCTGTCCTATAAACGGACGAGCTATCACCCTCGCTACTCCATGTTGACCAGTCAATATCCTTCGCGCTTTTAGGCACATATCATATAGCTGGTCTACAGGTATTATGTCTTCATGAGCAGCTATTTGGAATACGCTGTCGGCTGATGTATATACTATGGGATAACCGGTTTGCATATGCTTTTGACCCAACTGCTTTATTATCTCGGTACCGGAAGCTGCTATATTGCCTAATATCGGACGACCTATGGCCTCTTCAAAAGCCCGTATTACATCTTCTGGGAAACCATGGGGGTATACGGGAAACGGTTTATCCAATACTATACCGCATATCTCCCAATGACCTGTGGTCGTATCCTTTCCTTTGGACTTTTCGGCTGCTTTGCCGAAACAACCTATAGGATTTTCGGTTTTTTCTCTTATATTTACGTCATCTATATTTCCAAGGCCCAATGATATCATATTGGGTATAGACAGATGGCCCCTGGTCCGCCATATATTACCGATGGTGTCACTGCCATCATCGCCGTAATCGACAGCGTCTGGCAACTGCCCTATGCCGACGCTGTCCAATACTATCAATATCACCCTCTTTATCATCTGGCAACCCCTTTTGGATGCACGAATTGCATATATGTATATGTGGTGGATATGTCGGTATGGCCCAACAATTGCTGCACGGTCTTTATGTCCATGCCGCTGCTCAACATATTTATGGCAAAGGAATGCCTTAATGTATAAGGTGTTATAGGTTGATTTATACCGGCTTTTTTAGCATAATACTTTACTATTTTCCAAAAGCCCTGCCTACTCATAGGTTGCCCGTGACAATTGACAAATACTACGGATTCTTCTTTACCATTTAACAGCTTGTCCCTGGCCTGGATGATATAATTTTGAAGATACTGACATGCTACACGGTTTATCGGTAGCAGACGTTCTTTGTCACCGGACCTGCATTTTACATAATTCATTTCCGTATTTATGTCATCCATGGTCAGCTCCAGCAATTCCGATACCTTAAAACCGGTGGCATATAGTATTTCCAACATGGCTTTATCGCGGATGCCCTTTGGCTCTTGCAAATTCGGCTGAGCCAGCAATAATTTAACCTTATCCGGTGACAAAATAGCAGGTACGCGTTTATCCATCTTGGGAGTTTGTAAATCAACAGAGGGGTCGATATCGCTATAACCCTTTTGTACCATAAACTTGCAAAAGCTCTTTATCGATGATATCTTACGCGACATAGTGGTCGATATGCAGCCTTTTTGTTTCAAATAATCCATATATTCGGCAATAGCATCAGACGACAGCATGTTCTGCAATGCGGCTTGTCCATCGGTAAATCCCAAGTACTGGCGTACGTCGGTAAGATAACATTCAACGGTATTGGAGGTCATCTTCCTTTCCTCGACCAAATAACGCTTATACCCATCGATATAGTCACTGTACCACATAAAACCGCTCCTTTGAAAGTTATTATTTACTATTATTATTTACCAAATTCCACTATTTTAATGCATCGGAAAATAATGATACCAATGCCGGCGCTATGAACGTTTCTATCAACGTCGCTATAAGCAATGCTCCGAACAAAATCAATACGATGACTGTATATATCAGAAATTGCTGGCGGCGCTGAGCTTTATCCATGATATTTTGCCGATTTTTCCATAGATATATCGAATATCTCGTAGATACAACAGCCATAGCCATGGAAATGGGTATGGATATGATATTCGAGGGCAGCATCGATAAGGTCACAAAAAGCAGACCTCTGTATGCAAATTCTTTTACCATAAATCCTACAGTAAATCCTATAACAAAGCCGCGCACAACGATTAACAAAAAAATAAGCGGTACGCCTATAATAGCTATAAGACCGAATACCCAGCTCAATAAGGCCATCTCTCCATTATTAAGCAAAGATTGCTTAAATATGGCCGATGTATCCATAGGAGTCGTACCGAGTATAACGAAGAAATTATTTATTGTATCTATCAGCTCGCTTCTTTGTGTCTCATCCATGGCCCCAACAGAAAATGAACCGGCCGCTATACCCACTATGAAGGCAAACAAAACTATAATATATAATACCCAATTATCGCTTATATGCCGAATAAGAGTACTTTTTATGCCGTTTTTCAAATACTGCCACCCCCAGCTTTACACCTGTTCATAAAACATATGTATGCCGGTGGGCATTTTATTATGTATCTTATCGGTCTAGCAATCGATCGACGAATAATATGCCGACAATGCTTTTGCTGTCCTTTATATCACCTGCCATCACCATTTCGACCAGTTGATCAAGTTTATAATGCTCCACTTCTATGAATTCATCGTCGTCGGTATCACTGGTGCCTTTTGTTATGCCGGTAGCCAGGAATAAATACATATTTTCAGTGGAAAAACCCGGCGTCGAATAAAATGCAGTCAATGGCCGAATATTATCCGCTATATAGCCCGTTTCCTCAGCTAATTCCCTCAAGGCGCATTGCCCGGGATCTTCGCCGTATTCCATCTTGCCGGCCGGCAACTCCAGCAGCGTATCGTCTACTGCCTTTCTGTACTGGCGTACCATCGGTATATATCCACCGTCATCTATCGCCACCACTACCACCGCTCCGGGATGAACCACTATATCCCTTGAGCTGATCTTGCCGTTTGGCAAGCGCACTATATCTTTGCGCAGCGATAAAAAAGAGCCCTTGTATATATCCTCACTGCTTATCGTTTCTTCTCTCAAATCCATATATGTAATCCTTTTCCTTTTGCTGTCAAGCCATTTGTGCAATAACCATTTTTATTAATGATATAGCCGCCAAGGCTGTATGTCAAATATTTTTTAACGCGCCGGCCACCTTAAAAAATGCCGGATCATCATTATAGCTGCGTCCCATGGTCGTCACGTGTAAGCCGTAACGCTCCATTATAGCTCCGATGCAACTCCCGTCTCTAAACCTCCATCGATGTTTGTTAAGAAGATTACCGCCTTCTATTTGCGATATTACCATTCTCATTTGCTTTTTCGGCAATATTGGTATATATACCTCAGCCTGGGTGTGGGCCGCTAAAGACAACGCGGTCAACGAATGGTGGCTTATGCCAATATGTCTCGATCTTGGATCGGAAAAACTTATACGCGGCATGAATATAGCCCTCCCGCTCAAAGCATTTACATCGTCTATATAATGGCCTTGCTCTAACGTGCTGAAGCCGTACATCGTACCGGTTCCTATAATTCCCGGTCCTATGGCGACTATTGCAGCATCAGCACGAGCTATTCTATGGGCTGTTATAAGTGCCGTATAAAGGTTTACCGCCTCATAATCGCCGCCGAACGCATTGCCTACTGTTATGGTATAATCGAGCAATTCTTTGCGACGCAATTCCTTAACGGTATTGCTGAAAGCTATTGGCAAACAAGCTCTATCGGTCATTATGTAAGCCAACGTATCAAACCCTATATATTTCAATACAGCCGCCGTCGGCGCAAGCATACTGTGCAATTCGCATATTATAACCGGCATACCATCCAACGTGCATTCCCTTGTAAATGCGCTGTGATATGCGCTATCGTCCTCCTCCACCGATAAACACCCGAACTGCCATGGCGTATAAGGCAATTTCATTATATGACCGTCGCCATACATTTTCACAGCATGCATGGCATCATGCCAAAGCACAAAATGGAATCCGCCGCTGCCCAGTTTTAGTCTTACGGCTGTAGTATTCAGCCATACCTTTTGTCCAATTTCTATTCGCCCGTATATATCTTTGTAATTTATAGCCTTTTCTACTAAACCGTTCAAATCCACATATAATATTTGAACGGTATCGTCCTCTTGTATGATATTCGCCACTACGCCGCATTCCAAAGTCATCATCGCTCCCTGCCCATCCTGTCAATCGCGCTCAATACCCTGGAATGTTCTATTAAAGCGCTGAATGAATAATGCTCGGCCAATAGATGAGCCATAACCACCCCCATTAAATAGATGTATTTATAGCTTTGAGGCCAGCTTACGACTATCGCCCAACCTACAGCAGCGCCTAGCATGTTAGCCCCCGTATCGCCGAGCATACCGGCCTCACTTGCATCCAACGGAAAGTATACTATGCTAGCAATTACCAGAGGCAAAATAAATAGTATACTGCCTATATGCCCCGGAGCAAATACAACAGCTATGGCCGTCATCAACCAAAAGACCTTTAGGCATCGACCGGGCCGCAAGTCAAACAAATTCATAAAATTAGCCGATAGCGCGATGATGAATACGTTTAATGCAAGAGCGTATATATCGGAATATATTGAAAGGCAGGCTAATAATGCTATGCCTATGCCGAGCAGTGCCTTAAAAGCCCCTGTCGTCATATGTCCGGACATGAGTTGAATCAGGTGAGCCTTAATACCCTTTACCTGTCGTTCGCCTAAAAGGTCGTCTGTAAGGCCGATAAAAGCCATGCCATATAGCAGTAAAAGAAACGCTGTTAAATGCGTTTTATTTGCTGTAGGAAAAAAGTATAAGAAAGAAACCGATAAACTTGTAGCTGGTAGTAATATAATGCCCAGGGCTGTGGGTATCATTCTCCCCCTATAATTTAAGATGAGCGGACCGGTTCGTTTTATCATATTGTATGTAATATCTTTGGAAAATAATGTTAACATTGCGCTGCTCAATAATGATAGTATTATATATACCATGTCGACCGCCTTCTTCTGCTCAAGGATACAGCCAAAATAGCCATCAGTATATCTATAAATTGACGGAAACGGTGTATAAAGCCTTTGACATCTCTACCGCTGTAACGGTGTACCATGGCAACGTCTATCTCCATCACCCTGTATCCGGCCCTTAATATATCTGCGCTCATGCCCAATTCGATACCGTAACCGTTATATCGTATGCCTATCTTATCCAATACCGCCTTTTTAAAAGCCCTCTGACCAGACAAAACGCTCTCTAGGCGTTGTCCTGTCAGCACCTTTATGCCCCAATGGGCAATACCCTTAACTATACCAAAACCTCCATGCATTTTATATGTCTCATTACATACAAACCGCGCTATGGTTACATCGGCTCGATCTTCCAGCAACGGCTGTATCAATAGCGATGCCTGCTTGGCTGTATTACCTGTATCTGCATCCAAAAATAGCACTATATCGGCCTGATCGACATATGCATAGCCTTCTCTCAAGGCAGCGCCCTTTCCCATGTTATGCTTAAAGCGTATCACTTTGGCGCCGGCCATAACGGCTTTTTTACCGGTATCGTCGACAGAGCCGTCATCGATGACTATGATCTGCGATACATGATGGATTTCTTTTGCCGCGGCTATAGTATCAGCAATGACGTCTGCTTCGTTATAAGCTGGAATCAGAACTGCCAAAGACGGATCATCAGCGTTCATCGTTTGATTCAGCCTCCTGCGCACTGGTTTCCAGTGAATTGGCCATTATAGCTTCGGCCGCTGATTTGACACCGTAATGCCCATCGACTCCTCTGATAACGGCTATAAGGGATAGTTTACCTATAGACGAATCTATGTTATCTATTGTAGATATACCCTCCTTTTTATAAAGCTGCATATGAGAGTTGGATACCAATTCCTGCTCAACGGCTGCCAGAGGTATATCGGTCGCCTTTACCGCCCACGTCAATTCTAATTCCAAACGCTGGTTTGAAGGTCCTCCTACGGCCAATATGATAAAATCTGGCACCGATTTTATGGGTATAAGAGACTTAATATAACCATTATCCAATAGTTGCTTATAATGATCGTCTTCTATACCTTGCTGCAGGGCAAGCACTATCTGCTGCACCATATCGCTATATGAGCCTTTGGTATCGCTGTATATTATCAGCCATGACGCTATTTCCGCCCCTGCTGTTTCCAAGGAGCTCTTCATGTCTTGATAATCATAAGCATCGCCGATTTGGACTATCGCGATACTTGTGCCGACAAGCTTCTCTTTGGTCAGTTCCTGATACATGATTTTATTGATGGTTTCGTATGTATTACGTTCTTTCGTCAGTTGAGAAAGCTCGTCTAGCAAAGATGTGTTCTCTTTTCTTAATCGGGAGAACTCCAATTGGATCTGGTCGGCCAGAGCAGCCTGGCTTTCATCTATCATATTGCCGTTATTCATATTAAAACCCACGAATATCCCTATTCCTATCGATAGGAATAGGGTCATTATCAATATGATGTAATATTTGATATTAATCATCGCGCTACCATCCTAACAGGATCTGAAACCGTATCAACAACAGTTTATATAATTGTTGAAAGGCCGGGGACAGGCCGGTCACCATGATTATTGGAAAAAGCGCTGCAGCGATCAAACCGACTACATGTGACAGCCTTATATGTGAATTATATAGTTTATTGACACCTTTGGCATCCACCAGTTTATAGCCTATCTTCATGCGCGTAAGCAACGTGCTGGCCATACCATTCCTGCCTTTTTCCAGAAAATCTATAACATTGCTATGGCTGCCCACCGCCACTATGAGGTCAGCACCCTTTTCATAAGCCAGCATCAAGGCGGCATCCTCGCTGGTACCTATACATGGAAATGCATGGGCGTTCAAGCCCAATCTGTTCACCCTTTCTATACCTGGCGCCACACCGTTAATATAAGCATGAACAATGATCTCCTTGGCCTTTTTTAGCGCGATATCGCTGACGCTGTCCATATCCCCTATTATTATATCGGGTATATAGCCGCACTCCAATACAGCATCGGCTCCACCGTCCACGCCTATTATTACAGGATGTATTTCGTCTATATAGGATTTTATAGCCTTAAGATCATCTTTATAATCCCTTCCCCTTATGACTGTCAATACATGCCTACCTTTAATATTCGTTGTAAGCGGCGGAATATCAAGCTGTTCCAATATGATGGCTTTTTCCGTTTTGGCATGCTCCAACGTATTATCTATGAATCTATCCAATACTAACTTCAAGCTTTTGTCGGCTTGAGCCATCCGAGCCTCGAAGATAGCTTTGGACATCAGAACGCCACAGCCTATCTTCCGACCATCTTTGTAAATATCGCTGCCATCTATGATCAATATGTCCCCGTCTTTTACTATATCGAATATATCATCGGTCACGTCGTCTATGACTGTTATCCCGGCAGTTAACAGCATAAATACGCCCTTGGTAGGGAAAATACCTGTTATAGAACTTTCGGTATTTATTACAGCTCTAGGCCGTTTATCTAAAAGCAAGCGAGCCGCCACTTCATCTATATCTCTATGGGATACGATAGCTATCTCGCCCGCTTTCAATCGTTTTACAAGATTTTTGGTTTTATGATCTATTTTAGCTGTTCCTTTGATCAACGATAAATCTATACCTCCTTTCCTTTAGTAGGATTATCATAAAACCATAATTTATACCATGCATAAAAAAAGAAGCCTTAAAAGGCTTCATGTTAACTTGATCATTTTTGAATCCAATCGCAATTTATCTGCTATCATAGCTATAAACTCACCGTTGGTAGGCTTGCCTTTATCGACCTGTATAGTATAACCAAACATTTTATTAAGTGTCTCCGGCTTACCTCTGCTCCATGCCACCTCTATAGCGTGCCTTATGGCCCTTTCTACGCGGCTGGGCGTGGTGTTGTATTTCTCAGCTATTGTCGGATATAATTGCTTGGTTATCTTACTGAGCAATCCCATATCACTAACCACCATAGTTATGGCTTCGCGTAAGAATTGATAGCCTTTTATATGAGCCGGTATGCCCAATTCGTGCATGAGATCGGTTATTTTATTTTCTAACGACACATCGGTGCGCATCACCGCATCGCCGCGGCTTATGAAAGAAGATGTTAAAACGGGTTTCTTAGCATATGTATCATCGTTTTTTTCGGTAAAAATCTCCCTTATACGTTTAAGAAACATGGCTATATCAAACGGTTTTACTATATAATAGTCAGCCCCCAACGCTATCGCCTTTTGCGTGATCCTATCTTGCCCTACGGCAGACAACATTATAATCTTAGGCATGTGCTCCATATCAGACGCGTTGAGCCTTTCCAATACTCCCAGACCATCTAAATGCGGCATAATGATATCCAGAACCATCAGATTCGGATCGGTACGCGCTGCCAGATCTATGGCCTCCATGCCATCATAAGCAATGCCTACCACCTCCATATCCTCCTGTTTATTGAGGTATTCCGCCAAGATATCACAAAAATCCTTGTTATCATCTGCCAACAGAACCCTTATCTTATCCTCCAAAGCATTTCACTATCCTTTCAAATATATTTGAGTTATATTTTAACAATTCGACATAATTTCAAAAAATCCTGCTAAAATTATAAAAAAAATAGAAGAGCTCTTAGGCTCCCCTATTGATTGCGGCAATATATAATCCGCAAACCCTCTAATGTAAGTAGATTATCAGTTTTTTCTATTGTCTCAGACTCCGACGCTATAAGCCTGGCTAGCCCGCCTGTAGCTATGACATGAGGCTTGCCGGCATCCAATTCCAATGCCATACGCCGTACCATATAATCCACCAAGCCCACATAACCGTATACGATACCCGATTGCATACTGTTCACGGTATTCTTGGCTATGACGGTATCCGGTTTAGCCAATTCTACACGCGGTAACCGAGCTGTCCTCTCAAATAAGGCATCGCTGGATATCTTTATACCCGGCGCAATGGCGCCACCCAAATATTCGCCTTTATCCGAAACGGCACAAAACGTTGTGGCGGTACCGAAATCTATTATTATATCCGGCCCCCCATACGTCTCATATGCCGCTACAGCATTGACTATCCTGTCGGCTCCAACCTCCTTTGGATTATCGTATTTTATATTCATTCCGGTTTTTATGCCCGGCCCTACTACAAGTGGATCGCGATGAAAGTATTTGCGGCACATATGTTCTATGGAATACATTATAGGCGGTACCACCGATGATATTATTATGCCATCTATAGTTTCGGCGCTTAAATGCTCATAAGCAAATAACTGTGTTATCGATAAGCCATATTCATCGGCCGTTTTATTTTTGTCGGTAGCTATGCGCCAATACGAGATCAACTTTTTGTCGTCATAAACCCCTAATACTATATTGGTATTGCCTATATCCATTACCAAAATCATCGATCGATTTTTTCCTCCGCTTTGATTTACTGCCTGCTTATTCTACGCACAGCGCTTACCACTGCAATCGTTATTATAACGGCGATTATTATCTCCGGTATGCCATTGGTTAAACCTATCGCCGCTATTGCTCCGCCTGCGGCAGCTTCGCTTATGCCCATGGCTTTAGCCACACGAGCGGCATATATGATATATATCATACCTAACACGCCAACAGTATTGGTAATTGTACCCGCGGCGGCGGCTATGCCCGTTGCTACCGTATTGGCAACTGTCAAGCGCTTATCTGCGTCGTTCCTAGGCCATAATATCAACACCGCTCTGTAGACATAATACGATACCACGCCTATCAATATCCTGGGCAATACGGCTACCAATGGATTCAAAAATGCAAAGGACAAAACATTGGGATGCATCACTGCTTGAAGCATACTGAATGCACCGAATATCAATCCGATAAGAGCACCAACCAATGGACCTTCTAAAATTGCTCCTATAAGCACCGGTATATGCATAGTCGTTGCACTGGCCGGCGGTATGGGAATAAAGCCCAAGCCAGGCGTTAGTCCAAGTACGATAGATATGGCAGAAAGCACGCCTATTATAACCAACTTGCGCGTATCAATGCGCATAAAAAACACCTCCGTTCGAGTTCCTTAAAAGGATACCAGACGTTTTTATTTTATTTTTTGACTGCAGCAGTCTAGTTCCATGAGATACTAGCTAGTTGATATATATTTTACCACTTAAATATTTCATCCGCAAGGATATTTTTCGGCTATCTTAACAGCCGAAGTTTAAGTCATCTCATTTCTCCATATCAAAAATGAGCACTAAACGTGCTCATTTTTGATTAGAAGCTGCTATTTCAGCTTTTTGCTTTTCCTCCAAATGCTTTTGCCATATCTCGTCGGCCTCAGCGCCCCATTTCTCTGAGTACGGTTTGAGCTTATCGGCCAGCTCATCGACCGGTTCAGGGTCATCGTACTGCGTCGAATAAGCATTCGCCTCACGCACCATTTCTCTAAGTTGTTCGGGATTATCCAGCATGGGGCACGGCCGCAACATATTCTCGTTGAAAGGCTGGCGTTTCCTGTAGGCTTGCATTAACGGCGATTTAAGCGCTTCGAATAACGTCGTATCTTTGATATTACAAGTGGCATAATGTATGAACGCACATGGCTCTACATCTCCGTGAGCATTTATATGCAAATACCTCCTGCCACCAGCAATACAACCCATAGAAGCCTCGCCATCATTCCAAAAATCCAATACGAATATAGGCTTGGTAGATCGGATTTCATTTATGCGCTTATACATAGTAGCTCTTTCTTCCGGCGTGGCCATCAAGTCCAAATCAGCATCTCTGCCCACGGGTACGTACGTAAAATACCAACCGAATACGCAGCCTTTTTCCACCATTAAGTCGATGAATTCATCGGATGAAACCTCATCTATATTGCCATGCTTATAAGTGGTAGAGAAACCGAATATGCAACCGGCATCCCTCAATTTTTCCATAGCCGATATAACCTTTTGGTAAACGCCCTTGCCTCTGCGCTCGTCGGTAGTTTGCTCAAAGCCTTCTATGCTTATGGCAAATGCAAGGTTACCCACACGCTTTACTTCTTCAATAAACGGCTCATCTATAAGCGTGGCATTAGTGAATGACAGAAATACTGAATCCGGGTGTGCTTCAGCCAACCTTATAAGATCCCTTTTGCGCACCGTAGGCTCGCCACCGGAAAATATAGTAAAGTATATCCCAAGATCCTCAGCCTCACCTATCACTCGATCCAAGGTTTCATAATCCAAACTGGCACTCTTTTTATATTCTCCCGCCCAGCATCCTATGCAGCGGAGATTACACGCAGCCGTCGGGTCTATCAATATAGCCCACGGAACGTTTATATCGTATTTTTCAGATAATTCCAATTGTTTCGGCGTACCAAGTAAGCTAGCATTAAGAAAGAAATTAACGCCTATTTTCTCCGCCACATGTGGGTCGGTTCGTGTCAGCAAGGTTACGGCAAATTTATGCCAGTTATTATTGGGATCAAGAACATACTTCTTTAAGTTTTCTATAGTTTCCTTATCTTGTTTACGTATGGCTATTTTTTGAGCCCAATTAAGCATTTTAGGAAGATTCTTCTCGGGATCTTTACCCAAGTATTTTAGCCCCTGTTTCAGAACCGCCTCTCCTAATATCTTAGTCGCTGCACTCATAATTTATATCCACCTTTCTATAAACAGATTATATAGCTGTGACAACATATCCACAACGCTAAGGGCCTCTACCACATGATCTTATATAAACCACCATAAATCTCCCCTCTTTTCGACACACTTAAGTGACAGTGTTTACAGCAAAATCCCATAGCATATTTTGCTGTTCAATAGATATATCCGATATATTATGCTGAAGCCTATTTATGTACTGCATAATATTTTGGATCATAGCTTTATTTTTGCCCGTTTTCATAGCTTGGCCTATCAGTAGACCTATAAGTATTGACAATTTTAGTTCTGCTTTAATCTTCATCCTAGTAACTTCTTTTAAGCTATCATTTATTTCCTCTTTTTTTAGTTCGTCCCCTAGATCTACCATTAAAAGGGCTATAGTGTAGGCACACAACACCAGAGAATCGTCTAAATGCGATATTTCTTCAATGATATCCTCTAAAACGCGATTTCTATTCTCATGTTTTGCCTCCCTAATCTTTACCAACAGGCTTTCCTCTACTAGTTTCCATTTATCATCGCTAGTCACCGCACTTCCACATCCCGTTTCAACAGGTATAAAACCAACAGTTGAGCGTCCGGGCATATTATCGTTTCTTACTATATATGTAACATCCAATATACCCAACTCGTTTAACTGCTTCATGACATCGTAAGCTGTCCACTTGCTCACACCTAATTGATCTGCCACTTCGGAATAATGCACTGGACGCTTAAACTGGCCATAAAGCTGATTTATAGTGTTCAAAAAGTCCTGTTGCCGTCCAGTCAGCTTCATTCAAATCATCTCCCAAAAAACCAAAAAATATCTTGTTATTATAATAATAGAAATATATTCATTTGTCAATAGCTTATTTTGCCAATGTTATTATTCTATGATATTGTCATAGTAAAATTATTCTGCGATAATGTCATTATGAGGAGAGAGGAACAGTATTGTATGACAGAGAGCGAAATGCAAAAACTTGTTGTTATTAATAAAGTCATCGATGGGACGTTAACCGCAAGTGAAGCTGCGCAGGTTTTAGACCTCAGTGTTCGTCAAATATTTAGACTTAAGAAGGGGGTTAAAGAACAAGGTGCGTCTTTCGTTATTCATAAGAACAGAGGCCGTAAACCTGCTAATGCTTTAAGCGATGAGCTAGTAAACCATATCCTCACTTTGAGGAAGGAAAAGTATTTTGATACGAATTTCTCTCATTTTAGAGATTTGCTTGAGGATGATAAGGGTATTATTCTTAGTAATTCCTCGGTTTATAGAATCCTTGATAAGGCCGGTATTCAAAGCCCTAGAAAGCATAGACGCCCTCGTAAGATTCATGCTAGAAGGGAACGTATGCCTCAGGCTGGCATGTTGGTGCAAATCGATTGCACCTCTTTTGAATGGATTCCTTCTGTAGGTAATATGGCTCTCCACGGTGCCATAGACGATGCCACCGGTCAGGTCCTCGCGCTCTATTTTACTGAAAACGAGTGTATGAATGGCTATTTTGAGCTCATGCGTACCATCATTGGCCAATATGGTATCCCTATATCTCTATATGCCGATAAGCATACTATATTTGCTTCTCCTAATAAGGGTAAAATCTCTATCGAGGAGCAGCTTGAGGGTAAAGTGGTAAATGAAACCCAGTTCCAAATGGCTATGAGTACATTGGGTATATCTATCATTAATGCCAGGTCCCCTCAGGCTAAGGGCCGCGTAGAGAGGCTATGGAATACTTTGCAGGATAGGCTCAGGGCAGAATTGAGGATTTATGGCATTGATTCTATGGAAAAGGCCAATGAGTTTTTGCCTAAGTTCCTGGAGAGATATAATAAAAGGTTCGCCATAGAGCCTCAAGATCCCGAGCCTGCTTTTAGAGAATCACCGCCGGATATCGACTTAGATAATATACTTTGTGTTAAGTTATCTAGAAAAGTTGATAATGGCGGCGTATTTTCTCTACACAGCCAATATTATCAAGTTGTATGTGATGATGGCAAAACCGTTGCACCTATCGTTCCTAGAGCTAAGATAACGGTTCTTACCAGCCCCAGGATAGGTATACGGTGCAGTATGGCAATAATATATATGCTGTGAAAAAGCTCGATGAACCGCCTAAGAAAGCTCAGAAAGCTAATAAGGCAAGTTCATCGAGCACAGCTAAGCCTTATAAGCCTTCTCCCACTCATCCTTGGAAACAAGGTTGGCAGAAGGCGCCATCATATTGGTATGAGGAATCAGACAGAGAGATTTTAGAGGCTCTGTATAATTCCTCACGCGCCTGGCACTAGCCAGTATTAAGGCTTACAGCCTAATTATATAATAGCTGCGAAATGAACGTGCGTCAAGGGCAAGCGGAGCTTGTTTATTTTACCCTTTACGCACGGGAATGGAGCAGCTAGAATTTAGCAAAGCAGTAAGCCTTAAGATAGTATTATCTTTTTTGCTCATTTGGTGGTAATATATGTTCTCATATCATATTAATGTAAGTTGCTAAAGTTATATAACCAGCTTACTGTAATATAATCTATATTTAATGTTCCAATTATAGTAAATCTATGCCTCGTTATGAAATTTTCGCTGAATAAATATCAGCCATTTACTATGACATTTTCGCTGACTATTGACATAGCTTATTTTGCCAATGAAATAATCCTCTATAAATTTATAGCACCATGTTGCCGAAAAATAATAGTGAGGTGATTTTTGTTGAACATACATTACATATTTTTATCCAAGGTACGCGAGATAAATGAGAGATTACCCGAAGCAGCAAGGAATATACAGCAGATAAACTTCGGCAGGGTGTTTAACGCTAAAATGCAGCAAGGACAACAAGTAATGACACGTTCTGCCGTAAGCGCACAGGTTAAATATTATGCGCCCGACGTTCCATGGAAAATTATCGACGCTCAATCTTACACCGAATCCCTGGATGCCGTTTTTCGGCTTCAACATTTGCCAAGCGAAATAAACGATGCTATATCGCAAATGTCTCAGAAATATGATATAAATCCGGCGTTGATCGCAGCAGTAATAAAGGCCGAATCGAACTTTAATCCTAAGGCCGTATCATCAGCGGGAGCCTTAGGCTTGATGCAATTGATGCCCTCTACGGCCAAAGCTATGGGAGTAGAAGATCCGTTCGATATATTGGAAAATATTGATGGCGGTACGCGTTACCTAAAAAATATGTTGGAGCGTTTTGGTAACGTATCATTAGCTCTAGCGGCATATAATGCCGGGCCGGGCAGCGTAGAAAAATACGGAGGCATACCTCCATATTCTGAAACACAAAATTATGTTAAAAAAGTGTCGCGCTATATCGACGATTATAATGGGGGGCAAACCTCATTCATGATATAATGGCTTAAAGCATAGGCTACGCCATCCTGATTGTTTGAAGGGACAATATATTTGGCAAGTTCTTTTACGGCGTCTATAGCATTATCCATAGCTATAGGTAAGCCGACGCATTCGAGCATAGATAAGTCGTTTTCGCTATCCCCTATAGCCGCTGTTTCTTCCATAGCTATATTATAATGTTGTGCCAGCATTTGCAGCGCCTTTCCTTTGCTCACACCTTCGGCCATAACTTCAAAATTATTGGGCATAGATGCGCTTATAGCCAACGACGGTATACTCATAGCCTCACTTCGAGCCTTTGCCAATTTATCCAGATCATCATCGATCATCACAAGCTTTACTATATCACAACCACTGC
Source organism: Mahella australiensis 50-1 BON (assembly GCF_000213255.1). NCBI lineage: Bacteria > Bacillati > Bacillota > Clostridia > Mahellales > Mahellaceae > Mahella > Mahella australiensis. The sequence continues at coordinate 1,543,224 of NC_015520.1, forward strand.
GCAAGACAAAATCCACACCGTCATCTACATGCCGTATGGCTATTCGTTCTTCAAGCGGAAGCTTCTCATTCAGCTTGGCATATCCCCAAGAGGAGTATGCTAATTGCTCAGTATAGAGCACATCATTAGAGTAAAGATGATAATATATATCATATTTTTTAGCTACCTCTATACACCTGGCTGCTGCTGTAACATCCATAGGTTTAGTGTATATAATATTACTGCCCGTGGCATCGCTTACTACAGCACCATTGGATGAGATGACATAGGTTTGCAATCCCAATATATTGGCATAATGCCTAACCGCCGCAAAAATCCTGCCTGTAGCGATCACCACCTTTATTCCTTGATTCAAAGCATCTTTCACGGCATGTAAGTTTGCTTCCGTTATATCGTCGTTTGAATCCAATAATGTTCCATCCATATCTATGGCAAGCATCTTATATTTCAAAACATTTGACACAAAACTACTCTCCATATCATTTATTCTTTCGCATTTTATTTTAGCATATGCGCCTTCCCATATCAACTACAGATACATAGCTCCCAATTCTGCCAACTTAGAGCGTTCGCCTTTAATTAACGTAATATGACCGGAAACCTCTTGACCTTTTAGATGGTCTATTAGGTATGTGAGGCCATTGCTACTTATGTCCAAATAGGGGTTATCGATTTGCTGAGGATCGCCGGTAAATATGATTTTCGACCCTTCTCCTACCCTCGTTATAATGGTTTTGACCATGTGTGGTGTGAGATTTTGAGCTTCGTCGCATATGATGAACTGATTAGGCAACGTGCGACCTCTTATATATGTCAAAGCCTCTATCTCTAACATTCCTCGTTGTTGAAATTCCTGCACCAAGTCTCTACTGCTTATATCGGATTGGCAAAGATACTCCAAGTTATCGAAGATCGGCTGCATCCATGGGCGCAGTTTCTCGTCCTTGTCGCCTGGTAAATAGCCTATATCTCTGCCCAACGGCACCACCGGCCTGGTCACAAGCAGCCGCTTATATCGTTTCTCTTCTACAACTTCGTGGAGCCCGGCTGCTAAAGCCAAAAGCGTTTTGCCCGTACCAGACTGTCCGCTCAATGTTACAAGAGATATATCAGCATTTAGTAAGAGCTCCATAGCAAAACGCTGTTCTTTATTCTTCGGTCTTATACCCCATATTTCAAGATCTTTATAAAAAAGCGGAATTAAGCATTTTTCTTTGATAGAATAACGAGCCAGCATGGAATGGGATTGATTAGTATAATCTGTCAAAACTGCAAATTCATTGGGCAAAAAGTCAACATTATCTATTGATAACCGTGAATACTTATAAAAATCATCTATACATTCGGCGTTTACTTGCAATGTTTTAACGCCACTGAATAAGGTAGCTACATCTACTTTGTCATTTTTGTAATCTTCAGCCTCTAGTCCCATAGCATCGGCTTTTATCCTAAGATTTATATCCTTTGTGACCAGCTTTACCAAACCTGGATTTTCAACATTTAAGCTATATGCTACTGCCAGTATTCTATTATCGTATTTCTCACTGCTTAATCCTATCGGAAGATTATTTGGTGATTGATGATTGAGCTCCACTTTTATGATACCACCGCTGTCTGTATATACTCCGTCAGATAATGAGCCTCTGGCCCTCAAGGTATCCATTATGCGCGATATACATCGGGCATTATCGCCTATCTCATCTTGGCGGTTTTTTTGATTGTCTATCTCCTCTACCACGGCTATAGGTATAACGACACAATTATCTTGAAAGGCGAATACGGCTTCAGGATCATGCAAAAGGACATTGGTATCCAGCACATAAATTTTAGTCAAACAGCATCCTCCTTTGCTACATCTATCTATTGTTATGATAACAAATTATTATGCTCAACGAGTTAAATCTATGTTAATTTTTATGGGCATAGCTTAACATAAATTTTACAGAATCTTAATCGTATACATCTTCATTTGAAATACGTTTTGTATTATAATTGAATTACTGCTTGGCTACCAATAAACGCAAGTGCTTAAGCAATAATGATAAAAAGGAATTTTTGCGATGAAAGATGATCCGACTATGGATATCCGCGATGAATTCAAACATATAATAAGCCAAAAAAATATAAGGACGGTGTTTCAGCCGATAGTATCACTTGTTAATGCCCAAATAATAGGATATGAAGCGTTAAGTAGAGGGCCCTACGGTTCATCATTGGAAACCCCCAGAGAACTCTTTAGCGTTGCCCAGCAATTGGACATGCTATGGGAGCTTGAATTATTGTGCCGTACGCTGGCCATGGAAAGAGCAGCAAGCATTTTATCGAATAGCATATTATTTCTCAACGTAGACCCTAACATCATAAAAGATGAGAACTTTAAAAAAGGATTTACTCATGAAATATTAAAGCAATACGGTCTCTCGCTTCAAAATCTCATATTTGAGATAACCGAAAAAACAGCTATAGAGGATTTGAAAAATTTCCGATCTATTTTAGATCACTATAAGAGCCAAGGCTACAAGATTGCTATAGATGATACTGGCGCCGGTTACTCTGGCCTGACGCTGCTGGCCGAAACGCATCCTCAGTATATAAAAATCGATATGGAGCTGGTCAGGAACATAGATAAGGATTCCTTAAGGCAAGCGTTGATGAAGACATTCCATCAATTTTCCATAGTAACAGGCATAAAGATAATAGCTGAGGGCATAGAGACATTAGATGAGCTCAATTGTCTCATAGATATAGGTATAGAATACGGTCAAGGATACTTGCTCCAAAGGCCATCAGAGGGATTTTTGAGGCTATCGCCAAATATAAAAGAGGCTATTTTAAGACGCAATCAGCAAAGACGCAGCTTTTATTCCAATACACCAAAATTTATATCTATAGGAGAGATCATGCGTCAGGACCCGCCTATATACATTACAACTACCGGTACAGAGGCAAATAACATATTCAAGCGCAACCCTAACATACAGGGCTTGGCTGTAACCAGCAATGCTAAACCGGTTGGATTATTGATGAGAGAACGTTTTTTTGCTCAGATAGCCAATCCGTATGGCACCGCTATATTTATGAAACGACCGGTAACGTTGCTGATGGACCCTCATCCGTTGATAGTAGATTATGATATGCCTTTGGACCAAGTATCGCGTCTAGCTACCAATAGGCATGAAGATCATCTGTACGATTATATCATAGTAACCAAAAATAAGCATTATTGTGGTATTGTTACAATAAAGGATTTATTGGATCGCACTACGCAGATAGAATTGAATATGGCCAAACATTGCAATCCCTTAACCGGTCTACCCGGCAATATGATAATAGAGGAAAACTTGAAGATAATCGTAGATGATAACGTGCCGTTTGCTGTATTGTATATAGATATAGATAACTTCAAGGAGTACAACGACGTTTACGGTTTTGAAAACGGCGACAAAGCCCTTTTGATGACAGCCGATATCATAAATAGGGCGCTAAGCGATGAGATAATGCCCAACGCCTTCATAGGACATATAGGCGGCGATGATTTCATTGCGATAATACATGATACGGAACATATCGAAACGATATGCCAGCATATCATAAAGACTTTTGATTCTAATGTAAAAGACCTTTATACCGAAGATGATAAGCGTAAAGGTTATATAGTAACCAAGAATCGATATGGCATAGAGGAGCAGTTCCCGTTGATGAGCCTTTCGGTAGCAGTCGCAACCAACAAAGATAGGTGCTATACCAGCGTGGAGAATTTAAGCGAAGTAGCCAGCAGTGTGAAGAAATTATGCAAGAAATGCCAGGGAAGCTGCTATATAATCGATCAGGTGTCATGATATACTATCATCGCTTAAGCATAGCTCCAACAGGTATTTTAGCCTATCATATTCTCCCTTTAGATATAGATAACCGATTAAAGCTTCAAATCCAGTGGCATATCTGTATTGTATTGGACTAGTATGGCGCGGCACGTTGCTCGACTTTGTATTACGGCCGCGCCTTACTATATCGATTTCTTGCTCGTTCAGCATGCCTTCCAGGCGCTTAAGCATTTCTGCCTGGGCTTTGGCATTAACCAGAGCCACTGTTTTTTTATTGAGTTCATGTGGTGATATATCATATCGCGTTACCATATACGTGCGAACGAAAAGCTCGTATACGGCATCGCCTATATATGCCAGCGTTGACGGTGACATATCATGCCGGCAACGCTCCAACCTACTCGTTATATTCTCTTCCATCTTACGCCCTGCGGTGTATCTTCCAGCACTATACCCATCGCCTTTAATTCATCTCTTATCCTATCAGCGGTAGCCCAATCTCGGTTAGCTCTGGCTTGCTGGCGCTTTTGTATCATCTGTTCTATCTCATTATCCAATTGTGAACAGGCGCTATCTTTGTAAAGCAATCCCATGACGCCGGTCAATTCCTTAAGCATATCCGATGCCTCGGAGGCGAATTCTGCTGAAGCACCATCGGCCATAAGTATATTAACGTCTTTTGCCAAATCGAATATAACGCCCATAGCGCTAGCTGTATTCATATCGTCGTCCATAGCCTCGATAAACTTTTGCCTATATCTGGGCATATCATTTATAAATGCCCGTTCCTGCTCCGATACAGCGCTTATATCGCTGCTATTTTTTATATCTTCCAGTCGGAATTTAACATTATACAACCTAGCCAAAGCGTTCTTGGCTTGCTCCAGCAATTGATGGCTGAAATTTATCGGGCTGCGGTAATGGGATAACAGCATGAATATGCGCACTGTTTCAAGGTCATATTCCTTGGATATATCCCGCACTGTAAAGAAATTGCCCAGCGACTTGGACATTTTCTGACCATCGACGTTTATATAACCATTATGCAACCAAAATCGCGCCAAGGGCTTGCCAGTTAAGGACTCGCTCTGGGCTATTTCGTTCTCATGATGCGGAAAGATCAGGTCCTGACCACCGCCGTGTATATCTATAGTATCACCTAAATATTTCATAGACATAACAGAACATTCCATATGCCATCCGGGACGCCCCATGCCCCACGGGCTATCCCATGCAGGTTCTCCGGGCTTTTGAGCTTTCCACAATACGAAATCCATCGGATTACGTTTGCTTTCGTTAACCTCCACGCGAGCCCCGGCTTCTATCTCATTAAAATCTTGGTGAGACAGTTTACCATATTGGGGAAACTTCGATGTATCAAAATATACGTTTCCATCTACAACATATGCCACACCCTTATCGATTAATTTTTTTATAAACTCGATCATATCGGTTATATGCTCGGTAGCCCGTGGATGAACATCCGCCGGCCGTATATTTAGGCCCTTTGCGTCCACGAAATATTCCTGTATAAATCTATCGCCTAGCTCTTTTACGGTAATGCCCTCTTGGTTGGCGCGCTTTATCATTTTATCGTCAATATCGGTAAAATTCTGAACGTATTTCACTTTATAACCGCGATACTCAAGATAGCGCCTCAACGTGTCGAATACCACCAGCGGCCTGGCGTTGCCTATATGAAAATAATCATATACGGTGGGACCGCACACATACATCGTTACTGTATTATCGTTTAACGGTTCAAATATTTCCTGCTTCCTTGTCAGCGTATTGTATAGCCTTACCATCTTGTTTTACCTCTAACTCTGCTATCCTTTCTTCAAGTATTTTTAATTTATTCATCAAATAGTTTATATCATTCAGCATGGGATCAGGTAAATGTATCTGATCCATGTCGCATTGGCTTGCAGTAGCATCAACGCGCATATTATCCCTTCTTACTATGCGTCCCGGTACACCCACAACCGTGCAGTTGGGCGGAACATCCTTTAATACTACGGCACCCGCACCGATTTTGCAATTATCTCCTATCTTTATAGGCCCTAACACCTTAGCTCCAGCGCTTATCATCACATTGTTGCCTATTGTGGGATGCCTCTTGCCCTTGTCTTTGCCGGTACCCCCTAGTGTAGCCCCCTGATATATAAGCACATCATCGCCTATTTCTGTAGTTTCTCCTATAACCACGCCCATTCCGTGGTCTATAAACAACCTCTCGCCTATTTTAGCCCCCGGATGGATCTCTATCCCGGTGAAAAACCTGCTGGTCTGCGAAATAAGCCTCGCGAGCAAAAACCAACCATGCCTATAGAAGAAATGCGCTATGCGATGCATAAGCACAGCCCAAAAGCTGGGATAGCACAGCACTACTTCCAGAGCATTTCTGGCTGCGGGGTCACGATCCAATATTCCCCTTATATCGCTGCTCAAGCGTTTAAACATAAATACTCCCCTCCATACACCAAAAAACCTCCATCTCTTTCAGAGACGAAGGCTCGCGGTTCCACTCTGTTTGAATACGCTATACTATATCGCTGTATTCCACTCATGTAGCATTAACGCTGCCAAACGGTTTACCCTACTGCAATTTCGGGCAACGGCTCCCGAGCGCACAGGATATAGGCTCATGCCGATGCCGCTCTCAGCCGGTGACGGCATCTCTCTGTGACTGCTTTTATATCCATCTGCCCGTTCAACGCCTTTACAAATTCCAAGCAAAGCGCTATAATTTAACTTGCTTTTATTATATTATATGCATCACGCGGTGTCAATACTCAATAAAACGTGGACGTAAGCGTAAAAAATTTTCCTCAAATGAAACTTTTACGGCAAAAATGCGTCTTATATATATAAGTAATATTTGTAGAGCCTACTGAACTAATTAAATTAGTAACATAATTATGGAGGATAAAATGGACATTAATATCGGTAATATAATTACTTTTGTCGGCTTTGTGATATCAATAATATATCCTATAATAGTGCTTAAAGTATTTGAAAATATTTACAAGAGATATAATAAAAAATTGTATTTCTTAATAGTTCCGATTTGCATAGTTACAGTTTTTTTTATACCATATTTAATCGTTTATTTAATAGACCCTGATATAGTTTTCAATTTAGAAAGCATATGGGATTTTTCTGTTAAAAGCGGATTTATAATTTGCTTTGATATCCCTACTACTTTTGTCAGCATTATATGTACAATATTTGGTTATATAAAATAGTCAATTGCTCTAAATGACTGAGCTTGGCTATGTCAGCAGACAGCAGTATTGCATCCTATTGATGTAGAAATTAGCTTTATTGATTCTTAGAAGATGAAGAGAGGAAAAATTAATGACAAAAAAGTTTCTTTATATAGGTATGGGTCTATTTGTTACTATAATAATTGTTGTAGCAATAGTCGCTCATATGGATACAGATGATAGGGTACGTGTATTTGAAAAGCAATATAAAGTGGATCTTCCTAATGATGTAGCATTAGCTACATTGTATGACGATTATGGCGGTGTGCCATATGAGGGAGAGCTGTTATATCGTTATAGTTTTTCCAGTCAAGAAGGCGAACAATTTATTTCATCAATTATTGAAGCCGGCGATTGGAAACGCTTGCCGCTATCTGCACCACTAAGCCATCTTATGTACGGTGATACAGCTGAAGTCGGTGGTTTTGCAAAAGAAACCGGCATGCCGAAAATCATAAACGGATATTGGAGATTAGTTGGCGATAATGTAAATGTGCTTGAGAGCAATGATCCACAAGCTCTTGATAGCCTTCATTCGTTCAATTTTAGCTTAGCTATATACGATGAAGATAGCAAAATTTTGTATATGTTTAGTATAGACACATAACCGATATACATATATCTTGACTTTTACAGCAAAAAGAAAATAAAAATGCGCTAAGGTGTGCCGGCAGCAGCTGAAAAGTAGTCCTTTATGCCCATGTATATAGCATGGGCTATATCCTGCTGATACTCATCCTGCTGCAGCAGTTTCTCTTCATCGGGATTGGATAAGAAACCGCATTCCACTATGACGGCAGGCATCTTGACATTGCGTATAACGTAATAACTGTTTGAGGCTTTGGCCTGGCGCGTGTTGCCCCTATCCAATTCTTCCAATAACCGCGACTGTATAGCCTTGGCCAGCTTTTCACCCTGCTGTGATCCTTCCATGTAGAACGTCTGAGCGCCATAATACTGTGACTGCGAGAATTTATTGAGATGTATGCTCACAAATATGTCAGCGTCGGAACTATTGGCTATATCCACCCTTTTGGCCATATCCTTGCTTTTGGTCGGAGCTATGGCCTTCTCATCCCGGCGCGTAAGTATCACCTTAAAGCCCTCGCGTTGTAGCAATCCTTCGAGTTTTTTCGCTATGATAAGGTTTATGTCGCGCTCACTGACGCCGCTTCTGCTGCTGGCCCCCATATCATTGCCGCCATGACCGGCATCGATGACTATAATGCCTTTAGCATTATCCTTAAATGTCTCCATAATGCTCGTGTATGAAAGATTCCACACCATTATGCTTACAAGAATAGCTGCAGCTACCACCGCCATCCTTATCCTTTTAATTCTGGATAGATCTATTATAATCAACGGAGTGCTTTCCTTTCCTTTTACCGATCTCAATATAATGCTATTCAGCCTTCTTGTCCATAATGCATGGTTCTCATAAAAATAAAAACCCCCGCGGTATGTGCTACTGCGGGGGCCATCATTACTTCAAGTTAAACCAGGCTTTGAGCCCTAAATATTGGGCAGTATCTCCGAGCATCTCTTCTATACGGAGCAACTGGTTGTATTTGGCCACCCTGTCGACGCGGGATGGTGCACCGGTCTTTATCTGCCCGGCATTTACGCCTACTACTATATCGGCTATGGTTGTATCCTCAGTTTCTCCGGAACGATGGGATACCACAGCGGTATAACCGGCGCGGTTGGCCATCTGAATGGCATCCAACGTCTCGGTCAGTGATCCTATCTGGTTGACCTTTATCAGTATGGAATTGGCCACGCCTAAATCGATACCTTTGGACAACCTCTCTGTATTTGTTACGAATAGGTCATCACCCACCAATTGTATCTTTTTGCCCAAGCGCTGAGTTAATAGTTTCCAGCCTTCCCAATCCTCTTCGGCTACGCCGTCTTCCAATGATATTATCGGGTACTTATCGACCAGATGCTCATAAAAATCCACCATTTCCTCCGATGTACGAACAACACCCTCGCCCGGGAAATGATACTTACCGTCTTTTTCATCGTACAATTCGGTGGCTGCTGTGTCTATGGCTATGCGTATATCATCGCCTGCTTTATAGCCTGCCTTTTCCACAGCCTCCAGTATAACCTCTATGGCCTCTTCGTTGGTCTTAAGATTGGGCGCAAAGCCTCCTTCATCGCCTACGGCGGTGCTATAGCCTTTATCGCTCAATACCTTCTTCAGCGTGTGGAAGACCTCGGCGCACATGCGCAAAGCTTCCTTAAACGATGGAGCGCCAACCGGCATTACCATGAATTCCTGTATATCCACCGTGTTATCAGCATGTTTGCCGCCATTTAATATGTTCATCATAGGCACGGGGAGCACTTTGGCGTTAACGCCGCCTATGTACTGGTATAAAGGCAGACCCACGCTGGCTGCAGCAGCCTTTGCCACTGCCAATGATACACCCAATATAGCATTAGCACCCAGCTTCGATTTGTTCGGAGTGCCATCCAGTTCAATCATAAGCTTATCGATGGCTACCTGATCGATGGCATCCATGCCGATGAGCTCTGGCGCTATAACATTATTGACGTTATCAACAGCCTGCAATACACCTTTGCCCATATAACGGTTCTTATCGCCATCCCTTAATTCAATGGCCTCAAAAGCGCCTGTCGATGCACCTGATGGTACAGCGGCGCGGCCTACGAATCCACCTTCCGTCAGTACTTCTACCTCGACGGTAGGATTACCTCTTGAATCCAGTATTTCTCTAGCCAGTATGTCTATTATCTCGCTCATATTATATTGCTCCTTTCTTTATACTATCAAACTTTGCCCGCTCATTTCAGCGGGTTTTTGTACATTCATTATCTCCAATAGAGTAGGTATTACATCAGCCAGCCGTCCTTGTTCCCGGAGTTTAACAGTTTTGCGCTTATCGTCCACTAATACGAAAGGCACCGGATTGGATGTATGAGCTGTAAATGGCTCGCCTGTAGCATAATCCACCATCTGCTCAGCATTGCCGTGATCAGCCGTTATTATAACCTTTCCTCCGTGGCCGCGCACAGTTTCCACAACGCGGCCCACGCATTTGTCTACCGCTTCTATGGCGGCTACAGCCGCTTCCATAATACCCGTATGTCCCACCATATCTGGATTGGCATAATTTATAATGATCGTATCATATTTATCCGATTCTATACGGCGTATCACTTCCTCGGTTACTTGAAAAGCACTCATCTCAGGCTTTAAATCATAAGTAGCCACTTTTGGCGATGGTATCAATACCCTGTCTTCACCTTCATTCGGCTGCTCCACGCCGCCATTGAAGAAAAATGTAACATGTGCATACTTTTCGGTTTCAGCTATCCTGAGCTGTTTCAATCCCAGCCCGCTTATATATTCTCCAAATGTATTTTTTAATTCTTGGGGTGGATACGCATACGATATATTGGTAAATGTCGCATCATATTGCGTCATAGAAACGAAAAATACCGGGAAATAACCCTTTGCCCTTTCAAAACCATCAAAATCAGGTTTTATAAAACTGCTGGTTATTTCACGTGCTCGATCAGCTCTGAAGTTAAAAAATATAATAGAGTCATGTGGTTGTATAGTTGCCACCGGCCGACCGTCTTTTTCTATTACCGTCGGTACCACAAACTCATCGGTTTCTCCACGGTTGTAAGCCATATCTACGGCATCCAGACCGCTAACGGCTTTATAGCCTTCTCCAAGCACCATGGCATCATACGCCTTTTTCACCCTATCCCAGCGCTTATCGCGGTCCATAGCATAATAGCGGCCCATCACGGTAGCTATATCACCAATGCCAAGCTCATTTATTTTGCTTTGCAAAGCCTCTATATATATTTTAGCTGAGGCAGGGGGCACATCTCGACCATCTAAAAAGCAATGCACATAAACTTTTTGTAAGCCATGGTTTTTAGCCAATTCCAGCAAGGCATACAAATGCTCTATATGACTGTGTACGCCACCATCTGATACCAAGCCCATTAAGTGCAAGGCAGAATTACGGTTTTTTGCATTTTCTATGGCCGCCAAAAACTCAGGGTTCTCGAAAAAAGGCCCTTCTTTGATATCTTTGGTTATACGAACCAGGTCCTGATAAACGATACGTCCAGCACCGATATTCAAATGTCCTACTTCGGAGTTGCCCATTTGCCCCTCAGGCAAACCCACATCCAAGCCGCTGGCGTAAATAGTAGTATGTGGGTAAATATTCCAATAATTGGTTAAATTTGGCCTGTTAGCAGCATATATAGCATTACCTTCTCTTGCTTTGCTTATACCAAATCCGTCCAATATAATCAACATGGCTAAATCCTTGGGCATATTTTCTCCTTTCAATAAGCTTTAACTATTATGGCAAAGTCTTCAGCCTTTAGGCTGGCTCCTCCTACCAATGCGCCATCTATGTCGGACATGGCCAGCAAATCGGCAGCATTCTTGGCATTGACGCTTCCACCATACTGTATCCTCACGGCCTCGGCCACATCTTGGCCAAACATACCAGCTACAGTATCGCGTATTATCTTTATAACGTCATTAGCATCTTCAGGCGACGCATTGCGGCCGGTACCAATAGCCCATATAGGTTCATATGCTATAACTACCTGCCGTACCGCATCGGTCACCAATCCTTCCAAAGCTTCTTTAATTTGATTTCTAACCAATGTTTCGGTCTGCCCAGCTTCACGCTGTTCCAGTGTCTCTCCTACGCATACTATGGGGGTGAGATCGTGTGTAAATGCCGCCAATACTTTATTGTTAACCGTTTGATCGGTTTCCGCAAAATACTGACGTCGCTCAGAATGCCCTATTATAACGTATTCTACCCCAATTTCTTTTAACATAGGCGCTGATATCTCACCTGTATAAGCACCTTTTTCTTCCCAATGCATGTTTTGCGCACCAAGCTTTATATTTGAGCCCTTCAAAGCATCTTTAGCTGCCGGTAGACACACAAAAGGCGGACACACCACTACTTCACACTTTGCATCCGCCACTAATGGCTTTATTTCATTTATCAAAGCGACAGCTTGACTTGGAGTTTCGTTCATCTTCCAGTTACCAGCAATAATTGGCTTCCTCATAAAAATACCTCACATCCCAATTACCCTCGCTCGATGCATGTCGAGCGAGGTTGATTTGGGTAATCTATATGAAATTTAGGGGGCGAATTTATTTGTCGTTTAGCACAGCTACCCCTGGCAGCTCTTTACCTTCCAGGAATTCCAATGAAGCACCGCCACCAGTAGATATATGCGTCATTTTATCTGCATAGCCTAGTTGCTCTACAGCAGCAGCAGAATCGCCACCTCCTATAATCGTAACACCTTTGCAACGGCTCATCGCTTCTGCTATAGCTCTGGTACCATTAGCGAAAGCCGGCATCTCAAATACGCCCATAGGCCCATTCCATACCACAGTTTTAGCATTTTCTATAACTTTCGAAAACATCTCTATGGTCTTTGGTCCTATATCCACACCTTGCCAGCCGTCCGGCATCGCTTCACTGGGCACGACTTTATGCTCAGCATCGGCTTTGAATTCTTTAGCCACGACGTTATCTACCGGCAATAAAAGCTCAACTCCTTTAGCTTGAGCTTTAGCCATAAGTTCTTTGGCTAAATCGATTTTATCCTCTTCCACCACAGAACTGCCGGTAGAATAACCCTTAGCCCTGAAGAACGTATAAGCCATAGCACCGCCGATGATAAGCGTATCCACTTTGTCGATAAGGTTGTTTATAACGCCTATCTTATCGGACACCTTAACACCGCCCAGCACAGCTACAAATGGCCTCTCAGGATTATCAAGGGCTTTACCCATAATATCCAATTCTTTTTTAATCAGATATCCTGCCACAGCGGGTAAGTAAGCGGCTACTCCCGCTGTAGATGCGTGTGCCCTATGAGCTGTTCCAAAAGCATCGTTTACGTATATCTCTGCTAAGCTTGCCAAGGCTTTGGCAAATTCGGTATCGTTTTTCTCTTCTTCCGCATGGAAACGTACGTTCTCCAAGAGCACCACATCGCCTGGCTTCATAGCAGCTACACAAGCCTTGGCACTATCTCCTATAACATCTTTAGCGAGAACAACAGGCTTGTCCAACAGTTCCTGCAGCCTTTCCGCCACCGGTGCCATGCTATATTTCTCATCGAATTTACCCTTGGGGCGTCCCAGATGGGAAACCAGTATAACCATAGCATTATGATCTATAAGGTACTTTATGGTAGGCAATGCTTCTCTTATGCGCCTATCATCGGTTATACGTCTGTTTTCATCCAGCGGCACATTAAAGTCTACCCTTACCAATACCTTTTTACCGCTTACGTCGATATCCTCTATGGTCTTCTTGTTCAACATGGCTTTACAGCCCCTTTTCGATTACGTAGTTTATCAGATCGGCTATCCTGTTTGAATAACCCCACTCGTTGTCATACCATGCCACGACTTTGACCATATCGTCGTCCATAACCATGGTAAGCGAAGCATCCACTATCGACGAACGCTCATCGCCGCGGAAATCCACCGATACCAACGGCTCCTCGGTATAGCCGAGTATACCTTTCATTGGCCCTTCAGAAGCAGCTTTCAACGCGGCATTAACCTCCTCGGCTGTGACTTTTTTATCCAAGTCAGCCACAAAATCCACTATAGATACGGTAGGCGTGGGTACCCTCATAGCAAACCCATTAAGCTTGCCTTTTAATTCGGGCAACACCAATGCAACAGCCTTGGCTGCGCCTGTGGTGGTGGGTATTATAGACAAAGCGGCAGCCCTGGCCCTGCGCAGATCGCTGTGAGGAAGATCCAATATCCTTTGATCGTTGGTATACGAATGGACAGTGGTCATCAAGCCGCGCTTAATACCGAAATTGTCTAATATAACTTTAGCAACCGGCGCCAAGCAGTTAGTCGTGCACGACGCGTTGGATATAATGTTATGTTGAGCTGGATTATACTTATCCTCGTTTACACCCATCACTATTGTTATATCCTCTTGCTTAGCAGGAGCAGAGATAATGACCTTCTTTGCCCCGGCTTCAATATGCTTGGAAGCCTTATCGCGGCTGGTAAATAGGCCTGTGGACTCGAGCACTATCTCAGCGCCCATATCCTTCCATGGCAATTTAGCAGGATCGCGTTCCGCTAATATCTTTATCTCCTTGCCGTTTACGATCAATGCATCATCTGTTGCCTCTACTTCACCGTTGAATTTACCGTAACATGAATCATATTTTAAAAGATGCGCTAGTGTTTTTGAATCGGTCAAATCGTTTATGGCTACCACATCCATATCAGGATATTTAGCCAGCATTGCCTTAAAGGCATTTCTGCCTATGCGGCCGAAACCGTTTATACCTATTTTTGTAGACATAACAAAAACCTCCACTTATGTAAATTTTTATAAAAGCTTTATAGCTCTTCAATAGTATACCTAGGTCATGAATTATATATTACTTACATGACCTTTTGCCATCGTTAATATTCTATCATAGTATACGTTAAAATTCAATATCTGGTATAAATTTTGCTCCACTTTCATAAATAAAAGATATGCCAAAACGGCATATCTTTTATTTTAAAGCCTTCTTCTTTTATCGGATGATGGTAATTGCATTTCCTCTCTGTACTTTGCTACCGTACGGCGCGAAATCTTTATACCCTTTTCATTCAACATAAGGGCTATGGCATTATCGCTTAACGGCTTATTAGAATCTTCATTATCTATAAATTCTTGTATGAATTCCTTTATGGCCGCGGCCGCTATACTGCCACCGTCTGATTTGCTTATGCCGCTCGCAAAAAAATACTTCATATCGAACATACCTCTTGGCGTCTGCATATACTTTCCACTTACAGCACGGCTAACAGTAGATTCGTGCATGTCCACCATGGCAGCTATATCTTTTAATGTAAGTGGCTTTAAAAACTTGATGCCGTTATCGAAGAATTCCTGCTGCTGCTCTACGATGGCTGAAGCCACTTTTTGCAGGGTTATTTTCCTTTGCTCCACGCACTTTATAAGCCACAAGGCCTCTTCAAGCTTTTGAGAGATATAACCCGCTACAGCATCATCGACTTCATCTGTATCCAAAAGCTTTTTATAGAACTGATTTATCTCCAGATTCGGCATCGAATAGGGATGGAGCGTTATATTATATCCATCTTGCTTCTTGCTCACCAATATATCAGGTATAATGTATCTCGTTGCATTCCCATTAAAAAACCAGCGGCCCGGTTTGGGATCCAGTTGCTTTACCATCTCGCTTATCTCTTGAATACGCTGAACCGAAATACCAAATTGTTTGGATATATACGCAAATTTATTTTCGGCCAACTCGCGCAGCGCTCCAAGTATAACGCTCTGCACATCGTCTTGCAATAACCCTTTTTGGCGAAGCTGTATAAGCAAGCATTCTCTTAAGCTCCTGGCACCCACACCCGGCGGGTCAAGTTGCTGTATGACAGATAAAATCCGTGATACTGTTTGCCTGTCTATACCGAGCGACTCGGCGATCTCATATTTTGAAAGGCTTATATATCCGTTGTCGTCTAAGCTCTCTATTATATACCTAGCTATGCGCATGTCGGTTTCAGACAGATTGGAAGGCACCAATTGTTCTAAAAGATGCTGTTGTAATGATTTATTGTCATCGCCTATATCTTCATAATATAAACTCGACTTATCGCCACCAGCTTTAACATCATCATAGTCATAATAATCCTCATCAGTAAAATATTCGGTCCAGTCCGGAGGCGGATCTTCTATCGCATAATCAGGCAATGATTCTTCTATACCTTTATCTATATTGTCTTCTAATTCCAGTAACGGATTTACTTCTGCTTGCTCACGCAAATATTTATTCAGTTCTACAGCCGGTAATTGCAATATCCCCAATCCCTGTTGGAGTTGGGGAGTCATTATAACCTTTTGTGTTTGTTTTAATTCTACATCCATATTTACTTCCATTTTCATCACTTTCCTGCAATAAGGCATAACCTCGCTAAATAAATAATTTCATTATTTATATTCTACATAAAAACATAAAATCCTTTTTTATTTTATCCTGAAAGCGATTTTATATCAACCCTTATTTTCATTTTCGATATCTGCCAGTTCTAATTTGGCTATAGATACCTCATAGGTCGTCTTATTTATCACCTCCTGTTCACTTATATGCTTTTGATATTCCCTGCTTTGTAGCCTTCCCCATAGTTTTATACGCTCGCCAATTTTCAAGTTGCTGCAAAAACGTGCATTTCGTCCCCACGCTATGCACGGTACATAATCGGATTTGTTATATGATCTATTGACGGCTAGCAATAGATCGCTTATTTCCCTATTCAATGGCGTTACGCGGTACACCGGCTGTTTGCATATAAATCCGTCCAGAAAGACTTGATTCGGGTTTTTGATGTATTCGTCTTCTTGGACTAACTTTATATCTCTGGCAAAAACTGTTATTATAAGCCTATTGCCTCCGTCTATAAATTTATTATAAGATCTTATTTGCCCTTCTATTACCACGGAGTCTCCCATATGTATCGTCAAGGCATTCAACAACCTTTCCGATACGGTTATCGGCAATATGTCTTTATAAGCGCTTATTCTCGGTACCGATAAATGAAATGTATAGAATCCCTCACCATAGATCTGGTGACTGTATTGTAAATCGTCTTGTACAGTACCCGCCAGTATTATGCTATTAGTATCGCAACCATATGTAACCATATCTTCCTCCTTCTCCATTCCTCATGTGTATAAACGTTATACATGATAAATACTATTCATGCACAGATATTAATATTACTTATCTGTACCTCCAGATTTAAATTGTCGCCCGGTATGATCTATATAATAAGGCGGCGGGTATATCAGCTCTGATACCGGCACTATTTTATAGCCGTCTTGTATAAGCTTATCCAATATTATGGGCAGTGCTTGTGGTGTGTACTCGGCGTCGTTGTGAAATAATACTATAGAACCGTTGCGTACTTTTTTAAGCACGCGGTCAACCTCATCCTCAACACCGTAATTTTTCCAATCAAGCGAATCCACATCCCATTGTATAACCTCATATCCGGCAGCTCGTGCCGTACGAACTACCTTATCATTGTACTCTCCGAACGGTGGCCTGAACAGCGTCGTTTTTTTGCCGGTCAAGGCCTCTATTTTTTGGCTAACTTTATCCAATTCATCGCGTATCTGTTGCTCGGACAATTTGTTCATATGAGGATGCGTATTTGAGTGATTGCCTATCTCATGTCCCTCATTTGCTATAGCCTTTACTTTATCGGGATATTTATCTATCCATATGCCTACAAGAAAGAATGTTGTCTTGATATTCCGTTCTTTCAATACTTTAAGCAATTGATCGGTTTGTTCAGCACCCCACGAAGCGTCAAAACTTATAGCGATGCGTTTATCCGGCACATCGACCGAATATATGGGTAGTTCCTTATTAGGCGCAAAGAACACACTCAATGCAATAGTACCGGTCTGATGCAATATTAATAGCGTCACAGCTATCAACACCAATATGATAGCTATTTGTATCAATACCTGACGTTTTATTATAATAATCTTCAATGATACCACCACCTACATAAATATTATTCATTGTCGTGCAGGTTATGACAAAAAATTTCTTGACACAGGGTATTCATTTTGGTATTATATTTACAACAAACGAATAAGTATAAATTATACGACGACGTATATAAAGCAAAGGCGCTTTAGTGAAATGTTATTTTCGCTAAAGCGCCTTTGTGCTTATACTATGCATTGCTGTATGGTATAACCGGCAAAAGGGTAAAGGAGCCCCAAAAAGATGCATGATGCATCCTTTTGGGGCTTTTGCGTATAGAGAGGATGATGTTTATGAAATAATGATAGTGTGATTCAAAAAACCGACATATGCTTTGATTAATTAAATCTAATGAATAAGAAATAGACGAGGTGGATGCCGGCGCATACGTACAGGCGATACTGGAGAAAATACTATTGGGTATGTCCCATATTTTGCGCGAACTCATAATTAAGGCATAAAATAGCGCTAATATGATATCAAGGGAGCTAACGAATTATCGTTGCTCCCTTGATATCATATTAGCGCTATATTTGCTGCTTATCAAGGTGCATTTCTGCCCTTATTCGAGCATTAGGTTTATTTCATACAATACTATACAAAATCTTCTTAGTTCCAACCAATGATGAACCGCTATTCACAAAATAATAGTTTGATGCAGTATCTAAGGTAAGAGGACCATTCCAAGTTATCGTATCGAACTGACTATTATAAATACCTGTTGGAGGTACATCCGTAAATGCCGATCCCACTGTCACATTACTGCGGAACCAAGTATTTGCTATTTCTGAATAACCGGATGCTTTAACCGTACCATCTACCCGACAATCAATCATACGTTGAAAGCGTAGACCATTATGTTCCATGTTATTAAGACGGCTATTATGAAAGTACGTGTTGAGTATACCAGTGTGACCCGATTGTATGATGTTTCCTGCTATGCGTGCATTTAAAAGCTGGAACTCTATTGTAGTAGAAGTATCACCGGTCGCCACATTCTGAAAAATGATATTTCCACTGATAAGTGCACCATTTGTATAATTAGTATGTGTACTAACAGATGTCCCATTATCAAATGTACCCACAACTGTGACGGGGCGTGCGTAGAAAGCGGGACCTTGATTTTGGTAATAATCTTCTGCAGCTGGGCTCGTTTGTATTGTGATATTTCTCGGAACGGATGACTGAAAATATTCTAATGATGCATCACCAAGTACCCATGGACCTAGACCAAGTAGCTGAATATGTCTGGCTGGTGGTATTATAATATCTTCATTAAATGATGAATTTCCTGCTATAAAAACAATACACCTCGCTCTCATGCCATAGGTAACGGCTAAAGGGCTGCTCACTGCCGCATCGACTGCAGCTTGTAAGGATTTATAAGGATCTGAAGGCATACCATTTCCTTGCCCCGGTGCACTTGAATCAGCCCAAAATATACATGGACCCCATTTGAATACACCTGGACCGGCTGGTCCAGGTGGTCCAGCCGGTCCAGGCGCACCCGGTAATCCAGAAGGTCCTCTTAGACCACGAGGGCCTTGGGGTCCTAATCGTAGTTCTATCCATTGAAATTTGGTATCTCTATAAAGAATTCCTCTGTCTATGTCTAAGAAAAGTCTGCCTTCGATACCCGGTTTAGGCCTTTCGGTTAAACGGCCTTCTTGGATTGAAGGAGCCCCGCCGGCATTGATAACATATTTAATTAAAGGATTGATTTCTCTTACTTCGTCTTTCTCACTTCCTGATTCCATTTATTATACCCCCCAAATCTTGTATAACTATATATGTACTGTTTAATTTATTATATGACATGTATTTCATTTTGTTGATATCAACAATTTTATACTTCAATAAATCTGAACATGATTGCCTGAAAGGCATTTGTTTTAAATTTCAGATAAAATTAGATAAAAAAGGCTATAAATCCTGATTTTAGATATTGCTTATTTTATTGAAGATCTTGTATAAAATAGTTGCCGCTCTCAACTGCCGGTTAAATCCTTCTATGGCATTTGTCGTATAGATCAGCCGCCTAACTTCTTGTGGATACTTGAAATAGGTGCTCAGGTTTGCCCAGTTATCCTTCCATGACTTGGATATCTTAGGATACTTATTATCCCAGTGTTCGGAGAATACATCTAACACTTCCAAAGCCGATGGCTCATCTACTGCCTCATATACTGCTTCTAAATCAGTCATAAGTGCTTTTATGTCTTTGTATGATACATATCTAGTGGAATTGTGTATCTGATGTATTATTATACCGTTTTGTAGCTTTGTCTTAGGAAATACCGCTTCTATGGCTGCTGAAAATCCTGTTAAGTTATTTGTGCATGTAATGAAGATATCTTCTACACCACGATTGCGAATGAAGATAAAAACTAGCCTTACAGATATACCATTTGCTATCACAGATGCAGATACATTATCAGAAATAGGTTGGAATATATGCGATAACGAAAGAGGCTTAAACGAAGGGCTAATGACAGAAGGCACTATCCGAAACTTTGTTAGCAAATATAGTGCTGAAGAACTAATTAGCTCATATAATACATATACCCAAGAATACGTATTTCCTAAAAAGGGAATAGAACCTGATATCCATATATTAGACTGCACAGAAATCGAAGTAAATTTAGACAATGAGAACTATGAAGGCTCTGGGGTTGTAAGAGATAAAGAGGGTAAACGCAAGGGGATACAAACTAGCGACGCCAAGAGGGCTCAGCGGCGATGCAGGGCTGCTAGAAGAAATAAAAGTAGGCAGTATCCAGCAACATAATGTAGAACTAAGCCAAGAGATGATATTAAACAGCAAAATGCTAAAACCTGGAGATATACTAATAAACGATAGAGGGTTCATATCCAGGGAATTATTGAATAAACTAAAAAGAGAGCGTCAAGTAGATGTTTACATACCGCTTAAGAAGAATATGGAAGCATATGAACAAGCGGTATCAATAGCCAAGGAGCAGAACAAATGGTTAGCTCATCCCAACAAGAAGAGGAAAGAACAGGAAATAGCATTTGTAGAAGGACTTGGGTATATTGGAGGAGTGAAAAGCCCGAAGAAGACGTAGAAATAAATGGATGAAGAAATATACAAAAGAGGGACCGAAATTCGTTATCATATACAGCGGCCAGTACTTTGGCATATTTGGCTTTTTAGAATTTATTCAATTGTATGCATCATGTGGCATAGAAGTGAAGCAGTGCCTAGATCCGATTCTTGCTAAAGTATAGCATAAATGATGCAGCTTATTATAAATTACGAATCGCAGTTATGACAAAAAATTTCTTGACACAGGGTATTCATTTTGGTATTATATTTACAACAAACAAATAAGTATAAATTATACGACGACGTATATAAAGCAAAGGCGCTTTAGTGAAATGTTATTTTCGCTAAAGCGCCTTTGTGCTTATACTATGCATTGCTGTATGGTATAACCGGCAAAAGGGTAAAGGAGCCCCAAAAAGATGCATGATGCATCCTTTTGGGGCTTTTGCGTATAGAGAGGATGGTGTCTATGAAACGATGGTAGGATGATCAAAAACCGATATGTGCTTTAATTGATTAAATTTGATTAGGAGTGAGAAAAAATGAAGAGAATTGCATTTATAACGGTATTATTAGCATTACTGCTACTGCCTGCTTTGGCTTTTGCAGCAAATGAACCAACTGCAGCATCCAACGCTGTGGCCATCGACACTATATGGACCCTATTGGCAGGATTTTTGGTGTTCTTCATGCAGGCAGGATTCGCTATGGTGGAAGCCGGCATGACGCGAGCGAAAAATGCAGCTAATATAGTAATGAAAAATCTTATGGACTTCGCTATCGGTACGCCAATATATTGGTTGGTAGGATTCGGCATAATGTTCGGCGCCGATGCTGCCGGGCTCTTCGGTACTAATCTATTTGGTTTATCCGGTAGTGCGGATCATCTCGGCTTATCGATACCGCTACCTGCATTCTTGGTATTCCAGACAATGTTCGCCGCTACCGCCGCCACTATAGTATCGGGGGCCATGGCCGAAAGAACAAAATTTACGGCATACTGTATATATAGCGCAGTAATAAGTCTAATAATATATCCAGTGGTAGGCCATTGGATATGGGGCGGCGGATGGCTTCAAGAGCTTGGAATGATCGATTTCGCAGGTTCTACGGTAGTACACTCGGTAGGCGGTTGGACCGCACTTATAGGTTCCGCAATGGTCGGCCCCCGTATAGGCAAATATGGAAAAGACGGTTCGATACACGCCATACCGGGACATAGTATAACATTGGCGGCTTTGGGCACTTTTATCCTATGGTTCGGCTGGTTTGGATTTAATCCCGGCAGCACATTATCCGGCACCAATCCCGCCATAGGTCATATAGCGCTCACCACAAATCTAGCCGGTGCTATGGGAGCCGTAGTCACCATGATCTATACATGGCTGAGATATGGTAAACCGGACGTAAGCATGACATTAAACGGCGCTCTCGCTGGTTTGGTAGGCATAACCGCAGGTACATTGGCAGTAAGCCCGGTAGGAGCCGCTATTATAGGATCATTGTGCGGTTTGTTGGTAGTATCTTCAGTGGAATTCTTCGATAAGAAGATAAGGATAGATGATCCTGTCGGCGCTATATCTGTCCATGGTGTATGCGGAACTTTCGGTACTATCATGGTAGGCTTATTCGCCACCGATGGTGGATTATTCTATGGAGGAGGCATACACCTTCTATCGGTACAATTGCTCGGCGTAGGCTCTGTATTCCTATGGACTACAGTAATGGCCTTTATATTATTCACCGTATTAAAGCACACCACAGGGCTCAGAGTCAATCACGAAGAAGAAATAGGCGGGTTGGATGCCGGCGAGCACGATACCGTAGCTTATGGGGATTTTGCACTTAAAACGGCTTCACCGATAGTTAACTTAGTTAATGCTGATATATTAGAATGAAGGAGTATGGTCACGATGAAAAAAATAGAAGCCATAATACGTCCCGAAAAATTGGATGATGTAAAAGAAGCTCTGAATGCTTATGGCATATTCGGTATGACTGTCACCCAAGTCATGGGTTGTGGCCGCCAAAAGGGACGTAAAGAGGTATATAGAGGGGTAGAACTCAATATTAATCTTTTGCCTAAAATAAAGATAGAAGTAGCAGCAAACGATCAAGATGTGGATAAAATCATAGATGTGGTATCCACAGCCGCTCGCACTGGTCAAATAGGCGACGGCAAGATTTTCGTATACGATATAGAAAATATTATACGCATACGTACAGGCGATACCGGAGAAAATGCCATCTAAATTGTTTACAAGTAAAAGCGAGATAGGTTAGGTCATATCTCGCTTTTTGCTTTATCGATGATCTCTATGATACTTTAACCGGTTTGCCAGTTCTGGCCGATTCATACAATGCCACTATTACCGCTAAAGGCTTACGCCCCTCTTCGCCATTAACTTTGGGATCCCTATTGTTCTTTATCGCATCCATCATATCCATAATCTGACGGGCATGAGAGCTTGCCGATATAGCTGCAGCATCTGCCGCTCCAACCTTTATCTCTTGTTTGCAGCTTAGCTTATGCTTATCCTCTTCAGTAGCATCTTTTAAATTCCAATAGGCGAGTTTATCATTCTCTATACCGACAGTGCCATTCTCGCCGTATATATCAAGCTTAGTGGACAGCCCAGGCCATGCCAACGTACTACCTTCTATCATGCCAAGAGCACCGCTCTTAAACTTAACACTGGCCACGGCCAGATCCTCTACTTCTATACGCACATGGGCGAGCGTACCAGTATAGGCATATATCTCATCAACAGGGCCTAAGGCATATTGAAGAAGATCTACATAATGTACTGATTGATTCATGATAGCACCGCCGCCATCCAGTTCCCATGTACCACGCCAATCGCCGCTATCATAATATTCCTGGCTCCTATACCATTTAGTATGGGATGCTCCGAAATACAATTTGCCCAATCGGCCGGAATCAATGGCATTCTTTACCTCTATCATGGCATCATCAAAACGATGCTGTGATATAATGGACATCTTCATACCGGTCTTATAGGCTGTTTCTAACATGGCATCAGCAGCAGGCAAGGTTACATCCATAGGCTTCTCCACTATAACGTGCTTTCCGGCTTTCATCGCATCAATAGCTATGACATGGTGTAAACCACTTGGCACACATACATTTACCACATCGATATCATCACGTTTAAGCATATCGTGATAGTCCACGTAATAATCGCACCCGTATTTTTGTGCCAGCTTTTGAGCCTTTTCTTCAACTATATCAGCTACGGCCACCAACTCGGCCCCGTCTATGCCGTCTATACAGGCTGAATGCGTGGCGCTTATGACGCCGCATCCTACTATTGCAAATCGCATATTTCTCCTCCTTTAATCCTATAAACTGTTAAGTATATCCATAAGCGCTCTATAAGCCCTTTTAAAATTTTCCGGGCCTCCTCCGGGCAGACTGTTGTTCAAGTGCGGCTCTATGGAAAGAAAGCCTTCATATCCGGCTTGGTCTAATTCACGCAGTACATCGCGTACTCTGCCATCGCCTTGGCCCGCAGGCACTACGCTATGGTCTTTATACAGCGCATCTTTTATGTGCATATAGGCTATATGATCCTTCAATAAATTAAAAGCGTGCGGATATGTTTCTACATCGCATTGAACAAAATTAGCTGGATCAAACGTTGCCTTGACAAAAGGCACGTTCATGGTTTGAATTATGTCCGCGCATCTTTCAGGAATATCCCCATATATCTCTTTTTCATTCTCATGGAGCAATATCAAGCCCTGGTCTTGCGCTGCCGTTACAAAAGCGGCCCACCTCTCCATGACCTCTTCTCTATAATCATAGGGGTCACTGCCTTTGGGAATAAAAAATGAGAACATGCGTATATAGGGCGTATCCAACATATGCGCTACTTCCATGGTGCGTTTAAATCTGTCGAGATGAGGTTTGAAATCATCTTCTATCGAGATCTTACCTATTGGAGAACCTATAGCCGATAACCTAAATCCTCTTTGATCCAATTGTTTTTTTATATCCGATATGTCATTATCCTGATAATCGATAATACATCGATCACCTACATTGCGCATCTCTATGTAATGGATATCGCATTGCTCCAATACATCCATTTCTTCTTGCAGATCCAGGGAAATTTCATCTGCAAAAGCGCTTAAAATAAATTTGGCCTTCATTTACCCACCTCCCAAGTCAATTTCTTTAATATTATTCTACCACTTTGCCACAAAATATCAAGTAAAATCTCATATAACATCAAGAGAAAATCTTGTCAAATGTATTTATTTATATTGTCGAATATGATAGAATATTGATAGATTTTAGTAGGAGGGTTTGAATGTGTTTTGTCCGCATTGCAATACGTGGAACGATGAGAATTATAACTATTGTTACAATTGTGGCATTAAATTACATATAGGTAATAAAGTGAACAATAGCAAATATGGCGATTCGATCGACACAGCCTTTGTATCTTCCAGCAACATAGCTAAACCTATGAAGCATAGCTCTAAAAAAAAGCGCACCGGCTCTAAGAAATCCGGCGTATTTATCGGAGTTTGGATTTGCACGGCTGTGATAATAGTTATATTTTCGGTTCAAATGGGTAAAATGATAGCCGCCTCAACTGGCCGGAAGGTAAATATAGATAATATTGTCAATGCCGAGCAATCCAAATCTACTCCTGCATCTACCATAAAAATTATAGAACCGGCTAGTGGATATGCAGAGGTCACAGATGACCACTATGTACTGAAGATCCAAGTTGAGCCGAATTCTACCGTGCTTATAAACAGCAATGATTTCTCTGATCTGGTCAATGCCGATGGCACACTTGAAGCCAGCGTTAACCTGCCATCAGAAGGCATAAACGACATATATATAACAGTTGGTGCCCCCAATCGCTCGCTGGTACGGCAGTCTGTGTCTATAAAGCGCTTGCCCAAAACTATTGCAGATACGGCCCCGGGTGAAGAAAATCAAACGAATAATCGGTCCGATCAGCCACAAAGCGAGGATGAATATATAAGAAAGGCATGGGATATACCTTACGATCAGTTAATAAAATATCCCAGGGTTTATCAGAATAAAATAGGGCTTTTTTTAGGTGAAATAGAGGATTTGTCGGTGCAAAATGGTATATCGACTTTTTACCTCAAGCTGCCATCATCCGATAAACTGTATATAGAGTACCAAGGCACGCTTTCATCATTGAAGCAAGGCGATGATATAAAATTATACGGGGAAGTCGATGGCACTTACGATACCCTTCCCCGTGTGAAAGCGCGTTATATTTACGCTCAATGATTATTGCTGGCTCATCTTGCCAAGATCGCCAAGCTGTACGTTAAAGTCTAATTCTTTGCCGTTTCTCCAGACAGTAACGGTTACTTTGTCGCCTATTTTATGCTGTTTTATCATGGTTTGAAGTTGGTCAAACGTCTTTATTTCAGTACCGTCCAGCTTTATTATAATATCGCCGGGTTTTATTCCAGCTTTTTCGGCCGGACCACCTGGCATAACCTCATTCACGCCTATGCCATATGGCATATCAGGCGTTATATTGGCATACTGTCGCCTAATAATATCGTTTATTTCCAAACCGGTTATGCCAAGCCCAGGACGGCTTACATAGCCTTGTTTTACAAGCTGCTCTATTATGGGTTTGGCTTCGTCTATCGGTATTGCAAATCCTATACCTTCAGCGCTGATAGCACCGTAGGATGGGTCTATGCCGGCTACTACTTCTTTTAAGGTATTTATACCTATAACCGTGCCGTTTAAGTCAACCAATGCGCCCCCGCTGTTACCGGGATTTATGGCAGCATCGGTCTGAAGCATCTTCATTGTTCTGCCTTCCACCGTCAATGTGCGATCTGTAGCACTAATAACGCCCATGGTAACAGTACCAGCTAAATCTTTGCCTAACGGATTACCTATAGCCACCACTATTTCACCAGTTTGCGTCTTAGATGAGTCACCTAATGTTGCTGCAGGTAAGTTGTTTTTATCAACTTTAAGAACTGCCAAATCGCTGTCACGATCGGTACCCACGATTTTAGCAGGTACTTCTTCACCACCCTGCAGCAACACTGTTACGCTATCTGCACCTTCTACTACATGATTGTTAGTGACGATATAGCCGTCAGATGATATTATTATACCGGATCCCGATCCTTGCTCTTGCTGCTGCGTGGATGGCTGATCACTATCGCTACCCTCGTTATCTCCGCCTTGTCCCCATGGGAAATCTCCAGGGTTAAAGAAGAACCCTCCTCCTGGCCTTTGAACAACTTCCACCTTGTTTATCACGCCCACTACCGCAGGGCCTACATTTTTAGAGATATCAACTATCGGATTGTCGCTTTTAAGTATTGGCAAATTATCGCTGCTTACTATAATGGGAGACGACGCATTGCCTGATGCAGCATTGCTCTGTTCATTAGTTTCGGTCGAACCGATCGCCTGCTGGTTTTGTACCGGGTTACCAATATAGTACATTATTATAACTCCTATCAGTATACCTACCAGTACCAGAACCAGATACGTAAAAAAACTCGGTTTTTGTTTGTAATCCTTATGATCGTCATCATAATCAAAGTTATAAAAATCACTCATATCAAGCGCCTCCTCGTTTATTTTTTCACTTATAATTATATTGGTATAACTTTAATAATCAATAAACAATCTGTAAATAATAGCGCTTATTCGATATGGTTTAGCGTAAAGGTAAAAGTCGTGCCCTTCCCAGGAATACTTTTTACCCATATGCTTTGGCGATGCTGTTCTATAATTCGTTTAACGATGGAAAGCCCTAATCCCGTACTGCCAGAGGCTCTGGATTTGTCGGCGGTATAGAACCTTTCCCAGATATGCGGCATGTCTTCTTCGGATATGCCTATGCCGCTGTCGCTTACTGAAATATATACTTTATTCCCTTCTACACGCGTACTAACAATCAAACGTCCCTTCTCTGGTGTAAACTTTATAGCATTATCTATGAGATTTATGAGCACCTCTTCTATACGATCTTTATCGGCTTCTACCATACAGCGATCCTGCTCAAAATCTATTTGAACATCCAATTCCTTTTGCTCAATACGCTTCTCTTGTTTTAATAGAACGCGCCTTATCAATTCATTCACATCAAAATTAGACATGGCTAATTGAAATTGAGAGGATTCCATGCGGGATAATTCCAACAGTTCCTTTATAATCTTATTTAATCTATCTGTTTCTTCTAAGACTATAGTAAGATATTGCGTTTGTTCTTCCGTAGGTATAGTGCCATCGAGAATGCCCTGTACAAATCCCCTTATGCTGGTCAAAGGCGATTTCAATTCGTGGGATACACTGCTAACAAACCCACGTCTCATATCTTCTAAATTCTCCAAAGCCTCAGCCATTTTATTAAAACTAGTCGCTAGCTGACCCACTTCATCTTTTGAGCTTACAGTAGCTTTTTGTGAAAAATCGCCTTTTGACATGGACTTAGCGATATCGCTCATCTCTATTAGCGGTTGAGATATGCGCTGAGAGATCCAATAAATCAATATGGTAGCTACAGAAGCGGATATTAATAAAGACAGCCATATAAAACGATAAGCACTTTCCAACGCCATATTTATCTCATATAAAGGCGAGTGCATAAATACAGCTCCCATTATCAATCTACCCATCTTTATGGGCATACCGACGGTCAGCATAGGTGTTGAAAAGCGATCATCGAATTTGCCGATTTTCGTTATGGTTTCTCCCGACAATACCTTCTTAACATCCTCGCCTGTGAGCTGCACGCCTCTCCAACTGTTATCCAAAAAACCTGATTCGGCCCAAACATATCCTCTATTATCGACAAACCATATACTGGCATTAACCGTTTTATCCACTGTACGCAATGCGAAATTCAAGTATTTTTCATCTATATAGCCAAGCAAGTATTGCGCGGCCAATTGGTTTATATCCTGACCTCCGTCTAGCAACTGTTGCTCTTTTTGGTTTAAGTAATAATCGCGCAAAAAATTAGACATCAACAAGCTCATCATGATAAGCATAATGAGCATAGCTATTAAATATGCAAGCATGAGCTTGTTAAATATAGACCGTATACCTCCAAAAGCAGTTTTTTTACTATTTAACTTCAAATTTATATCCAACCCCCCATACAGTACTTATCTTCCATGGGTCATTCTCACTCCCTATCTTTTCCCTCAAGCGATTTACATGAACATCCACCGTCCTTGAATCACCATAATAATCAAATCCCCATACCTGTTCCAGCAGTTGTTCACGCGTATATACTTTGTTGGGATGGCTAGCTAAAAAGTAGAGCAGCTCAAATTCCTTTGGAGGCAATTCCAGCTCTTTCTTTTGATATTTAACCAGCATAGTATTTTTATCTATGACAAGGTTTGGGTAAACGATAACGTTATTAGCATCGTTATCCTGGTTATATCTCCTCAATACCGCTTTTACACGCGCTATTAATTCTTTTGGGTCAAATGGTTTTACAACGTAATCATCAGCACCCAATTCCAGCCCAAGCACTTTATCGAAAGTTTCGCTTTTAGCTGTAAGCATTATAATAGGTATATCGCTCATCCTTCGGATTTCACGGCATATATCCCAGCCATCCTTACCCGGCAACATTATATCCAATATGACGATATTGGGAGGATTGTTGGAAAAATGACTCATACCTTCCTTGCCGTTATTGGCTATATCGACTTCAAATCCCTCTTTGGTAAAATATAAGTTCAACAATTGGCATATGTTTTTATCATCGTCTATAATCAAGATCTTATAATTATCAGCCATTTGCATATCCCTTTCATACAACACTTATTATACCTATTATATTGAGAATAAGCCTATACTACAATAGCAAATTCGATTTTTTATCTGCAATTCGTAATATATGACTGAAACGGGTGGCATAAAGCTTGACATATATGCTGAGCGGGCTTTTGAAACGTAGGACCACAGCAAATCTTTGATTGCGTAGTGGTTCAGCCTCACAGCGGTAGCGAGGTATATATGTCAAGCCTGTAGCGGGCGTAGGATTTATATCATTGCACGCGCTGAATTTACCTTAGCACGAATCGAAGCACAAATTAAAAGCATTTGCATAAAGAGAAATATGATATTATAATCTTAAGTAAAAAGAGATGTATAGAAAGGTATAAACATAATATGGATTTTAGGCCATTAACATTGGAATCCAAGCCATTATTTGATAAATATTTTATAAAATTTCCATTGGAAATATCCGAATATACTTTCACCAATATGTACATGTGGGACCATTACTATAACTCTAAATATGCTGTAGTAGATGATTATCTGTGTATAATAGCATACATAGAAAAA
Source organism: Mahella australiensis 50-1 BON (assembly GCF_000213255.1). Classification (NCBI taxonomy): domain Bacteria; kingdom Bacillati; phylum Bacillota; class Clostridia; order Mahellales; family Mahellaceae; genus Mahella; species Mahella australiensis. The sequence continues at coordinate 1,573,350 of NC_015520.1, forward strand.
CAATACGTATTGTTACCACCAGTAGGGCCAAAAGATGACAGTTTAAAGAATGTTCTAGATGCCATGATGAATTTATTCCAAAACGAAGGATGGCCTTTCGCGATGTGTAGGGTGCCGGAATTTATGGCTATGCAGATAAAGCAATGGTATCCGAGTTTAAACGTTGAGATGGATTTGGACAACAGCGATTACGTATACAGAACAAAAGATCTGATAGAGCTGGCTGGGCGGAAGTATCATGCAAAAAAGAATTTTCTAAATCGATTTGTCAAAGAGAACAACTTCCAGTATGTTTCCCTTACTTCAGAATACATAGATGGCTGCATAGACTTTGCCGAAAAATGGTTGGAAATAAAAGACAGCAATGACGAGGGCTTACTTCATGAGCATGATGCAATTAAAAAGGCTTTGAGCCACTTCGATTATTTGGGCTTAAAAGGCGGTATTATCCTTATAGATAGGGACATAGAAGCATTTTCATTTGGCGAGATGTTAACACCAGATACCGCCAACGTACATATAGAAAAGGCTAACCCCAATATACCGGGGCTTTATGTCGCTATAAACCAAATGTTCTGCGCTCATGAATGGCACGATGTGCCCTACATAAACCGCGAGCAGGATCTGGGCATTCCTGGGCTGCGTAAAGCAAAACAGTCATATCATCCCGTGCGTATGATATACAAATATGCGGTGTGGCAATAAGCCCCACCGCATATTTGCAGCCGCAACTTAGTTAGCAGCATATTTCAGTATACGCTCGAGCAATCTATTTTTTGCTTGTTGCACATCTTCAAAGTTCATATTCGACTTATAGTAGCTCTCCATTTCATCATGGACTTTCTTGGCCGCCGCTATACTGATTATAGCTTCATTCATGAGAGAATCCATCATAACGCGATCTTTAGATATCTTGTCTTTCAATGCGTTGAGCTTATCGCTATCAACGCAATCATTCATATCATAGATCAGCGTAGCATCATCCTCAAACCTGCATGAAATCGTTATTGCTGTATTTAAAGCCGGTATAATGATGTGCTCTACTTCATCCGGTACAAGCGGGCAATGGTATAATTCTACATCGTATCCTACAGCCTCCGCAGCTTTTGCTACATCTAATAATATAAAAGAGCTACCACTGCCTATGTCCGCCTTGAGCACGTATCGCTGAGCCTGCGGTACGATAAGCGTATCGAGATGATCTACTATGCCGTCGGGTGTTATAGCACTAGCAAACAGATGCCTCTGTTTGCCAACTCTATCGGACACAGGCATATCTTTAAATAAAGCTTGATTTATATCATAGGCCAAATGGTATACCTTAGCCTTATCGACGCACGATTCTATACTGACCGATATATCGTCCCTTACAGACTTTGCTGCTGCCAGGTATCTATATGCGCGATCAAACAAATACTTGATCTGACGATTATGCCCTATTATGGCGTCTTTGTACACACGTATGCCATCCTCATTCCAATAATCGCCAAGATGTATTATCTCATCCACCGCTCCGGGATTTTTTGGATCCACTACATGCGGTGCCGTCCCATCTATCAAAGCTATTTTTATAGCCGGTATGACAACGCCATCCAGGGAATCATTATCCGATGAGCAATGATGAAATTCCACATCGTACCCTCTTTGCAACATTTCATCGCCTATTTGACGCATTATAGTGGATTTTCCTACACCAGGTCCACCTTTGATTATAAATATACGGTTAGCTTCGGGGCCTATTATATAATCATAAAATGAATAAAAACCATAAGCGGTGTTCCCTCCGGGAAACATCTCCCTTATATTACCAACTGATGTCATAACACCACATCCTTTCCTCTATTATATGCGATCGCTTTCCTTTTAAGTCTATGAATGATACCGAGCCTATAGAACGCAGATACAATTAATGCACTAATACACCCTTCAAATATGTGCGAACCCTCCCTATAAGATAAAGCGAGCCGCTTATAACCACCAAATCGTCCGGCTCAGCCATATCGAGGGATGTTTGCACAGCAAATTCTATATTATCTATAGCTTGTCCCTGTACATTCATCTCTTTCACCAACGTTAAGAGCCTTTCGGCTTCAATAGCTCTTGGGCTATCGGGTCGAGTGGTTATAATATATGCCGCTAAAGGCACAAGAACTTCAAGTATAGCACGAACGTCTTTGTCAGCCAATATACCCAGTACCATTATAACCCGGTTATGCGGAAAATAGTTTTTTATAGCATTGGCCAGCGATTGAGCCCCTTGAGGATTGTGCGCACCGTCCAACAATACATAAGGTTGACGATGGACCAGTTCCAATCGCCCAGGCCATTTGGTAACGCTCAACCCTTCTGCTATAGCCTTATCGCTTATCGCCACGCCCATATATTTTCTCAGCACCAACACTGCGGTTATGGCCGTAGCAGCGTTCATCAATTGATGCTTACCAAGCAATGGTATATACAACCGGTTAAACGTCCATTTCCCTTCATTATAGTTAAAGTGCTGACCGTCGATAGAATCATCTATTGCCTCAATATCGCTATACGATACCTCTATAAGCGGTGATTGTCGTTGCTGACATACCTGTTTTATAACATCCATGGCCTCATCTTGCTGCGGATACACCACCACCGGTCTGCCGGGCTTTATAATGCCAGCCTTTTCATAAGCTATTTTGGCCAATGTATCACCCAATATGTCTTTATGGTCATAATCTATGCTGGTTATAACCGAAACCAACGGATCTATTACATTTGTGGAATCTAGTCTACCTCCTAGGCCAACTTCAATCACAGCATAATCCACATTTTGCTCGGCAAAATAGCAAAAACCTATAGCCGTTACTACCTCAAATTCCGTTGGATGAGGGCGGCCTTCGGCCAGCATTTGCTCCACTTTTTGTTTAACTACATCGGTCAGCCGCGCCAGGTCATCCTTTGGTATATAATTTTGGTTTATCTGTATGCGTTCCCTAAAGTCCTCCAAATACGGCGATATAAATAACCCGGTTTTATAGCCGGCTTTCTCCAATATAGAAGCCGTCATAACGGTAACCGATCCTTTACCATTGGTACCGGCTATATGTATGCAGCGCAGCTTTCTATGCGGATTCCCAAGCAATTGCAATAAATACGATATATTCTCCAATCCAAGTTTGGTACCGAATTTCCATGTGCCATGTATATAGTCCAACGCCTGTATATAGTCCAAATATTACGCCCCCTCAAAAATGCGCAAAGCAGCCTTTATGTCATCGTTCTTGTCTATATCCTGGCTTATCTCAGGATATGGCGATATAATAGCTTTAGCCCTTATATTAAGCATCTGCTCGATGCGCTTCTCTATCGCCTCTATGCTGGCCCTCCCTATTGCCAAATCTATAGCCAATCCAGCGCCAAATAACTCTATCATATTGATTGGCTCCTTGCGCATCGCTATAAGATCTTCTATCAGCTCTTTATGATTTGTTACAAGGCTTGGCTTTACGTACATGATATTTCCACCAGTGAACGCACCCTCTTTCAAACGGACATACGTACGCTTAAAACCAGAAAATTTTGCTTCATTCACAGAACGCTCTACAATAGGATAACAAAAATCGGCATCTGTTAAACAGCTCTGTTTTATAAAATGGCTTATAGCGTCAGGCGTTATAAACGGTATGTCGGATGACAGGAACAACACACGGTCATCGTTTTGGAATGGCCTTAAACCAAATATCACGTTATCCATCATGGAATCGCCTTCAGATATTATGTAATCCACCTTATCACTTATATACGGTGAAAGCTCATCCACGGGACCGACCACTGCTATTTCGCCCACATCAGGTGTATTTTTCAATGCTTCGACTACATAATCGATCATAGGCCGGCCATTTAATGCAAGCAGCGACTTATAGCCATGTACATTGCCCTCTAGATCCTCTCTTCCGCCGGCCAATACAATAGCGTTTATTACAGATTTATTCATATATTATACCCTCCACCTTTCAACAATAACTATAACGTATAATAATACAAGTTATCGTAAATAACAAGTAGATAAAATCGGGGTTGACTACAGTGCAACATTTTGGATATTATAATAATGCGAACCAGAATATTAGAATGGAGCGAATAAATGCTGACCAGGCTTATAGCAGTGTTTATATTAATACCTTTAATCGATCTATTGATATTGATAGCGTTAGGCCAATACATCGGCGTATGGCAGACGATAGCGATAATAGTAGTCATAGGCATAATAGGTGCTGTTATAGCCCAAAGACAGGGATTCAATGCTATAAATAGCATAAAAGCTGAGCTGCAGATAGGCCATATACCATCTGCTCAGCTTTGGGACGGGCTATTTATAGTTATCGGCGGCGTTTTGCTCATAACGCCCGGCATCATTACCGATATCCTCGGATTATTATGCCTGTTGCCAAAAAGCAGGGCGACTGCGAAGGAAGCAGCGATATTTTACTTAAAGAGACGCTTTTTGAAACGGATCAGGTGATGCCATGCTGCATTCGATATATCAACGCTGAACGGGTTATCCCGAGGAGTTTGGCTGCCTTGGTCTGATTGCCACCGGTTTTATCTAGCGCCTTCTTTATAAGCTGCATTTCCAGTGCTTCCATGCTTATCCCTTCATCCGGTATATCTATATCGAGAACAGACGACTCCTTTTTAGGTGTCTGCATCGATATGGGCAAGTGCGCTGGCTGTATAGCATTTGTATCGCATATTATGACAGCCCTTTCTATTGCATTCTCTAATTCTCTTATATTGCCTGGCCAACTATACAATCGCAGGATGTCCATAGCCTGTTTCGATATGCCTTTTATAGCCTTGCGTTTATCAAATTTATTCACAAAATAAAGCGCCAGATCAGGTATATCCTCTTTGCGTTCTCTTAATGGAGGCAGGTTTATAGGTATTACACTTAACCGATAATAGAGATCTTCGCGAAAATAACCCGACTTCATGGCATATTGCAAATCTTTATTAGTAGCGGCTATTATGCGCACATCCACCGATATGACATCATTGCCGCCCAAATGTTCAAAAGAACGTTCCTGTAATACGCGCAATAGCTTAGCCTGCATATTCATAGACATTTCGCCTATTTCATCGAGAAAGACGGTACCGCCATCGGCCACTTCAAACCGACCGGCTTTACGAGCCACAGCCCCTGTAAACGCTCCTTTTTCATAGCCGAATAATTCGCTTTCCAAAAGGTTATCCGGCACAGCCGCACAATTTATGGCTACAAATGGTTTATCTGCTCGTCTGCTGCTGTAATGTATAGTCCGAGCTATAACCTCTTTGCCAGTGCCGCTCTCGCCGGTCAGCAAAACTGTAGCATCGCTGTCGGCTATTCTTCTAACCAACTCATATACCTCCTGCATGCAAGGGCTTTTGCTAGACAACAGCATATCTTGGTATCGCTGACTGAGCTCCGATCGCAGAAATTCCACCTCATCGACAAGGCGGTGCACGTCTAAAGCTTTCTTGATTTGAATCACAAGTTCGTCTATGTCGAACGGTTTGGTTATATAATCAGTAGCGCCGGCCTTAACGGCTGCTACAGCCATTTCTATGCTGCCATACGCCGTTATGATAATAACTGGCAAGGAAGGATAAAGCTCTTTTATCCTTTTGAGAACCTCCATGCCATCCATTATAGGCAATCTCATATCCAGCAATACGAGATCTATACTATGTTTATCGAGCATCTTTAGCCCTTCAATGCCGTCGCCTGCTGCTTCAGCCTCATAACTCTCTTGCTCCAATGCTTTACATAGCACCCAACGCATGCGTTCTTCATCATCTATTATCAATATTCGATGCGGCATCATCGTCCCTCCTTATCGGTATTGATACCGTAAATATAGAACCGCCATCTTTTGATCGGGTCACGGCTATGGTACCGCCATGCATCGCTATGATATTGTGGCTTATAGCAAGCCCGAGGCCTGTACCGCTATACTTGGTAGTATAGAAGGGATTAAATATATTTTCAATATCTTCATCCGCTATTCCCGAGCCTGTATCGGCAAACGATGCGTAAACGTTTTGTTCATCCGAGTATACCGATATCATCAATTGTCCCCCTTTCGGCATCGACTGAACAGCATTTATAATAATATTCACAAAAACCTGTTTCAATCTCTCGCCGTCAGCTATGATCAGCGGAAGATCAATTTGGTATTTCTCTGACAGTTCTATATGATACTGATCCATATATGGGCGCGTAAATGTAATCACGCTTTTCAGCAATTCAACCAATGATATATCTTCCCATAACGATTTAGAAGGACGAGAAAAGTCCAGCAATTCCTTAACTATTTTGTCCTGGCGATCAACCTGTTCCTTTATAACGTCAAGGTATTGCTGCATTTCACTTGAATCCTTATACTGTTTCTGCATAAGCTGCACCGTCGCCTTCACTATAGCCATAGGATTGCGCATCTCATGGGCTATTCCAGCCACCAATTGCCCGAGGGCTGCTAACCTTTCCGAGCGCTGCAATTGTTCTTCTAGTTTGGCTTTCTCTTCTAGGGCTTCAGCCATGCTATTTATCGCTTGGGCTATTTCACCCATTTCTCCCGATACTGACGGTAAACGGTAAGTAAAATCCTTCTGTATGCCGACTAGACCGTTTTTTATAATGTTTGCACTGTTTACCATATTGCGTATTATTATTATCGTGCCTATTATGCCGCCCAGCAATCCTAACATAGTTATAACAAATATAGTACGCCTTACATTGCGACTTTGTGCATATTGCGGCGGTATCATCTCTCTAGCCCATGCAAGAGCTATAATATCGTTCTGTCTAACTACAGGCCGAACGTGGAGAAGCAACCCTCCCATGTGATCCATAAAATATTGTGAGTATGGTCCTTTGCTGTTGATAGCCTCAGCAATGCCATTTTCCAATTTACGATCATAAGGCCATCTTGGTGGCAGCAATGAAAAAGTTTGTTCTATAGTTGGTACGCTATAGCCTATATCCACACCTCTGTATTGATATGACAGCTTTAGCATTCTGTCGTGCAATTGCAATTGTAAACTATCTATATCGCTGGGACTACGTGTCATAACTGTCTTTTTTATAGCCGCTGCCGTTTCATCGTCTATGCTTTCATCCATGCGCTGCCCGATTTGAATCAACTTTTGCTGTTTTTCTTCTATGAGCATGCTATCGATGCCAGGTGCAAACAGAGCGCTGTATATCATGCCAGCTATCGGTGCCGCCACCACTATAATTATCACAAACATTATCTGCCACCGCAGGCTTCGTTCGGAAAAGCGCTTAAATCTATTCATAACGCAATGCTTCTATAGGATTGAGATTAGCTGCCCGATTAGCGGGATATATACCAAATAAAATACCTATGCCCACTGCGAAACCAAATGACAACAGTATAATCTGCAGTGATGTGGCTGTTGGCATGCTCAGTATCGAACCCAATAGATTACCCCCACCGATTCCGAGCAGTATACCCATAACCCCGCCTACTCCAGTCAATACCACTGATTCTATTAAGAACTGCCAGAGTATATCGGCTTTTTTTGCCCCCACAGCTTTGCGTATGCCTATCTCACGCGTACGCTCAGTTACCGAGACCAGCATTATATTCATTATGCCTATGCCGCCTACCAGGAGGGATATCCCGGCTATACCGCCCAAAAGCAGACTCATTATATTGGTAACGCTGCTGATAGTGGAGAGCATCTGCGTCTGGCTGAAAACATTGACGCTGTCCTCATCGCGGAATTTCCTGGTCAATATTCCTTCCAGCCGCTGCGTAACACTATCCACCGTATCGGACGATGAGGCCTGTATATACAGCGTTCTTACACCTATCGAGCGCATCATGCGCTCAACGGCGGTTATTGGCATAAATACGACGTTATCCCCAGAACCAGTTATACTGCCGCCCTGTTCTTCTAGAACACCTACAACCATTACTTTCTGACCGTTTATCTTAATATACTGGCCTAACGGATTCATAAAGCCAAACAGATCTTGCGCCGTCTGATAGCCAATAACGGCTATTTTTTGCCTATATTCGACATCTATAGGCAATATGAATCGGCCGGATTGAACATGAACGTTTCGTACACCTTCGTATAGATCGTTGGTACCGGTTAATGATACACCATCGGACGTTTTACTGCCATACTTAACCGTAACGCTGCTGTTTATGACAGGAGCCACAGCTTTTACATTCTCTTCCTCTCCTAAAGCCATAGCATCATCATATGATAATGACGTATTAGCCCCGCGGCCGCTTACATTGACAGTTATAAGATTGGAGCCCAGGCCTTCTATCTGTGATGTGATCTGACCAGTAGCACCTTGAGTCAGAGATACCAGCATTATAACAGACGCGACGCCTATGACAATTCCCAACATGGTCAGAAACGAGCGCATCTTATTTGTTATTATGCCGGATAATGCCAGTCTCACCGCTTGCCATAATTTCATACCGCCACCACCTTCTCATCATTCTCTATTACGCCGTCTTTTATACGCACGATGCGCCGCGCCGTATGGGCCAGATTCATATCATGCGTAACAAGAATCACTGTTTTGCCGTCACCGTTTAGTTCAGTAAGCATATCCATTATCTGACGCCCGCTGTGGCTGTCCAAATTGCCCGTAGGTTCATCGGCCATGATTATGTTCGGATCAGCCACCAACGCCCTTGCTATGGCCACGCGCTGCTGCTGCCCTCCTGACATCTGCGACGGTTTGTGATATGCCCTGTCAATAAGTCCGACCCTTTCCAGTGCCTCCATAGATAGTCTGCGACGCTCTGAAGGCCTCATACCTCTGTATATCAAAGGTAATTCGACATTTTCCAATGCATTTAAGCGCGGCAACAGATTAAAACTCTGAAATACAAATCCCAGCTTTTTATTGCGTATCTCGGCCTGCTGATTTGGTGACAAGTAACCCACTTCCTTGTCATCCAACAAATAATGGCCGGATGTGGGCGTATCCAGGCATCCCAATATGTTCATAAGCGTTGATTTACCTGAACCTGACGGTCCGATGACGGCTACAAACTCACCGTCATTTATGGTAAGGTTTATATCATTCAGCGCAGTTACACCGGTGCCGTCAGTATGATATTCTTTACGTATATTGTTCAATTCTATCATGACAATCCCTCTATCTGTTCAAACCCTGCGGCATAAATCCGGCCCTTCCGGATGTACCCTGACGTTGCGTATTCCCCGGAAGCCCGCCCATGCCTGGAGGAACTACACCAGGGAAAGAGGCATTGCTGTTTTGCGAAGCCGCTGATGTCAGCATTACCTTTTCACCCTTCTTTAAGCCCTCGGTTATTTCTATATAACTCTCGTTATTTATGCCAGTTTTAACCTCACGCATATTGTTCTGCTGTAAAGTAGTATTAGCTTCATCATATATTATAACAAATTTTTTACCGTTGCGCTCCATAACCGCTTCTATGGGCACAATAACAATATTATCCTTTTGTGCAGCTATAATCTCCACATCGGCTGTCATCCCTGTCTTCATATCTTGAACTCTATCAAAAGCGACCGTAACGTCATACGTCGTTACACCGTTTTGCGATGTGCCTTGATCTTCAACGTCTATAACCTCTCCAACAAAGCTCTGATCAGGCAATGCATCCGCCGTTATAACAGCCTTTTGTCCGACCTTTATTTTATTTATATCAAGCTCGTCTACGGCTATTGAGACCTGGAATTTACCGACATCAGCTATTGTAGCCGCTACATTGCCTTTGCTCGTCGAAGATACACTTCCGGAAGATGAGTTTAACGGCGAAGATATATTCGATGACAGAGCCGATTGTTGGTCATTTGACGATGAAGAGGATGCTTGTGATATATCGTTTACATTGTCGCCTTCCTCGACATTCTGTGTTATTATAACGCCACCTATTGGCGCATATACTTTCAGCTTATCCAATTGAGCCTTTTGATTTTGCAAGTCTAGTTGAGCCTGTTCTATTTTAGTATTTTGCACATCCAAGTTGTTTTGCAATATTGCGGTATCGAATTTCAGCAATTTTTGGCCTTTAGAAACTATAACACCGTCGCTGACATACAGCGTCTGGATTTTGCCGCTTATAGGCGCTTTTATTTGCACAGGCGATGATTTAGCCGATAATTGACCGAATGCCGATACATTACCGGTATCGGTCTTTATAACAGCAGATGCCGTTTGAGAGATACGCAGCTTGCTACCTCTGTTGGTCACATCGATAACAGCCATAGCCTGAGCCGGCTGTTCAATATCATTCGTATCAGTTGTGTCTCTTTCTTGGCTGACCGCTATCTGTGGCGCACTATTTCCGCTACCCGAACCGCCTTGAACAGACGATGCGCTCTGGGTTACCTGCACCACTTTACCGTTAAAACTTCCGCTTACGCCACTTACTGTAATGGTAACGCTCTGACCTTCTTTAATACTACCCGCTTGTTGGCCATATACCGATACTGCTAAAGATAAAACCGATATATCCTGTACAGTAGCCACAGGCATATTTAGCGACACCTGTTCTCCCTCGGACACATTGAGGTCCAACAAACCCGCGTTTGGTATTGTAACTATAGCTTTAGATATTTGTCCTTCTATATCGTCAGCGGACAGTTGCATTTGTTTTATATTTAACTCAGCCTGTTTTATACTAAGCGGTAGACTTTCATTTTCTATTTCATACATCAAGTCCCCTTTTTTTACTGTATCGCTTTCTTTAAAATACATCTTTTTTATAGTGCCGCTGCCATCTATAATAACATCCTCCTGAGCAGCAGGTTCCATAGTGCCTGTACCATTTATGCTCACCGTTATGCTGCCTTTACGAGCTGCTACAGTCGCAAATTGACCAGCCTGTTGTACATTTCCGCTATTGCGGTTTATGTAGGCTCTTACGCCGTAGTACGTGCCAAATCCTATCGCCACTACGATGACTACGATTATAAGTTTGCCCCACCATGTGGCAAAAAAACGTTTCATACAATTTACCTCCAAAAATAAAATTAGTATTCACTATATAATATGAGCAAATATCATGCCATATAAAAACACTGAAAGAAATACTATTTATAGCCTAAAAATCTTGTACTTAAAAATAAACAATAAAAATACATGTTTGAAAATAAACAATAAGTGTCTGTTTTCAAACATGTATATAAAAACAATTTTTAAAGCTTAAAAAATTCTTTGGGAATCCCAAAGAATAGGATAGGTTTGATATAACAGAAAAATAAAAAAAGACCGGGCAACGGCCTACTCTCCCAAGCGGTTTCCCGCTCAGTACCATCGGCGCTGAAGGGCTTAACTTCTGTGTTCGGAATGGGTACAGGTGTTTCCCCTTCGCTATTGTCACCCGGTCTTGTTTTGCACACTCAAAACCGCATAATGCTATCTTCCGTTGGATCAAGTCCTCGACTTATTAGTATCAGTCAGCTCAACGCATTGCTGCGCTTACACCTCTGACCTATCTACCAGTTAGTCTCTCTGGAGTCTTACTAGCTCTCGCTATGGGATATCTTATCTTGAGGTTGGCTTCACGCTTAGATGCTTTCAGCGTTTATCCTATCCGGACTTGGCTACTCAGCTATGCACCTGGCGGTACAACTGATACACCAGCGGTCCGTCCGTTCCGGTCCTCTCGTACTAGGAACAGCTCCTCTCAAATATCCTGCGCCTGCGATGGATAGGGACCGAACTGTCTCACGACGTTCTGAACCCAGCTCGCGTGCCGCTTTAATGGGCGAACAGCCCAACCCTTGGGACATACTTCTGCCCCAGGATGCGACGAGCCGACATCGAGGTGCCAAACCTCCCCGTCTATGTGGACTATCGGGGGAGATCAGCCTGTTATCCCCGAGGTAGCTTTTATCCGTTGAGCGACGGCTTGCCCACGCAATGCCGCCGGATCACTAAGCCCGACTTTCGTCCCTGCTCGAGTTGTCTCTCTCGCAGTCAAGTTCCCTTCTGCCTTTGCACTCTTCGGATGATTCCCAACCATCCTGAGGAAACCTTTGGACGCCTCCGTTACTCTTTTGGAGGCGACCGCCCCAGTCAAACTGCCTACCTGACAGTGTCCCTATCCCGGTTAACGGGCCTAGGTTAGAACCTCGGTACATGAAGGGTGGTATCCCAACGGCGGCTCCACATAGGCTGGCGCCTATGCTTCTTTGCCTCCCACCTATCCTGTACATCATGTGCCAAAGTCCAATGTCAGGCTACAGTAAAGCTCTACGGGGTCTTTCTGTCCAGTCGCAGGTAACCAGCATCTTCACTGGTACTTCAATTTCACCGGGCCCCTCGTTGAGACAGCGCCCAAGTCGTTACGCCTTTCGTGCGGGTCGGAACTTACCCGACAAGGAATTTCGCTACCTTAGGACCGTTATAGTTACGGCCGCCATTGACCGGGGCTTCGGTTCTACGCTTCGCGGTCTCCCGCTTACGTTTCCCCTTAACCTTCCGGCATTGGGCAGGCGTCAGCCCCTATACCTCATCTTCCGATTTGGCAGAGACCTGTGTTTTTGCTAAACAGTCGCTTGGGCCATTTCTCTGCGACCACTCTCGTGGTACCCCTTCTCCCGAAGTTACGGGGTCATTTTGCCGAGTTCCTTAACGAGGGTTTTCCCGCGCGTCTTTGGATTCTCTCCTCGCCTACCTGTGTCGGTTTGCGGTACGGGCCCCGCAAGTCTCGATAGCAGCTTTTCTCGCCAGTGTGGATTCGCAGCCTTCCCTACTTTTTTTCGGTCCTCATCATGCTTCACCATCGACAGGTGGTCTTGCCTGCCTGCCTCGGCTTTGCATTTGAACGCGCTCTACCATCAGCGCGCTGCTGTTATCCTCCTGTGTCCCTGCTTCTCTTTTTGCGACTCTTGGGGGTACGGGATTCTTAACCCGTTGTCCATCGCCTACGCCTTTCGGCCTCGGCTTAGGTCCCGACTTACCCTGAGCGGACGAGCCTTGCTCAGGAATCCTTAGGCTTTCGACGGGGTGGATTCTCACCACCCTTTCGCTACTCATACCGGCATTCTCTCTTGTATGCGGTCCACATCGCCTCTCGGCTTATGCTTCGTCCCTGCATACATTGCTCCCCTACCCAGCGCTTCTCGCGCTGCCACCGCTTCGGTACCAGATTTAGCCCCGGACATTTTCGGCGCATATTCACTTGACCAGTGAGCTGTTACGCACTCTTTTAATGTATGGCTGCTTCTAAGCCAACATCCTGGTTGTCTGAGTAATTACACATCCTTTTACACTTAATCTGGATTTGGGGACCTTAGCGGATGGTCTGGGCTGTTTCCCTTTTGACTACGGATCTTAGCACTCGCAGTCTGACTCCCAATCTCTTAGTCCCATGGCATTCGGAGTTTGATAGGGTTCGGTAACCGTTAGGCCCCTAGCCCATTCAGTGCTCTACCTCCTTGGTCCATCGATTGAGGCTAGCCCTAAAGCTATTTCGGGGAGATCCAGCTATCTCCAGGTTCGATTGGAATTTCTCCGCTATCCACAGCTCATCCCATGCCTTTTCAACGACAACGTGGTTCGGGCCTCCACGCGATCTTACTCGCGCTTCACCCTGTCCATGGATAGGTCACCTGGTTTCGGGTCTGCTCCATGATACTATTTCGCCCTCTTCAGACTCGGTTTCCCTTCGGCTCCGGACTTATTGTCCTTAACCTCGCATCATAAAGCAACTCGCCGGTCCGTTCTACAAAAAGTACGTGGTCGAGGTTTTTATTCCTCTTCCACTGCTTGTAAACATAGGGTTTCAGGTTCTCTTTCACTCCCCTCTCGGGGTTCTTTTCACCGTTCCCTCACGGTACTGTCCGCTATCGGTCACTGGGTAGTATTTAGCCTTGGGAGGTGGTCCTCCCTGATTCCCACGGGATTCTTCGTGTCCCGTGGTACTCCGGATACCGGCTGTAGTTTACAATATTTCGCCTACAGGGCTGTCACCTTCTGTGGCGCGGCTTCCCTTCCGCCTTCGGCTATATTGTTCCCTACGTCTGCCGGTCCTCTACCCCATAGCGATATCTCTATCGCTATGGTTTGGGCTCTTTCCTGTTCGCTCGCCGCTACTTGGGAAATCGATGTTTCTTTCTTTTCCTCGGGGTACTTAGATGGTTCAGTTCCCCCGGTTTCCCTTCGCATGACTATGTATTTATCATGCGATGCTGCAGCGTTACCTGCAGCGGGTTGCCCCATTCGGATATCCATGCCTCTTCGCCTGTTTGCGGCTACGCATGGCTTTTCGCAGCTTACCACGTCCTTCTTCGGCTCCCAGTGCCTGGGCATCCACCCTATGCTCTTTCTTCCTTGATCGCCCGGAAAATTGTTTTTCTCTTGCATTATGCGGTTTTCAATGTGCAATGGTGGGCTCAAGTGGACTCGAACCACTGGCCTCACGCTTATCAGGCGTGTGCTCTAACCAGCTGAGCTATGAGCCCCGCTCCTTGGTGGAGATAAGGAGATTCGAACTCCTGACCTCCTGCGTGCAAAGCAGGCGCTCTCCCATCTGAGCTATATCCCCGTTTTCCAAGGTCATGGACCCTGGAAGCTAAACAGAATGAGTGAACTCTGGCTTTGCGTCCTTTTTTGTCGTCAAGGTCTTACTCCTTAGAAAGGAGGTGATCCAGCCGCACCTTCCGATACGGCTACCTTGTTACGACTTCACCCCAATCATCTACCCCACCTTGGACGGCTGCCTCCTTGCGGTTAGCTCACCGGCTTAAGGTGTTGTAGACTCTCATGGTGTGACGGGCGGTGTGTACAAGGCCCGGGAACGTATTCACCGCGGCATGCTGATCCGCGATTACTAGCAACTCCTTCTTCATGTGGGCGGGTTGCAGCCCACAATCTGAACTGAGACCGGTTTTTTGAGATTCCCTCTGCGTTACCGCTTCGCTCCTCTTTGTTCCGGCCATTGTAGCGCGTGTGTAGCCCAGATCATAAGGGGCATGATGATTTGACGTCATCCCCACCTTCCTCCGTGTTATCCACGGCAGTCTCGTTAGAGTGCCCACCTCTACGTGCTGGCAACTAACAATAAGGGTTGCGCTCGTTGCGGGACTTAACCCCAACATCTCACGACACGAGCTGACGACAACCATGCACCACCTGTGCATATGTCTTATCTTTCGATAAGCCTTATGCATTTCTGCATAATTCATATGCATGTCAAAACCTGGTAAGGTTCTTCGCGTTGCTTCGAATTAAACCACACGCTCCGCTGCTTGTGCGGGCCCCCGTCAATTCCTTTGAGTTTCAACCTTGCGGCCGTACTCCCCAGGCGGGATACTTAATGTGTTAACTTCGGCACAGATGGCTTTGATACCACCTACACCTAGTATCCATCGTTTACAGCGTGGACTACCAGGGTATCTAATCCTGTTCGCTCCCCACGCTTTCGCGCCTCAGCGTCAGTTGCAGGCCAGAAAGCCGCCTTCGCCACCGGTGTTCTTCCTGATATCTACGCATTCCACCGCTACACCAGAAATTCCGCTTCCCTCTCCTGCACTCAAGTATCGCAGTTTCAGATGCATGCCCCGAGTTGAGCCCGGGGGTTTCACACCTGACTTGCTCTACCGCCTACACGCCCTTTACGCCCAGTAATTCCGGACAACGCTAGCCCCCTACGTATTACCGCGGCTGCTGGCACGTAGTTAGCCGGGGCTTCCTCCAGTGGTACTGTCATTTCTTTCTTCCCACTCGACAGAGGTTTACAATCCGAAGACCTTCTTCCCTCACGCGGCGTCGCTGCGTCAGGCTTTCGCCCATTGCGCAATATCCCCAACTGCTGCCTCCCGTAGGAGTCTGGGCCGTGTCTCAGTCCCAGTGTGGCCGTTCACCCTCTCAGGCCGGCTACCCATCGTCGCCTTGGTGGGCTTCTACCCTCACCAACTAGCTAATGGGCCGCGAACCCCTCCTATACCGGATTGCTCCTTTGACCCCTGCATCATGCGATGCTGTGGTCTCATGGGGTATTAGCAGTCCTTTCGGTCTGTTATCCCCCTGTACAGGGCAGGTTGTTCACGTGTTACTCACCCGTCCGCCACTAATATACTCCCATTAATCGCTTAATGTTAGTATATCCGTTCGACTTGCATGTTTTAGGCACGCCGCCAGCGTTCGTCCTGAGCCAGGATCAAACTCTCTTGTTTGTGGTAGAGTACACCTTTTTATCCTTGACTCTTTGGTCCGCAAAGCGTTTTGTGTGTTCTTTCATTCTGTTCAGTTTTCAATGTCCATGCCGCTCTCGTGAGCGACTTTTATATTCTAGCAGCTTATTTATCCCTTGTCAATACCCTTTTTCGACCTTTTATGCTGCTATTATTTCTCCGCCTTCATCGGCGGCTTTATTAATATACCACTTCTCATATGTATTGTCAAATGGTAATTTTGTTCCATAAATTTCTCCATAAATTTCATAGAATAAAGCCATCGCGCTCGGATATACTATTTCCAGTAAGGTTCACAGCGGTTGAGCGCAGAGCATTGCAGGGTCGGAATGACTCTGCAATGTTCGGCCAAAGGTTTATATCGGATCGCTTGTAAAGGTCTGATATAAGCCGGCGGGAAGATCATCATATGTATCGATGCTTATATAGCCTTAGCTCTATGACGGCCTATCGGTCATCATGGGGTTATAAGATATGTATGATGGTCGAGCTAAGATCATCGATGGTAGTGATGTTTGCTTTTTATAACATTTTCTAGCATGATGTTTTCAGACGTTAGGTCTGCTATGGTCGAAAGATCATAGCAGGTCTATAAACTATCATTGATGGTCGAGCATAGGTCTGTGCAGGTATCGAAATGCTCATATATGGTCGTTGGTTTCAGTGATCATATATGGGTGTGGATATAGATATCTGCATAGGCTGAAGTTGAGATCGCTGTGGGCCTTGCTTTTTTATGTCATTTTATATCTTCTTGCATATACTGTAATATATATTATAGTATATCTGGAGTGATATTATGAGATTCTTATTTACTAATAGCGCCCCCATAATAAGCTATGGATTAGCAACGGGGTTTAGCCAATTAGGTCACAGCGTCAAAGTTGTGAATCTAGCAAGCGAATACCATAAGGATAACAAAATATTATATAGGATAATATCAACTTATAATCCCGATTTTGTAATATGCGAGGGCGGTGATAGCCTGTACCCGTTATTATTTCCGGCTCTGGATAATTTGCATGTACCATTAATATATTGGGCTATAGAAGACCCTCCAGATTTTGAACGCTTATCGCTGCCTTTCGCCTGCAAAGCCCGTTATGTATTTACCCCGGCTCTGGAATGTATAGAGCAATACGCTCATCATGGCATAAAAGCGCATCTGCTTATGTTCGCCTGTAACCCTGATTTCCACAAAAAAGTACCGCCCCGCAAAGACTTAAAAAACGACATAGTCTTTATGGGCAATAATTACTTCAGACATGCTGCCCGCAATGAAGGCCGTAAGATAATACTGGAGCCAATAATAAACGCTGGACTGAATATAAAGATATATGGGCTCGATTGGTGGCTTAATCCAGCGTACGGTTTCACTATAGGTAAAAACTTATACGGCGGTTATATGCCTTATGAAGATTTGCCAGGACTATACGCTAGCACAAAGATAGTGCTGGGGCTACATTCGGTAAATACTTCGCCGACTATGATGAGCATGCGCACTTTTGAAGTGCTAGGTTGCGGGGCTTTCTATCTCACTCAGCATACCCCGGCTATTGAAAGCCTATTTACAAATTATAAACACTTGGTATGGTCTAAATCATCGGAGCAAACGCTTGAATTAGTACGGTACTATCTCGAGCATGATACCGAAAGGCAAACTATAGCATCGGCAGGACAGCAAGAAGTATATGCTCATCATACTTATAAGCAAAGAGCTCAAGATATTTTAAATATTATAAGAAGGTATTGATCATGTTGATAGGAATTATAGGCTATTATGGCTTCAATAATTTAGGTGATGAGCTTAATCTTAAGGCAATAATGAATAATATGAAGAGACAATACGGCCATGATACGCAGTTTATCGTATTTAGCGATTGCAAGGTTATCGAAGGCCAGGTAGACTACCGAATTGTAGGCGTCAATTATTTTCCGCAAGGTAATACTATCGATATCATGAATCGCTGCGATTTATTGATAATAGGTGGAGGTGGTATGGTATATTTGGGGGAATATTGGTTCCCGTTTATGAGCGACGCCGTAACCACGCCCTACATTATATACCGCGTAGGTATAGATGATAGAGCAACATCACCAAGCGTTATAAACCACTATCAAAAATTGTTTGATAAATCCATAGGTATAAGCGTACGCGATAGCTATAGTTTGAACGCTTTCATGCGATATTTTTCCGGTCAAGCCGAAAGGATACCCGAGGCCATATGGGCTCTGCCATTATGTCAAAATGATGTAAATATCATCAATCAATCTAGGCTAAAAATAGGCATAAATTTAAGATGTTTTGGCAACAATCAACCGACATTATATGCGACCTTCATACCATTTTTGAGATGGTTGAAGCAGATGGGGCATCAAATTTATTTTATCCCGTGCCAGGTAATGAAGTCTAATCCCGCTCTAAACGATAACAACATACACCGTATGATTGCCCCTGAAGGCTCCTTCATATTAAAAGATGAAGCATCTTCAGAAGAAAGATATAATTCCATAGCATCCACGGATATATGCGTAGGCATGCGCCTTCATTTTTTGGTATCGGCGTTAAAACACAGCATACCAGTTATTGCTTTAAATTACCATACCAAAGTAAAAGCCCTCATGGATGACATGAATCTTAGAGAATATTGCGTAGACCCATATAACTCAAATATAAGCACTATATTGCAACAACGCTTTACGGAAATTCTAAAACACAGAAGTAACATATCACAGCAATTAACTCAATCGAATGCTGTGTTAGTCTCCAAAGCTCTAACATGCATCCAATATAATCCCAACTGTAATTCGTAATATAACAAATTCAGCGCATGCAATGATATAAATCCTACGCCCGCTCATGAAATATTGCTGGCGTACTTACAATTCGTTTCGCTTGAGCAAGCTAACACCGGCAATTCGCGTCCATGCTCAGTGCCGGCTGGTCGGGCGTCCATGCCCGACCTACGCTTGCTCTACGCTGCACTCATTGAGTACGCCTACGCAATATTTCGAGGCGTTCTCCGGCTTTATATCGTTTGCATCGCTTTATATCGCTCGTTTCAGGTAGATGTTACGAATTGCAGATCCCAACAAGCCAATTGACACCCCTTAGGGGAGGGTGGTAAAATAATTGTGTCGGAATTGATAATGAGAGGTGCGTTATGCTTGAACGGTAGTTTATCATCGGCTGTAGTATTTTTTGAGGGACTGGCTTCTTTTTTATCCCCATGTGTGCTTCCTCTTATACCTGTATATATTACCTATTTAACTGGTCAATCCATTGACAATATAACACGACACAGTAACGCTAAAAGAGCATTGATATGGAATGGCCTGGCTTTTGTTATAGGATTTTCTATAATATTTATCCTGCTAGGTGCCACAGCAACCAGCATAGGACGTTTTTTATTGCAAAATAGCCGATTATTCAGTCGTATAGGCGGCATTATAGTTATATTCTTCAGTTTATTTCAAATGGATATCATACCCATACGATGGCTTAATTATGAAAAGCGCCTGAACACAGGAAACACTGTGCCAGGTTTTATCGGTTCGCTCTTAATGGGAATGGGTTTCAGCTTTGGTTGGACGCCATGTATAGGACCCATTCTGTCGTCAGTGCTGATAATGGCTGGTAATGCTTCTACTCTATGGGAGGGTATATCGCTGTTGGCCATATATTCGCTCGGTTTAGGCTTGCCATTTATGCTCATAGCGATATTTTTTGAATATTTGCTGGGATATCTGCAGAGCATTTATAAATATATGAAAGCTATAAAAATCATAAGCGGTACCTTGCTTATGATTATAGGTCTGCTTATGATAACCGGCAGATGGGAAACGTTATTTCAAATAACATAATGGTAAAAAGAGGAGAACAGAACATGAAATGGAGAAACTTAAAAAACATATTGCTTATAACAATAATAATAGCTGTGACCGTATCCGGATGTTCTTCCGGTTCAAATCCGATTTCTCAAGATATAACCGATAAACAGAACGATATCGATACGCAGTCACCGCAAGAACAAACCGAAACGCCTGCAACCGAAGGGAATACTGATAACCAAACTGCATTAAAAGAAGCTTTGCTGGAAGGCATGATGGATATCCCTATAGAAGATTTTGAATTAGAAGATCTAAATGGCGACAAAATAAAGCTTTCTGATTATAAAGGCAAGATCGTGCTGCTCAATTTCTGGGCTACATGGTGTCCGCCATGCCGAGAAGAAATGCCTTATTTCCAGGAAATATATGAAGAGTATAAAGATTATGATGTGGTTGTACTGACGGTAAATTCCACATCGGTGGAACTCAGAGGTGGCACCGATAGCGAACAAGCTGAGAAAAACGCAAGAAAATTTATGGAAGATAACGGTTATACCTTTCCGGTCCTTTTAGATAAAGACGATGAGGTATGGGCTATTTATCAACAGAGAGGAATACCAGCCAATTATATAATCGATAAAGATGGCATAGTCCGCTATGCCTTCGGTGGAGCATATCCTAATAAGGAGCAGATAATTCAATATATAGAAAATATTAGAGCCATAGAGTGAGCATTGCTCACTCTATGTAATCAAACTCTATAGCTCCAATTTTCACCGTACAGCCGTTTCTGGCGCCTTGAGCCTTGAGCGCTTTGAAAACGCCGTTGTCTTCGAGCACTTTTTGAAAGTATGCCAGCGAATCGGGGTCGTCTATATTGGTCATGCGCAGCAGTTTATCTATAAGGCTGCCTTCTACTATATAACTCTCATCGTCTTTTTTTATATTATAATTTAACTCTTGCTTGGGTACATAAACTACCTCTGCTTGCTCGGAAACAAAACCCTCATGCTTGGGTAAGCTATCCAGCATTTTCAATACCTCGTATAATACCTGCTCGAAGCCTTGTCCTTTGGCTGCCGATACAGCAAATATTTTATAACCGCATTTATCGGCTGCTTCTTTTATGCGCTCAAAATTCTGCTGTGCTTCCGGCAGATCCATCTTATTAGCCAATATTATTTGAGGCCTTTTAGCCAGTTCTTCATTATAAAGGCGCAATTCTTCATTTATTTTATAAAAATCGTCCACAGGATCGCGTCCAGCCATTCCAGATGCATCTACCACATGCAATAAAAGCCGTGTTCTCTCTACATGGCGTAAAAACTCATACCCAAGCCCTGTACCCTCATGAGCTCCTTCTATGAGCCCGGGAATGTCAGCCAATACAAAGCTGCGTCCATCCGGCGCATAAGCCACGCCCAAATTCGGCGATAATGTAGTAAAAGGGTAATCTGCTATTTTAGGCCTGGCAGCCGTCATGATAGATAATATTGTCGATTTACCGGCATTGGGAAAACCTATAAGCCCTACATCGGCTATCATCTTAAGCTCCAATATAACCCATCTTTCCTGACCTGGTTCTCCCTCCTGGGCAAAGCGCGGAGTCTGGCGCACCGAAGT
Organism: Mahella australiensis 50-1 BON; assembly: GCF_000213255.1. Taxonomy (NCBI): domain Bacteria; kingdom Bacillati; phylum Bacillota; class Clostridia; order Mahellales; family Mahellaceae; genus Mahella; species Mahella australiensis. The sequence goes on from NC_015520.1 coordinate 1,595,007, forward strand.
AGTAAAATGTGCGTTGCCTTTACCGCCTTTGCCGCCATAGGCTACTATGATTTGCTGACCATCGTTTATTAAGTCGCCTATTATCATACTGGATTCGGCGTCTATGACGACGGTACCTACAGGCACCTTTATTATAAGGTCTTCACCGTTTCTACCGCGCATATTGCTGCCTTGACCATGCTGACCGCGCTGCGCTTTATAATGCACTTTATACTTGAAATCCATAAGGGTATTCATATTTTGATCAGCCTGCAATATGACATTGCCGCCGTCGCCACCATCGCCACCGTCCGGCCCCCCACGGGGCACATATTTTTCGCGGCGGAAGGATATAGCACCATTGCCGCCATCACCGCTTTTTACATATATTTTCGCTCTGTCTACAAACATATTTCTACCTTTCACCGCCTTCCATAAATAAAATTAAAGGCCCCACAGCTTAGGGCTGTGCGACCTCGTTATTTTTAAGCGATTATTGTACAGCAGATTGCTCATAAACGCTGGCTACGGTCTTATCGCGGCCTTTCTTCTCGAACTTTAATATGCCATTGACTTTTGCAAACAGCGTATCGTCACTGCCTATACCCACGTTGAGCCCTGGATGAATCTTGGTACCGCGTTGCCTTACTAGGATATTGCCTGCCAAAACGAACTGACCATCGGCCCTCTTTGCTCCAAGGCGCTTCGATTCACTTTCACGTCCGTTTCTGGTACTACCCATACCTTTTTTATGAGCAAATAGCTGTAAATCTATATTCCACATGGTCTTACACCCCTTCCTCGATAATTCTAATATTGCCTTTATAACCTTGTTCTATATTTTTCAATCCCAATTCCATAGCTCTGAGCAACAATTGCGCATCATCCTGTGTCCGCCCATATTCATCGGGTAAAAAGCATATCATATTGCCTTTATCCATCTCAAGCTGTATAGGTATATTCAGCAACTCCTGCAGCGACAACGCGGTAGTCTGAGCTACCATGGATACGGCCGCGCATACAATATCGCCGCCCTCGTCGCCATAATTTGCATGGCCTTCTATAGAAAATCCTTTTATACTTCCATTCTCGGCTTTATAGAATTTTACCGATATCATATGGTTATAGCAGTTATGCGCACTTTCGTATATGGCTGACGATGGCCTTGCTTTTTGCGATAATCTTTTTTAGGCTTATACTTAAAAACCGTTATTTTAGGGCCCTTGCCATGCTCAAGCACTTGAGCCTGTACCGATGCGCCTTCAACAACAGGTTTGCCTATTTTGACTTCATCGTCACCGGACAACATTACGACTTCATCGAATGTAATCGTCTGCCCTTCCTCGGCATTCAGCCTTTCCATTTCGACTATATCGCCTTCTTGTACCTTATATTGTTTGCCGCAAGCCTTTATAATAGCGTACACGTTCTCTACCTCCTCTAACCAGTCTCGCCGAAATAAGGCAAAATTTTAAAGCCATTTTCGAGCGGCTACTTGCGTTATTGTATCATATCATTGCTCAATCTGTCAACAAGGGAGCTTGTATGGAAAACATTGACATGCATTGTAGTTTGACTAATCAGTTACCAAGCTTGTGAGATACCTGAACAGTCACATTGTAGTTGTATTGTATAATATCTCCGTCAGTGTTATATTATATCTATCATCACATGGCAGGAGGATTTTCAATGCATAAAGCCATCACTTTTGGCAATGCTTCGGATGAGGAACGCTTGGCTATGACTATAGCAAAAAGGCTTATGCAAGCCGGCGCTCGGTGTTACTTAGTAGGCGGAGCAGTAAGGGATCGCCTCCTCGGTATATATACCACAGATATAGATATAGAAGTATACGGATTAAGTTATGAAGAGATAGCGCAGCTTATAAACCCTATACTGCACGTTGATCTGGTGGGCAAACAGTTCGGCGTGTTGAAGGCTCATGGACACGATATAGATATAGCGCTGCCCAGGATAGAGAAAAACACCGGGGCTGGCCATAGGGATTTTGATGTAACAGTTGACCCTGAGCTCGATATATATCAAGCCTCACGCCGACGCGATTTTACCATAAATGCTATTATGCTGGATCTGTCTACTATGGAGATTATAGACCCTCATGGCGGCTTAAAAGATCTAGAATCCCATGTGCTGCGTCATGTCGATGACAATACATTCGCTGACGACCCATTGCGTGTCTATCGTGCTATGCAGTTCGCAGGACGTTTAGAATATACTATAGCGCCTGAAACCCTAGCTTTATGCAGGCATGTAGACACAACTGCGCTGCCTAAAGAACGCATATACAATGAGTTCAAAAAACTTCTATTACAAGCAAAAAGGCCGTCAATGGGCCTCAAATATATGCCTGATCTTGGATTAATACAACAGTATCCTGAACTGGCCGCCCTTATAGGTAATCCAGAGGATCCGAAATATCACCCCGGCGAGCGCGATACATGGGAGCATACGCTCATGGTAGTAGATTATGCAGCCAATCTGCGAGAAAAAAGCATGCATCCCGATGTACTCATGTGGGCAGCACTGTGCCATGATGTCGGTAAGCCGCTAGCCACACATGTTTCTAAAAATGGCAGGGTATCTGCAACCGGCCATGATAAAATCGGAAGGAGCATAGCCGAAACCCTTCTCAATCGCATAACCGAACACAAGCATTTAATAAAAGCGGTACTGCCATTGGTGGAATACCATATGCAGCCTTTATTATTATATAAGCAAAAGAATAAAGTAACGGATGGCCAGCTAAGAAGGCTGGCCAACTCTGTAAATTATCACGAATTGTTGCTATTATCGGAAGCTGATACCATGTCCAAAAAAAGCGGTGCTGTATCGGATGCGCACATAAAATGGCTTAGAAGTCGCTTTGACGCTCTAAACCTTATTCCGGGGCAAAAAATAAAGCCTATAGTACAAGGTAAAGACCTCATAGCCATAGGCTTACGACCCGGCAAACTATTCTCCGATCTACTTCATCAGGCATATGAATATCAGCTAGATGGTATGCCCAAAGAAGAGATACTTGAGATTATAAAACAAAAAGCTGCTTCTCATAACATATGAGGCAATATAATAGTGCCATGCCATCCTATACCAGCACAGGCATCTATAAATTCCTGCGGGTCGGCGGTATTCTCTGCAAACATGCCATAATGCATCGGTACAGCTATCTTAGGTTGTACAGCCGAAACGAGCTGTGCAGCCTCCTGGGCTGTCATATTGCCCCATCTTCCGTTTATCGGCACAAACATGATATCGGGTCTTAGGCCGGTCACCTCATGTACCACTTCTTCTGTATACTCCGAATCCCCTGTATGGTATATGACATAGGTACCATCATCTATAACCAGGCCTATAGCATCGCTGTATTTACCAGATGTGTGCTCAGCCGTTACCGCTTTAAGCGATAGTCCCATAAGTGTTTTCTGCTGTCCGCGATCCAACACATGAAATCTATCAGGTGATAGCCCCAGTGCCTTATAATGTTCCAAGCACGATGAGGGCCCCATAAATATCGCATCGCTTTCATTATAAATAGGTATTATTGTATCCGGGTCAAAGTGATCCAAATGGTCATGCGTGCTTATGATAATATCGCAGTCTAACTGTTCTGGCATGGTATTTATCGGCATCAACCTATGCAACCCTTCGGCGCTCTCTACAGAATGTGAAAGATATGGATCAATGCATACCTTCACCCCATCAGCTAAATTTAAAACAAATCCAGCTTGTCCCAACCATTGCATAACTATGTCCATCGATCTTCCTCCTTAAAAACACCTTTTATTTTTAAGCCGCACTGTATGCAGCAACTATCTTTTATACCTGTAACCATAGGTATAATATCGCGCCTTATAAGCAGCTTGCCACATCTCGGGCAGTAAGTGTTGTCATCTATACCTATTATATTACCTATATACACATACGACAGATTTTTATCGGCTACATTTTTCAATCGCCGTAATGTTTCTACAGGAGTCGGCGGCAGCATCATTTTATAATTTGGGAAATAGCGAGAAAGGTGCATCGGTATACCCTTATCTACCGATGCCAACCACTGCGAAAGCTCGCTTATTTCATCATCACTGTCGTTCAAACCGGTAACTATAAGGGTAGTAACCTCCACATGCGTATTGGCAGCTGCTCTTTGTATAGTACGCAAAACCGCGTTTATCTCGCCTTTGCATATTTTACGGTAATAATCGTTTCTAAAACTCTTTAAGTCTATATTCATTGCATCTATATAAGGCAGTAATTCCATAAGCGGCTGTTCTTCTATAAACCCATTGGTTACCAGCACATTCTTCAGCCCGCGCGTTCTGGCTTTTTTGGCACACTCCAGCACATATTCGTACCATATAAGCGGTTCATTATACGTATATGCTATACCTATACTGCCATCCTTGTCTCCTATACCCACCAACTGATCAGATGATGCTCGTCTAGTCGGTGCATCCTGTTGAGCTATAGACCAATTCTGGCAGAACTGGCATCGAAAATTACATCCCGTAGAACCCACCGACAGTATATAACTCCCAGGATAAAAGTGATAAAGAGGCTTTTTCTCTATAGGATCGAGCGCCATCGATGAAATACGCTCGTATGATGTTGCTATTAAGCGGCCTCCCACATTTTGGCGCACGCGGCATATACCAGCTTTGCCAGGTCTTATAAGACAGTGATGCGGACACAATAAACACCGAACCGCATCGTTGGCAGCCTTTTCATAATACAATGCTTCTTTCATTTCATTTATGCCTCTCTACAGTAAAGCGCTCTATGGTATAAGGTTCATCGGGACGTATCCCGGCCTTTTGCAATGCTATAGAAAGCTGCTGCTGCGGTGTATCCACCCCTTCCAAATCAGGTAATAAAAGCCCACTCCTATATCCTCGCCGTACTATAACACCATAGCGCTTGGGATCGAGTTCTTCAATAGAATTTACAGGCTCAGCCGGATTTAATACGTCTACAGAATACTCAAGAGCATCCAGCTCATCTTCTTCTATTGGTTCAAAACGAGGATCCCGTGTGCTGGCGCTTATAGCGTTGTGTATAATCTCAGAAGCCACATTCTCATACACAGGGCTTATCGTACCTATACATCCTCTCAATTCTCCATTTTTATGAATGGATACAAAAACCCCTGCTTTTTTAGTCAACATCTCATCCGGTAAATCTTTGCCGGGCTTTATAACTTTACCTTGCCTTATATATGTCTCTACAGTTTGCCGGGCTAATGCTACATATGGATCCTCGCCATCCCGTATGCGTTTCATATCAGCAAAATGCTTTGCTTTTACACTGTCCAACAGTTCCCTTTCTTTTGATCTATTCCCTACTTCTACGGCTACGACACCATAACCTACGCCAAAGGGTCCTTCATGAGATAATACATTTGCTGAAAATTCATAGCCATCCAATGCACCCAACATCGCTATAATAGAACGCATGCCGCATTCGGCAGCTTCTTCTATAAGTCGCTTATCCATGCTTACTATGCCTGCTACATCGCTCTTAGATAATAAATCCAACAGTTTCTCATCAAATTCCCTTCCTAGAGGCGTATAACCGTTTGGCGAATCGGGTGTAAGTTTGTGCGAAAGGTCCCCGCTGGCTATGATAACCACATTTTTATCGCTTTCTTCCACCGCTTGTTGCACAGCCTTGCCGAAGGCATATATCTCCTCATATGATAGAAATCCATACGTAATATGAACGAGATGTGGCGCATGATAGCGCTTTTCAACGAAATATAGCGGCACTAAAGCCCCGTGATCCATACTATCATCTATGCCATAACGCATCATAGCCCTACCATCCAGCAAAGCACATGTAATATCGTACCTAGATGCTACATCGGCTATAGCCATGGTAAGCGGTTTATCTATATCGTAGGAAATCTTCACTTGTGGAGCTCTAAAGCTACCCAAGTCGCCGCTTATGCTACTTTCATAATACAGTGCCATAGCATCTCTGAATACCGGACCATGTGGTGTTATTATAATGATGTCGTTGGGCTTGAGCTCAGCTATGCGCTGCGCACATTCGTCCATTGACCGCGCGGTTTTTGCGATCGCTGCTTCTTCGCCATGCCCCACCTCAGGCACAATTATCGGCGGATGAGGCATAACGAATGATGCTAAAATCCTACCCATATACCATCACCTCATTTGTAAAATTTATATATTTTTCAACAAATTGGCCATCTCTATAGCTGTCATAGCAGCATCAGCGCCCTTGTTTCCGGCTTTGGTGCCCGCCCTTTCTATAGCCTGTTCAATGGTATCGGTTGTCAATACCCCAAAGGCTACCGGCACGCCTGTAAAAAGAGCCGTTTGTGCTATACCTTTTGACATCTCAGCGGCTACATAATCAAAATGCGGTGTCGCCCCACGTATAACAGCTCCCAGGCATATAACGGCATCATATTTGCCTGACTCGGCCATGCGTTTGGCCACCATAGGCAATTCAAAAGCCCCTGGCACCCATGCTATCTCTATAGCATCATCGTTCACATCATGCCGGCTTAATACATCAAGTGCGCCGCTAAGGAGCTTATTCGTTATAAACTCGTTAAAACGGCTTATGACTATACCAAACCTTAAACCAGTGCCTATTAGTTTGCCTTCATATACTTTCATGTCTATTCCTCCATATCGCAATAATTTAATATATGACCCATTTTCTCTCTTTTGGTTTCAAGATAACGACGATTTACCTCATTGGGCGGTATTTCGATAGGCACGCGTTCCACTATTTCTATCCCATACCCCGCTAATCCGACTACTTTTTTGGGATTATTGGTCAGCAAGCGCAGCTTTTTTATCCCTAAATCCACTAGTATTTGAGCCCCTTCGCCATAGTCCCTGAGGTCGGCGTCAAAGCCCAAAGCCAGATTGGCCTCTACCGTATCCTTACCCTCTTCTTGTAATTTATAGGCCTTAAGCTTGTTGACCAGGCCTATACCGCGTCCTTCCTGACGCATATAAAGCACTACGCCGCGCCCTTCAGCTTCTATCTGCTGCATAGCGTATTTGAGCTGATCTCCGCAATCGCAACGCAGCGATCCGAAGACATCGCCGGTTAAGCACTCGGAATGTATCCTTGCCAATACAGGCCTCCCATCGCTTACATCGCCTTTTATAAGCGCTACATGATGGTCATGGTTTATGAGGCTTTCATAGGCTATAACGGTAAAATCACCGTATTTGGTAGGAAGGTGTATAGGATCGGTTACACGTTTTACCAGCCTTTCATTCTTACGCCTATACGTTATAAGAGCGGCTATAGTTATCAGTTTAAGCCCATGCTTTTTAGCAAATTCATATAGCTGCGGTAGACGAGCCATAGTACCATCTTCATTCATTATCTCACATATTACACCGGCCGGATATAAACCTGCCAAGCGTGCCAGATCCACCGCCGCCTCAGTATGGCCTGCGCGCATCAACACGCCGCCCTCTTTGGCCTGTAGCGGAAATATATGTCCGGGCTTTATTATATCTTCTGGTTTAGCATCCGGATCCACGAGCGTTTTTATAGTAAGAGCACGTTCATGAGCCGATATGCCGGTGGTAACGGCCTTAGCATCGACTGATACGGTAAAAGCAGTGCGCTGATGCTCGGTATTATTATTCACCATCTGCGGTATGTCCAGCTCTTTTAACCTTTGAGCGGTCATAGGAACGCATATAAGACCTCTGCCGTATTTCGCCATGAAATTTATGGCCTCCGGCGTAACTTTCTCGGCTGCCATAACCAGGTCACCCTCATTTTCACGGTCTTCATCGTCTACTACTATTACCATTTTCCCATTTCTTATGTCTTCTAGAGCCTCTTCAATACTATTAAATACTATATCTTCCATATATCCTCCTTATATAAATCCATTATCTCGCAAAAAATTCTCATCGATACCACGACTTTTTGCCTCAGGCATTTTCATACCGAGCAAGAACTTTGCTACATAACGCCCTATCATATCGCATTCTATATTGACGCGATCACCTGCTTTTTTTACCTTCAACGTAGTCTGCGCGGCAGTATGGGGTATGATAGATACGCTGAATCGATCATCAGGCACATCAGCCACTGTCAGGCTTACACCATCCACGGCCACAGACCCTTTCTCTACTATATACAAGAGCAGGTCTGGACCGACGGTTATATCTAGCCACAGCGCATTTTCCTCGTGGCGCAACTGCTTTATAATGCCTATACCATCGACATGACCGCTTACGATATGACCGCCCAAAAAATCCTGGAGTGTAAGCGATGGCTCAAGGTTGACCGGATCTCCCGGCTTTAACTCAAAAAGCGTGGTGCGCCGCACCGTCTCAGGCGTGGCATCTGCCCAAAATACGTGGCCTTCTTTATCGGTTACTGTAAGGCATGTACCATTTGTACATATACTGTCACCGATGTTGAGTCTAGATATAAGTTTGGGAGCCTCCACTGCAAGCCGTACAGATTGCGCTCCATGCGTTATATGACGAACAGAACCTATCTCCTGTATTATCCCTGTAAACAAAAGCATCACCCCCTCATGCCTTAAGATAACCCTCTATAAGTACATCATCTTCAAAACGTTTAACAGATACACCGCTTAATTGCCATGCGTCGGCCATACGCGCTATACCGTTTCCGCTGAGTGCCGATAAGCCCTTGCCGCCTATCAGCTTTGGCGCTATAAACACCATGGCTTTATCTACCAAACCTTCTTCTATCGCCGATGCCGCAAGCGTAGGCCCGCCTTCTATGAGCACGCTGTCTATCTCCCTTTTATGGAGTTCCCGCATGAGCTGTACCAGGTCTACTTTATCTTTACCATCGGTAATTATAACATCAGCGCCTTTAGATTTGAAGGTTTCTATTTTACTAGGATCAGCAGACCATGATGTAGCCATTATAGTAGGTGCTTGCTCAATATTCAACACATTGCTGTCAAGCGGTGTTTTAGCAAGGCTATCAGCTATGATCCTAACAGGCTGTTTTTCTATATTAATATGCGGCAAACGCACCGTTAGCATAGGATCATCGGCCAACACGGTGCCTATACCGGTTAAAACAGCCGATACCCTATATCTCCACCAATGTACGTATTGTCTGGACAGCTCATTTGTTATCCATTTAGAATCGCCATTGGCCGTCGCTATTTTGCCATCCAGAGTCATAGCACACTTCCATATCACAAACGGCATATCCGATGTTATATATTTTATAAACACCTCATTAAGGCGGCGAGCCTCCTGCTCCATAATACCCGTAATCACCTTTATACCGGCCTGCCTTAAAGCATTTATACCTCGGCCTGCCACGCGCGGGTTAGGGTCCTCCATCGCTATCACTACTTCCTTTACGCCGGCTTTTACCAAAGCATCCGCGCATGGCGGCGTTCGACCGAAATGACTGCACGGCTCTAGTGTCACATACACTGTGGAACCGCGGGCGCCTTCTCCTGCCTCGCGCAGGGCGTTTATTTCGGCATGCGGTTCTCCTGCCTTTTTATGATAGCCCTCTCCTATAATACGGCCACCTTTGACTATAACAGCACCTACCATAGGATTAGGATTGGTGGTACCCCATCCCATCCGAGCTAATTCCAGCGCGCGCTGCATAAATATTTCGTGCTGCACTCCATTTCCTCCTGCTTATAATATAACAAAAAATCCCTGAAGTTCAACTCCAGGGATAGAATAAATCTAATCACAAATATACCTTCTTTCATCCGGACTATGACCGTCGGCCCCGGAATTACACCGGATCTGCTGCTGTGCAGCTCGCGGGCTTTACCGCCGGTAAGGAATCACACCTATCCCTGAAGATCTTTCAAGCAACATTATATCACAGCTTTGTTAACGCTGCAATCAACAATTTGCATCACCGAACTATATTCTTTATCATTATCATTCCCCTGCTTTGCGAATGCTGGCTACAGCATAAGCCGCTATACCTTCTTGCCTGCCGGCAAACCCTAAACCCTCGGTCGTAGTAGCCTTTATATTCACCTGCCCTATGCTTAATCCGAGTACAGATGCAATACATCGCCGCATAGGCCATATATATGGTGCTAACTTCGGGTATTCGGCTATTATTGTAGCATCTATATTGCCTATAACATAACCACCGGACTCTAATAGATTGTTAACCTGTCGCAAAAGCCGCATGCTGGATATATCTTTATAGCTATCATCGGTATCCGGAAAATGCCTTCCTATATCGCCCAAAGCTGCCGCTCCCAGAAGGGCATCGATTATAGCGTGTATCAGCACATCGGCATCGGAATGCCCCAGTAAACCCTTATTAAAAGGTATGTTGACTCCACCCAATATAAGAGGTCTGTCATCTACCAGCCTATGTACATCATAGCCCATGCCTGAGCGGTAACCGACAGAATCGACATGTGATTCGTAATGCCGTTGGCCTAACAGTGCTTCGGCTACAGGCACATCATCAGGCGTAGTTATCTTTATATTATCATAGTTTCCCATAAATAGTTTTACTCGGTAACCGGCGCGTTCGGCCAATACAGCATCATCGGTACCGAGATATCCCTGTTCCATAGCCAACGTATGAGCTCGCATAATAATATCATATCTGAATGATTGCGGGGTTTGTATTGACCATAATGTTTCCCGGCTAAGTGTACGTTCTACGAAATGTTGTCCATCGGATCGCTTAACCGTATCTTTAACCCGCACAGCCGCTACAGCCGCACCGAATTTCGAAGCCGCTTCTATACCGTTTTCTATCAATTTTGGCGTCACCATGGGCCTAGCGCCATCGTGTATGACCACTATGTCTATATCTTCAGGCAATGCTCTGAGGCCGTTTAATACCGAATATTGCCTTTCCATTCCGCCCGACGTTACAACTATATCTTCATAAAAACCGTAATATTTATTCAACCAATCTCTATATACGCTTATGCTATCATCAGGCACAACGAGCACAATGGGGGTTATATCCTTACATGCTAAAAACGCATCCAATGTGTACGCTATAACCGGTTTGCCACATAATTTTAAAAATTGTTTGTCCACACCGTTCATCCTTTGGGATTTGCCGGCTGATACTATGACCGCTCCCACTTTCATATCAACGCCTCCTCATATACAATAAAGGATCGATGCCCCTTCCGACATCGATCCGCCAGAATAAATCAATCCTTATTTCCCTTTTCCGACTGCTGTTTCCTCATATACCAGTTTACCAGATAATCCAATTGTTTACTGCGATGCAGCACTTCAGGTGAAGTCAAATTATCGCTATTTTTATCTTCCAACAACTTGTCCAACTCATTTCTCTGCTCTCTAAGGAGCATTTTTAAGCTGATTGCGATGTGCTCACCTTCCTTCCATCTGGCACTTTAATTATACCACATGGCCAATGCGCTATCAATGCTGCAATTTGTAAATTTTTCATTACATATCTGCGACTCGCAGATGGCAAATTCAGCGTGTGCAATAGCATAAATCCTTTACTGCTTTATCGCTGAAAATAGTTGAACAACGGCTCATATCATGATATAATATCAACCATAAGATGAAGGGGAGCACATTTACTTATGCATAATGATTAGATTTATGCATAAGTATGTAAATTAATTGCATATTATGCAGCAACATGCAATTAACTATGCACGCCTTCATAAATTAAAAAGTTTCGAGGAGGAAAAACATGAAGAGAACTATAAAAATACTAGCTATGGCGTTAGCAGTCATTATGCTGCTAAGCGTGCTATTGGTGGGCTGCGGCACAGATGAAAAAGACAGTCAAAATGCCGATCAGCAGAACAATGCATCAGAGCCAACTTATGAAGAGCTGGTGGCCAAGCTGCCCACTATAAAGTTCCTAGCCGATGACGGCGATGTGGCCCAACGCGACGCGCAAGCGTTCCAGGAGATGTGGAAACGCAATCTTGGTATAAATGTCGAGATAGAGACCACCACGTTCAAAAATCGCCGCGAGCGCATGCAGAGCCGCGATTATCAGATCGTCTACGCAGGATGGAGCCCTGATTACAACGATCCTATGACATTTATGGATCTGTGGATTACCGGTTCCGGATTAAATGAAGCAGATTACAGCAATCCCCAATACGATGAACTGATCGACAAGGCCAAAAAATCTGCTGACAACAACGAGCGCATGGACGCTATGATGGAAGCCGAAAAGATACTTATGGAAGACATGCCCATCGGCCCTATATACTTCCGTTACAGGGATTATGTAAAAAAACCAGAGGTAAAGGATGAAGTAAGGCGCTATGTAGGGTCCGACCTCGATCTTTACTGGACATCGGTCGACGGCAAGGATACCATAAACTTGAATCTTGGATCCGAACCGCCGCAAATGGACCCGCAATTGACCGATGACGCTGTCTCCATGCAGGTGATAAACGGCGTATTCGAAGGTCTAACGCGCATGGACAAAGAAGGCAAAGCTATGCCGGGTATGGCCGAAAAATGGGACGTATCGCCTGATGGCATGAATTGGACATTCCATCTGAGGGATGCAAAATGGAGCAACGGCGATCCTGTTACCGCACAGGATTTCGAATACGCATGGAAACGCGCCTTAAACCCAGATACAGGCGCTGGCTATGCTTATATAATGTATCCTATTAAAAACGCTGAGGCTTACAATACAGGAAAAATAACCGATCCAAACGAGGTTGGCGTCAAGGCATTAGATGCGAAGACCCTTGAAGTAACGTTGGAATTACCCACCCCATATTTTGATACGCTTACCTCTTTTGCGACATATATGCCACTAAATCAGAAATTCTATGAGAGCGTAAAGGATAAATACGGCTCCGAGGCCAAAAACCTGATATATAACGGGCCTTGGACCATAAGCGAATGGACGCATGAATCCAAAATGGTGTTGAAAAAGAATCCTGATTACTGGAATGCGAGTGCTATAAAGCTCAACACTATAAACTATGTCATGATCAATGACAACACCACTAGCGTGAATATGTTCCTTTCAGGCCAACTGGATATGACTGGTCTAAGGGGTGACCAGAGGGATCAATTGAAGAACGAGGGCTATGAGTTGCTGCATTTCTCCGATGGTTCTTCTTGGTATCTCGAATTTAACACCAAAGACCCTGTGATGCAAAACGCCAAGATACGCAAGGCTTTAACCTATGCTTTGGATAGAAATCTGTTTGTAAAGAACGTGCTTATGAACGACTCCAAGCCGGCACTCGGTTATGTTCCCGATGTAATGCCGGGTAAAGGCGGCTCTGGCACCTTCCGCAAAGAAAATGGCGACCTGATAAAGGATAACAATCAAGAAGAAGCCAAAAAGCTTCTCATAGAAGGCATAAAAGAGCTCGGTTTAGATAAGTAAAATTGACTTAGTAGCAGAAGGTATATGCGCGATCGCGCATATACCTTCTGCTATGTAAAATATCGTTTAACACATTATAGCAACATAGCCAAAATTCAGTTAGGAGGTGTAAATGTGTGACACGTTATATATTAAAACGTTTGGGTTATTCGCTCATAACATTATGGGTCATAGTAACCCTAACCTTTATATTGATGCACTTATTGCCCGGTAAGCCTTTTACTGGGGCAAAGCCCATACCGCCGGCCATAGAAGAAAACCTTAACCGCCGCTATGGATTGGATCAACCTTTACATGTACAATATGCCAAATATGTAGGCAATCTGTTAAAAGGCGATCTTGGGATGTCCATGTTCCAGCAAAATCGTTCGGTAAACAGCATAATAGCCGATGGATTTCCTGTTTCGGCTTCTTTGGGCATAAGAGCCCTTATATTTGCATTAACGGCCGGTTTGCTGCTCGGCATCGTAGCATCTATAAATCATGGCAAGACATGGGATTATTTCACCATGTTCGTAGCTGTATTGGGCGTATCGGTACCTAGTTTCATAATAGGCGGTATAATACAGTATATATTCGGTGTAAAGCCATTTAGGATACTGCCCGTAGCCGGATGGAACGGATTTAAATATACTATTATGCCCTCTTTTGCATTGGGATTAGGCACGCTAGCTGTCATGGCAAGAATGATGCGTGCCAGCATGTTGGACGTGCTTAATCAGGATTATATAAAAACAGCTAAAGCAAAAGGGCTTCCCAGAAAGACTATAATATGGCGCCATGCCATACGAAACGCTATATTGCCGGTGGTAACCATACTCGGACCACTGGTAGCCAGCATAACCACAGGTACCTTTGTGGTAGAGAACATATTCGGCATACCTGGTCTTGGCAAGCATTTTGTAAACAGCGTTAACCAAAATGATTATACATTGATAATGGGGCTTACGCTTTTTTATGCAATACTTTTAATAGGCATGAACTTTATAGTCGATATAGCATACGGCTTTATCGACCCGAGAATACGCCTGGTCAGGGAGAAGGAGTGAGATGATGGCCATAGAACCGAATTTATTTGAACGCGTAGGCACTGATATAGAAAGAAGCCAGCGCATCGTTCGCCCAAGCTTAACCTATTGGCAGGATGCATGGCGCCGTCTGAAGATGAATAAAATGGCCATGGTCAGCCTGGTAGTGCTCGGCGTGATAGTAGCGATGGCTGTTATAGGCCCGCATTTGCGTCCTTTCGCATTCTCAGACCAAGACCTTTATGCGGTATTCTCGCCGCCTAATGCCGAACACTGGTTTGGCACAGACAGCCTAGGCCGCGACCTATTTGTCAGGGTGTGGATGGGAGCGCGCGTATCGCTGCGCATAGGCATAGCTGCAGCTTTATTAGATATCCTAATCGGGATGCTTTATGGAGGTATATCTGGTTATATAGGCGGGCAAACCGATAATATAATGATGCGCATAGTTGATATACTGTATGCCATACCCTACATGATCATTGTAATATTGCTTATGATCGTCATGGAGCCCGGCGAATTAACACTTATTATAGCTATGTCTATAACTGGCTGGGTAGGAACGGCACGTTTAGTGCGCGGGCAAGTATTGCAGCTTAAAGAACAGGAATTCGTACTAGCTGCCAGAGCTTTAGGAGCCAGTCCATGGCGTATAATAATCCACCATATGTTTCCGAATATTCTCGGTATTATGATAGTACAAATGACCATGGATATACCGGCGGCTATCTTCAGCGAAGCTTTTTTAAGCTATATAGGCCTCGGTATAAAGTTGCCAAACGCCAGTTGGGGCAGTTTGGCCAGCGATGGCATACGCCAGGTCGTTAGTCGACCATGGCTGTTGATATTCCCCGCCTTGTTCATAAGCTTAACCATGTTGGCATTCAATCTTCTGGGCGATGGATTAAGGGATGCTTTAGACCCCAAAATGCGCAGTTAAGAGAGGTGAAGATATGACACAACATTTACTTGATATAAAAGACCTGCGCGTTTCATTCTATACCTATGCCGGTGAGGTACAAGCCGTTCGCGGCGTGAGCTTCTATGTGGATAAAGGGGAGACTCTGGCTATAGTCGGTGAATCCGGGTGTGGTAAAAGCGTAACAGTCCAGACTGTAATGGGTCTTATTCCATCTCCTCCAGGTAGAGTAAAGAGCGGGAATATAATATTCGACAATAGAGATATAACCACTCTCAATGATAAACAGATGGAGAATATAAGGGGCTCAGAAATAGGAATGATATTCCAGGACCCTATGACGTCGTTAAACCCTACTATGACTATAGGACGACAGATAGCTGAAGGGCTTATAAAGCATCAGCATATGTCCAAGAATCAAGCATTACAACGCGCTATAGATATGCTAAAAATGGTGCAGATACCCAATGCTGACAATAGGGTTAACAATTATCCCCATCAATTTAGCGGCGGTATGAGGCAGCGCGCTATGATAGCCATAGCTCTGGCATGTAATCCAAAACTTTTAATAGCCGATGAACCTACCACAGCTCTGGATGTTACTATACAAGCTCAGATCATCGATCTTATGAAGGATCTGCAGCGTGAGACCGGCACAGCAATAATATTGATAACTCATGATCTCGGTATAGTAGCTGATATAGCTCAACGCGTAATGGTCATGTACGCCGGAGAAGCTGTAGAATGGGGCAGTTTAAGAGATATATTCTATGAACCCCGCCATCCCTATACTTGGGGATTATTGCAGTCTGTGCCTCGTTTGGACAGCGATGAAAAAAAGCCGCTGGTACCCATAAACGGTACTCCACCAGATCTATTGGCACCACCTCCTGGCTGCGCTTTCGCCGATCGTTGTCAGTATGCTATGCGCATATGCAGACAGCAGCCACCTGAGGCTATGCCCATAAGTGGAGGCCATTATGCATGTTGCTGGCTGCTGCATCCTGAAGCTCCGAAGGTAGAACGGCCAGTAACACTAGGAGGTGTAAGGTCTTGAAAGAACAACAACATTTGCTGGAAGTGAAACACCTTAAAAAATATTTTAGTGCTGGCCACAATGCACGACTTAAGGCTGTAGACGATGTATCGTTTTATATAGACAAAGGCGAAACTTTCGGTCTAGTAGGCGAATCCGGTTGCGGCAAATCCACTACTGGTCGTACCATAGCCCGCCTGTACGAACCCACTGATGGTGAAATATGGTTCGAGGGGCGAGATATCGTGCATTTGAGCGGTAATGCTGCCAAGCAGTATACGAAACTTGTCCAGATGATATTCCAAGACCCTTACGCTTCTTTGAATCCAAGGATGACCGTAGGGGACATAATAGCGGAGGGCATAGATATACACGGCCTTTATAGTGGCAAACGCAGGCAGGAACGCATATATGAGTTGTTGGCGATGGTAGGCTTAAACGAAGAACATGCCAGTCGTTTTCCGCACGAATTTAGCGGCGGCCAGCGCCAGCGCATAGGCATAGCAAGAGCTTTAGCTATAGAACCCAAATTCATTATATGCGACGAGCCCATATCGGCTTTAGATGTATCGATACAAGCGCAGATCGTCAATCTGCTCGAACAGCTCCAGCATGAGCTTGGTCTCACTTACCTATTTATAGCCCATGATCTGAGCATGGTGAAACACATAAGCAACCGCGTAGCCGTTATGTACCTGGGATCTATAGTGGAGACAGCTTCTAGTTCGGAGCTTTATAAAAATCCGCTTCACCCTTATACGCAAGCGTTGATGTCGGCTATACCTATACCCGATCCCGATATCGAAGCATCGCGACAGCGCATCTTACTGGAAGGCGATGTACCTAGCCCCATCAATACGCCGCCTGGATGTAAATTTTGCGGCCGTTGCCCGAAAGCCATGCCTATCTGCGCTGAAAAGGCACCTCTATTAGAAGATAAAGGCAGCGGTCATAGCGTAGCTTGTTATTTATATGAATAAATTCATCGTTGCATTGAGCTTAAAAATACGATATAATGGCAGCAATGATAAAAAATAAACGATGTACAAGGGAGGAATTTTATAATGGCTTATTTCATAGAAGCGGAAGATTGCATAGCTTGCGGCGCATGTGAACCGGAATGCCCTGAGGGCGCTATTCATGAGACAGATGATGGCGTATACGCTATCGACCCGGATAAATGCACTGAGGATGCTAATTGCGTGGAAGTATGTCCGGTAGACTGCATACATCTGGCTGAATAAACAAATTCCGTATATTAACAATAGCGATAAACAGTTAACTGTTTATCGCTATTGTTTTAATCTCTAATTATTATTCATCTACTAATTGTGCTCTATCGTTAAAAAATGCCCTATAGCTCCATATAACGAATAAAATTACGCTCAATGACACGCTGCCTAATATGCCTAACATTATGGCTATCTGATATTCTATAGCTGTCAGAGGAGACGTGCCTGACAATATTTGCCCGGTCATCATACCGGGGAGAAATACTATGCCCATCCCCATCATTTGATTGACAGTGGGCAGTATAGCTGTTTCAAAGGCATTATCCCCTATTTGTTTGGCAGCCATTTTAGGCGTCGCACCCAGCATTAACGCCATTTCTACCTGCTCTTTTTTAGTGCGCATACCATCTAGCACACGGTCGGCACCAAGCGTTATACCGGTCATTGAATTACCTATTATCATGCCTCCTAGTGGTATGAAATACTGCGGATTATACCACGGTTTTACACGCACAACACCTAAAACGAAAAACAATAGGCTTCCCATAGTGCCTAATACCAGTGAAACCGCCATTATCTTTTTAAGACGAGGATTTAACTTAACCTTTATGCGCTGATACGCATTGTATACCGCGAACACCTCCATAACCGCAAGTGCTGCGAAAGTATATGCAGGATTGGCATGCTCGAATATATAGGCCAGTATATACCCTACAGCTATAAGTTGAATGGTCATGCGTATAGCCGATATAAGGATTTCTTTCTCACGCCCTATACGCCTGCTCCACACTATCCATACAACTATCAGTACGAATACATAAGCTGAAAGCATTTGCCATATACCAAGATCAATTATACCGCTCATCATATCGCACCTTCTTTCTGCTCCACATCGCTTACACGCCCTTTGTCTATGGTAATTATAACATCGCCATATCGCTGAGCTACTGACTTGCTATGCGTAACCATAACCACCGTCTTGCCGTTATCCTTAGCATAAGTCACGATATTGTTCACAACTAAATATTCCGTATCTTCATCCAACGCCGATGACGGCTCGTCCAGTAACAACACCTCCGGTTCCAATACCAATATCCTTGCCAGACATAAACGCTGTTTTTCTCCACCAGAAAATTTATCAATACTCTCATCCAGACCTTTATTTAAATGTACCAAATCCATCCAGCGCTTCAATACATCATCATTTACCATCGGTTTTTCGGAAAACATTAACCCTATTATTAGATTATAGCGGACGTTCCCATTAAATACTACAGGGTTTTGCGGAGCCATGACAACCTGCCGTCTTAAGCTTATAGGATTCATACTCTCTATATCCACGCCTTTGTAAAGTATCTGCCCGCTGTCCTGGCTTATAAGGTTATTCAAATGCCGAAGCAATGTGGTTTTACCGCTGCCGCTTTCGCCCACTATGCAAGTAATTTTTCTATCAGGAATATTAAGATACTCTACATTCAAAATGCTTTTATATTTTAAGTTTTTAATTTCAAACAATTCTATCCCCTCCGCAATATCCACATCACAGCCATCGTTTAAGCCAATCATACGACTTGCGTCCGCTAATCTGATGCCTACCCTCGAATATATCCCTATCCAACTTATCATCAGCCTTTAATAAAGTGTAAGCATCTTTAACGTGATTATAGGCAATATCCACCGCCTTGATAGGAAATATATCATCATGAGTACCGCTTTCAACTAGAAGCGGTCGCGGTGCTATCATGCAAGCTATATCATACATCTCGGCGTATTTCAAAATACCAGGTATATAATTACACTCACAATGGTTTACAGAGAGAATAGAATCCTTAAACGTACATAAATAACCGCTGATTATAGCAGCCTTTATGCGCTCATCAAGTGCCGACGTAAACAACGTCGTCGTCCCTCCCCCTGATATACCCATACATCCTATGCGCCTATCATCTACCTGCGGTAACATTTGAAGATAATCTATGCAGCGCATTATATCCCATACACGCATGCCCACCGCTGTTTTGCCTAGCATCTGTGCCCAAAAAGCCAGTTTGCGACAAGAGCTCGTGTTATAACCTTTTTCACTATCTTCAAGCTCGCGCCGTTCTCCAAAACCCATCTGATCTGGTACTATCACGACCATGCCCCTTCTTACTATCTCCAGTGCGAAATCTTTCTGATAACCATCAGGTACCGAACGTTCTGTGCCATCTTCCCATAATCCTACCAAATCATTTTTGCCGTATCCATGTCCATGCACGGCCACAACACCAGGTACTTTATCATTTACATTCTTAGGTAACAGTACATATGCAGACACGTCTATGTAAGGAGCGCTGTGAAACAGCACTTTTTCCCTTATATAGCCATTAAATTCTTTTTCCTCCAATACTTGTGGTTCCAATGGTACTCTATCCGGAAATTCTCCTATAAGTTCTATGATTTTATCCTTTAGCTGCACGCGCCATTTTTCGAAATCCGATAAGTTAGTTAGATCAAAGCCCATAGAGCACGCAGATGTATCATATAACCGTTCCAACGAGTACAAAGGCCTAAGCTCGTCCGTCATAATACTTTCCTTTCCATCTTTCGATTAAATATGTCACTTTACCAATGCAAATAACTTTGCCATTTCATCTAAACGCATAATAAAATCCTCATCGCCTTTTATTACACAACTATACATTTCTTATTTTTTCAATAAATCTCTCGGCATTAATTTCATTATCAAACCAAGTAGAGAACAAGATGCCTTTACCTCCCACTTCTCGCAATACATTTGGTATATTATCTTTATTATCAAATGATTGTAAAACTAAAAGTTTATTCTTGGCCAATATTTTCTTATACATTGGAAACCACTCCGGGGAATCGCATTGATAATTACCATCGCCAGGAACCCATTGGATACCGGTCAACTCTGGAATATCCAATAATATATCCAAATGAGGTATTTCTCCGGGGCCGTCAAGATGATAAATGCTATAATCCAACCACTCACATTGCTTTCTTAAATAAGGCGCCACAAATCTTTCAAACATTTTCGGAGATATCATTGCGGAAAAATCACATTGCAGAGGATACCATCTTTTAGGGCACCATATGCCCATCCATGCGGAAGTTCCATCCTGATATTTTTCTGTTATATTATATAAGTCGCTATAAACCTTAAACCATGCTTCAAGTATTTTTTCCGACATGTCAAATATCATGTTAGGCTCTTCTATCAAATCTACCAGAAGGTTCTGCGCCCCTCTAAAAGATGAAAGAACATCAAGAACCCCGCCTATATCCGTAGTTCCTACTATAAATTTATCCTTACCCCTTTTTGCAGAAAGCTCAGTTATATATTTAGTATATTTCCACCATTCATTATCCTCCTTAAATTCCAATGCTTCTACTTTTTCCCACGAACGTGGGCTCTCAAACCATGCCGTATTATTCTCTCGATCAAATTTAAGAAAGCCTGTAAAATATGATGCCAATGAACCGGGGCCTAAGTTCATCCAAATATTCGGAAATGCCTCGGCTCCAAAATATATATGTTGGCAACTTTCCTCAAAGATATCCAAAGCTTTCTCAGGGCAGCATTTATATTGTAAAAATTCCCACCCATTATAGCTCGTGTATCTTGTTCCTTCTTTAGGGCTAGTCACCTGCAACAACGGATAATCCAAATCTTTATTCCACCAAGCCTCGTATGCCTTCTTGACATTTCCCCAATCCTGCTTATATAACATATATTTTCCTCCTTATATCTAATTCTCCATATATACTTCGTCGGCTATGTTTTTATGTGCTTTACTCCCAACATACTTGAAAACATCATCTATATTTCCCGGTTCATCGGACAATTCGTATTTCTGCTTTAGCATCACTATGCGCCTAACCGATTGATCGATACGTTGTTGGCTTATACGACCATCATTAACGGCTTCAGATATAGCTTCAATAGCCTCTATCTGGTTTTTATAGGTGTGGCATACCAATATTATATCGGCACCAGCCTCTATGGCCTTTACAGCAGCATCGCCTATATTGTAATGTTTAACTATTGCGCCCATCTCCATGTCATCTGTGATAACCACGCCATCAAAGCCCATATCATCGCGCAACAGATTGGTTATAATCACAGACGATAACGAGGCTGGTAGGCCTGATTTATCTATTTCGGGTAATTTTATATGGGCCACCATCACTATATCGGCTCCCTGCTCTATGGCTTCGCCAAAAGGTAAAAGTTCAAATGACTTTAGTTGCTGCAAGCTTTTATATGATATCGGCAACTCCATGTGAGAATCCACAGTGGTATCGCCATGTCCTGGGAAATGTTTTGCTACCGGGATCACGCCCGCTGATTTTATACCTTTCATAGTAGCAATTCCCAATCGACCTACCGTATATGGATCCTTCCCGAAGGAACGGTCGCCTATTACAGTATTTTTAGGATTGCTGAATATATCCAGCACTGGCGCAAAATCAAGATTAAAACCGTAGGCCTTCATTTCACTGCCCAACACCGACCCTATTTTTTGAGACAATTCGGTAGAGTCCTTTTTGCCTATTGCCAAATTGGGCGGAAAATCCGTAGCTCTTCTCGGCAAGCGCGATATTCTTCCACCTTCGTGATCAGCAGATATAAAAAGAGGCAATCTGTTGTTTTTGTTAAGCGATTTCAGCTCATTGTTAAGCTGCACTAATTGCTTATCGCCTTGCACATTCCGATTAAACAGTATTACGCCTCCGATGTTACGATCTTTTATCATGGTTACGACTTGGGTATTAACTTTATACCCATCAAAGCCTATTATAAGCATTTGACCTATTTTCTCATCTAGCGACATGGTGGAGATAAGTGCTTGTATCTCATCTTCTTCCGTATTCGCCGGCGGTTCATTCTCATTGCTGCCGGAAGACTCGGTGCCATTATCAGATGAACCGGCATCACTGTCTTGATTCTGCACAGAATCAGTTCGTTTTTCAAGACCATCAGTTTGTGGTTCGAGTTCTTGCCCCAGCTGACCGGCCATATTACTTCCCTGCAACTCAGCCAGCTTACTTTTAATAACATCGACATTTGCAGCGGCAGCTATCGAAATTATAACCGCAAGTAGAATAATCAAGGCAATTATGCCCCCTGAAGGCTTTGGCTTTTTAGCATGTTTCCCTCGCATAACAATACTATACCTTTTCTAATAGCAAATACACTATAACATTAGTTTATCATCTATCAGCTCAAATACAAAAGCAGCAGACTTCTAATCATGCCTTTTAGGATTACAGAATTTTAATCCGGCCGCCAGTGGCTCGTTTATCACTGCCTTTATACCAATGGCCTCACCGCTCCATAGACCTTTCGATATTTCTCATAAATCTCCATATATCTTTCATGCATTTCAACTTTAGGCTCATATATCTTTGTCTTTTCTACCATATGCCACGCGGCATCTTCCAAATCTTTGGCGCTGTTCCTTTCCTCTTGGATCTGTATACAGCATAGCCATCGTTTACACTCACACACCTTAATTATCCTCTTACAAGTATATTTGTATTATATCATTATATATGGCATCGTCAAGCCATTGTCTTAAACCTTCAGGCATTTACGCAAGTTATCCTCGCCTGAACTGCGAAGGGGAAACGCCATAAGCTTCTCGAAACGCCTTGCTAAAATGAAATGGGCTGCAATAACCCAGCCGAAATGCTATTTCATTTATCGACAGAGGGGTGTTCTTCAATAATTCTTCCGCTGTATCAAGGCGAATGGATTCAATAAACTTTTTAGGCTGTTGCCCCACGATGCTTTTAAAAACCTCGCGGAACCGGCGTTCACTTAATCCGACCGCATCTGCCATAGCCTTTATCATAACATTATCACCGGGATTAGCTTTTATATAAGCGATGATATTTTCAATAGCCGCCTGATGCGGGCTTTTATGCCCGTTGTTGTTATACCAATTCACCATCCATCGATGAAGTAACAAACTGAATGTAGCGGAAGCTACCGATTTTGAGGCATAATTGTCCATACGAAGCATTTCCAGGCATACCTTGAAATGCCGTATTTCGTCATCAACAGCATCAAAGTATAGCAGCCTATTTAACGGCAATTCAAACGCGTCGTTTACAACAAACTCAAACCACCAAAAATCCCACATTTCATCGCTGCAGTAATATCGGCGTATATCCCTATGCTTGCAGAAAATCAACGTCCATGGCGTTACTGTTATTTCTTCGTAACCTTCGATTTTAATCTTGCCCTCCCCAGCCAACGTCCTCAAAGCAACCATATCATTTCCGCTAACACCAGATTTATAAACATCATAGGTTGGATCGGCATACAGTACATAAACAGTATTCAATGCTACAGACACTGTTGATGTAGGTTTATTCGTCTTGGAAAAATCAAAATCCATAGTATCCTCCCGGTTTCTTAATTTGCATCTTTATTATACAACATTATTGCCGTAATTTATATATTTTCGTCCGTATTTTGCATTTATTTTGCGTTAAATGTATGTTATATATATAATAGTTGAAAACCTGAGTTTTATTATGATGGAGGCAAAGCAACATGGAACAAGCAATTGTAGAAGATGGCATTCACGGTATGGTACCTAAAGAAAAAATGAGCGAAGGAGCGCGAAAGCTGCGGGATTTCTATGAAAAAAGGCCCGATGCGCCGATATATCAATGCGAATTCGGATTTTATTCTCTTGAGCATTGGATGAAGGAAGGGTATATAAACGATAATACCGATTTGAGCAAGCTTTTCGGCTACGATGAACCTGGGAATTTCAGCTTAGGCGGCCTTGGTTGGACTGAAGCGGCTTTTTGTCCTGCTTTTGAAGAAAAAATTATTGAAGATAGAGGTGATTACGAAGTAGTACAGGATTACGCAGGCCGCCATGTATTGTTCTTTAAGGGGCGAAGGGATGGTTTTATGCCCGAGTATTTGACTCATCCCGTAAAGGATATGAAAACATGGGAGGAAAATTGCAAATGGCGGTTAAACCCCGATACTCCCGGACGTTACGATGATCTTGAACAAAAAATGACCAAGGCCAAAGAATGTGCGGGTAAAGGAATGATCATAACGCAAAATGTAATTGGTGCCTATATGTATCTGCGCAGCCTGATGGGACCGGTAGACCTGCTTTATAAATTCTATGATCAGCCAGAATTGATCCATAGCTGTATGGAAACATGGTTTAATCTTGCTGACAGCATAATAGCAAAGCATCAGCAATACGTAACCATCGACGAGTTTTATATAGGTGAAGATATATGCTATAATCACGGACCATTGATTTCGCCGGATATGATAAAAGAGTATCTTTTCCCTTATTATCAACAGCTTATCTCAAATATAAAGGCACGGCAAATCGATAAAAACCGCCATCTGTATTTTCAAGTCGATACCGATGGATATGCTGCCTCCGTTATACCCCTCTACAAAGATATCGGAATGGATTACATGAGTCCTTTTGAAGTCGCCTCTGGATGCGATGTCATAGAGATTGGAAAGCAATATCCCGATTTACTCATCCGCGGAGGTATCGATAAGAGGGAGTTGGCACGAGGGAAAAATGCCATCGACAAGCTTGTAGACAGCATACTCCCCATTATGAAAAAAAGAGGTGGCTATATACCAACGTGCGACCACGGCGTTCCTGCAGAGGTCGATTTCAACGATTATATGCATTTTCGCAAGCGTATGTTGGAATTTGCCTGAACTATATGGGCCTTTCACAACTCAGATAGCGGAAGGCCCTTCGTTTATTTTTTATAGAATTTTGATAATTTTATATTTTTCTACTCCAAGCTCATCATATAATAACGCAGAAATACATTTATATATGACGTATATTTCACAATGCAATATAATATCTAATATTTAAGTGCACATCGGTGCTAGGGCGATTTATAGAACCGATACTCTACCAGTTTCCGGCTCCTATAATCAATAAACAAATATACAATGCTATTTTTATAACAACATTATTATATCAATGCCTTGTGAATAATTCATCAATCGTCCATTCATAATATAATAGCCTATTGACTTTCAAATAGCGTATTATATAATATAATTAGTTTTTACAAAAAGATGCTTACATCGATTTTGCAGGATTTAGATTATAAATATTCACTATGGAGGTGAAATAAATGTTTTGGATTATAGCAATTGTAGCTATAGTAGCTATAGTAGCAGCGATAATGTACGAGTATAAAACGATAAAACCCAAATACTCGGATGAAATGATAGAAAAAGAAAACGAAATGGATAAGGGATATGATAGCATATATTCTAGCAAAAAACGCATGGCATAAATTTGGATAAAAGCCCCCAAGGCCTCTTCTACTGTTGATTCTTGGGAGCTTTTTTATTACTGTATGCGATCCATGCCATCGATGCCGCAAATATAACCACCATGGCCGTAGCGGCATATAGCAATATGCGAAAGGCCGCGTCGGCGAAAAAGCCTTCATTAAATATATTTATTAGCGTATCAGTCGATGGGTCCAGTTGCCAAAGGTCGTTGTTGAAAAAAGTCAAATGAAAGTATACAAACCAGCGGTCAAAATCAGTAGCCAGAAGCAGAGCCACAATGGCTCCTAGTGCTAAAGGAATTCCGGCAGCCCAAGCCAACGCCCTTGCAATACCGT
Source organism: Mahella australiensis 50-1 BON (assembly GCF_000213255.1). Classification (NCBI taxonomy): domain Bacteria; kingdom Bacillati; phylum Bacillota; class Clostridia; order Mahellales; family Mahellaceae; genus Mahella; species Mahella australiensis. The sequence goes on from NC_015520.1 coordinate 1,621,248, forward strand.
CTATACCTTTCGTATGCCCCCACAACCCTACGACAGCTATAGAAACAATACTTAAGATTGCGGCCCACAGCCGCAAAGCAAATCCGCTTTCAAACAGGCCGCGTACATCATCCATATGCATCAATTCTTTATCGTTGAATAGCAGCCTTTGCCGACCGTTCACCACAACCTGCATATTTAATTCGTCCTTCTGCAAGCTTAGATAATCTATGAATGCCTGCGCTACCTTGCTCAGTTGATCCCTATCCATGCCAGTAGCTTCCGCCCTGTCGTACTTCTCGAATTCTTTCATAAAAAAGCCTTGGTTAAATGCCACAAGCTGTACCGATGTAAGCACTATAGCTATAGGTAATGCTACAGCCAATATAATAGTAAAAACTACAGATATTGCTTTATTCATGTTTCCACTTCCTCTCTTTCGATTCATAGCCACGCTTGGTAATGGTCAACCTCCGGCCCATGCTCCCATTTCCCATAGAGTGGCACAATTTCCCATTGTCACAGCCTTTTTTGCCTGTGCGTGCGCCTGGCATCCATAAGCCGCGAGGCTATGTCCGCGGGCTGACCATTTTCCTGCTTGTTAGTCGCTGGCTGCTCATCAGCCGTCTGTTCGCCCGCTGTTGGCTGCTTATCAGCCACCCGCACGTCCACTGCAGACCGCTCATCCGATCGCTCATCGAGTTTTCGAGCGCCCTCGGCTGCCGGCTTAGACGGTGATACAAGCTTGACATCGATATGCGCCGGATTAACCGACTGCTCATCGGCTTGAGTGGGGCGGTATTTACGGCGCTCGGGCAGACTGGCCATCAGCGCAGCCCACAGCGCTTCTATCTTAAGGCGCCGCAGCGCTATATCCAATACGAACAGCAGCAGGGCCAGCGGCAGAAGATATGGAGCAAGCTCGGTCTGTTTCCATACCGGTTCCGAATCATCGGCAAAAACCTGCTCCGGTCTATCTATGATTCTGCCGCCGGTTTTGGCTACCACCTGTTCCAAAAGCCGCTTTGAGCTTTTATACCTTATATCGTATTCCGGGGAGTACGTAATGGCAAGCCCGCTGTCGACGGCGTTTATAACCTTGCCATCTTCCTGCTGCTGCGCCCTGACTAGATAAACGCCAGGTTCGTCTATATCGAAACTGCCGCTGTACTGCCCGGGGCGACTGGCCTGCAGCTCCACGCTCTGCTGTTTGCCGTCGGGAGCTATGACGACGGCGTCGGACTGCGTCGTTTTATCGGTTGTCAGCGTCAATTTCCCTTTGTCGCCATCGCGCTCCACCTGTATCAAACCCGCTGACTGTTCGTCCGACGGCAGTATGCTCGACACCGCGTTAAGCCAGAACTCGGCGCCTTTATCCCATGTCAGCCAATCCTGCGTCCATGCGCCGCGCAGATCGCTTGTCCACGCCACCACGTTGCCCAAACCGTACTGCCACTGCGCCAATACGGGATCTGAGCGGTCGCTGGACAATACCACGTTAGCCAATGGTTTCGGAGTGGTGGCCGTATAGCCGTGCAGCAGCGGAAAGCCCGATCGGAAATCAGCTATGATAGGCGAATAACCGGTTACAGTGGGATAAAAGGTACGGTTCTGCAGATAGCTTTGCGTGGCTAGATAGGTTTCCTTTGTAAGTATCTTGGGTATATTGCTGAATTCGTCGGTATAGTAATAACGTCCGTTGCCTATCTCAGCCAGGCGCGACAACAAGTTTTTGTCCGCGTCCATACCCACAGCCACCGATGAGAGCGTTATGCCGTCTTCGGCCATCCGGTGAGCAATACCGTCAAAGTCGCCGGTCGCTGACTGACCGTCGGTCAGCACAATTATATGCTTCAGCTTGGTATCGGCCTCCTCGAGCGCTTTATAGGCCAGGTCCAGCGCAGGGTACATATTGGTGCCACCGCCCGGCCTTATGGTACCTATGCTGTCCTGTATTTCGGCCAAATCGTCAGCCTGCCGCATGCCGACCACCCAAGACGCAGCATCGTCGAAACATATAACGCCCACCGAATCGGTGGGGCGGAGCGCCTCGGTAGATCGTATGGCTGCCTCTTTGGCCATCTCCAACTTGGTTATGCCGTACTGCCCATCGGTCATGCTGCCCGATTTATCGATGACCAGTACCAATCCCAATGAGGGTATATCGGCCTTCTTCGACAGGTCCATATCGACCGGCAGCATTTTCTCAAGCTGCGTGCCCATATAGCCGCCGAGCATATAGCTGTTATCGCCGCCGCTGACCAGCATCCCCCTGCCCAATACCTTGACGAAGGAATCTATGGCCGGCATCCTCTCCTCTCCGATATCGTCGAACGATACGTCGCACAGTATAAGGGCCTGAAACTTCCTCAGCTCCTCCAGATCCGATGGTAACGTATGAGGAGTGAACAAAGTCGTTTTTATATCGGCCGCCTCTAATATCTTTATAATCTCGCGGCCTTCGCCCTCCTGTCCTTCCACTATTCCCACCGTAGGAACGCCTTTTATATTAACATAAGCGTCCATCTGGTTGTTTTGAAGCACACCGTCCTTATCCGTCTGCAGTTCGGCCTCGTATGTTTTTATGCCGCTGGTATCAGCCTTGTCCTTAAATATAAACCTATTTTCGCCTTTCTGTATCTGCACATCCTGCTGCCCGATGAGTTGGCGATCAGCGTATAGCCTCAAAACAGCCGATGCATTGACCGTGCTGTCTATCGCCACGCTTATGTCGTAGCTTTGGCCTTCATAAAGCTCGGACGGTATATCCAATGATGTTATCTGCACCTCTTGTTCGGGCATGCTGTCCAGAAAAACGGCGTCCACGCGCACCCCCTGCTGTGCCAGCGCCATCGCCCGTTTTACGGCGTCGCCGGTATTTTGATTGCCGTCGGTCATGAGCACTATGCGTTTCCCGGCGTCGCCCGGCATTATGGCGCCGGCCGTCTGAAGGGCGCTGTCGATATCGGTATGATTGACATCGGGCGTGGTTTCCCACTGTCTGAAATTCATTTCGTCAGCTATAGACTGCTCCACCAAAGCGTTTTTGCCGAATGCCAACACGCCGGTTTTAAACCCCTCGGGCTTAAACTCCATCGATTGCTTTATGAAGTCAGCCATAGCATCCTTTGCTCCAGACATGCTGGCCGAGAGATCGGCTACGAACACCACGGCCGTTTCATCGCTGCGCACCTTCAGGCTGAATCCGGCCAAAGAGAGTATTATGAGCATCGTTATGACCATGCGTATGGCCGTGACATACCTGTCTTTTCTCGTACGGCGGCCATGCCGCGACGCCCATATTATAAAAGCCGCGACGGGCACCACCAGCAATAGCAGCCATGGGTTTATGAAATCAATAGCCACGTTGATATACCTGCCATTCTATGAGTACTAACAACAATGCGAGCCATGCCAGATAAGGCTTCAATTCGGTGCGCGATACAGGATTTGCGCCGGTTTGCTGAGATGGCGCTTGAGCATATGACTTACCATCCGCCGCAAGATCGGACTCCTGCTCCGTAGGTATGGTCACCGTAAAATACCCTTTGGCTGAGCCACCGTTCCACCGCTGCTCGACGGTGTACACGCCCACCTCATCGGCATAAGCGAAAGGAGCCGGCGGGAATGGCGGCGCCACTGCCACGGTTTTGCCCGACGGCGTTATGACGTTTACATTCTCGGCCTGCGGCAGCGGGTTTATGTCGACGTCGCTGCCTGCATAAATCTGCACATCGTTGTCCACGACCGGCGGCAGCATCCATGCCAACACATTTTGCATGAGTATGGGAAAATCCATCTTAAGAGGCATATCGCTGTCGTGAAGGTCAAACGCAAACGCCGCTATGCGCCTGCTATCCTGCTCACCCGCCAGCATGAGCGGATGGGTTTCATCGCCGAACAACACGTCGGCCCACGTCGGGACCTCTATATCCACGGCTTTAGCTATATGAAATTCTTCGGGCCGGACGTATTTCATAAGATCAGCATATGTCGACAGATCCCGGGCTTTAACGCCGCTCGGTTCATAAGAGGCGCCGACTTTCAACATATCATTTTCGCCCTTGGGATTGAATACTATGATATTGCCGTCTTTGGGCGTTTCTGCCGGCATATAGCCATCGAATATATACAGCCTGTAGCCGCTCATATCGCCCGCCTGATCATATGTTGTCTTAAATACCTCTATATCGTTTCTAAGGCTCAATGCCTTTTCCAAAAAGGCGTTACGCTGCGTGATCAGCAGCACCTTGGCTTTATCGGCGGCGCGTATGGCAGCCCATCCGGCGTTGTCGGCCATGAGGTCATCTTCATTCAATATGCGTATCTCTATGATGCCGGCGTTATCCGGTATATCGTTCCAATAAACATCGGCTGCCTCGCCTGCTGGTATGTTTACCTCTTTTACATCTATTGTCTTACCATCGGCCAGGCACTCCACCGACAGCGTCGCGTCGCCGCCGAAGTTGGCTACCTTGGACAACACAGCTATGCCGTCGTCGGCCGCGGTATAGCTGACGCCCGCTACCGCCCTGTTAATCGGATCGCCGCGTATGACCACCGACTGATACGCCTTATCGTCAAAGCCATACGGCTTGTCGCTGTATATATAAACGCGCGCATCCTTGCGCTCCTTTAGCATGGCCTGGGCCAGATATACGGCGTCATCCATATTATCGGCCGCGTTACCGGGTTTTAAGCCGTTGAGCGCATCCTTGAGCACTGCCCTGTCCGACGACCAATTGGCGGCTATGCGGGCCTTGCCGTCAACGGTTATGATGCTCATATGCTCCTTAGGCAACAAACCATCTATCAGCTTATCTATCTCCCCCTTGGCCTTGTCGAAGCGGCTAGGCTTGACATCGACGGCCCGCATGCTGGCCGATGCATCCAGTATGACCACATAATCGTAACCCTGAGCCTGCGATGCCAAATAAGGCCTGGCTATCATAAGCGTCATAACGGCCGCGGCCAAAAGCTGGAGCAGTAACAGCAGGTTTCTTTTAAAGCGCTGCCACGGCTGACTGGCCTGCACATCCTTCAAAGCCATCCTCCACAGAAAGGTGCTGGATACCTCCACGTCTTCATGCTGTTGCTTGAGCAGGTAAAGCAGTATTATAGCTGGAATGGACAGCCCGAATAACAGACCCCACGGGTTGATAAAGTTCATCTCACAACCCCCATTTTGAAAAGGTTGTCGAATATAACCCTGTCCACACCTGCCGCGCTGCTGACAGGGATATAATGCACGCCGTGCTCATAGCAAAACCGGCGGTTATCGTCGATAAAATCGTCCAAAGCCTTCCTATAAGCCGACAGCACGTCCTGTTTTATGGTGATATCACGGTATTCATAGCCCTCTATGTCCAGCAGCCGCACGCTGTCCTGCCACGGCGGCTCCAGTTCCTGAGGCGCCAGTATATGTATTATGGTAACATCCTGTTTTTTGTATTGCAGGTATTTTATCCCATCTTTGTAACCGTCTTCGGAAAAAAGGTCGGTCAATATGATGGATATGCCGCTTTTTGAGCCCAGCCCCTCATATGATTTTATAGCGCCCGACAGGCCGGTCTTGCCGTCAAAAGCGATATCGTCTATGAACCTGAGCGCGCGCCAAAAGGATTGTTTGCCCGAAAGGGCCTTCATGCTCGCCCGCGCCTTCTGATTCACCGCCGACACCGCCGCCCTGTCGAAATTGGACAGCGCGATATACACGAGGGCCGCGGCTATCTGCTTTGCGAAAAATCCCTTGTTGGGCTGCCCCCAGTCCATGGATTTGCTGCAATCGAGAAAGACGGTAACGACGGTCTCCCTCTCTTCGGTGAAAAGCTTGATAAAAAGCCTTTCAAAGCGCGCGTAAGCATTCCAGTCGATGCGCCGGAAATCATCGCCGGGTACGTATTCCTTATAATCCGAGAATTCCACCGAGCTACCTTTAGCGCCGGATTTGCGGTTACCACCGGCATCGCCTTTAACCAACATGTGCGCCGACAGCGATAAATGCTCAAGTTTATGTAGAAAATCCTGAGTCAAAAGCGTCTGAGCCACTGCGTCATCCCCTATTCGGCCAAAGCATTTATTATCTCGTCTATAATGCCGTCCGGCGTGCGGCCTTCGGCCAGGCCCTCGAAGTTCAGAAATATCCTATGGCGCAGTGCGGGATATGCCGTATACTTTATATCGTCGAACGACACGTTATAACGACCTTCCATAAGCGCACGGACCTTGGAAGCCGCTATTATAGCCTGAGCGCCGCGCGGACTGGATCCGTAGCGTACATAGCGTTTGGCGACATCCGGCGCCCCGTCTATCTCAGGGTGAGTGGCCAGCACCAGTCTTAGAGCGTAATCCTGTACGCCACGGGCTATGGGTACACGCCGGGCTATCTCCCTCAAATGCAGTATAACGTCGCCGTCGGCCGCCTTATTCGCGGTTATCTCATCGCCGGCAGTGGTCAGATCTATAATGGCGTGCAGCTCATCGAGGGAAGGAAAATCTACCAGCAGCTTGAAAAAGAAGCGGTCCAGTTGAGCCTCTGGCAACGGATAGGTGCCTTCCTGCTCCAACGGGTTCTGTGTGGCCAATACGAAATATGGCTCGGGCAAGCCGCGCGTCTGCCCGGCCACCGTCACGCTATGCTCCTGCATGGCCTCCAGAAGCGCGCTTTGCGTCTTGGGCGTGGCACGGTTTATCTCATCGGCCAGCACTATATTGGCGAATACCGGCCCGGCTTGAAAACTGAATCTGTTATTGCCCTGTTCGTCCTTCACTATGACATTGGTGCCGGTTATATCGGCCGGCATGAGATCGGGCGTAAACTGGATACGGTTAAAGCTCAGGTCCAGCACGTGGCCCAGCGTCTTGACCAGCCTGGTCTTGCCTAGGCCGGGCACGCCCTCCAGCAAAACATTGCCGCCGGCTATAACGGTCATGAGCACCTGGCGTATTATGTCGCGCTGGCCTATGATCTCCTTGGATATCTCGCTCTCTATGGATCTCACCTTATCGGCGAAAGATTCTATCATCTCGGCACTTATATCGTCCATCATGTACCCCTTTCATATCTGATCTGTAATTCAGGCATAAAGCTTTCGGCGTCCATCGTTGATTCACATGAGGCTTAACATATATCCGGAGCGGGCTTTTGAAGCGTAGGACCACAGCAATCTCTGATTGCGTTGTGGTTCAGCTTCACAGCCGTAGCGAAGGATATATGTTAAGCCGCCTCACTCTACCAGCGAACTGAAATATTGCCTGACGATTTCGCGCATATTGGGCGGTATCGCGCCGCGCTCCATGCTCTCCATCGCCTGACTCTGATAATCGCCGAACACCTCGTTATACGGCATAAAGCCGTCGAGGCTGCCCACGCCGCTGCCCGCGTCGATTTGCTGGCTGCCACCGCTATCTGAAGGTTTATCGGCTATATGGCTGGTCTCTCCACCGTCACCCAGTCGCGTCGGATCATATATGCGCTCGTGTTCTGTATATGAATCGGCGTCACCTTCGGGTTTGTTCACGCTGCCGCCCGATGCGCCGCTGTCGTTATAGCCTGCATCCTGGCTTGTGTGGCCGCCGCCTATACCGCTGCCGCCTCCCGAACCGTTGCCCGAGCTATTGCTGTCCGAACCGGAACCACCACCTGAACCGCTGCCCGAACCTTTATTATTCGAGTCACTGCCCGCGTTTCCATCGGACCCGCCTTGCCCCTGCGAACCGCTGTCTTGAGAACCTTGGCTGCCCGATGATGCCATTTGCGTATCGCCTTGGCCCGCCGCCTGGGCTATATGCCCTTTCATCTGCTGAAGCATATATTGTATATCAGCCGGATCCCCCGATATTCCCTGGGCCATCTGCGTAAGCTGACCCTGCAGCCCGTCCAATGCGGCCGCGGATAAACCTGTGCCGCCTGCAATATCCGATGCTATGGCGTCGGCGGCGTTTTGTAGTCCGCCCTTGAGCTGTAGATCTTTTGCTGCGGCTGCGGCATCGGCCAATGCTTTTTGCAGATCGGCTGCGGCGTCTTTGTCCAACCCTTGCCCTAGCACGCTTTTCAGCTTCTCTATCTCCGACTCGATAGCCTCGGCGTCCCGACGCTCTATAGCGTCCGCCAACGCTTTGGAAGCGGCGCTTTTACCCAAGCTCTGGGCAACGGATTGCATTTCATTCGCCCTTGCCTGCTCGAGCTGTTCCTTGAGTGCATCCTCAGTTTTAGATATCTCCTTCATAGCCTCTTTATAATCCGACCGCTTTTTGAGGTCTTGCTTCAACTTTTCCAACAGCTCGGCTATATCCTGCTTCTGCTCATCGCTTATCTGTACCTCATGTGCCAATTCATCCTCCGCTTTATCTATATCGGCCAAACCTTTGTCGATAGCCTCCTGAACGCGCACCCTTTCGCGTATAACTCTGTCCTGCGGATTCGGTATCAGCATGAGGGCGATCAACAGCGCTGTTGCGGCAGCAGCTGCATACAGTCGGCGTTTGGACACCATCAATAAAGGTATCGATTTTGGATCGAACTGATTCAGGCGCTTTATAGTATCTTGACGTTGAAGTATTGCAAAAACATCATTCCTGCCACTCAGCTCGTAAGATGTTATAACACGCTGCTGCAAACCGCGATCATCGATCTCATAAGCCACCTTGGTCAAAGATGGCTTGAATATCATGCCTAGTGCCATAAACACAGCTAAGACGGCTGCGCCACCGAGCAGTATATATAAATTCAATTCCATTATGGGGTAAAAAAACGACGCGATAACCCATATCACAGTCTGGACAAGCGCTGCTACAAAGCCCAGAAAAACATAATTTACGAAATTCCTGAGCGATATCCTCCTGCGCAGCGGCAATATAGCTCTGTAAATATCGCCGTCAATAGCCGCTCTCATACCAGCCATCTCAATTCATACCTGCATCGGCGCTATGACATTTTGACGAATGCATCTTCAATACCCGCACCGGCTTTACAACCCATGCGCTTATTAGCAGCAGAATAATCGCTATGACCGATATAACAACAGAATTGGTACCCCATATGCCCAGCTTTTGCACCATCCAAGACAGACTGCCTGTCATCGTAACGCTGGTATTATACATAGCAGATGATACTCCTAACATAGGAAACAGTCCCACTCCGCCGACACCTCCAGATTGTCGTCCCAGCAGGTCGAACAAACCGACCGCCGGGTTTAAGTAAAATGGAAATGGTATGTACACACCGCTGAAATGTTGATTTTTGCTTGCAAACCCTGACATCATATATGCGCTGAGCAATACGGTGATTATACCGAGGGCAAATATAACGATATATGCTGCCACTGTAGCCGTTACAGTTTTTTTAAATAGCACCGAACAAAATATGCCTATACTGCCCACTGCGAAAGCCGTTATAAGATAAAATGCAAAGAGCGTGACGATATCCATCGGCGCTATACCCCCGAATAAGAATACCAGGCTGAAAAGCGGTATCGACGCTATGGTCAGAAGCAACACGAAGCTCATGGACGACAGCATCTTGCCTAAAACTATGGCAAGGGACGACAACGGTGTGCACAACAGCAGATCCAGCGTCTGCTTCTCGCGCTCTCCGCTTATGGAGCCGGCCGTCTGCGCAGGTATAAGTATGATTATGAGCATAAATTGTATAACCGCCAAAATCGTATACAACTGTAATCCGAGATTGCGGCTGATATTCACACCTCCATAATGCGATAGTGTCTGCATGTTGGTTTGGAAAAACAGATAGGCTATTGCCAGCATAACGGCCAGGTAACCCACCAGCATAAGCACTGTACGCCAGCTCCTCATGCGTATCTTCAATTCGCTGACCAGCACCGGGTTATTAAACCATTTCTTCATCCTGAGTCACCTCCATAAATACCTTCTCTAAATTGCCATCGGTTTTGCTAAACGATATTACAGGCACATCGTTGGCCACAAGGGTTTTTAAAAGCGGCCATAGGTCCTCGTCCTTACCTTTATACCCGATCTCCAACATATCGTCCTCCTGAAATATGTCGCTGACCAATGGCTGCTGCTTAAGTACGCCTACAGCCTTGTCTATATCGCCCAGCAATTTTATCTTCACCGTAATTTTACCCGATACTGTTTGCATTATATTCTTTACATCGCCGCTCACCACCAACCTGCCATGCTCTATAATGCCTATGCTGTCGCACATCTCGGATAATTCAGACAGTATATGGGAGCTTATCAATATGGTCTTGCCCATATTTTTAAGCTCCTTGAGAATATTCTTCAATTCCACGCGCGCTCGCGGGTCCATGCCTGACGCCGGCTCATCGAGTATCAGCAATTCAGGGTCGTGCATGAGGCTGCGCGCAAGGCAAAGGCGCTGTTTCATGCCGCGTGACAACGAATCCACATAATTGTCGCGCTTATTGGCCAAATCCACAAGATCGAGTAACCCCTCTGCGGTCTTTTGCCTTTCTTTATAAGGAATGCCATATGAAGCACCATAAAAATCCAAATACTCCATGGCTTTCAGGTTATCGTATACTCCGAAGAAATCCGGCATATAGCCTATCTTGCGGCGTACTTTTATAGGCTCCTCCATCACATCGAATCCCGCGACCCTAACGCTGCCCGACGTAGGCGCCAGTAATGTGGCGGCTATCCTCATGGTGGTTGTCTTACCCGCACCATTCGGGCCAACAAATCCAAATACATGCCCGCGCTCCACGATCATGCTAAGATGATCGACGGCTACAAATCTACCGTAACGCTTTACAAGATCCTCGACGACAAGCATCAGCGCTTCCTCCCTTCTATGGTTATGGTAGGCATCTGTATTTCCACGCCATACATAGAATCAACGGCTACCTCTATAACCCCGCCATCGTTTATAAAGCGGTTAACCGCATCGCCTTCTATATCTATAGAGCCCGACGATGTTGAGCTGACGGATAAACCTTCGCCCGATTCCACGTAATCCTTTTTATCGTTATCGTATATAAACAGTTTAATAGCCGAGCCCTGTCCCTTGTTCATCACCGGCACGTTTATATGGATTTTATCTATGTCGACATCCTTAAATCGCCTTATATCAAACCCAAATATTACCCTTCCACGCTCTATAAATACAGTTGTATTTATGCCGTTGTCATTCATCGCAACGCTACCGGACTTGTCATAGTCAATATACGCATTTATAACACCGGGCGGTACGCTTACTATTCCATCCCTTTCAAAATCCACATTTAAACCACCCGTTATTACACCCGTATGATAAGCAGTAGTCGGTATTTCACCGTTAACCTTTATATCATCGGTTATTTTTTGCTCTATAAATGCAAATACTTTGAGAAAATCCCCGTCGGCTGAAATGTTCGATCCTATAGGAGTTGGATATGAGGCTGCAACAGTTGGCCCATTCGTCATTGTATACGGGCCATTAAAACCTGGTATAGCGATATTCTCAACGATACTCCTTCTATTCATCGCTTCCCTTTGTTCATCCGTAAGGTCTCCGGGGTTTCCATTGCGATACGGATCCGGATATAGTTTATCCAGCATGTTATAAAGTGCATTTTGATTGGATGAAATATAAAGCGGCATCTGTATAGATACATCCTTGGTTTCGCCCGATGCTACATTGCCTATTATCTGATAAGCATAGGGCGTAAAGATGACCATATCCTCTACCGGATAAGACAGGCCATTTGATATAATCCCCAATATCTTGCCGTCTCGGTAATAAAGATCGGCCTTAAAGCCGCTAAATTGAGGTATTACCTCTTTCATGGAAAATGTCTTCATAGTCCATACGTTTGCGTTATACAGCTCCATATATGCCGGATCGCCCTGCACGACTTTAGCCTGTACTATGCGCGCTGCATCTCCGCTTTGCGAATTGGAAGGTTGCGCATATGGGTCAAACGCGTTGTTACCGTTTATTGCTAATAACACATCTTTCTCAGCGCTGACAGTATAATCGCCCTTGCGCGGCATAAATACGCCGACGTAGTTATCGACATCGGCTGCATTTCCATCACCTTTTACATTTATAACCGATATAGTGTTGGATATGACCTCATCGCCTTTAACCGTATACCCCGCAGCATATATACCGCCGGAGAAAACCAGCACCAACAAAGGTATGGTAAACCACATCCATTCCCGTTTATCGAAACGCTTTAATGCAAAATAATTTATAGGCCCTATGACGGCAAGATATATTAAAAGCAATACCATCAAACCGTTTATAGACGGAATATCCATAGCCTTTATATTCTGAAGTGCTTGAAGAATACCCTGGTACTTATTTTGCTTAATCGGTATCTGTAAATCCGGGCTGCGCATATATGTCGCCTTTTGTGCATCGAGTTGCTCTGCGAGAAGATTATCCCACAACGCTTGGCTGCCTGCCCAACCGGTTATGGGCTCAATGCCCAAATCAAAAGCCGATATGAAAATATAACCCGCACCACTTCGCTGTTTTGCGATAATACAATTATCTCCCTCCTTAACCACTTCGTCGGCTCCGTCCATCTCAATATCCATCAATTGAAACGGCACGTCGCTATGATTTTTCACGCCCGAAACAACATCCAGAGCTGGTATTTCAACTACGCTCACTATTTCGCCTGTCTTTAACGGTATTACTTTATTAGTAAATCCGCTCAGCACTTTTTGACCGCTTGGGCCGGTGCCTATTATCAACAGCCCTCCGCCATCTATCCACGCATTCAAAGCATCGATCTGTCTTTGCGACAGCATGCCTGTATCAAAATCATTTATGACCAGTACAGCGAAATTATCGAGTACCTCTTTGCGATCAGGAAAGCTTTCGGCATTTAAGTGAATGGTTTCATGATATGTAAACAGGCCATTGTTGCCCGGTTTCTGCCACCAGTAATTTAAGGCGTCTTTATCATCGGTTAATACACCCATAAGATACTGATTATCGGTCATGGGATACAGGTTCTTTACTTCTATCTGCTTTATCGCTTTATCTTGCTGCATAAGGCGAACCTGCATGCCACGTTGAACAGTGGAAAATTGAACATAGAACGTGATACGCTTTTTTGAGCCTTGTGGTATTACGGCTTTGGTGGAAAACGCTACAGCCGTACCGTCCTGTTGAACGGCATCGGCCTCCAGCCACCCGTCGATATCATGCCCTTTATTCTCTATATTCACCACCACTGGCGTCCATTGTTGTATATTGAAATGGCCGTCGAATCCAACTTCAACTTCCATGATCACCTCATCGCCATCGGCATACGCTACGAGCGGTAATGTTAAGAACGCTAAGATCATTACAATAACTATTAGGAAACTAAAACAGCTCTTTTTGCTCACAAAACATCCTCCCAACAATTTGTATTCCATTATTAAGACTCATCATAGTTGAAAAAGGTTTTTCTTTCGGCATAAAAATTTTCCACTCCTATGCTGTTAACCATTATACCATGCTATATATCGGAATTGGTTACAAAAGTTTTACATTTGTATTAAGCAATTTAAAGCGCAAAAGGGCAAGCATACGCTTTTAAGCATATACCTTGCCCTTTTAAGTCCGCTTATATCAAGCAGCATTACATAGCTTTTGTATAACGATCAGCCACGCTGCTGGCTCCTACCGAATCAGGTTTTATTTGAGCGCACATACCGCACCCGGTTATCATGCTGACCACCTCTTTTATGATTTCGCGCGTCTTACCGTTTTTGCCCACATCCAAATGTATCTCCACATTCAGACTGCCTAAACCGCGCGCATCGAGCATCTCCATTATAAGATTGGCCACTTCGAGGCTGTAATTGGCCTCCATAAATATGCGCTGTTTGAACGAAGGTATGCGAGCTTGATAAAATCTTCTATAAAAGTAGCGCCCACCCTTACCTTCGCGGTATATTATTATAGCGGTAACAAAGCACACATCTGCATGGACCTGTGAATCGGTTCCTATCATCAACCTATAGTCGCTTTCCTCATCGGATATCACATACTCCATGATATCATCGCACAAAGCATCTAAATCCATCCTGCCCTTAGTCGGGCTTATGAAATTCACCTGTCGCATCATCTTCTTCTATTTTAGAATTTCGCTATTATTTTATCACTTATTCTCATAAAAATCATTAAGAAAATGTTAAATATACATTATCTCTGTATAGTAAACTCATATGGATTTTTACTATCTACGTGCGGAAGCACTTGATCTTCGACTTTTACATCGGCACCTGGTGGAAATCCCAATCTTACGGTCAGCTTATTGGCTGCATCTGCCGTATGTGTTCCTCCGGCTTCCAATGTACCCTCCCATACTCTTTTACCATCAGCCGTTATCCTGACCCAGCATCGACCAGTAGCCGAGACGGTAACGCTAAACCGCTCTTTATCGGTCACTATGGTATAAACGGCGCTGTTGGCCTTTTGCTCCAACAACGTCAACTGCGCTTGTGGAGGCTGTTCGGGTTCAGGTTCAGGCTGTGGCTCCGACTGAGGCGCAGACTCAGATTCGGATTGAGGTTCAGGCGTTTGATCTACCACCGGCGGCTGCGATGTATCAGGGCTTTGACCGGTATCCGGCTGCCACACAAATACAAAATAAAAAATTATAGTAATGGCAACTATTCCAATTAAAGCAACTAACCACCAACCGGTACCAGCAGAATCCGATGTATCTTCCAGCAGTGTGGTATCAGTCTTGCTGTCCAAATGCTGCTCTTCGCGGTCAGTACTATTATCGGCACGTTCCCTCAATAGCCGGTCGAATTGCCTTATAAGATAATCTCCATCCACTCCTACCGCCTCAGCATAACTCCTTATATACCCTCTGGTATACACTGTACCGGGTAGAAGATCCCACTGCCCTTCTTCTATCGCCCTTAAGTATCTCGGCATTATTTTGGTAATCTCGTGTACGTCCTGTATGGTCATATTTTTGTTTATTCGAGCCTGTTTTAAGATTTCTCCGATTTCATCCATTATTTATTCCAGGTCGAAACTCAATCGCATGCGATCGAAAACGCCTTCCCTCCTTCCAAGCTTATATTTAGATTTTAATACATTTCTACAATATTTTCAAATATATTTGGATAACAATTTTATTTGCATAATTATTCATTATGATGTATAATTATACGAAAATAGATGTGGGGTGAAATGACTGTGGATTTAAGCGAAATAATTGCTGCGGATAAACGCTATTATATGAATACATTTGGCGAGAGGATGCCGGTAGCTTTTGATCATGGAGAAGGTTGTGTACTATACGATAAAAACAGCAAAGCATACATCGATTTTGTAGCCGGTATAGCCGTTAATGCCTTGGGATATGCGCATCCTGCCCTGATCGATGCTGTAACCGAACAGGCCAAGAAGCTTATACATTGTTCCAGCCTTTATTATATAGAAAGCCAAGCAAAGCTGGCTCAAATACTTGCCGAAAATACATGTGGCGACAGGGTATTTTTTGGCAATAGCGGTGCCGAAGCCAACGAAGGGGCTATAAAGTTGGCTCGAAAGTATTTCTACAATCAAGGACAAGAGCGCTATGAGATAATAACGGCCAAAGCGTCGTTCCATGGCCGCACACTGGCTACATTGGCAGCTACTGGACAGGATAAATATCATAAACCGTTTGAACCGATGCCTGCTGGATTTATAAATATACCGTTTAATGACTTGGAAGCCGTTGAATCGGCTATATCGCCTACAACAGCCGCTATCATGGTAGAACCGGTACAAGGCGAGGGTGGGGTATTTGTGGCCGATAACGGCTATATGAAAGGCCTGCGCAAGCTATGCGACGAGAATGATTTATTGCTAATATTCGATGAGATACAGACTGGTCTTGGCCGCACCGGCAAATTTTTCGCTTATGAGCATTATGGCATAGAACCTGATATATTTACATCGGCCAAAGCGTTGGGCGGCGGTATACCACTGGGTGCTGTAATGGCTAAGGAGCAAGTGGCAGCAGCTTTTGAACCTGGCGATCACGGTTCGACTTTTGGCGGAGGACCTTTAGCATGTGCGGCTGGCATGGCAGTAGTGCAAACTATACTGGATGAACAGCTAAGCGACTATGCTGCCCAAACAGGTCAATACTTCTTCGATTGTTTGAAACAATTACAGGCCGAATATGGTTTTATAACCGATGTACGTGGCAAGGGCCTTATGCTGGGCATGGAGCTCGATCAAAGCATAAACGGTAAGGATATCGTTAAAGCCGCCTTTTGTAACGGTTTCCTTATAAATTGCGCCGGCCATAACACGCTGCGTTTTATACCACCGCTCATAATTACAAAAAATGAAATTGACATGTTGATAGAAATGTTAGATAATATTTTGAAGGCATATTTATAAGGGCTATGATAGCCCTTTATTTTTAAGCCCTGAAAGGAGCGATATCGCATTGGAGAATAAAAAAGCCATACTGGTTTTAGAAGACGGCAGTTATTTTGAAGGCGAGGCCTTCGGTAGGACCGGTCAAGCCCATGGCGAAGTGGTATTTAATACATGCATGACCGGTTACGAGGAGGTTTTGACCGACCCTTCGTATAAAGGACAAATGGTGGTCATGACCTACCCCCTTATAGGCAACTACGGTATGAATGAAGAAGATGTTGAATCCTATAAACCCCATGTAGAGGGTTTTATAATAAAAGAACTGTGCGATTATCCTAGCAACTGGCGCTGCACAATACATCCGGTCCAGTACTTCGAACGTTGGGGCATAATGGGGATCCATCGCGTCGATACTCGCCAGATAACGCAGCACATACGGAATTTTGGCAGCATGTACGGCGTTATATCAACCGAAAGTTTCGACGTCCAAGCGTTAGCCGAAACAGCCAGAAATATCGGCACTGTAAAGCGAGATCTGGTGGATATGGTATCCGTAAAGAAAACCAGGCATATAGAAGGCCCGGGACATCGTGTAGTCGTAATGGATATGGGCATGAAAGAGAATATAGCACGTTCGCTCGTCAAACGCGGATGCGATGTATATGTGGTGCCATGCCATACTTCGGCCAAAGAAATACTGGATCTAAACCCCGAAGGCATATTGATATCCAATGGCCCTGGTGACCCTCAAGATATACCCTATGCTATAGAGACCATACGAAACCTTATCGGCAAAAAGCCTATAATGGGCATATGCCTCGGGCATCAGTTGCTAGGACTGGCGTTAGGTGGCCAGACCTATAAGTTGAAATTCGGCCATCATGGCGGCAATCATCCGGTCAAGGATTTCAACAAAGGTCGCGTATACATCACATCGCAGAATCACAATTATGCCTTGCGCGACGATTTCTGTAAACAAGCCACCGTAACCCATATAAATCTGAACGATAACACCGTTGAGGGTTTTGTGCACAATGAATACCCAATAATAAGCGTACAGTATCATCCCGAAGCCAGCCCCGGTCCACACGATTCAGCCTATATGTTCGACGAGTTCGTGGGCATGATGGCCTGAGCTTATACGTTTTCCCGCTACCGGTTCGGCATATATGTTTTGCTACGCCTGGGAAACTGAACCATAACGTAATCATAGACCGGAGGCTATTCAGCTACCTCACAGGCTTGGTAACTGATTAGCCTCCGGCTCATATGCTTTGGATATCGGTGAAACTAAGGCTCGTTTCGCGAATTTCCACAGCGTCGATAACCTCTCGCTATCTGGTGATTTAAGTGCGATATCGGTTCATTCATGGTTTCGACCGTAAGAACATGAGGCGCTGAATAGTCACTGTTTGGGTTTGGAAGCCAGCCTTACTCCCACATCCTGTTTCTTTCCATCGCTCACAGTTTCTATCTTTACAGTATCGCCTATGTTTTTGCTATATATGGCCCTGCGCAAAGCCAACATGGTATTGACCTGCTTGTCATCTATCGAAAGTATTATGTCGCCTTGCTTTATACCCGCTTTATCTGCCGGGCTGCCTCTGTCAACATCTATGACATACACGCCCTGCTCCAGCTTAGGACCATTCTGTATAAAGTTAGCTATTTCCCTATCATATGCAAATATGCCTATATACGGCGCTGTAAATGTACCGGTGGCAATAACCCTTTCTACTATAGGTTTGGCTATATTTATCGGTATGGCAAAGCCCATACCCTCTGCGGTGGCTACTTTAACCGTGTTTATACCCACTACCTGAGCTTTGGCGTTGATTAAAGGCCCTCCACTGTTACCGGGATTTATAGACGCATCGGTTTGTATAAGGTCCTCCATAAAATTTGTGGCGCCATCAGCCTCTACCTGCAGCGTACGGTCCAAGGCGCTTATTATACCCGATGTAACGGTATGTTGGAACTGCAGGCCCAAAGGCGTTCCTATGGCTATAGCCGGTTCTCCCACTTTTAGCGTATCAGAATCACCAAACGCCGCATTTATATATCCGCTGCCATCTATCTTCACTATCGCGAGATCCAATACCGGATCAGTCCACAATGTTCTGCCTTCCATTGTACGTCCATCGTTTAACACAACGTTTATGCTTTTCGCTTCGCCGCCCGCCACATGATCATTGGTCAATATATAACCGTCGCTATCGACGATAACGCCTGAGCCGACACCTTGTACCATCTGTTGCGCTCTGCCGAACATGTCGGTTTCTGTCACCCTTGTAGTGGATATACCCACCACTGCCGGCGCTGCCTTTCGCACTATAGGGGTTACCCCATCCAAAGCATTATCGTCATCTGCCGATGCTTCTTCCTGAGCTGTGGACTGCGGGCGCTGCACCGGTGACTTATTATACCCCATCCATAGGGTAAATACTATGAAACTGAGCGCTACTGATACCAGCGCTGTAATGAATATAGTCATCCTTTTGCTTTTTAACATGACAAAGCCCTGCCTTTTATCGTATTTTATCATATATAGTTTGCTCTATAATATGGCTTCAATTCTCAGCACGACAAAAAAATCTTTAGCCGTTTTTTTGCAGCTTGACATGATATAACGGCTGGGATAGAATAATAAAGATATTTTTGTTTGTGGGAGGAGTTTATGCCGACTAAATATATATTTATAACTGGCGGCGTGGTATCGTCGCTGGGCAAGGGCATTACCGCTGCCAGTTTGGGCAGATTGCTTAAAAATCGAGGGCTTAATGTAGTAATTCAAAAATTTGATCCATATATAAATATAGACCCCGGTACCATGAGTCCGTATCAGCACGGCGAGGTATTTGTAACCGAAGACGGTGCCGAAACCGATCTGGATCTAGGCCATTATGAGAGATTTATAGACGTCAATCTATCTCATAACAGCAATGTTACAGCCGGCACCATATACTGGACGGTTATAAATAACGAGCGCCGTGGTGACTATCTTGGCGGCACCGTACAGGTCATACCGCATATAACCGACGAGATAAAAGAACGTGTGTACAAGGTAGGCAGAGATAATTCTCCGGACGTGGTTATAACTGAAATCGGCGGTACGGTGGGTGATATAGAAAGCCTGCCTTTTTTAGAAGCTATACGCCAGATTAGGAGCGATATAGGCCATGAAAATTCATTGTTCATACACGTTACACTGGTACCATATCTGGGAAGAACAGGCGAGTTAAAGACCAAACCGACGCAACATAGCGTCAAAGAACTGCGCAGTATAGGCATACAACCCGATATAATCGTATGTCGCTCGGAGAAAGAACTGTCACAGGATTTGAAGGATAAAATAGCCTTATTCTGCAACCTCAAGAGCGATCACGTTATCCAAAACCC
Organism: Mahella australiensis 50-1 BON; assembly: GCF_000213255.1. Lineage (NCBI taxonomy): Bacteria > Bacillati > Bacillota > Clostridia > Mahellales > Mahellaceae > Mahella > Mahella australiensis. Next base: position 1,640,950 of record NC_015520.1, read on the forward strand.
CGATTTAGATCATATATACGATGTGCCGCTTTTTTTAGAAAAAGAAGGATTGGCCGATGTGGTTATAAAGGACTTAGGTATAAAATGTCAGCCCTCGGATATGACCGAGTGGCAACATATGGTAAATAAGCTTCATAATTTATCTGATGAAATTACAATAGGTCTAGTGGGTAAATATATCGAACTGCACGATGCATATCTAAGCATAGTGGAATCTTTATGCCACGGCGGCATAGCCAACGGCGTTAAAGTAAATATAAAATGGGTTCATGCCGAATCAGTCGATGACCAAACAGCAAAACAATTGTTGGCGGATGTAGACGGCATATTGGTGCCAGGCGGTTTCGGCGATCGCGGCATAGACGGCAAGATAATAGCCATACAATACGCAAGAGAAAATAAAGTGCCGTACCTCGGCATATGCCTCGGCATGCAGACGGCTGTTGTAGAATTTGCCAGAAATGTTGCGGGATTAAAAGGAGCGCATAGCACAGAATTCGATCCGTCCACGCCATATCCCGTTATAGACCTTATGCCGGAGCAGAAGCAAATAGCTGATAAGGGCGGCACCATGCGCCTAGGGGCCTACCCATGCAACCTGAAAACCGGTACGCTGTCTGCAAAAGCGTACGGGCAGTCTATGATAAGCGAACGCCACAGGCATCGTTATGAATTCAATAATACATTCAGAGAGATACTGCAACAGCACGGCATGGTTATAGCTGGTACGTCGCCGGATAACCGCTTAGTAGAGATAATAGAGCTTAAAGATCACCCCTGGTTCGTAGCCGTACAATTCCATCCCGAGTTTAAATCACGGCCAAATAGAGCCCATCCCCTCTTTAGGGATTTTGTGAAGGCTGCTGTACACAATAGATAGAGGTGTATTGGTTTTGGTATATGTATCAACATTGGCTGGCATACTAGCCGCCATTGCTATCTATCTTTTATATAAACAGCGTCAGTGGAATAAAGAGGTTGAACGGATAGCCCAGGCAGTATCCGAGCACAGAGCTGACCAACCGCTGGAACTGCCTATAAGCAGTTCACAATCCCTGCAGCTCTTAATCTATGCTATAGAACGCTGGCATAAGGATATAGGGCATCGACAGCAGGAAATGTTGGAAAATAACGAAAGGCTTAGGGCAATATTCGCTAATGCCACAGTAGGCTTGATCGCCGTCAATGAGCGCTTACATATCGAGGCCGTCAATCATATGGCTTGCAAAATGTTCGATATAGACGCCGAGGGCGCAAAGGGACGTTATATATTGGAATCTATACGCAATCCACATTTGGAATCACTTGTGCGTTATGTGGTCGTAAATGGCGAACCTTTGTCTTCCGATATAGAGCTTTCGACGGGCAATGAGCTTATACTTAGGGTATCCATATCACCCCTTAAAGTGGATAACCGCGTAAATGGCGCTGTTATATCGCTGGAAGATATTACCGAGTTAAAACGTCTGGATCAGGTTAAGGCTGAACTAGTAGCCAACATGTCGCACGAAATAAAGACGCCTCTCACTTCGATAAAAGGTTTTGCAGAAACATTGTTGGATGGAGCCATGGACGATCGTGAAACATGTAGGCGATTTTTGACTATCATCGACTCAGAAGCCGATCGCATGAGCCGCCTTATAAACGACAGCCTCACCCTGTCGCGCCTAGAAAGTCAGGATCGCAATATCTCTATAGAACCGATCAATTTGCATGAACTCATAGTCAATATACTTGATATGGTGGATTCCTCGGCTAAAACCAAAAATATTGATGTAACATTTTATGATCAGGCCACCGACATGAAAATAGACGGCAATGAAGACAGGATGCACCAGCTCATGCTCAACCTCATAGACAATGCTATCAAGTATACTCCCTCGGGCGGAAAGGTAACAATAACGATTAAAGATGAAGGCGAAGACGCTTTTATAAGTGTAAAAGACACCGGCATAGGCATAGCAAAAGAGCATATGCCAAGACTGTTCGAGCGTTTCTATCGCGTGGATAAAGGCCGTTCCCGCAACATGGGAGGCACTGGCCTCGGTCTAGCAATAGTCAAGCATGTGGTAATGTCCATGAATGGTACCATAGATGTGAATAGTGAGCTAGGCAGGGGTACCGAATTTATAGTACGCCTGCCCAAGCACTATTCTGCACATCCATCCGATCCAGTTGCCGATTAGTTATTGTTGTCATCCGGGGGCAGATCAAACGGCTGGGGTGGATTTTGTTCATCATCTATTGGCTGTATGTTTACCGTCCCATCCTCTATAGGCTGCAAATCGGTATTCCCAGGACGGAAGTTATGATATATTATGAATAGATATGCCATTAAAACTGCAGATAAATAAGAGTTTATAAGAGTCCCTAGTATGCTCATATAATTGACTACAGAAATATCCTTAATAGAATTGCCCGTAATGACGGCATAGAGATAATTTGCTCCCAAATTTATACCAATTATTATCGCATTTATAAGTAATACAGCACCGATCAGGCTCCAAAAATGATGTGAAACCGCTTTTGCACCCCTTCGCAGCCCTTCGAATACCCCTACATCGTCTATGACCATGGCCGGCTGCCATAACATAATGAATATAGCCCCTATGAGCACACCTATAGCTATCACCACTATAGCTATTACTCCACCTATACCTATATTAGCAGCTTGTTCCATTGCTGCCGGATCATTTACCAAATTAGCAAATGCCGAGCCGGCAAGCAAGGCCACCAATATAATACTTATTACTACTGTTACCGCTATGACCATAGCTGCAAGAAGCAATAATTGTCCGACAAAACGCCAGAAATACCGCTTTATGCCCTGTATAAAGCTTGAAACCCCAGCCTGCCCGTTCAATAAGGCCTGTTTTATCATACCGGCCTGACCCGTTTGCATTAATAAGATTACTATGACCATAACCAATCCGTATAAAGCCAATGACCCCATTATATCGCCCATCATTTCAATAGCTACATTTGGGTCAACTACTGTACTGATATTGCTCACACTCTGCATATACTCGTTAGATATAAAAAGCGATATAAGCCCTGTTACTAACACCGGTACTATCAATACGAGATTTTTGGAAACCAATCTAAAGGCCTTTTTTAAATACATTAACAAACCCCTTCCCATTGTTTTGTATTAGACAACAATTATAATTGCTGCCTATATATATTATATATGGTAAAAACCTATTTGGCAATAATCAGCAAAGGCGTTCAGGCGCATCTATATTTAATATATATAATCCATTGGCCAACACTACGCGTGCAGCCTCTAATAAACCCAATCGTGCGTACATAAGGTCGTTATTATTTATACGCACACGGCATTCATCGTAAAACTTATGAAATAGATCAGCAACATCCACGAGATAATCAGTTAAAATGGCCGGCTGCCTGCACTGAGCTGCCAGTCTTACTTTATGAGGCAAATCAGGCAAGCAGCGCATTAACGCCTGCTCGGCAGGATGGCGCAACATAGAAAAATCTATCTCCTCGGGCGGCATCAATGCCAATCTGTTCGGATCCATATGCCTCAATATGCTGCAAATGCGCGCATATGCATATTGTACCTCAAAAAGGCTATCGTCGTCTTCCTTATCTCTCGAACTGCTGAGCAAGAAACGCAGCGCATCCCTGCCAATATTCTCTAATAAGTGGCTATAATCTGGAGATACCAAATATTCCATATGCTCGAGTTCACATCCCAAACAGATCATAGCCTCGCGCACCGTTTCAAATGTATCGGCCGATGCTCTATCCCCTATTTCTATTATCAGGTCATACCCTTCTTTGAATATCTTCCTTCGATAATAGGCCATACGCATAGCAATATTTGTAAATCTGCCTTCTTTTAGAATCAATGCACCATGCGTATCTGTCGTAAACCACATATCATCACCTTCATGCCTTACATAACCCATAATATCCAGTTCTTCTATAGTTTCTTGCAAGTCTGAATCATACAACTGTTGCTCGTAAAACCATGATGAAAGCACTACGCCATACAGTCTCAAGTTAACTATCTCATCATTAATCTCTCGCATACTCTTATGACTATTCACATAACACTCCCTTAAGACCTCATATCCTGCCGTCTCTAATATATTGGCAACGCAATCCCCCCATACGATAGAATACATATCTATATCTGGAAAACCTATTAAAACCTTACGGTTGTCGCCTATGTCCACCCTACCGTATTCATCTCTTTCCTTTAATATCAATGTCAGCACATCGTAGAACCATTTCGGTTTTAGAAATATATTTATAAAACCGGAGCCTGCTATTTCCATACGGTCTATGTATGTGCCAGATATATCGGCATGCTCCAGCAAGGTTCGCGCTATATAATCAGAAGGCCTGGCCGTTAGCCGCACCATTTCTATAGGCATATTTGTGTAAAAATCCCCGTATTTTATATCGCGAGTCTTATTCACTTTTACCTCGTATGCATTTCGACATGTTATACTTCCATCGGATCGAGCAGCAGTTAAAGCCCTGTTCAGCACTGCTATTATCTGTTCGGTTATATACTGTATAGGGTCTGCCATCGTCAATACCTTTCTATATCTATCTTACTGGCACATGATATATGGCACTCAAGGAAGCTGCTGCCTATCTTCTTGAATCTCTCCCCATCATCGCTGGCAAAATAACGGTATCGAGGATGTTTAGCCCCATCGTTCAATATATCCATTTGCAGCAAAGTGCGCTTCAATATTAAAGCTGTTTTCTCGGCCGGATTTATTAACTTCACACCTGTCCCCACGGCCCTTCTTATGGTATTCGCCATCAACGGGTAATGCGTACAGCCCATAAGCAGTGTATCTATGCCCGTGTCTTCAAAAAAAGACAGGTACTCGCGTGCAGCCATATATGCTATCTCACTGTCCTGCAATCCCTCTTCGACCAAAGGCACGAATAAAGGGCATGGCTTTGCAAACGTTTCTATGCTATCATCCAACAGCTTTATAGCCCTCTCATAAGCACCGCTATTTATGGTGCCCTCGGTACCTATGACACCTATGCGCTTATTTTTTGTGGCATGAACCGCTGCTATGGCACCGCCTTCTATTACGCCGAGTATCGGCACATCGAATTGTTGTTGTGCGACCTCCAGACTAATAGCGCTGGCAGTATTGCAGGCCAACACAACCGCCTTTATTCCCTGGCTCATAAGAAATCGCACTGACTGTAATGTGAATTTTATAACCGTATCGCGTGAGCGCGTGCCATAAGGCACGCGTGCCGTATCGCCGAAATATACTATATCCTCCGCAGGCAATTGTTTCATGATCTCTTTTACCACAGTCAATCCACCTACGCCTGAATCAAAAACACCTATAGGTCTGTTATCCAATTTAATATTCCCTTCTCTTAGAATAGTTGTTTAATAACCTGAGCGCTGCAGTCGATATCGCTCAAAAGCCAGCTCGATAAGACGGTCTATCAATTTATCGTAAGGCAGGCTGCTGGCATCCCATAATTTAGGATACATGCTTATTTTAGTAAAACCCGGTATGGTATTCACTTCGTTAAGGTATATTGTATTATCGCTTTTTTTAACCAAGAAATCCACGCGAGCCATGCCGGCGCAATCCAAAGCCCTATAAGCCTCGACGGCCATCCTGCGTACCTCTTCCATGACATCAATAGGTAAATCGGCAGGTATAACCAATCCGGACTTGCCTTCATCAAAATATTTGGCATTATAATCATAAAATTCATTGCACGGTACGATCTGGCCTACAGTTGACGCCTCCGGATAATCGTTGCCGAGCACAGCACATTCTATTTCATGCCCGTCGATAAATTCCTCCACAAGTATCTTACGGTCGTATTTACCCGCTAATTCTATAGCCTCCATCAGTTCATCCCGGTTATGAGCTTTGGTAATACCCACGCTGGAACCCATATTGGCAGGTTTAACGAAACATGGATAACCCAACTTTGTCTCAGCTACTGATACAAATACCTTAGGGGTGACCTTAAAATGTTCATAAATAGTGCTGGTATACTCAGCCACTCTTAATCCATGGCGTAAAAACACTTCCTTGGAGAGTACCTTGTCCATGGCCAGCGACGATGCCAACACGCCGCAACCCACATATGGAATATCGGCCAATTCCAATAGCCCCTGTACTGTACCATCCTCTCCATGAGGCCCATGCAACACAGGAAATACAGCATCCACGGGTATAAAAGTGCAGTCGCGCTTTATATCTATAAATCCCTTATATGATGGATCCGGTGCGAGCACAACAGGCCGAGCTGATATTTGCCATCTATTTTCTTCTATATCTTCTAAAGCGCCTTCATATAACATCCAGCGCCCTTCTTTCGTTATGCCTATCATAATCGGCTCGTATTTATCTTTATCCATATTGCGAAGTACAGATACGGCCGACATAAGCGACACCTCATGCTCCCCCGAACGGCCGCCGAATAACACCGCTATCTTCTTCTTATTCAAATCGCTTCCCCTTTCTATAACTTATATAACATCATTATTGTACCACATTACAATGATATTTTCCTAATGGCATTTAAGAACCTTCGATTCGTAATATAGTAAGTTTAGCGCATGCAATGATATAAAGCCTACACCCGCTACACGCTTGACATATATACCTCGCTACGGCTGTGAAGCTGGACCACTACGCAATCAAAGATTGCTGTGGTCCTACGCTTCAAAAGCCCGCTCGGCATATATGTCAAGCCTTATGCCACGTAATGATTGCGTACTTACAATTCGTTTCGCTTGAGCAAGCTAACGCCGGCAATTCGCTACGCGATAGCCTAAAGCCTTCGCAGGACAAGAACGCTTCTTGTACGCTTAGCTGCTCCCGGCTTCAGGCTATTTGCTTACGCGGCTGGTCGGGCATACATGCCCGACCTACGCTTGCTCTGCGCTGCACTCATTGAGTACGTCTACGCAATATTTCAAGGCGCTCTCCGGCTTTATATCATTTGCATCGCTTTATATCCCCATTTAAGTCATATATTACGAATCGCAGTCAAGAACCAATATAATTTGCTATTTATCATTTTTAGATATAAAATTATATAAGAAATCATTACGGAGGAAATAAACATGTACGTGTCAAAGAGACATTTATTTCTGATAAATATAACACTTTTCTTAGCAATAGTATTAGTGTCAAGCGGATGTGATGCGCAATCGAAACCTGAAAAAATCGCACAGCATTTTTTATCTTTGTGGCAAAATCAGCAGTATGCCGATATGTATGAGCTGTTGACCACTGATGCCAAGGTATCTGTTGATAAGCAAGCCTTTGTAGAACGGTATAAAAATATTTTCAACGGAATTGGCCTGCAGTCTATGGAATACAAAATAGATACTCCGTCTATCTCATACGCCGACAAAAATACAGCATTGATTCCAGTGGATATTACATTCCAAACCTCTACAGTAGGCAGTATGGCTTTTTCATATAAGATACAATTAAGTAGAAATAATAAAATATGGGGTATAGAATGGGATTCAACCCTAATACTACCTAAATTGGCTGCAAATTATAAGGTGAAGGTATCGCGGCAACAGCCTGAACGAGGCATTATTTTTGACAGAAATGGCACGCCTCTGGCCACACAGGGCGAAGTACTATCTATAGGAGTGGTAACCGGTAAAATAAAAGATGAGTCGTTCTTACAGCAACAATTATCACAGTTACTGTTCATGCAGCCTGAAGAAATAAAAGCTAAATATACTCAGTCATGGGTCAAGCCGGACTTATTTGTACCCATACGTTTGCTCCCTGCCGATACATCGGATGATATAAAGCAAAAATTATTAACTATACCGGGCGTCATGATATCTAAAGCAACAGATCGCGTCTATCCATATAAATCAGCTATGGCCCAATTAATAGGATACGTTGGTGATGTCTCGCAGGAAGAGCTGGCTAAACCGGAAAATAAAGGACTCAAAGCAGGTGACAAAATAGGCAAAAGTGGCCTGGAAGCTGCTTTTAACAAGGTATTATCAGGTATCCCCGGATTTACTATAAGCATTGTGGATGAACAAGGAAATGAAAAATACAAAGTCGGCCAACGCTCTAAACAAAATGCATCTGATATATATACGACTATAGACATAGAACTTCAGCAACAATTAGAAAAAGCCATGGCTGACAAAAAAGGTGCTGCAGTAATAATGAAACCTAAAAGCGGAGAAATTTTAGCCATAACCAGCCACCCCAATTTTGATCCCAATATGTTTTCTCTGGGTATGAGCTCTGAGCAATGGAAAACTATAAACGAAGATCCTCAAAAGCCACTGCTTAATCGGGCCATACGTTCATCATACCCTCCTGGTTCTACTTTTAAGCCTATAACAGCTGTGGCAGGTTTAGATAGCGGTATCATCGACCCTAATGAAACTATAGATACCTCATTGGGCAAATGGCAGGCATCAAGCTTATGGGGTAATTATTATGTAACTCGTGTGGAAAGGCCCGGTAAACCAGCCATCAATATGCACGATGCCATGATATGGTCAGATAATATATATTTCGCGCAAATAGCGCTAAGGATGGGTAAAAATACAATACTGGATTATGCTAAACGATTTGGTTTTGGCCAAAGCATACCGTTTCCTTTATCTGTAACTAAGCCGGTATTATCGTCCGATGGCAATATAAAAGACGATATATCATTAGCTGACTCAGGTTATGGACAGGGAGAGATTATAACAACGCCTTTGCATATGTCCATGGTATATTCAGCTTTTGCCAACGGTGGTATGTTGCCTAAACCTCTGATAGTATCACGGATACAGGATGAAGACGGTAACATTATAGAACAGAACTCCCCTGCTGTATGGCTATCTACCGGCATTAAACCTCAAACTTTATCAACTATTACGCTATTCCTCCAAGACGTTATAGAGCAACCGACCGGCACCGGACATGCAGCTAAATTGTCAGGCGTATCATTGGCCGGCAAAACAGGTACGGCTGAGATCAGCAGCGACAAGAGCAAGCCTCCTATCGGGTGGTTTATCTCCTATGGACCGACCGACAATCCTCAAGCCGTAATAGCTGTAAGCATAGAAGATGCTTCTTCAGGCAGTCATGACGCCTTACCAGTAGCAAAAACGCTATGGCAATATATTCTAAATGATAACGGTTGACCTATCCGTAAAAATGCCTTGCAAATAAGGCTAAACAGGAGTAAAGTATATGGAGTAAAGTACATATGGAAATCTTTGAAATCGGTGAGGAGGAGTTTTTTATGTCGGATACTGTTATTGCTGCCCAATTATATACTGTTCGGGAGTTTACTAAGACCTCTGAGGATATAGCTAAGACCATGAAGAAGGTACGGGAAATAGGTTATAAAGCTGTACAACTTTCTGCTCTAGGTCCTATCGATGTGAACGAGCTCAAAAAGATACTCGATGCAGAGGGCCTTACGGCCTGTGCTTCTCACGTATCTTTAGAAGAAGCCCGTAATCAAACAGACAAAGTCATAGAGGAACATAAGATACTTGGCTGCAAATATGTAGCCATAGCAGCATTGCCGAGTGATTACCGCAGTGCGGAAGGATATAATCGATTTGCAAAGGAAGCTGCTGAGATCGGAAAGAAGTTTGCCGCTGCAGGGCTGGTACTCGGCTATCATAATCACAGCTTTGAACTGGAAAAATTCGATGGCAAGACTGGCTTGGATATAATCTATGGGGAGAGCGATCCCCAGTATTTAACCGGCGAAATAGATACTTATTGGATACAGCATGGTGGTGCCGAGCCGGCAGCCTGGATAAGAAAGCTCAAAGGCCGCATGCCTCTGGTCCACTTCAAGGATATGGGCATCGTAAACGGGCAACAAGCCATGTTTGAGGTGGGAGAAGGCAATCTCAATTGGCCTTCCATATTGGATGCCTGTAAAGAAACAGGCGTGCTATGGTACATAGTGGAACAGGATATATGCAGGCGTGATCCGTTCGAAAGCTTGACTATAAGCTTGCGTAACATGCAGGCGATGGGCCTTAAATAATATATTTGGCCGATGTGACATCACATCGGCCGCTTCTTTATATGGGTTTAAAGGTACGGTACCTGCTTTCCCTTCCTTTGAGATATTTTTCCGCATCTAAGTCCATTTCTGCAAATCGCTTCCATTCCTGCGCACGTTCTTTATTACCCATAAATTACTATCCCCTCTTGCCCTATTTGATGTTCAATCGTTGGAGCAGCTTTGCGCTGTTTATCCAAACTGCCAGCACCTCATATTACTGCCATAATTTCTTCTTCGGTCAGCCCATAATTATTTTAACACATCTCATTGCACCTAGACCATCAACTATCGATTGCCCTATATCGGCCATACACTGCCTCTTTATTTTATCCTCCGTCAACATCTTTATAACATGCTTCATATCGGCTAGGTCCGCCCTATCTCCCCATCCCAGGTTCACTGCACAACCAGCTTTGGCCATACCCTCCGCTCCTGCCACCTGGTTATCGGCCTGTATCAAAGTTATGGCGGGTACACCACATGCAGCCAATTCATACAGCGTTGAACCTGCAGCTGATATAGCCAGATCTGCTTTAAACATGAGCTCAGCCATATCATCCACATCGTACAAAAGATTTACATTGGACGTACGCGAAACTTCCATTTCAACAGCATCTTTGTCATTAGAAGCTGCTCCCATCACGACATCAATAGCTATATCACCCCCTATTCCCCGCAATGCCCTTAAGATTTTCGCAGTAAGGCCCATTAAATCGCTACCGCCCATGGTAATCAGTATGCGCTCCACATTATCATTCACACATCGCTTTGGCAGGTTACGGAATTCCTGGCGCATAAGCAAATACTGCGGTCCAAGTAAAAACTTCGTATTGCCATATAGCGATCTGTACTCCATATCCGGCGCATATATATTGCCGTTTATCACTATATCAGATGGAAAGGTAAAGCAGTTCAAGTCATCTATGGTTAGAAGCTCATCGACCATCTTTTTTGTCTCTATCAGATAAGCCTGGTCTGCTCCATAGTGATCTACTACCAACGCATCTATAGCATATTGATGTATTATCTTGCTTAATTGTTCTAATTCATTATTAAGAGCATCATGGCTTTCTATCGGTATAACGTTAATACCACTGCCTAAACGCATCTTCAGCACAGCTTCTACGCTCGAATCATGCCGCGTTATAAAGCATACGTTGCAGCCTTTATCCCGCAGCGCTTGAGCCAAAGCCATGCAGCGCATGATATGCCCCATGCCTATATTATATCCGCCGTCAGCACGAATAGCTATGTTCATAAGAGTCATCCTTATATTAGATCCGCTGATGTATGGAAGCATTAATAGCAAGCAATGATGGATTTTTATCAAGAAAATTCACTATATCAGCTGCTCGTATAAAGCTATCCGGTTTATAAATGTTTTCAAATATAGATACCACTAATTTAAAATCTTCCATCGTATCTACGCAAAACCGGTATTGCGGCCGCGTTAAGTGAGGTGGCGCTTTTTTACAGCATATTGAAAAATATTGCGGCTGCCTGTACATTATCAGCGTAACATGTTCCCTATATTTGCCGTTACCGCCGGCTCGCTCATTAGCACGCTTTAATGCTTCAAAAGTGAAAATTTCTGCATCCAAACCTCGCGGATACGTATCCGGTACATCTAAGCGCATGTAATCGCAATTGCATTGTTTAAATTCCGTTATCAGTTGATCAACTATGTATGGATCTATAAGGGGACAATCACCCGTTACGCGCACAATTATGTCTCCATGAAATCTTTGCGAGGCTTGTACATATCGGCTGAGCACATCATTTTCGCTGCCGGCACAAGCGTCTATATCATATTGCTGTGCTACATCAAGCAGTATTCTATCATCTTCTTTCGCAGAAGTTGCTAACACTATACCATCCAAATGCTTACATTTTTTTAAACGCTCGATGACGTGAGCTATCACCGGTTTGCCGCAAATATCCATCATTACCTTGCCGGGCAAACGTTCAGAACCCATACGCGCCTGTATAACGCATAAGACTTTCGCTTTGTTTTTATTCATACCTTTCACCTTTTATATCTTATCCCACGTAATCGGGTCATTTTTCTTTATATCCATTTTGGCTGCCCTACCTATTACTATATCAATGTATTTAGGTTTAAGGCCGATACCAGGTCGCAATATGGCAAGCATATCAGCAGTTATAACCGTTCCATTGGGTATATCCACTTTAGCAAAGATACTTCTTCTCCCGCGCCTATAGTGTATCTCTTCACTGGGAGTATGCTTTTTTATAGGTCTGCCTATTGCGGATTCAATCTGGCGTATCCCTGTTACCATATCGCTAAGTTCATCCGGCTCTATAGCAAAACGGTGATCTGGTCCTTTCAAATTTCTGTCCAATGTAAAGTGCTTTTCTATGACACAGGCTCCTCTGGCTACAGCAGCTAATGGCACGCTTATGCTGAGCGTATGATCGGAATAACCCACCGGCACTTGAAATGCCTGTCGCATCGTATCCATAGCAGCCAGATTAACCTCATCATAAGGCATCGGATAGCTTATACCGCAGTGCAGCAGTATTACTTGATCATTGCCTTGGCTATATATTGCTTCCAACGCTTCTTCTATTTCTCCAAGATCAGCCATACCCGTCGACAAAATTACCGGTTTCCCCTTCTTTGCTATATATTTTAAAAATGGTAAATCCACCATTTCAAAGGAGGCGACTTTATATGCCTCTACGCCAAGAGTCTCCAATTCATCCACAGCATCATAATCAAAAGGAGTAGATAAAAATATTATGCCCTTCTCATCAGCATATAGCTTTAGTTCGGCCTGCCATTGCCTAGGCAATTCCAGTCCCTTATACAATTGGTAGAGCGTAGGCACTCCCTGGTACTCATCTCCCAATTTTACCACATCATCGTCCGTATCCGCAGCTATTTTTTCTGCGGTAAACGTTTGAAACTTAACGGCGTCTGCCCCGGCATTCGCAGCAATGTCTATGAGTTTCTTCGCCTGCTGCAAATCTCCATCGTGATTGCTGCCAGCTTCAGCTATCACAAATGTTGGTTGTTCGGACCCGATTGTCTTATCGCCCATTTTTATAATATTCATTATATCCTATCCTTTCTCATCTGAGCATATTGTATATTTCCATCAAATTGCTTACCGTTTCTTCAGCCTCATGCTGTTCGTCAATAAAATAACCACTATACTCGCCATACCCTCTATTAATGCGCATAGTATGCCAACCGAGCTTCTTGGCTGCTATAAAGTCCTTATTAGGATTATCGCCTATATATAAGCAATTACACGGGTTCACGCTCAGCTTTTCAGTTATGAATTTATAAGGCAATTCACTGGGTTTAACCCAAGCCTCGCCATATTCATCCGTTACTAATATTATATCAAAATAACGCGCTAAATCGAGCGCTTTTATTTTATTCCGCTGCACAGTTGCCAGTCCATCCGTAATGACACCGAGTACATAATTGCCATAAACCCTATTTATAAATTGAACGGCGTCATCATATAAATCGATAATGGGTTCATGGTTTCTATATACATCTACCATAACAGATACCAGAGATAGGTCTATGTTGTTTCTCCCCAGATATTTATCGAAAACAAACGCCCTTCCGTAGCTGTCCAAAATATGCTTCATTTCACAAAAGGCCTCGCAGCTATCAATGCCGTATATGGATAAATAATCGGCTGCAGCTTTAAGGCCGCTTAATACAAACTGTCTTTCGGGATACAACGTGTCATCGAGATCACATACGATGCACTTTATATTACTTAGCTTTTTCATAAAAGTTCATCGCCTTTTTTATAAATCGAATTTATATAACGTAATATATATAGATTATCCTGAAAATCGCCTATACGTGGATTTATTTTTTCTCCCGATAACATCTTCGCCAGAAGATCGGGATAGTTCACTCCTGCTTCAATTGCAAGAGGTACGCCACCTCCAAAGCGCGGATTTATTTCAATGAAAAATATATTGTCGTTTTTATCTATTATACACTGTATGGTTAAAGGCCCTATAGCTTTTAATTTTTCCGCCACTTCAGTCGTCGCCTTGATTATCCGCCAATCCTTCACCGTACGTCCCTTGCTTATCTCTCCATCCTTTACTTCTATGCGCTCCCTCGGCACAGTGGATATGACTTGCCCTTCCATATCGCACAGTACGTCCACTGTATATTCCGTGCCATCTATAAATTCTTGAACAATAGGGCATGGCACATATTCTATAAAAAACCGCAATTGACGCTCATCTGTTATCCTGTAAGCATAACGACTTCCCATACCATTTCTCGGCTTTATAAAGAGCGGAAATTCGGTTTTTCTATATTCGATTTCTTCAGGTAGTATTGTAGCAGGTGTATTTACCCCATTTTGCTGAAAAAATAAAAAAGTATTATATTTGTCCTGACATATACTTATTACTTCCTCTGACGAAAGCAACAATCGGCAACCAGCATCCTCGAATCGCCGTCTATTTTGCAGCAATACATTGAACTCTCCCTCGTGAAGCGGAATCAACAATGATACCCCTTCATTTCGACATATATCTAATAAAACATCCACATAACCAGCATCATTAAAATTTGGCACTTTGAAAAATTTATGGCACATATATGCTGCGGGTGCTAAAGCGGATACATCAACGCCTATGACATATATACCATCCTTATTGGTAAAAAATCGGATTAACTCTGTTCTTCTACCCACCGATGAAAATAATACTATCAAATCACTCATCCCTTTGTTCATGGACACTTTTTGCATATATTAGGTATTTCTCCCCTGCTCATCTGTTCTCTAAAAAGATTATAATTTTCGCCATACCATATAGAAGAAAAACTGTCCGTGTAAATATTTCCAAAATTAACCAATAAAGGGTCCATTCGCAAACAACAAGGAGTAACGTATCCGTCATATGTTATATATACGCCCCTTTTAGGCCACCAGCATGATGGAGCTTTAGCTTGTGAGTCAGAAAACGAATAATTAATGTTGTCTTTTTTACAGTAATCCTTGATAAATCCGCTCGCATATGATTCTAAAGATTCATCTGCGATTTTCATATTATTAATTTCTTCAGCTTGGGCTTTATATTTGTCAGTAACACAATCGATGCCAATAGTATCTGCTGCATATACAAATCTGATTTTGTTTACTTCTAAGCTTTTACCGAAATCAATTATACCTTTAATTTCATTTATATTATACTTTGTTAGAACAGTAGTTAAAGATATAGCAGTACTAACAGCTAAACTTTTCTTTTTGTTGTATAATAAGTTTACATTATCTATGACTAAATCAAAATTAGCTCCTCCACGAAGATATTCGAAGCTCTCTTTGGTAACTGCATCCAATGATATTACTATCTCATCGAAAACATTTAAAAATCTATTCAGATCGATTTTATTAAATAATGTTGCATTAGTTACCGTACGAACAACTATACCATTGCTTTTAATAAATTCAGCCATATCAAGGAGGGTTGGGGCCAATAGCGGTTCTCCCAATCCAATCAAACTTATATCATTAAGAGTAGGTATTTCCTTAAGTATATGTTTAAGTTGCTCGATTCCCATATAACCTCTTCGTTCCTTAGATAACAACTTATTTACACAGCTTTTACAATTAAGGTTGCAGACTGTCGTAGGCTCAATATGTGCATGTTTCACTGGTAATTTTTCTTCCATTTAGTTTATACTCCTTTATTCTTAAATATCCCCTTTTACAGCATCAATCACGTATTCTACGTCTTCGTCGCTCATCTTCGGGTAGAGCGGTATGGTTATTATCCTCTCATATAGGTTTTCCGCGTTTTGGCACAGGCCTTTGCGATAGCCCATCCGCCTGTAATACGGGTGATAGTATACGGGTATATAATGCACGTTTACGCCTATGCCCCTTTGTTGCAAGGCTATATATGCTTTTTTTCTGCTCATACCGAGATACTCGGGTTTTAGCTGCAATATATACAGATGCCATGCCGATTGCGCCTCTTTGATCTGGTATGGCGTTATAATCCATTCCATATCGGCGAAGGCTTTGTCATATCTGTCGGCAATTTCTCTTCTCCTGCTTAGGAATCTGTCTATTTTCTTCAACTGGCTGATGCCAAGGGCTGCTTGTATGTCGGTCATGCGATAGTTATAGCCGAGGAATTGTTGTTCGTAATACCATGGCCCGTCGTCATGTTCTAATATTTCTCTGTCCCTCGTTATGCCGTGGTTTCGGAATTGTATGAGTTTTTTATACAGGTTCTCATCGTCGGTGGTTATCATGCCGCCTTCGCCTGTAGTAATGTGTTTGACCGGATGAAAGCTGAAGCATGTCATATCGGATATCCCGCCTATTTTTTTGCTTTTGTATGTGGCGCCTAATGCATGTGCGGCATCTTCTATGACGATTAGATGATGTTCTTTTGCTATATCGTTTATGGCGTCCATATCGCAGGGCTGGCCTGTAAAGTGTACAGGTATTATGGCTTTTGTTTTTGGTGTTATGTGCTTTTCTATTTCTTTTGGATCGATATTGTATGTATGTGGGTCTATGTCGGCAAATACGGGGCGCCCTCCGCAATAGATTATGCAGTTGGCCGAAGCGGCAAATGTCATAGGCGTGGTTATAACCTCGTCGCCTTCTTTTATGCCTGCGGCAAAGCATGCGGCGTGCAAGGCCGCCGTGCCGCTGGATACGGCAACGGCGTATCTGGCTCCTACGTATTGGGCGAATGCTTGTTCAAATTCGTTTATTTTGGGTCCGGTGGTAAGGTAGTCGCTTTTTAATGTTTCCGACACGGCTTGCATGTCGTCGTCTTCTATCCACTGTGTGGCATATGGTATATGTTTTACATTTGTTTTTTTATCCATTGTCTTGTCCTCTCTATGCCTTTTTCCAACGTAATCTCCGGCTGCCAGTCGAGGAGCTTTTTTGCTTTTGTGTAGTCGCATAAGAGTTTTTGTATCTCGCTTTGCGGGTGTATATGCGGTACATGTTTTATGCGTTTTTTATCCGGGCATATAATTGCAGCCAAATCGTTTACGGATATATCCCTGCCTGTGCCGGCGTTTATGATATGGCCGTTTGCTTTGTCGGAGTATCCTGTCTGCACCACGAATCGTGCGCAGTCTTCGACATAGAGCAGATCCCTTGTCTGGGTACCGTCTCCGTATATGTTCAGCGTTTGGTTTTCCAGGTCGCGTTTTATGAATATGGCTACCACTCCGCCTTCTCCGCTGCTTTTTTGAAACGGGCCGTATGTGTTGAACGGTCGTATCACTGTTGTCGGCAGGTTATAGGCATACCAGTATGATAGCACCATATTTTCTCCGGCTATTTTGGCTCCGGCATATGGTGAGGCGGGTTTTGTGGGATGGTGTTCATCTATTGCTTTGCCGGATGATGCGTTGGCTTTGTCGTACACCATGCACGTGCTCATGAAGACCATCTTTGTATGGTGTTTGCGGCACTGTTCTAGTATGTTGAAGGTACCCACCGCGTCGTTATGGAATGTGGCGGCAGGGTCGTCTATGCTGTCCTGCACGTTTATGCTGGCGGCCAAGTGGTAGCATATATCAAAAGGCTGCTGAAATATATCTTCCAACAGCTTTGTATCTTTTATATCGCCTTCTGCAAAGGCTTTCAGGTGGTTATCGCCGGCGAATTCTGCTATATTGTTTCTTGATCCGTTGGACAGGTTATCCAGTATCCATACGTCATGGCCGTCTTCTAAGAGGCGTTTGGCCACCCAGCGGCCTATGAACCCGGCCCCTCCTGTCAATAGTACGTTCATATAAGTTCCTCCTGCTGCAATAGTCGGTATAGTTCTTCTTTGGTTAAGGGCTTTTTGTTTTCTGAGGAATAATCTTTGCTATAAACCTTCACGACGCCGTCATAATGCGTGCCGTTGTCGTGTGTAACCGGCGGTATGATGAACATACCCTCTGTTTCCCATGCCCTTTCGGCTTCTGCCTCGCTCATAAGCTCTTCGTACATCTTTTCACCCGGTCTCAAACCGGTTACCTCTGTTTTTATATCATCTGCCGGCACAGCCAGTTTACTGCTTTCAGTTTCTATTATAACGCTTGCCAGATCGCTTAGCAACACCGTCGGCATCTTGAGCACGAATATCTCGCCGCCCATGGCCATGGACGCGGCTTTGAGCGTCAGATCGACTGCCTGAGACAGGCTCATCATAAAGCGCGTCATGTCGGTATGGGTCAATGTAATGTGCCGCTGCTGTGCTATCTGCTGCTGAAATAATGGTATGACCGACCCGCGTGAGCCCATGACGTTGCCGAAACGCAC
Organism: Mahella australiensis 50-1 BON; assembly: GCF_000213255.1. Taxonomy (NCBI): domain Bacteria; kingdom Bacillati; phylum Bacillota; class Clostridia; order Mahellales; family Mahellaceae; genus Mahella; species Mahella australiensis. Next base: position 1,659,306 of record NC_015520.1, read on the forward strand.
TGCGCAAAATATAGGCCTGTCGCCGCCTTTATGGTAATCGGCGGCGGATATAAGCCTCTCGGCAAGGAGTTTTGTGGCACCCATGGTATTGGTAGGGCTTACGGCTTTGTCGCTGCTGGTGTATATTACGCGTTCGACGCCGTTTTCTATGGCTGTTTCTATGACGTTCTGTGTGCCCAGCACATTGGTCTTAACCGCCTCGAAAGGGTTGTATTCGCATGCGGGTACGTGCTTTAACGCGGCGGCATCGAAGACTATGTCTATTCCTTTCATTGCCCGATAAAGACGTTCTTTATCGCGCACATCGCCCAAAAGATAGCGGACGTTTGTATATGCGGCAAGCTCCTGTTGCATGACGAACTGTTTGTACTCATCGCGGCTGAATATGCGGACAACGTGAGGATTATGCTCTTTGAGAAGCTTTTTTACTATGCCGTCGCCTATGGTACCTGTGCCACCGATTACAAGAATACTTTTGTTATCAAAGATCGACTGCATATGATTCATCATTCTCTTTCATTTGTTTTATCTTACGTATGCAATTCTCCAGATGCGGTAAGCTATGCTTTATTGCGGTCTCCAATCCCTCATACAACACTTTGGAACGGTTGGCTATGCGCATGCCCATCTCGATTTCTTTTTCATCTTCTTTCGGATTAAAACCCTCCATCACCTTAAATGTTATCAATTCGGAAATCGACGATATAAGTGCCAAATGTTCCTTTTTTCCTTTTATCCTGTCGTCTATCTCGTCCAACCGCTTCAATATACGGTTTACATCATTATTAGCTCCGTATCTATATACATCAAGCAGTTTCTCAGACAGCCTAACCCCATTCCTGCTCCAGCGTTTTATATCCCTCAACGCAGTTAATCCTTCTCCCAATTCATCGATTATCTGCAACAGTTTCTCCTGCGATAAAGATTCATGCTCTGTTATCAACTCATTTATTTTACAGGTTGTTTCTATATCTTCATTGCAATATTGGTCTATGGCGTCCCTGAAAGTCATTATCTTTGTGCCATGGATTTTGGCGCCGCCTTCGGTAGCGTCTATAATCGTGACATCATCGTCAAGACCCATGATAGTATTTTCAAACCATGTCAGAAACGATAGAAAAGATGAACTGGTCGGTACCAACTGCCCGTCAATTCCGTCAACATATTTATACTTTTTCCCATCAATTTGAATCCGATCTTTTTCATAAGTAGTCCCGTCAGCATGTGTCCTGCCATCATCAGAATACGCTAAGTCCTGGCCTATCAATATGATAGGATTGGCCTTCATATTTGTTGCCAGGCTGAACGCTACATTGGCCACCGACGGGCCGGACATAATCATGCCTATTTGCGTATCTAATTTTTCCTGCAGCCATAAACTCATCGGATCAAATATACCCATGATAAACCGCGGCCCTACCCATTCCTCTACTATGCCCGGGTGGAGCGTAAAGCTATATATGAGCGGGATATTACATCTTATATCCTTAAAATGCACATAATTTGGATATCCTCCGTCTACCGATATGACCGCGTGCGGCATAATATCATGCTTTAACAAAGCCTTTAACGCCGTACCAACGCATAGTATAAAGGCTTTATCTTTTATCTCTTTGAGTAGGTGAATATTCTTATTGAGCGACGGTCCCGCCGACACTATTACCACAGGTCGCCCTGAAAATTTATGCATTAGCTGACTTACAGGTATGCTCTGCAGCGCATACGGCAAATTGGCGAAGAAATTATCCTGCCATTGGGCAGCAAAATGCAAGAGCGTGTTGCGGTTTATGACTTTTGCATTTATTACATCCCTTATAGCATCGGTAAAATCTTTATAATGCCGGTTGAATATGCGACTGTACGGACCAAAGTCTATAAATATGCAGTGCTCCATTTTATTATATGGTATATATTGGGATAATAAGAATGTTATACCTTTTTGATCATCAGCTACGGAGATAAAAACGCGTTCATCGTCCAATAACTGCCTTACACGATCCGTTTCAATCGCATGAAGAAATATATTTGCCGAAGGCTCTACTATAAGCAAACGGTTTTCACCACCCATATGCATGAGAAGTTGCTCGAGATGATATCCCAAGCCCAAACCATACACTATAACCACACTGTCCGGCTCTAGGTTGACATTATCAGCCCAGCGTTCAGCCTCTTTTATAGGGTCATATGAGCTGTGTATAAATATCTTTTTGCTTTCGCTTTCATATTGAAGCGTATCGCCGCCCAGTTTAGCCGGCAATATATTCAATCTATAACCATCATCTTGCGATGTATCTTTCAATTTTGTATATATCTTAGGATATTTTTCTTTTAACCATTGGCCAATATCCATCGGCTATTATCCTCTCAAACATATCTTTATATTATTCAGCCACTGCATCAAAGTCGGCTTTATCTCATAAGCCAGGACGTCACAGATCAGCGTATAATCGCGATTCTTCAATGCCTCGGCCATGGCTTCCAAAGGCTCGCCCAACGCATGCGGATCAATGCTCGTACTGCCACTCCAAAAAGGCATAGTAAGGTTTATAGCATCGTTCACCCATTCAAGACCATCTAATACAGCATCGAATAAAGCCATGGCCTGCTTTTCACTGCCAGCTTGCAATCTATCGACCAACTCATCTACACCCTCTATCAGCCTAGGCAGGTACTCTATAGTTTGTTCCAATGTATCGTTCATTAAATGCTTCTGTTCGTCCATGTTCATTTGCCTTTCTTAAAAAATAGGACCCCTTAATATTTTTCTTCCTTATATCTTCATATCTTCTTATCGAATAAAATCCCTATAAATTTCTCAATCCGCGCTTCTATATCCAAAAGTATTTGAGGCGGTATCTCAGCAACAACCTTATTCGACCCTTTCTCTATCACCTGCACCATAAGTTTGCCTGTTTCTTCGTGTACCGTAAACTTCAAGCTCCTGTTCAGCATCGATATGGCTTTATTCATATCCTCAATGCCTTTTTCCACTTCTTGCCTGGTCAATTTCCAAGGCGCGCCCCTCTCCCCCATACTATCGCTTTGACTATCCGCAATGCGCACATCTTCCGCAGGTAAGCCTCCGGAAGGCGGCCAAACACTTGAATTGCCTGACACTGCCATGATATCGTTCACCAGTTATCACCTTCCTTTTTAAAAGAGCCGGCCGATAGCCGGCCGGCTCCTATGCCACAAAAAGATAAACCTTTATTGCAACAGTTGCAATACTGTCTGCGGTTTGGCATTGGCCTGCGCCAGCATAGCGGTACCGGCCTGTGCCAATATGTTTGTCCGGGTAAACTCCATCATCTCTTTAGCCATATCGACGTCGCGTATGCGGGACTCAGCGGCCTGCAGGTTCTCAGCCGACGTATCGAGGTTGGCCACAGTATGCTCAAGGCGGTTCTGATAAGCACCGAGCTTAGCACGTTCTGTAGAAACTTGATCGATAGCACTGTCAAGAACGCTTAGATAAGCACTTATAGACACAGCAGTACTTGCAGCCTCAACATCTATATCATCAACTTTTACACTACTTGCACCCAAAGCGGTGGCATGCATATCTTTGATCGTCAATTCTATTGTTTGGCTACTATTTGCGCCTATCTGGAACACAAGACCAGTTGTCGCCAAACTCCCATTTAACAGGGTCTTCGTGTTAAACTGGGTTGTGCTGGCTATCCTGTCGATTTCTTTCTGAAGCTCGGTTATCTCTTGCTGTATCTGAGTCCTATCTTCACTTGTATTAGTATCATTAGCCGCTTGAACAACCAACTCCCTCATCCTTTGCAAAATACTATGGGTCTCGTTCAAGCCACCTTCTGCCGTCTGTATGAGCGATATACCATCCTGAGCATTCCTTGAAGCTTGTGCAAGTCCCCTGATCTGTCCGCGCATCTTCTCGGATATAGCTAAACCTGCCGCGTCGTCGCCCGCTCTGTTTATACGTAGTCCAGACGATAACTTCTCCAATGCCTTGGCGCCGGCATTATTGGTCACGGTCAATTGCCTGTAGGCGTTCATCGCCATTACATTATGGTTTATAATCATTGGAAAACTCCTCCTTGAAATTTTTATTCGGCATCCATGCCTTTATTCAAGTGTTATTTTAAATGTTATTGCAACAACTGCAGTACCGTCTGCGGTTTGGCATTGGCCTGCGCCAGCATGGCGGTACCGGCCTGCGCCAATATATTCGTCCTGGTGAATTCCATCATCTCTTTAGCCATATCGACGTCGCGTATACGAGACTCTGCAGCCTGTAAGTTCTCGGCCGATGTGTCAAGGTTAGCTATGGTGTGCTCAAGGCGGTTCTGGTAAGCACCGAGCTTAGCACGTTCTGTAGAAACATCATTTATAGCGTCATCAATGATTTGAATATAACCGCTTATTGTGCTGGCACCATAAGAACCAACTGATATTGCAGACGCATCTACTCCTAAAGCCGCAGCAGTCATTGTAGCTATTGCCAAACTGATAACTTGACCACTATTTGCACCTATTTGGAAGATAAGTTCTGAGCCGCTCGCTATAGTACCATCCAACAAATTCTTTGTATTAAACTGCGTTGTGCTGGCTATCCTGTCGATTTCTTTCTGAAGCTCACTTATCTCTTGCTGTATCTGTTCTCTATCTTTATTTGTGTTAGTATCATTAGCCGCCTGAACAACCAACTCCCTCATCCTTTGTAATATGCTATGGACCTCGTTCAGGCCACCTTCTGCGGTCTGTATGAGGGATATACCATCCTGAGCATTCCTTGAAGCTTGTGCAAGTCCCCTGATCTGTCCGCGCATCTTCTCGGATATAGCTAAACCTGCCGCGTCGTCGCCCGCTCTGTTTATACGTAGTCCAGACGATAACTTCTCCAATGCCTTGGAACCGGCATTGTTAGTCACGGTCAATTGCCTGTAGGCGTTCATCGCCATTACATTATGGTTTATAATCATTGGAAAACTCCTCCTTGAAATTTTTATTAGGCATCCATGCCTTTGTTTCAGCATATCCTCATTATGCCGCCCGTACGCTGCGACATAATGAGAATTTGCTTTCAAGCATTATATCGGAATGTACATAATAGAACTTTAGAGAAAATTAATAATGATTTTTAAGTTTCACAACATCAACATGTATAAGCAAAGGCTACAATTTTACTCCACTTTTCTCACATTATACCCCATATATACCTTCTTACCGCAGAATACTATGGCCAGTTTCACAGCCTCTTTTATATCGTAAGAAGCCAACTCATCGGCGTAATCTATCGCAGCTATCTGCTCTAGAGCCCGCTGCGCATTCTCTTCCAGCGTTTTGCCTTTATCGCTCCTCAACGTCTTGAATTCTATCACCACGCCCTTCTTGCTCGCATCCTTCGGTATTATCATGATATCCGGTACCTTCAGCTCGCATCTCGTGCGTCCTTCTACGATCCGGGTATTTCGCGGCCTCAGGTAACCGCTCACCAATAGCAGGTCCCATAATACTCCTTCGCCTATGATATCCTCGCCCATTATAGCTTTATTATATTCTCTATTTACCTCTACCGCAAGACGTAGAAACGGGTTATATTCAAGTGATAACCAAAAGTAACATTTATGCCGATATATAATATAAAGTCATATTGGGAGTGATTGTGTATGAAAATAGATAATTCGCTCATAACTTTAAGCGGACGCCATTATGAAAACAAGGTTTCAACACGCTACGAAAGCATGAGCTTTCGATTTAGCAGGCCGTCGGACCGCACGGAAATTTTGCGTCAACCGTCGGACATGATCCACATCTCTAATCATACGGCTTCTGAAAAGGCTGGCACCAGCAATACCGTATCGTTCGAACTAACCCCTGAAGATAAACAGAAAATACAGTTACTAGAAAAACTGATTTATCTGTTAACCGGGAAAAGGATCAAATTTCGTATGCTGGAAATTCGCGGAAGTAAAGGCGGCAATAGTAACGATATACAATCCGCGACATCCGACGGTGCGTCGCAAACGACAAATACGGTTGGATGGAGTTTTATCTACGATTACAAAGAAACGTACTCCGAAAATGAACAATTATCATTTAACGCCAGTGGCGTTGTCACTACCAAAGACGGAATGAAAATTAATATAAACATAAATGTCAATATGAACAGAAGTTTCTATAGTGAAAGAGCGATAAATATAAGAGCAGGGGATGCTGCAAAAGATCCCTTAGTAATTAATTTCGATGGCCTTGGAGCACAACTCGGCCAAAAGAATTTCGTATTTGATATCGATGCCGATGGAACTACCGACCAATTGCATCAGTTAATGAAAGGAAGCGGCTTTTTGGCTAGAGACATAAACGGAAACGGCATCATCGACGACGGCCGCGAGCTCTTTGGTCCCACAACCGGCGACGGTTTTCAGGAGCTTACTCAATTCGATGATGATGCTAATGGCTGGATCGATGAAAACGATGATGTTTTCGATAAATTAAGGATATGGGAAATCGACAGCGACGGGCATCATATTCTTACCGCTCTGGGGCAAAAAGGTATCGGCGCTATATATCTGGGCAACTTAGATCTCCCGTTCGCGCTAAAAGATTCTTCCAATAACCTACATGGGAAAATCAAGAGCACGGGAATCATGCTTAAAGAAGACGGGACCTCCGGCATAGTTCAGCAAATCGATATGGTTGTATAAAAGGCCCATTGACATATTTACTGCCGCTCTATGCCTTCGTTGAATTCTACCAATATAACGTCCTGGCCTATTTTCTTTATCTTCTCCCACGGTATTATGTATTCTTTGCTCTTGCCGAAAACATTGAATTTATTGTTGCCCGGCACTATTATGGCTGTTATGCGACCGGCCTCCAGATCAAATTCCATATCCACAATAGGTCCCAGTCTCTTGCCATCCAACACGTTTACTACTTCTTTCTGACGAATATCAGAAGATTTATCCATATAAGATCATCTCCATAGCATAGTATTCTCTTTCATTATATGCTGGAGTAAATAAAAAAGTGCACCGTGTGGCGCACTTTTTAAATGTATTTTCTCATATGACTCAATGCGGATTTCTCCAGCCTGGAAACCTGTGCCTGAGATATCCCTATCTCCTCGGCTACCTCCATCTGAGTCCTTCCTTGAAAGAAACGCATGGCCAATATGGTCTTTTCCCTTTCGCTGAGCTTCTGCATGGCCTCCTTCAATGCTATGGTTTCCAGCCAGTTATCATCCTGATTTTTATCATCGCTCACCTGATCCATAACATATATGGCATCCCCGCCGTCATGATATACCGGCTCAAATAGAGATATGGGGTCTTGTATAGCGTCCATGGCAAATACCACTTCTTCAGCAGGCAGCTCCATAGCTTTTGCTATTTCTTCCACCGTTGGCTCTTTGCCATTTTGGGCCACGAGCTGTTCCCTTACCTGTAACGCTTTGTATGCTGTATCTCTAAGCGAACGACTCACCCTGATAGAATTATTATCCCTCAAATAGCGCCTTATTTCACCTATGATCATCGGTACGGCATAGGTTGAGAATTTCACATTTTGACCGAGATCAAAATTATCTATGGCCTTGATCAGACCTATGCAGCCAACCTGAAATAAATCGTCCACATGTTCGCCGCGATTGTTAAATCTTTGGATAATGCTTAGCACCAGCCTCAAATTACCCCTTATGAATTCCTCTCTGGCGGCTTTATCCCCTTCTTTTATGCGTTTAAGCAGATCTTTCATCTGCTTATCGGTAAGGACCGGTAATTTAGATGTATTTACGCCACATATCTCGACCTTATTTATTACCATATGCCTTCCTCCACAATAAACTTACGTTAGCCTAGATTTCATTATAACCGGCATATGGTTTTTTTATACTGAGAAATGATACCAGTATTATATCATATGAACTATTTCTTTTTTCAATCTTTTTATGATCCGCTTTTCCAATCTGGATATATACGATTGCGATATACCCAACATGTCCGCCACCTCTTTTTGAGTTTTTTCCACACCATCGTCCAAACCGAATCTAAGTTGCATAATCCTTTGCTCGCGTGAGGATAGCTTGTTGAGAGCTATGTTGAGCAATTGCTTATCCACCTCATCCTCTATGATGTTATAAACGAGGTCTACCTCCGTGCCCAGCACGTCGGACAGCAACAGCTCGTTGCCGTCCCAATCGGTATTCAGCGGTTCATCTATGGATACCTCAGTTTTATTGAACCGGCAGTTTCTGCGCAAATACATAAGTATCTCATTTTCTATGCACCGCGAGGCATATGTGGCAAGTTTTATCTTTTTATCTGGGTCAAAGGTATTGACGGCTTTTATAAGGCCTATAGTACCTATCGATATAAGGTCCTCAACAGGTATGCCGGTATTCTCAAAGCGCCTGGCTATGTATACTACCAAACGCAGATTTCGCTCTATGAGAATGCTTTTAACGCTCTCGTCCCCGTCGCTGAGCCTCTTCATTATATCTTGCTCTTCATCAGCCGACAATGGGGGCGGTAAAGCCTCGTTGTTGTTGATATAAAATACATACTGGTCTTGCTGCAAGCCTACCCTCGTCAAAAAACGCGACAGCCATAGTTTAATCAAACGTATATTCATAATACCCTCTCCTTCTAGATTATTAAACCTGGGTTTAACAGCATAGTATAGGCATCGTCCTGCGAAAGCCTGCTGTTGCATATTCCTATGATGATTTCTTTGGATTCTATAGTTTGCTCAGGCGTAAAGACTTTTATATAATCCGGTCTGAAACCAACCATCATGCCATTTGATTGTCCGATGGAGTTAAACGGTATCAACCTAAAACGGAGCATACACGGCGATTCGTTCAAGGCTTCCATTATCGCTCCTATATCCGCCTCGTTGCCTGCTTGTATAATCGATGCCAGAGCGTCGGGTAATAATTCTTTTATACATGAAAGCTCAGCTATCACCACCGGATAGTTGGATATCGGGTCATGGAGCACGTTGCCAGTGTCAAGCATGGCATTGGCTTTGACAACCTTGCCGTCAAGCGCTACCTCCGCAGACATCATCAAACGCTTTCTATCCAAACGCGCCCGCATATATCTCCAACAATATCCTGTTATTATATAAGCGAATACAGCGGCTATTATCATAGTAACGACAGGGTACCCGTGTATATAAAATCCTCCGTTGGCCAGCATAAAATTTTGATTGGTAAAATATAATATTCCGAAAGCCACACCCCCAAACAAAAAGGTTACCATATAGAAGACGGCGCTCAATCTTAAAAAATCCCTCCACCGCTCTATATGAAAGCCCAATAATATCATCATAGCCGATAATACTAATTTGAATGATATATTATTCAAAAAGTAAAGCGTCGGCCAAAAGCTTCCTATAACATAAAGCGCCCCTATAGCGGCTGCTGCCGCCAACCTCCATGGATTGGCATTACAACCGCTCAGGCGATCGACAATCCATAGGATTATAAAGTTCATAATAAAATTATCGAAAAACAATAAATCTACATATATGGTCATAAGATCTCCCCCAAGACGACCTCATATACAAGCATTGTCCTTTAAAAAATTATATTCGCTTGTACCAACTTTTATGATTATACAATAGGTAAGAACAAAAAAATGTAGAAATGTAGTGCTCAAATGAAATTTTATATGGCATGAAGTGGCAGGCAACCTGCCACTTCATTATGAAATGTCTATGCGATTGGCTGAGGATACATACTTGTATTTATGGCCCAAAATGGTGACCAGCGGCTCAATCGATGCTTTAGCTATATTATTCGCTACTTGTGGCTGTACCTGTGCGGTAATATCACGGCCATTATAATATACCTTTACACCTGGGCGTATGGGTTGTTGCGATTCGTTTATGCCAAAATATTTAAATACGGCCTTGGCGATGGAATCAGCTAATTGTTGTCTGAAATCGGCTTGCTTTAATAATGCCTCCTCCCTCACATTGGTATGGAAGGCGCACTCTATTATGACAGCCGGCATGGACGTCTCGCGTATAATATAATAATAGTCCCTGCCATTGCTGGCTTTTCTGGTCTTTATACCGCGATTGCGCAATTTTAGATCCAACGATATTTGATTGACCAAATAGGATGCCAATTTGTTTCCGGTAGTGGTAAACAGCGAATAAAAAGCCTCCACACCATTGGCTTGAGGGTTGGTAGCCGCGTTTGTATGAATGGATATCAATGCGTCGGCGCCGGATTTATTGGCTATAGCTATACGCTGCACAGGCGTCACTGTTTTATCGGTATCTCTGGTCATTGTAACTTTTATGCCTGCCTGCTGCAATTTGTAGCTAAGACGCAGCGCTATATCCAATACGCCGTCAGCCTCTATATAGCCGGTAGGCCCCCTATTATATCTATCGGAGCCTCCGTGTCCCGGATCAATACATATATGCATAAGCCCTCTCCTTCTTTTTCGTTCTTATGCATAGTATGTATTCAAAAAGCACAATGTTATATATGTTATATTATCTATTTCTGCTGCGCCTTAAAAAGGCTGGTATGTCAAGCTCGTCGTAATCGATGCTTATACCTGCGGCGGCTTCTTTAGTTGCAGCCTTATTTTTATCCCTGGAAGGCTCAGCCGCTTTCCTTTCGGCCTTTTCAAAGCCGGTAGCTATAACGGTGATGCGCACTTCGTCCTGCAGGCTGTCATCTATGACCGCTCCGAATATGATATTGGCCTCCTCGTCGGCAGCCTCGGCTACTAATTCGGCCGCTTCATTGACCTCGAACAAGCCGAGGTTTTTGGACCCGGTTATATTCAACAATACACCTTTAGCACCTTCTATAGTGGTCTCCAAAAGCGGGCTCTGTATAGCCTGGCGCGCAGCCTCCACGGCGCGATTCTCACCTGTACCGCGGCCTATGCCCATATGGGCCAGCCCCTTCTCTCGCATTATGGTCTTGACATCGGCAAAGTCCAGGTTGACCAAACCAGGCACCGCTATAAGGTCGGATATGCCTTGTACGCCTTGACGCAATATATCATCAGCTATCTTGAACGCATCCAGCATGGACGTTTTCTTTTCGGCTACCTGCAGTAATCGGTCGTTCGGTATAACTACGAGCGTATCGACATAGCCCTTGAGTTCTGCCAGGCCTTTTTCAGCATTTATCATACGCTGGCGACCTTCAAAGGCAAACGGCTTGGTAACAACGCCTACCGTCAATATTCCCATCTCTTTGGTTACCTGAGCCACTACCGGTGCGGCACCTGTGCCGGTACCGCCGCCCATACCGGCCGTTACGAATACCATATCGGCTCCTTTAACCGATTGGGCTATCTCATCTCGGCTCTCCTCGGCAGCTTTCTGGCCTATATCTGGATTAGCGCCAGCCCCAAGCCCTTTGGTAATTTTTTCGCCTATCTGAATCTTCTGATTGGCCTGAGACATATACAATGCCTGTTTGTCTGTATTGATAGATATAAATTCAACGCCTTTGACGCCGAATTCTATCATCCTGTTAACGGCATTATTCCCTCCGCCGCCTACGCCTATAACCTTTATCTGAGCCCCATGTTCTTCTTCAATATCGAATTCAAACATATCATATGTTCCCCCTAGTCATTTTTTATCTTCAAAAGAAATCGCTGAAAAACGTTTTTACTTTACCCCATACAGAGGATACATCAAAATGTTGCTCATGCTTGCGCACGGTGGAACCCGCCGTCTTAGAAGCATATTTCTTATTATTAGATGCATATTTTATTAAGCCTACACCCACTGAAAATGTCGGGCTGGATACACCTATAAAATCCGGTGCGCCGATCCTTATCGGCATGTCCAATATTTGGCGGCCTAATTCCTTTGCGCCTTTAAGCAACGATAATCCTCCTCCGGTCAAGACTATGCCCGCAGGTATCTTATCAATATAACCTGAGCGTTCTAATTCATTTTTGATCAGATTAAACATTTCCTGCACCCTAGCTTCCACTATGTACGCTATTTCCTTTTGACTTATATTGGCGGGCACCCCGTCGCCCATCTTATTTATCGTAATAGCACTGTCTTCTTCAATCCACGATACCATCGCCTGACCATATTTCTTTTTTATATTTTCAGCTTCAGAAAATGGCAATCTAAAGCCTATGGAGAGATCATTGGTTATATGCGCCCCTCCAACAGGTATCATAGCGGTGTAAGCGAGATTATCGTCTATAAATATAGAAATATCGGTTACCCCGGCGCCTACATCTATCAACGCTACTCCAAGTTCTTTCTCATCATCGGACAATACCACCGATGCTGACGCCAATGGTTCCAGAATCACCGCCGAAATATTCAATCCAGCTCTTTCTATACATTTTATCAGATTTTGAATCGATGTGGTAGTACCCAATGCAATATTAGCTTCTACCTCCAATCTTACGCCTACCATTCCGACGGGATCTTTTATCATATCGTATCCATCAACGACATATTGCATAGGCAGTATATCCATTATTTCCTTACCGGGCGGCACCGCCATAACCTTAGTGGCTTGAAGCACCCTCTCCACATCAGCCTGCCTTATCTCACGGTCGGCGTTGGAAACAGCTATAATGCCCTTATTTTTTATAAGCGAAACATGTCCGCCCGGTATCGCTGCGAATACCGAATTTATATTTATATCGGCCATATTCTCAGCTTGGTTTATAGCCGATATTATCGATCGAGCCGTATCGTCTATATCCACCACCACGCCTTTTTTTAAGCCGCTGCACGGGCTTTCGCCTACCCCTATTATCTCCAGATTCTTGTCTTTTACGTTTATTTCTCCTATTATTGCTGCTACCTTAGACGAGCCTATGTCTAAAGCAGCTATAACCTCTCCCATTTATAGCTAACCCCCTCAATCCTCTATTTTGTCTTTACCACTGATGCTCTTAAGTATATAACGCCTTATGATTGCGAAATTCTGGAATAATCTGGTTCCAAACGCAAATATAGCAGCCAGATAAATAGGTATATCCAACCTATCTCCTATATATGCCAGCACCGCAGCCAATATAGCATTGCCGAAGAAACCAGAAACAAAAACCTCTATATCGAACTTTTTCTCCAGCCATGCCCTGACCCCACCGAACACCGAGTCTAAAGCGGCTAATACTGCTATAGACACATAAGGCGCATAAGCCGTAGGAATATTAACGGGCAATATATAGCCTAACGCTAATCCCAATATAAGCCCTAATATAGGCAGCCACATAATCTATCACCCTCTTTCACCGTTCAACCGGTTTTGCATATCTAAAGTTTACCGGACCGTAATAACCCGGCACGGTTATCTTATCCATCTTCTTCACGTTTATCTGTATACCCCAATATTTCAGTATATCATATATGCCTCCAGGTTGTATAAGTATAGCCTCCAATGTCGCCGGATCCCCTATCGCGTCTATAATAAACGGCGGTACGAAACGCTCAGTAGCGGTTATTATAGTAGGCCCTCCACATTTTATCTGCGTATTGGCTAAAAGCCTCTGTCCGTTCAGTGCCACAGCCTCTGCTCCAGCAGCCTTAAGATCATTGACTATATCAAGCAGATCCTGTTCATGCACAAGATAAGCGTTTACATTGCTGCCTTCTATCATCTCTCTGTCACTGTCATTTAATACAACCTGTACACCCGGGCCCTCCAACTCGGTAAGCCCTGCTAATATACGCGCGTCATTCAATTGCTGTGTCAAATGCTTTACATAGGCACTATCCTCACCACCCTGTTTTTCCAGCTCGGCCATACGCGCCTGGTAACCCTTTAATTCTTCCACCAATTCTTGTTTTCGCTGTTCCAATTGGGTTACCTGCTGTTGCAAATTCGCTATCCTCTCCAGCGATGATGAAATAGACGAATTGTTTACGTCGCTCGCAGATTTAAACTGCAGCATAGCCAGAAACGCCGCTATAGCCAGAAAAAATGCCATGAGCAGTTGTTGCATCGTTTTTTGCATACCTACATCACCATTATTCCTTAGGTGGTACAGGCTTAGCATATTTGAATTTTATAGCACCGGCATACTTAGGTACCATGACCTTATCGGTTTTCTGTATTCTTACAGTTATATTATAGGTACTCAGCATATCTACAACACCGCCGCGCAATGTAAGAGCCTTTTCAAGATTTTCCGCATCGCCTATAACCTTAAACACATACGGAGGGGAGTAAGGCGTGGTATTTATATTTATATGATTGCCCGCATTACGTATCTCAGTGGTAGCTATGATTCTTTCCTCATTTATAGCTATCGCTTCAGCTCCCGCAGCATTTAATTCGTTCACTATTGTAAGCAAATTATCGTATTGTATAGCCATTGGAATATCCTCATCTACGGTTATGATAAGACCAGGTCCTTCCACATCGGTCAAACCGGCTAGCATACGCGTCTGCTGCAATTCATTTTCCACCGTCTGAGCCAATTGGCCGGTATTCTGAGCCGATTGCTCATATTCTCGTATGCGTTGCTGAAATTGCCGTATTTGTTCCTGTAAGTCCTCATTTTCCTGAGTCAGCTTCTGCACGCGCGCGGTCAATTCTTCCGCTCGCTGTATCGATGTACTGCCGCCTACCCTCTGCACATTTTTAAACTGCGCTGCCAGCATTATGCCTAATATCATACTTACAAACATTATCGCCAACTGGCCGCTTTTTCTATTCAATAGTCCTTCACCTTTCATACAGTTTATTTATAGTAAGGCGTATATATAGCCTGACTGGCATATGCCACATCCAGAACACCTTCCGGTTTGGTTTGGCCTTTATCCGCCAGGTCCTTTAACGCCGCTTGTATCCATGCCATTTTAGTATCCAGATCTTGGCTGTCACCCATCCTTATCTGCATACCCCAATCGGTCATAACTATTATATCATATTCGCTCTGGATATCTATATGGGTAATATTGGATAACATGCCCCATTCTTTTAAGGCAGCATATAGTTTAACCAGCGCTTTACCCTTATTGGAGCCACTGCTTATATTATCTCCTATATCGAATACCATATCACCCATACCGATAACTATAGGAAGCATCCACTGTCCCTTTCTCTCCACATGTTGCAGGTATACGCCCTCCTGATCTACTAACGCATACCCATCTGCAACCTCGATCATTAAAGCCTCCTGCCGTTCGGTTATATTTATTACCAATTCGGCCGGTAATCGACGCTTTATACTATCGACTACTATGTACGGATTGGCTTCCAAGCTTCTCTCTACCTGCCGCTTGTCCACTTCAAATATATTCTGCCCAATTATAACGCCGCTTAAATCAACAATATTATTATACGACAATTTCTCATTCCCGGAAACAGTTATTTCCCTTATATCAAAAATATCGGTGGTGAGGATAAGAAGGAACAGTATTGCTAATAAAAAAAGCATCAATATAGATAAAAAAATATTCCTTCTTCTTTTTATTATATCTAACGACTTATCGGCAATCCGTTTATTAAAATCGTAATTTATCATACGTTTAACCACACCTCTATGAAACAATAGACACATCAGCGCCTAAATTATTTAAAACATCGCACATGCCCTCATAGCCGCGATTCACAAAATATATGTCGTCTATCAAAGTAACACCACGTGCCGCCAAAGCAGCTATTATAAGGGCCGCTCCACCGCGCAGATCTTTGGCCTTAACTTCAGCACCTTTTAGCTCCTGCACCCCTTTTATAATAGCGGTTTTATCGCATAGCATTATATCAGCTCCCATGGCTATCAGATCATTTACATGCCTGAACCTGTTCTCGAATACCGTCTCCACTATTCTGCTTATACCGTCTGCCTTAGTCAGCACTGCCATGGTTATAGCCTGCATATCTGTCGGAAAACCGGGATACGGCAACGTGGTTATGTCTACCGGGCATATGCGGTGAGGACCTTTTACACGCAATGAATCGCCATCCGATAATATATCACATCCCATATCCTTATATTTGTCTATTATAGCTACCATATGTCCGGCATTTATATTATCGAGCACTACATCCCCGCCTGTAATGGCGGATGCGGCCATATATGTCCCGGCTACTATTCTATCGGGTATTATGCTGTGATGCACTGCATGCAACCTATCCACGCCTTCTATAGTGATAATGCTGGTGCCTGCACCCGACACTTTGCCGCCCATTTTGTTTATGAAACATTGCAAGTCCCATATTTCAGGTTCACGTGCGGCGTTGGTTATAATGGTTTTGCCCTGTGCCATAACCGCCGCCAGCATTATATTCTCGGTAGCCCCTACGCTCGGATACCCAAGTATTATATGGTTGCCGACCAATTTATCGGCCGAGCATATAAGATGTCCATCCCTCTCATCTATATGAGCCCCTAACATTTTCAATCCTTTTAGATGGAGATCTATAGGGCGTTTGCCTATATCGCATCCCCCGGGGTATGTAAACCTAGCTTTTCCCATACGCGCCAGCATCGGACCGAGCAAGACTATAGATGATCTGAGCTCCTTGAATAACTTGTCCGGAAGTATCCAGTCATTTAAACCGCCGGAATCAATTATCGCGCAATGATCATCGTATTCTACTTTACATCCTATATATTGCAATATTTCAATCATGGCTACCACATCGGCCAGATACGGGCAATTCTCTATTACGCTTACACCGCCGTTTAACAACGCTGCCGCCAGTATAGGAAGTGCGGCATTTTTTGAACCGCCTACTTTAACTTTACCCTTTAGGCAACTGCCGCCTGCTATCCTCATCATAGACACAGCCAACACCTCCGCAAAAGATGCTTATAGTTTACATATCCATAATATGCAGCACTCGCTGAGGTGTTACAATAGCAGTTACGGTAAATGCTTGGATGACACGAGGCGGTTGACCATGTCGTATATCCTCTCATCGGCATCGGTTATGCCTAGAGCCCTGCTGTTATCGGCCATATTTTTTAATCTCTCTTTATCCTCAAGCAATTGTCCTACAGTCCTTATAAAAGCCTCCGGAGTAACGTCTTGCTCCAGCATAACCAGTGCCGCTCCTTCTTTCTCCAACATCCTGGCGTTATACTCTTGATGGTTGTTGACTACATTGGGCGATGGTATCAATATAGAAGGCAATCCCCTGGCGGTTATCTCAGCCAGAGCTATGGCACCTGCTCGCGATACTACAAGGTCGGCAGCAGCCAGGGCTTCTCCCATATCGTATATATACGGCAATACCTTTATATGGCGGTTTGCCGCCAAATCAATGTTTTTGCTTTTTATACCATTCAGCACCGCTTCATATTGCGCATTACCTGTAGATAGCAGTACTTGATACGGCTTTCGCCGCTTTATCACCCAGTCTATTAAGCCAACGGCCATCTGATTTATACGCTCTGCCCCGCGGCTTCCGCCTATAATAGCTATCACAGGCTTATCGGCAGAAAACCCCAGTGATTTGCGTGAAGGCTGAGGCTTAGCATCTATTATCTCACGCCGCACGGGATTGCCGGTAATCTCTACTTTGCCTGTGGGCACGTTGAAGTATTGGGCCGACTGATCGAAACTTATAGCTATTTTATCTACAAAATGGCTTAGTATGCGGTTAGTGGCGCCGGGCATAACGTTTTGTTCGTGTATAATAGTAGGTATATGTTTCAACGACGCTATAAATAATACTGGCCCGCATACATAACCGCCTGTGCCTACAACAACATCAGGCTCAAATCGGTCTATTATACCGCGAGACTCTTTTAAACCCCGTTGAAGATCAGCCAGTGTTTTAAATATGCCAAATGATAGTTTCCTATTAAATCCACTTACCGTTATGGTTTCCAGTTTAAAGCCTTCTTTAGGCACGAGCTGGCTTTCTAAACCCTTCTTTGTGCCTATGAATAATATTTCGGTTTCTGGCTTATGCCGTATTATAGCTTTGGCGATGGCAATCGCCGGATATATATGCCCGCCGGTGCCTCCGCCGGCAATTAAAACCCTCAATCTATCAAACCTCCGTCACTCGATCTCGCAATGTTTGGATATATTAAGCAATATTCCCATGCTGGCCATAGATATGCTAAGCGATGAACCGCCGGCGCTTATAAACGGCATAGGCACACCGGTCGGTGGCATAGACGACGTGACCACCGCCACATTCATGATAACCTGCACCGCCACTATCGATATTATACCTGTGGCCAGCAGACGCCCAAAACTATCTTTTGCCGTTATAGCCACGCGCAAACCGCGCCATATCAAAAACATAAAGATAAAAAGTATCGCCACACCGCCTATAAAGCCTAATTCTTCACATATTATGGCAAATATGAAGTCATTCTGGGGCATAGGCAAATAAAATTGTTTCTGTCTACTGTTGCCCAAACCTACACCCCATAGGCCACCCGAGCCCAGAGCGTAAAGCGATTGCACCAATTGGAATCCGGTATCGCTGGTATCCTGAAATGGATCCCTGAAAATCATTATGCGTTTATACCAATACGTATCCGCTATAACACCGGATGAAATTATGTAGGCCGCCGCACCGGCACCGATGCCAAGCAGCGACGTGAGGTGACCTATCCTGGCCCCGGCTGCGAACATCATAACAAAGCACAGCATTACCATAGTCAGAGCTGTACTAAGATTAGGCTGCATTACTATTATAATAAAAAATATACCCGCTATGATTAGATATGGAATAACGCCTTTGCTGAAAGTTTTCATAGCATCATTTTTTTTAGACATGCTTCGCGCCATATATATAACCATAGCGATTTTGGCTATCTCAGCGGGCTGTATAGTTATAGGCCCTAATTTTATCCATCGTGTGGCCTCATTTATGGTAGCACCTACCCCCGGTATGAAAACCGCGAGCAGCAGCAATATACTCAACACAAGCAAAGCATTGGCCCAACGCTCTAGCTTATGATAATCATAATTCATCATAAATACCATGGCCGCAAAACCCAGGACCGCCCACATTAACTGGCGTTTGAAAAAATAATATCCGTCGTTGTAAGTATCGACAGCGTAGTTATAACTGGCGCTGAATACCATTACTATGCCTATACTTACAAGCAATAATACCGAAAATAATATAGGATAATCACAAGCTTTTTTAGGCAATGCGCCTACCTCCTCAATTTTCTGACTGCCTCTTTGAATACCATCCCGCGTTGTTCGAAATTATCAAACATATCCCAACTGGCGCAAGCCGGCGATAGTAAAATGCAATCACCTGCTGATGATAAATGCCATGCCTGCTCTACAGCCTCTTGCAAAGAGTGTACTTTGTATATGTTGTCAAATCCCATACGTCGGGCCGCAGAAGCTATTTGATCGGCCGTCTCGCCCAGCAACACCAACGCCTTGACTTTACTGTCAAATGCCTCTATAAAGCCGGTGAAATCGGCATGTTTATCCATACCACCAGCTATTAGTATTATAGGACCGTCTACCGCTTCTATGGCTTTAACGGCAGCATCGGGATTGGTGCCTTTAGAATCATTTATAAACCGCACGCCGTCTATTTCATCGACAAACTCTATGCGGTGCTCCACACCTTCAAATGTACGCAAACCTTGCGCTATAACATCAGGCCCTATCCCCATAGCATAAGCAATGGCAGCCGATGCCAAAGCATTCTCCAAATTGTGCTTGCCCGGTATTTTTATGTCATTGACCCGGCATATTTTATCCTCTCTGCTATTAAGCCTGCATATTATATAATTATCTTTTACCATAGCGCCTTCGTCCAGCTCCTGCTTGCGGCTGAAAGGCAGGACATGAGCATTTGGTAATTCTATCAGTTGCCGACACGGTTCATTGTCCATATTGAGCACTACGTAATCGTCCGGTCCCTGATTCATGAAAATCCGACTTTTGATCGCGATATAGTTATCAAATGTGCCGTGACGGTTTAAATGATCCTCCGTTATATTCAATATAGCGCTTACATGTGGCTTGAAATACCTTATGCTTTCCAGCTGAAAGCTGCTTATCTCGGCTACAACCACGTCACCCGGCCCATACTGCTCTATGGCCGATATCATGGGCATACCGATATTTCCGCATACAAATGTATTCACACCTGCCAGTTTGAATATATGGCCGGTCAATGCAGTGGTAGTAGTCTTCCCATTAGTACCGGTAATAGCCGCTATAGGCACGTTGGATAACCTGTAAGCCAGTTCCACTTCACCAATCAATTCTATACCCAATGAGCGGGCTTTTTTTACAAATGGTTTATCAAATGGCACGCCCGGACTGACTATTGCCATATCACATCTTTCCAGCAGTTCATCCGGTTCTGCTCCGAAAGCGTATTCGGCCTTTATGCCTTCCAGTTGGTTCAAAGCATCGCCGAGTTCACATTGTTCTTTTATGTCATTTAATATTATATGAGCACCATGGCGGTATAATACTTTAGCAGCCGCTATACCACTCAAAGCCATACCTATTATCAATATACGTTTATCCTTCAACTCCATTATCCACTACTCCTATATAAACATCGGGTGACGGTTTAAAATGCCAATATGGCTATGAGGTTCAGCACGATAGCCGCCATAGTGAAAAACGCCACCACCCTGCCCTCCGGCATGCCTGACAGCTCAAAATGGTGGTGTATCGGTGTCATTTTGAATATGCGTTTACCACCAGTCAGCTTAAAATATACCACCTGCAATATTACAGACACGGCCTCGGCAACGTATATGCCACCCATTATAATCAGAAAAAGCGGTGACCTGGATATTACCGCCATAGCAGCCACAGCCCCTCCTAATGCCATGGAGCCTGTATCACCCATAAACACTTTGGCCGGATGAGTATTGAAAAGTAAAAATCCCAGGCAGCCACCGGCTACAGCCCCCGCATATACGGCCATATTGTGCATATTCACTGCTACATACGCCTGACCCTGTGCGCTCTCTATGGTACCAAATGCGTTATATATCAGGGCGAAAGTCGCAGCTACTACCAGGGTAACGCTGGCAGCGAGGCCATCAATGCCATCTGTAAGGTTTACGCTGTTGGTTGTTCCCACCACCACAAATACCGTAATTGGTATAAACAACCAGCCGAGGTTCCATTGAGTTTCAGAAAATGGTATACGCCACGCCGTGCCTATGTCTGGGTTGTTAGCAGCGTATATAGCAAATATCAGTGCTATACCTATCTGGCCTATCAGCTTTTGATATGCGCGTAAACCGAGCGAACGCCTCATCGCCACCTTTATGAAATCGTCTATAAATCCTATAAGGCCATAGCCCAGTGTAATCAGCACAGCCACCAGCATCATCTCATAATTACCCTGAGCCGCCAAAAAGGCCGCTATAATAATGGCAGGCACCATAAATACTCCGCCCATGGTAGGCGTGCCTGTTTTAGCAAGATGGGTTTTTGGGCCTTCTTCCCTTACAACCTGCCCAAATCTCCAACGTCTCAGCATAGGTATTATTATCGGCCCGCTTATCAGGCATATAATAAAAGCTATTATCACAGCATATATTATATCGCTATGCATTCTTTGCTCCTTCGTCATGCTCTTGCAAGTATTTCACTATTTCATCCATGTGCATGCCATGCGACCCCTTTATCAATATCGCGTCGCCATGCGTTATATGTTCATCCAGCCATGATATGGCATCATCATTAGAATTAAACCGATAGATATTATGTGCGTCCATGCCGGACGCCTCAGCCCCATCGGCTATAAAATGCGCCAGGCGGCCCACTGTTACCAATACGTCTATCCTTTTTTGTGCCACTATGCGTCCCAATTCGGTATGCGCCGTCTCGGCTATCCCTCCCAATTCCAGCATATCTCCCAATACCGCTATTTTTCTGGCGCTGTCTAAATCGCATAGCACTTCTATAGCTGCTCTCATCGAGTCAGGGTTGGCATTATATGTATCGTCTATAAGCTGTATATCCGGGTATATCTGAAACATCCTCAAACGTTGAGGCGTATCGTAAAGGCTCTCTATGCCTGCCTTTATCTGTTTTAACGGTACATTTGCCTCCATTCCAACCAACACCGCAGCCAAGCTGTTATACACATTATGAAAACCGGCTATATTGAGATATATATCCTCTCTTTGGCCATCGGGCAGTACCGCCGTATAACAGTAATAGCCGTTTTTATAAAGCCGTATATTCAAAACCTTGATATCACCTTTACCTCGTGTGCTAAAGTAGAGTACACGACATGGTAAGACGCTATGCAATGTACACAGCAGCGGATCATCACCGTTTAATACAGCAACGTCATTGTCGCCGAAGAAATCAAACAATTCGAGCTTAGCGCGCAATATATTTTGTTGATTGCCCAATTTCTCTATATGTGAAAGGCCTATATTGGTTATGACTCCTATGTGCGGCCGCGCTATGTCTGCAAGGTCGTGTATCTCGCCTAATGCGCTCATGCCCATCTCCAATACGGCATATTGATGATGCGGATTTATATCGAATACAGTAAGCGGCAATCCTATCTGATTATTCAGGTTGCCGCGATTTTTCAATACGTTGTATTTTTGGCTGAGCACGGCATATATAAACTCCTTAGTAGTCGTCTTGCCACTGCTACCGGTTATGGCAACTACCGTAAGGTAAAACATGCGCCTGTAATAAGCCGCCAGGCGTTTGAGCGCCTCAAGCGTATCCTCTACCTTTATTATCGGTATATCCCAATCCGCTGTATCCTTGCTAAGCATCACTGCCGACGCTCCATTTGTCACAGCGTTGTCTATAAAGTCATGGCCGTCATACCGTTCTCCTATCAGGGCAATGAACAATTGACCAGGCTTCACCGTCCTACTGTCGGTGGATACACCGTTTATAATACGCCATTTATCACCGGCAATCAGTTGGCCGCCGGTCGCTTCTATTACCTCGGAAACAGTAAGCTTCACTGCTTTTCGTCCTCCAATAGCTCACGAACTACCTCGCGCTCATCAAAATGTATGGTTTTATCCTTCAATATCTGATACGTCTCATGGCCTTTACCGGCCAACAATAGTATATCATCTTTTCGCGCCGTTTGCAGCCCATATTTTATGGCTTGGCGGCGATTTTCTATAACAATATAAGGGCAGTGAGTTTTGCGTATGCCTTCCTCAATCTGCCTTATAATAGCCATAGGATCCTCGCTTCTTGGATTATCGGATGTCAGTATACAAAAGTCGGCGTACCTGCCGCCTATTTCACCCATTATCGGCCTCTTAGCGGCATCCCTGTCTCCTCCGCAGCCGAATAGCGCTATCACGCGGCCCTTGGCTATATCTTTGACCGATTTCAGTATATTTTCTAAACCATCGGGCGTATGAGCATAATCGATGATAACTGTAAAATCAGTGTCGGTGCCCAGCACTTCAAATCGACCAGGTACGCTCTTGAGTGCTTGCAGGCCCTTCGATATATCATCCGCAGATACGCCCATGGCATAGCATGCTGCTGCTGCCGCCAACGCATTATATACGCTGAAACGGCCGGGTATATTTATTATAACCGGCCTTCTATCGCCGCATATATCAATATCAAAAGTAGAACCTTTAGCATCGCTGAGTATGTTAGAGGCTGTCACATGCGCTTCACGCTCTATTCCATACGTATATACGGTTTTGGAAACAAACATGTCCTTTAGTTTGACACCATAGGAATCGTCTACATTAGTCGCTATAAGCCCGCTATTTTGAAATAATTTTAGCTTAGCAGCAAAATAATCATCCATATTGCTATGGAAGTCCAAATGATCCTCGGTTAAATTGGTAAATATTCCTATATCAAATCGACAACCGGCTACCCTGTTCAATGCCAGCGAATGCGATGAAACCTCCATAACCACGTCCTGTATGCCACCATCGGCCATTTGCCTGAATAAGGCATATAAATCGGACGATTCAGGCGTAGTGCGTTCGGTATGCAGTACCACATCGCCTATCATATTCTGTATGGTACCTATAAGGCCTACCTTTCGCCCGCTTTGCTCCAATATGGATTTGACCATATATGTCACGCTGGTCTTGCCGTTCGTACCAGTCACCCCTATAAGATGCAGCTGCTTATCCGGATAGTCATAAAAGGCACGCGACAAGGCAGCCAACGACAAACGGCTGTCCTCAACCTTTACTACCGATACACCATCGGGCAGTGGAACATCACGGGTTACCACTACAGCTACGGCACCGTTGTCTATAGCTTGGCGTATAAACCGATGTCCATCGGTTTTAAAACCTTCTATTGCTACAAATAAAGACCCCGGCGTGACCTTGCGCGAATCATAGCATATATTTTTTATATCTAAATGAACATCTCCGTTTACAGTATAATACTCTATATCATTTAATAACTTTATCAATTCCATAAAATATTAATCCCCTTCGGTCATGTTTACTATCACCTCAGCGCCCTCTTTGACCTTGGTACCCGCTCTAGGACGCTGATCTATAATCAAGCCATTGCCTTTACCCTGCTCTAATTTTAACCCTATTTTCTCCAGTTCCTCTTCAGCCTCCCTTATAGACAATCCAAATAAATCCGGTACCTCTATATTTCCCCGAGTTTCGCTAAGAGCCTGCTGTGATTCGGTATATAGTATGATTACTGTATTTGACGGCACTTTAGCGCCGGGTTTGGGCATCATATCCACTACTATCGTTCCCTCTCCCGCTATCTCATGAGTAAGACCCGCCTCATCCAGTTTTTTGCTCGCCGCTTCTAATGTCATATTCCTAACATCGGGAACGGTTATAGTTTCAATGGGCTGTTGGCCGTCT
The DNA here is from genome assembly GCF_000213255.1 of Mahella australiensis 50-1 BON. Taxonomy (NCBI): domain Bacteria; kingdom Bacillati; phylum Bacillota; class Clostridia; order Mahellales; family Mahellaceae; genus Mahella; species Mahella australiensis. The sequence continues at coordinate 1,684,022 of NC_015520.1, forward strand.
ATATTTGGTTTTATACCCCAGTAATCGAACGTATCGGATATAATACTCTTAACAGCAGGTGCGGCCACCGTGCTGCCAAAATATGTACCGGCGTTCGGTTCCTGTACCACAACTAGCACCACTATCTTAGGATCATCAGCCGGAGCAAATGCCACAAAGGAGGATATATACTTGCCGGCTTGGTAAGTCTCAGCCGTACCGGTTTTACCGCCTATCCTGTAACCTTCTATATAGGCTGCTTTACCAGTTCCTTCAGATACCACACTCTCCAATATAGGGCGTAGCGTTTCAGATGTCTGCTCGGATATCACTCGTCTTACTATCTGCGGTTTATTATCTATCACTATATTCCCATCATTATCCTTTACTTGCTTCATCACATGCGGGGTTATAAGCTGCCCGCCATTTACCGCTGCCGATATGGCGGTAACCAATTGTACGGGTGTTACCGATATACCCTGGCCAAAGGATATGGTAGCCAGCTCTACAGGCCCTACGTTATCTTGTTTCTGGAGCAAACCTCGGCCTTCACCGGGCAGATCCAGGCCGGTTTTTTGTCCAAAGCCAAATCGGTTTATATAATCGTAAAAAGTGTTGACACCCATCCTTTCTCCCACTTCCATGAACACAGGGTTACAAGAATTTTGCACACCCTCTACAAACGTCTCGTGGCCGTGCGGATTATATGAGCGCCAGCATTTTATCTTTTGCCCAGCCACTATCTTATAGCCTGGGTCGTAAAATGTATCATCCGGTTTGACTGCTCCCGAATCCAGGCCCGCCGCCGATGTGATTATCTTAAACGTTGAGCCTGGCTCATATATATCTTTGACAGCGGCATTTCGCGTTGCTTCCTCTATATCCTTAGCTGTTTTAAGCTCAGGAGAGGGAAAACCATTGGGGTTAAAATCAGGCTTATTTGTCAAAGCCAAGATTTCACCTGTCTTAGGATCCATAACGACGCCTATGGCCTTTTTAGCCTTGTTATCCGACAATGCCTGCTCGACAGCTTTTTCAGCAAAATGCTGTATTACAGCATCTATAGTCAAATATACATTATCCCCATCTTGCGGTTTGATATACTGCTCAGGACTCATAGGCAGCTCACGGGCCTTGCCGTCTGTCTGAGTAACTATTTTCCCCTCTTTGCCTTTCAAGTATTTATCATATTGGAGCTCCACGCCATCCAATCCCTGGCCGTCTCTGCCTACAAAGCCCAGTATATGCGATGCCAGATTTTCATTTGGATAATATCGTTTGGCTTCCTCTGTAAATTTTATACCTTTAAGCCCAAGCTGACGCACAGCGTTGGCCTCTTCCTTGCTCACCTGACGCTTAAGCCACTTTTCAGATTTGGTTTTATCGGTTATTATCTTCAATATCTCATCGCGATCCATGTCGATTATCGGAGCCAATTTATCAGCCGTCCCTTCGGGATCGACTATATCTAGCGGCCTTACTATTATAGTTTCCGCGCTTGCACTCTGTGCCAATATCCTGCCATTTCTATCATATATAATGCCGCGCTTTGGAGACACGCTTATCTCTCTGGCCCACTGGTCGTACGCCTTTTGCTGTAATATCGGCCCTTGCTTTATCTGAAGCCAGCCTAAACGTATTATAAGTGCAATAAATAATATAAATATTATTATTAACAGCCAAAGAAGTCGCTTCCTCGCCGTTACCGATATGCTGCCCAATAATCTCAGCTCCCTAACATTATATCAATCTAATAGTCCGTATATTATGGCCCACAGGCTTTTATGCTGGCGTGAATCGGCTACAGCTTGTTCTTCTGTTGGTTTATCATCTTTGGGTGAAATATGTACATATACCGTTTGAGACGGCTCCGGATAATGCATGTGCAGCTTTGTACGCGCTATCCTCTCTATGTTATCGATATTATTGGCCATGGTCATCTGAAGTGTCAGATCATCGTTGACCCTTTGCACCTGCGCCAATTCCTTTTTCATGTCCAACAGCTCATAATTTGCATTGATGATTTGGACATGACGTGAAACCAAGGCACTAAATGTTATAAACATGAGCATCACAATCAAAATAGGTTTGATCCTATTTCGCTTTTTGACCTTGGGCCGTGGCTCAAGTTGCCGCTTCGGCATTTGTTCTTCATAAAATTCCCGCTGTGCTACTACCATATTTATTCACCCTCTCCATCGTTTATAACTTACAATTTTTCGCACACTCTTAGTTTAGCACTTCTCGCCCTCGGGTTTGACTCTACCTCATCAGGCGTTGCTATAACAGGTTTTTTAGTCACTATAGCAGCTACAGGCTTGTTGCCGCATACACACAGTGGTGTATCGGGCGGACAGGTGCATGGATTTTGCCACCGTCTAAATGTATCTTTCACCAGCCTGTCCTCCAACGAGTGAAAGGAAATGACACATAACCTGCCGCCCGGCTTAAGGCAATCCATCGCCTGTATCAGTCCCTCTTTTATAGAATTCAATTCGTCATTTACCTCAATGCGTATGGCCTGGAAAGTACGCCGAGCCGGATGCGGACCTTCTCGCCTTGCTGCCGCAGGTATAGCCCGTTTTATCACCTCTACCAATTGCCCTGTGGTTTCAATAGGGTAACGTTGCCGTTCTTTTACTATAAAAGAAGCTATCCGCTTGGCCCATCGCTCTTCGCCATAATCCTTTATTATCTCATAAAGCCTTTTTTCGTCATATGTATTTACAACATCTTTAGCCGTAAGCAACTGCTGTTTATCCATGCGCATATCCAGCACAGCTTCCGCATTATAGCTAAAACCCCTTCCGGCATCATCCAATTGATGTGACGATACGCCGAGATCCAGCAATACGCCGTCCACTTCGTTGACCTCTATACCATTTACCAGAGCCTTCATATACCGGAAATCGCCTTTTATTAACCTAACACAACTGCTATACTCTTTTAGCGTTTCCGCTGCATGAGCCAGCGCTTCGTCGTCTTTATCTATACCTATGAGCAAACCATCGCCGTCTATCCTACGGCATATTTCCAATGCATGTCCACCACCACCTATCGTTCCATCTATATATATGCCGCCCTTTCGGCAGCTCATATATTGCATTACTTCCTCCACCAACACCGGTTTATGATAATCGTTCATCATATACCCAAATCGGCCATCCTTTCAGCTATAGACTCATGATCAAGATTTGCCTGCTCATTGTATTCGTCCCAGATATCCTTGCTCCATATCTCAACGCGCGTCAGTACCCCCACCAACACGACGTCCTTAACCAATGAAGCATATTCCCTTAAATTAGCAGGCAAAAGTATCCTTCCTTGCTTATCTATCTCACATTCGGTAGCGCCGGCGAAGAAGAAACGTACAAAAGCCCTGGCATCCTTGTTGGTCAAAGGTAAGGCTTTGAGACGCTGCTCGAGATTAGACCATTCATCGGGAGAATAGACAAAAAGGCATCTGTCCAGGCCCTTGGTCGCCACAAACTTATCGCCCAAGTCATCCCGGAATTTAGAGGGTATTATCAAACGCCCTTTTTGATCGATTGTGTGCCGGTATTCTCCCATAAACATGATCATTTACCTCACTACATTACTCGCCACTTTAAACCACTACGCACCACTCTGTGTACTATTTTACATCTTCCACTGGAATTTTACCAGCACTTTTCGAAAAATTTTTTTAAATAGGTCTTAAGTCCTATACGATAGCAATAAAAAAACCGACTCGCGTCGGTTTTATCCATGTATAATCTTTATGTTTTCCCTTTAATGCTTGCTATCCGAATGAACGGCAACATCTCCTCCACCACTTCATCAACGGTCTTATCCGTGCTGTCTATGAGAATAGCATCATCGGCCTTCCGAAGAGGAGCAAATTCCCTCTCGGAATCGTTTTTATCCCTGGCTCTAATATCGTCTTTGACATCATCCAGCGAATGCTCATAACCCTTAGCGCGCATCTCCTCCAGGCGCCTTTTGGCACGCTCTTCTATAGATGCTGTAAGATAAAACTTTACATCGGCATTTGGCAACACAAATGTACCTATATCCCTTCCATCCATCACAACATCGTGCATGCGTGCTATGCGGCGCTGGAGCTCAACTAACTTAAGGCGCACCGCAGGTATCGCGGCCACTTTAGATGCACCATCCGATATTTGCGGCGTCCGTATAATATCGGTTACATCGCGCCCATCCAACAACACATGCTGCTGCTCGTCCACATAGCTTATATCTATATCGGTGTCCTCCAATAAAACGCTCAGTGCGTCGGTATCCGACACATCCACCCCTTGTTCTATTGCCTTTAGAGCTATAGCCCTATACATGGCACCTGTATCGAGATATATGATATTAAGCTGTTTTGCCAGCAGCTTGGCCACCGTGCTCTTACCTGCTCCGGCAGGTCCATCTATAGCTATATTCAGCATATGCTAATTCTCCCCGCTTAAATCCGGGCGCAACTGTTTAGCATCGCGAAGATAAATATGTACTATATCTTTTTGCGCTTTATCGGTCTCTATCAAAAGCATTACTCTTATACAACTCGGCAAACCACCCCATACGTCCATCTCCTGCAGACACATTATACCGCAGTGTACAAATCCCATATCTCGTGCAGGCGCACCCGGGTATATGGAGGAAATGTCCGGCGTGCAACTGAATAACATGCTTACCACGTCATCCACAGCTATACCGTTGGCCTCTACGATAGCGGTCAAAAGCTCATGTACGGCATCGCGTACATCATCGGGGCCGTCGGCATCTATGGTAATAGCACCTCTAACAGATCTTATAGCCATTATATACACCTCCAACAATACTATTGTATCATTTATCAAAATATAATACAATTACATTTGTAATAAGGCTTTATGATAAATATAAGAAAATGAGGATTGTACCATGGAACAATGGGGAAGTAAAGATGTGGCAAAAGCAGCTATACGGATAAGTCTAACTAAAGACAGAAATGAAGAGGCAGAGTTTAAGAACAAATGCAAGCAAATTGGTATTGACGCTGCAGCAGTGGACTACGGTGGCGAATTTACATCATCAATACCTAAGATAATAGAGCGCGCCGTAGTGGCAGCCAAGCGCGAGGGCATAATAGGCGAATCTCATCTGGAGGAGGGAGCCGTAGCCGGAGCTACCCACGAGGCTTTGAGCCAGCTTATGCCTAAGGCTATGGGCTTGAATGTGGGCGGAAAACTAGGCATAGCAAGATATGCCGATCACATAAGCGTGGCGATATTCTTCGGCATAGGGCTGCTGAACCTCAATGAGGTGTCTATAGGTTTAGGCCATAGGGCTGTATAAAAAAGGCAGGGTATAAATCCCCTGCCTTTTCCCAAAGTTGTATTATACTGCCCGATATTGATTGTCTTGTCTTGGATCATGTATTATCCTAAAATGATCAAAAAAACTTTCTTTGCAGAGCAATTGAACACCCGTATTTTACATACGCCGTTCGTAGCATCAAATGTAATTTTCTGCAAAGGAGCTATTCCGGTAGTAGATACCGGCACATCAAACAATAGCTGTATACAGTCGCTGGAAACCGGAATCTGAGAGATGTCTGTTTTATCATAAGTCCTCCCAAATTACGTGTTCTTGCTTGTACTCACCTAATAATCATCTATCTCCTACCCGATTTTTCAATAAGATAGTATTATCTTTTTGCAATTCCGACATACATATGCCTTTGGCCAAGTAGGCGGTTTTGTAGAAAAAGCATCCGGCGGTAACATAATTGCTCCTTTTTCTTCAAAGGAACTTTGCGAGTATGCGAGGGGGGCTTTTTGGCCGATCGGCAAGAAATAATTTCCTCCTCGACTTCTGAATGTCCCTTCTTCCATTCTACAACCGCAATATGGACACAGATATTCAATCAAATCGTCTTTCATCATGAATAGCTTTTCACCCCCGGGTAAGCATATCCCCAAAAATCACAAAACATCCAATAGGCAACGGCGTTTGTATTCCAAGGAAGATACCCTTCATAATAATATTCTGACGAATATCCTCCTCCGCTCAATGCTACCGATATTTTTCTGCATCGTAAATTCGCTCAATAATGAAAATTGGTCGAGTAGACAGGTCACCGCTTGACACCACCTCCCGGTGTCTGCCCCTCACAGAACCGTACGTACCCTATTGAGGCATACGGCTCTTGCTCATTGCATACCAAAAAGCAATTGTTCCCATTCTTGTATCAAACTAATCAACCACTCGTTAGCACTACCCCCCATCAACATTCTTCCCTTTGCCAAGTGAACTGCTTAAACAAACCCGTCGCACTATCCATCCAAGGAAATCCTGTGGATTTATTCTAACCGTTTGCTTACAGTAATATAATACTACTCGATCTATTATTTGTCTACTACCCGATCGGGTAGTCTTTTGTTAATAATTTTCCCAATATTTGATCATCGCTTATAATTCCATATTCAATGGCAACGGCTACAGCTTCACAAACACTGTGCACACCGAGCATCTGTCTGTCGTCTGACAACTTTACCTCACTTTCACGCATAACTCATATCTCCAATCTGCTCTTCTATATATAAGAGGGTTAAAAGGGTGAAATAGTTTTATAATCAGCCATGAAAATTTTTATCTAGATGAAGTGTTTCATAATATGCCAAATTCACCTACTACAGGCTCATCAATTACCAAGCCTGTGAGATACCTACTACGAAAACAGCTTACGCCATTTTTATCCATGGTTGTGATGGTAAGATCAAAAGACGCTGAATAGTCACGAATCATTCATGCTCCTATATGCATAGCATAAGAAAAGGCAGGGTATCATACCCTGCCTATATCATTCCTATAGTGCATATCCTTGAATTTTATCTTTTGATATATGCGCTATTCTTTTTAGCTTTGATCCCCCGCCAATTCTTTCAACGTCCGCTCGATATCCTTGCCGACCACGCCTTCTCCGCCAAAGATAGTTATCTTAGCCAGTTTCATTGACTTGACGTAATCCGCTATCCGCTCGGAGAGATTGCGGCCTGTCAGAATAATCGGAGCCTTGTGTTTGGCCGCATAAACGCTGCCGGCCAATGCGTCCGGAAAATCGTTCCCGGTGGCTATACATACGGCCTGGCTCCCCAAATTGAAGTATTCCGCTATAGCAAGCGAGGTGGCATATCGGTCGGCGCCGCCGATCCTTATGATATCCTTCGCCCCCAAACCGCTGATTTCGGCGGCCTGACTCTCCACCGCTTCACTGATCGCTCCTTCAAGACCGATGATATAGACTTTGCTCGGCTTGATTGCGGCGATCTTCTGATTCACAGCGTCGCCGATCCCGTCTTTTTGAACCAAGAGAATGGGGAACTGGTTCTGGGCCGCGATACTGCTCACGGCTAAAGCATCTGGATAATTCTCTCCGCTGGCCAGTACAATTGGGGTCCCTGTCTTTACATTTAATTGCTTAACTATTTCGGCAGCGGTTTCATAGCGAGTCTCTCCGGCTATTCTGGTGATATGATTGAAACCGCTATCCTGTATCTTATCTTCTATACCGCTGCCGACAACGTCAGTGCCTCCGAGGATATAGACCGTCCCTTCTGGTTTCAGATTGGATTTCAGGTAATCTATGACCTTTTCCTGATCTGCTTCTGGTCTGCCTACCAGGAGAATAGGCGCGTCGAGCTGATAGGCCAGGACGCTTCCTGCCAGAGCGTCCGGATAATCATCGGCTCTGGTTAAAACAGCATTGGTCACTTTATCCGGATAAGTTGCTTTGGCAATGGACAGCGCCGTGTCGATCCTGGTTTGCCCCGCAAGTCTTGAAAGTGTGGAAGCTTCATTGATGAGGATGTTCAATGTCTGCGTATCGCTACCTTCATTGTTTGTCGCTTTGATCGTAAAATTGAACGTTCCCGCTGTCGTCGGCGTGCCGGAAATGATGCCGCCGCTTGAAAGCGTCAGGCCGTCCGGCAAGCTGCCGCTATATACCGTCCATGTAATGGGTGCGTCACCTCCGGCCACAAGCGTCTGGTTGTAAGCCGTACCCACCGCGCCTACCGACAGTGAGGTCGTGGCGATTGTCGGCGCCGTACCTATTGGCGTCGGGCCCGGCTGGGTCCTTGGCGTAAAGCTTATTGAATAATAGGTTTTTTGCGTTCCGTCCTCCGACGTTACCTCCAGCTTGATTTTAGAGCTCCCTATGGGAAGGCCTACTTTTATGCTGCCGCTCGCGACTTCTCCGTTTACCTTTACGATTGCGCCGGGGGCCTCCGTCATGAAGCTGACAAGCGTTGAGTTGGGTGCCGTATAGGAAGTAGCACAGACATAATTGCCATCTTTGTCAATGATGAAGTCCGAAAGCCGCACGGCCAAGCCCTCAAAGCTGAGCGCCGAGAGCTTCGCGTTATCGCTCGCCAGCACTAAATCCCCGTAAGTCGCCACGACGCGGTTTCCACTTCGGTCGAATGTGAAATCATGGCTTTCGGTTTCCTCGCCGTCAAGCCCGATAAGGCTGCCGCTGTCACCCGTGTATGTCTGCTGCCGCTCTAGCACGTTTCCGCCGGCGTCGAGCAGGGCTACGATGAGGTTGCCCGAGGTTCTGCTCCCGAGGGAATTGTTGCGCAGTAAGATGTTTGCCGTGGTTTTGTTATCTCCCGACAGACCCTGCTCCGTTGTAATGCTGACAAGCCTGCCGCTGCGGGCCAAGGCGCTCTCGAACAGCACGGAGCCGCTGTTGTTGCTGCTGAAATATTCCGGCAGAACGGCGGTATCGCTTCCGCTCTTCTCTTCCGCCCACGCGTTGGCATAGAGCCGGATCCCCGAATCAGGGATTTCCCGAAGGCCCGCGTCCGTCACATACTGGCCTATGTCAAAGCTCGCCTCGAGCGTGAAAGCGCCCTCGTCGATCAGCTTCAGCGCGTCCTCGCCGGAGACGGACAAGGTTTTGTCCGCGTTCACGGTGACGCCGGGCGAGCCGCAGGCCACGCTCTGAATGTTCTTAAACAGCACGTCGTCGTAGAAGCCAAGCCGCACGCTGCGGTCTTTACCGCCTGCCAGTGTGGCGGCGGAGCCATTATAAAGGGTAAGCCGCAGCGTGCGGATCCCCTTATCCTCCGAGGTCACCCTGAGCTGAGAGATCCCCACGTCTGGATAGTCCAGATATACCGTTCCGGTCGTCGTATCGGTATCCCCTCCGAAATGCGCCATGAGGGTATAATCGAGATTTCCGATCACGCCGCCCACAGAATACCAGCAGGTCAGCGTTTTGCTTTCATTGGGATAGAGATCAAGGTTGTCGAATGTCGTCGTGTCGGCCTTGATTTTGACGTCCATGCTGTCGATCGGATCCATGCCCGCGTTGAATACGGTGAACTGAATGGGCGTCAGCGTATTCAGACTCAGGTTCGCGTAGTCCGCCGTCAGGGCGTCCAGCCGCACCCGGTTTTCATAGGTCGCCGTGGCGGTAAAGAGTTTGACCTCATCGTTTGCCACATAAACATCGTTTCCGTCAGGATCTTTGTAAACGGTGTATGTGTTAGGGTCATTCAGATAGATATCCTTGTATTCCGAGCCCTGAATCACGGATTTGACGGTTTTCCCGTCGCCGCTCGCCACATAGGCGTCGAAATGATCCAGAAGCGTGCGCTCCGGAAGCTCAGCCACGTCCAGCGCAGCTGAAATCCTGATATCGGCGCCATCTTTAATGAATTTCACCGCGCGGAGTATCCCGTGGTCGGTTTCTCCCGCGTCGTTCTTTTTGCTCTCCGGCCAGAGGATGGAGAGGTTAGCGATATCGTTCATGGCGCCGCTCATTTTAACGAAGTGGAAGTTCCCGTCTATATTGACCGCGTTCCCGCTCGCCGCCCGCGCGATGGATTCGATAAAGCTGTTGGACAGCGCGCCCGCGCCGTCGACGGCTGCCAGACGGATATCGCTCAGGCCGTTCCGCACACTGTGCCAGCCGAGGACGAAGCGCTCGTCGCCCGACGCAAATTTCACTGCGGCAATCTGCGGATTTTCGTCCAGCCATTCGTCCTGTGTGACGATGGAGCTGAAGGAGGGTTCTCCCGCGGCGTTCACGATGGCGTAGCCTATCTCATAGTCAGCGGCGCTATTATCCGCGCTGTCGGTGTCCAGCGTATAGGCCACCGCCGCGGTGCCGTCGGACAGCATGGCTGCCTCGATGCCCTTGACCGCGCCGGAGGTGCCGTTGTAGAGCTGCTTTGGTGTGCTCCAGCCGCTGCCGTTATAAATGCTGTAGAGGATGTAATCCTGTTGGGAGAAATTCAGAAGGTTTTGCGCATTTCCGGAGTACACGCCGCGCCATGCAGCGATGGCCTTGCCGCCGCTCGTCGCCACGACAGGGGCGAGATCCGGACTCGCGTTATCCGTCAGGCGCGTAGCCGTCCAATTGGTACCGTCATAGACGGCGGCCACGATCTCCGTACCGTTCATCAGCAGCGCCTGCTCCGCGTCGCTCAGCGTTTGCCCGGCGGTTTTGCCGGGAAGGCTCGCGTTCTGCCGGATCCAGGCGGCCGCCGCAAAGCTTCCATCTCCCGCGAGGCTGAGGCCGCTGTCACCGTAGCCGTCGAAGCCGGACGGGGCCGCGATCTCGCTACCCTGAAGATAGCTGCCGCCGCTGAGGCGCGTGGCGTAGATCCTGGTATCGGCGACATCCGGGCTGTTGTTGTCGAAAGCGTACAGCAATAGCTGTCCGTCGTCGGATACCAAAGGCAGTGCATACGGATAGGCGTTTGTCTGGAGCGGCTCCAGCGCGTTGGGAGAGTCGAGCGATAAGAACGACATGCGCCGTTTCCCCGTGCCCCAGCTCCGCGCAAACCGCTCGAGATATTCGCGGCTTTGTAGAGTAGCGGTGGAGCTTATCGGTGCAAGGCCGCTTCCTCCGGCACTTGCCGCCAGCACCGACATTTTCAGTCCGCTGCCGGTGTTTTCCCAATAATTGTCGATGTTATCCCAATCGTTAAATTTAAAGGTGGTGCTGAGGGAACCAGACGCCAGCACAAGCTCATATGAGATGAAAAGTAATTGCGCCACGAATTTGATGCCCACCTCGCCCGAAAGTTGAAGGGCCTGCCCGTTGATCTGGCGCTTTACCCCGTCGGCCAGATAGGTTCGCGACAGAAACTTGTTCTGGTTGTCGAAGGCGAGCTTTCCGAACAGCCCGATCTTCAGCGCCACCACCGAATAATCGAAGCCGAGGCCGCCGAAGGCGTTCACATAGGCGTTGATCCGCAGCGTGGTCAGGTAATCGTTGACGGAATCCCCGGTTACGGTAGTCGCCCATTCCAGACCGGTCGTTTCGTCGTAGCGGACGGCTGCCTTGAAATCGATCTGCAAGGCCCCCCCGACGCCAAAGGTGGCCGTTAAAGGAACCGGGCCCGCCTGCGCGTTGATACTGTAGGTATAGCTCATGCCGAAGCCGGCGGTGAAGCCGCCGCCCAGCACATAGATTTCCCATTTTCCCTTCTCGAAGTTATACTGAATCTGCGCCTCGAAATAACCCTCCAATTGCCCGCCGAAATCGGTTGAACTGTTGCCTTTTCCTTTTTGTTGATTGGCCTCGGCATCGTCGTATGTCTTACCGGGATCGTAAGAACCCCTAGCCATATCCGTAAGGTCGTTGAGGCTGGGCGCCGTGCTCAGATTGGACTCGGCAAGTTTATAGTCAAAAGCCAGCCCGTTTTGATCATAATCCACCTCGTCCAGGCCCAGGCTATTGTAGCCTGCCCAGATAAAGGCGTTGAACACTGCGTTATCCTCGCCGGGGGTGATAAGCATCTTGAAGCTGGAACCGCCAACGGGACCGCTCAGCTTGCCCATCAGTTCCATCAAGCCGTTTACAATCTTGTTCGAATTGCTCATTTCGGCGCCTTTTACCACGCCGCTTTTGCTTTGCAGGTCCACCATCATCCCGGTAATGTCCTCCGACTCGGTCAGCTTGGGCACCCGGGTCAGGTCCACCGCCCGCGGTGACACGGGCAGCTCCATCAGCATGGTCCCGCCCCGCGAAAGCCTGGTTTTCAGCCCCGCGTCTTTGCCCGCCGCGATCCAACCGGAGTCTGTTATCGTGGCCTCGGATAGAATCAGCGTATTGCGCACGACAGGGGCGCTGGAAAATGGATATTTTATCAACTGGCTGCTTTGCGCCGTCGGGACATAGCTGTACTCGTCGCACAGTTCAAGCCTGTAACCTGAGGTCGAGGGGTCCTGCCCCCAGAGCATAACGGTGGTAAGAAGCTTAACCTCCAGATAAGTCTCGTTGGGCCCGATATGCCCTGTGCTGTGGCGCACGTCGATGACCCTGTCGCCGGAAAGACCGTAATCCACCGTCTGATTTGAAATGAAAGGACGCGGCGAGCCGGTATAGCTCTCCAGTGATACGACGCTTTCAGCGCTGCGCACCAGGTCGTTCGGTGTGAGGTTACCGTTTGAATAGACCAGCAAGGGATAGTATCCACCCATACCGGTCAACTCTAAGATATACTGGAGATCGTCCGTGGGCTTCAGGCTCGTGCCCGCGGTGCTATTCTCGCCCCTTTCCTCCGACCAGAACTGCGTGGAGTCCATATAGACCGTCAGCTTGCCATCGGCGCCGACCGTGACGGTTTGGTCCGCTTTACCGTCCTTCAGAGGATGAGCGGAATCGGGGACGGTATTTCCCAGTATTCCGGCCGTCTGGCAGTAATCGCCGTTTTTATATACGCCGCCGCGGAGGGTCAGGCTGCCCGCGTAGGGGCTGCCGTCCGGCTTTTCGATGTAAATTTCCGTCCTGGCCGCTTGGCGTAGCTTAAAGGTGTTCAGCGGATAAAGCTGCAGGCGTGTCGCGTCCCGCTCGCCGGAGAGCAGGCTATTCCGATAGATCGTTCCCAGCCAGACGGAACCATCGCCGCCCGTCGCCTTGAGACGGACGTCCGAGGCAATTCCGTCCGGCTCATATAATGCTAAAACGCCGTCCGCGTTGGTATTCACTGTTTTTTCGATGCCCTTGCCGTCGGTGTAGCTGAGCTCGGTCTTTTGCATGGGCGTGAGTTGGAAGAGATAGAATTTCCCCCGCAGGGTACGGACATCGACGGCGACCGAGGCGCTCATACCGGTATTAGCATGCGTGGCCGTGATGGTGGCTGTGCCGTCGGTCACACTGGAAAGCGCCATCTTGGTTTCCGGAAGATAGGTGTCCATGGAAAACTTCGAGATGTCCTCGTAAAGCCCTCCCTGCCGATAATTGACGCTGACCGTGTTCGTATCGCTGGTCGCCCAACGGATTCCGTCTTTGAGCTGGCTCCAACTGTAATCGTTATAGTTGATGCCGACGTATTCGATGAGCGCCAGCTCTTCGCGCAGCGCCAATATGTCGGCGGTGCCCGTGGGCAGCGCGCCGCTGATCGCGCTCTCATTGTCCATGGCGAGTTCTGTTACCTTCTGCCCGTTTACCTCAAGTTTAAGGGCATCGGCGCTGTAGACATATATGGGGAAAGAGTCGCTGGAGTATCCCTCGTCCCCAGAGTTTTTGGCACGCAGCGTCACCATGTAGGTGTCTTTAAGGCCGCTGACCGCGGCGGGCGTCAGGGTGTAGCTACCGGTTTGCGCAGAAACGGGCTGTTCGGTTACCGTGTTTGTTACGTCCTCGCCGTTCTGCGTGCTTATGCGCTCGACGCGCAGATCGCCGGCCGTGACGCCGGCCGTGTAATTATCGATAGACCAGTCGATTTTCACCGTCTCGCTGTCCAGCAGGTAAAGCCCGCCGGTGGGACGCTCCAGATGTATGACAATTGCCGCAGGCTTCACCACGATGTAGCAGACCGCCGATAGTTTCTCAGTGGCAATCAACGGATGCGGCATGGAAACGCGTACGGTATAGGCGGGAGCGCCGAGCAGCGTCAGTTCCTCGTCGGGAATGGTCGCGCTGTTCGCGGTATTTGCCGCCGTGACGGTGTATACGGGCGTCTTGCCGGCCAGTTCAGCCCCTGTGAAGTTGCCCTCGAAGAGGTCGATAGTGAATTCAAAATCGTCCGCTACGAAAAAGGCGGCGTTGCTGCTCCAGCGCACCTCGGCCGGGTCGCCCTTACGCACCACGATGGAATTAGCCTCGGCCGGTATCACCAGCGCCGGGGAATCGCCGGCGACGACCGTGTATTCCTTTGAGACGCCGAATTTGACATGATCGCCGCCCGGGTCGGTCAGGCCGCCGTCGTCGGCGGTGAAGGTAAAGGATACCTTGCCGACGGCGGTGCCGGTAAGGGCAATCTGTCCGTCCGCGTCAATGGTGGCGATGTTTGTATCGCTGCTCGACCAGGTTCCGGTCTTGTAGGTTGGGACGCCGGTAAAGGAGACACCAAGTTTCGGGCGGTAGGTATCCGTTAGGGAGAGCTCCGTTTTGTCGTCAGTGGGATAGATCACGGTCACGCCATCTACGAAGGCGATGCCCTTCACCGTAAAAGAGGCCGATTTCCCTTTGACAAGGATGCCCGTCGTATCAGAGGAACCCTCATAGGCGACGACCTCCGCCAGATAGGACGTATCCGCGGCAGCAAGCTTTAAATCCGTGATCTTGGCCACCGCGGAGATCGTGCCCCCGGATTCGGACAGATATGCCTGTGACATGCTGGAAGTCCCCGTGCTTTGGTTGGTAAGCTTGATCCTGAAGGGGGCTTTTTTGTTTTCACCGCCGCCTGCGTCATAAGCCGCGTATTTGGCGCGGTAGCCTGCGGCCTGATCAAGCTCCAGCGTCACCGTGGCACCGGAGGAAAGGCTGTCAGGCTCGACGGTAGCTGGCGATACTGAGATGGCCGTCACCGCGTTTTTCATAAACGCGCTCTCAAGCGTCACGCCGGGGAAGCTCCAGCCGCTGCCGCCGTTGTTCGCCACCGCGGTTTTGTGCTCCGTCAGGTTCTCGAGGTTCGTGACCTCGGAAATCTGTATGGTAGTATCGTCCACATCCTTGACCTGATACATCGCCGCGGCCTTGCGGCCGGTAGCGTCCATCAGTAGCTCGGACGCAGTCATAACGCTCCCGTTGATGTTCATGGAAAGCCCGGGCGCCTTCACCGGCTCGGAGAAGGTAAGTATGATGGGCACATACTGCCCGGTGCTATAAGTTCCCGCTGGAATATCGACGGAGGCGAGCGTCGGGGGAGTATCGTCATAGACAGAGAGATTGGAGGAGATGGTCCTCTGCTTTCCCGTAGCGGTAAAATTGAAGGTGTTGTCCCAACCACTAATATCTTCGGTGTAAAAAGGATCTGTTGGCCAGACAGTATCTAGTGTGTACGGCGCGCTTCCGCTAGGAGAGGCCATCACGATGGAAACATACTGGATCGGCCCTTGCTCGAGTGATGCAAGGCTGGGGAAGGTAGAAATATAGGGATACATGACATAAGGTCCTTTACACTTAAGCGGATTGGAATACAGGTCAAGTTCACGAAGGTCGGTTTGGACGGCCGCCCTGGTATAGGCCCAGTAATAACGGATGGTTTCGAGCCCCTGTGAAGGGGACTGCCCGTCGTACCCTATCGGCATGGCGCCTTTCATCTGTCCAAAAGGCACATTAGAGTCGTAGAGGCCAAGATAAGCATCCACCTTGTAGACAGCCGCTTCGCTGCCGTATATTTCCTTAGCGGTCTTCTCAAGTGCCTCATAATTCAGGACCATAGCATTGTCGCTTAACTCGATCAGATCCCATCGGGGATTCTTTTTCTCATCATAGCCTGAGACGTCGACGGTCATAGGCCTGTCGTGATTGCTCACACCCATCATGGAGGTTAGCCAGGTGTTCCCGTCCTCAAAGGCGTTGGGCTTGGTAATCGTGATAGGAAAGGTTAGCAGATCGCCTTGGGTGCTGCCGTCGGAGAGTGTCAGGCCGTCGGCGTTATAGAACTCGATAAAGCTCCGCAGCATACCGCTGACATTGCAGCCCAGCGTGCCTGCCAGATCTCCATTGAGCTTGATCTCCAGCACCCCGGAAAACTCAGAAACGTCGTCGACGATATACATCTCATTGGCAGCGCCGGGGCCGAAAGTAACGTCGCCTTCCGACGGAAATACCAAATAATTTTTGGTACGCAGTTCCAGCTTTGTCTGGCAATATCCGTCGGGCAGCAGCCCGCGCACACGCTTCCACGAAAAGCCGACCACCCCGCTTTCCGGCATTGCGCCGGAGAGGCTAAGATTGTATTTCAAAGTGACATTGTAGCACGGGTACGTAATGCTCGTAGGGTTGCCCTGGTCCGGCGCGATGGTGAGGACCAGTCCGGAATCCTGGGCACCCATGAGCCTCGCGCTGATACCATCGCTTTTGATCTGGCCCATCAGATCCCCCAGCATGGCGAGCTGCCCGGAGGTGAACGCCTTGCCCGAGAAATACGTCTCCTTGATGCGCGCCAGTTCTTTTTCGATCTGTATCATGGTTTTCAGGTCCCCAAGGGCGACGGGGGTGCCGTCCACATCCGCGACGCGGCTCAAATCCGTGCCAGGGTCGTCAAGCATCACCATTACCTCGTCCAGCGTCATGCTCTTGCCATCCAATATGATGCTCTGACTCACGTTCAGATTGCCTCGCTCGTCCAGAAGCCCGAGGCTCTTCAGCAGGGCGTACGCCTCGTCGCTGTCGCCTCCGGCCATACCGGACAACCTGGCGAGGATCGCCTCGTTTTCAGCACCCGTATTGCCCGCTAAATCCTTCACCGCCGCCATGGCCGTGACAGACCAGATATTGAGCATCATAACAAGCACGAGTAAAATGCCGATAAGCCGCTTTGCTTTACTTTTCATTCTCTTTTCTCCCTTTCCGACTTGGTTTTACGCCGCAGCGCGTCGCACATACATATGCCGATCGGATCATAAGGCGTTTGCTCCCGACAAAACCAGCCGCATCCGCCGCAGTCACCGGGCGGTGGCTGTTCAGGAGCGTTTGGCTTTCGACAGGAACAGCTTTCCTGCTCCGCCGTGGCAAAAGGCCTGCCTTCGTCGGTATACTCTGGGTGTTCCTCAAAGTCCGGATATGCCGGATAACTCTCCTTCAGCTGTTCGTCATATTCGAGATAAATAGGAAAACTCCGACCCCCCACCCGCCAGACCTTATAGGGCTGCCTCCGCTCAAATCGCATTCCTTCACGCTCCTTAACGGTACGGGAATAAAAAACCCTACGATAATTATTCCATTATTATCATAGGGGTAAATTCGTTTTTTGGGAAGTGACTTTTCACCATCAAAAAGTCACGTTTTTTTGCGTCAAAGAATATATTTAGCAAGCTCGTCCCGGCTGGATATATACAGCTTGCCGTAAATCTCAAGCACGATATTCTTAAGCCTGCCGACGGAAATGCCATACTGCTTCGCAATTTTCGCGTAAGGGACATGATGTGCTACGAGTAACGCCAGATGATATTCGCGCATGGACAGTATTAGTGTGATATTATCCTTTGTGAATTGATTGTGAAATGTCATCCAGTTCTTCCATGTGCGCTTCCATTGCCCGATTACAGCGCTGTAATAACCGGGATATTCCCGCTCCAGGCATTGCTCCACCAAGCCGCCCAGCGCGGTAACACTCTCCGCAAAAGGGGTGACAAAACCGTGGGGCAGAGCGATGCTCATAGCCTTCAAAAGCCATCGCTTGGCCTCGTCCACGCGCTCGAGAGAATAACACGCGACGGCGCACATCATCAGCAGGTATATGTCAGGCAGCGTGACCCCATGCTCCGACACGCAAAGGGTCAGCGCGGTCTGCGCCACAGCCAGCATGGCTTCATACCTACCCATACACTGAAAATACTTCGCGCGCAAATAGAGCGCGTCCAACTTGGCCTGCGCCGGAAGGACGCTAAAATCCCCATCCTTCAGCCAGTCGGGAGCCATATCCGGGGCGATCATGCTAACGGCTGCGGTGGCGATAGCTATCTCGGCGATGGCGGATATAATGCCGCCTTTGTCGGCTTTAACACATCCCCTGAGATAAACGTCTATCTCCGTGTAAGCGCGGTAATCCCCCATGCTGATGGCAGCCGCTATCGCCACCGGACAGGCACGCAGCCTAGCCGCCTCGTCCCCCTCGGTTTTGGCAAAGCAGCGCATTGTCCGTTGAAAGTCGCTCCGCAGATATGCGAGCTCGGCTTCGTATTCAAGCCGCAGCCTTTCCTCGCCCATGGTATCCAAAATCTCATCGGGATTATCGCCGGGCATAGGAATAGTGGTAGACGCGAGTACATATAAAAGATCGGACGACAGCGATTTTTGTGGCAGCTTCTTCTCCCTGCGCAAATCGATGGGCTTTTCCGCATACTCCGGAATCATCCATGACCTGCCATATTTCCTAGCGTGAGGTATTCGGTTGTCAGCCAAAAGCCGCTGTACTTGTCTGGGCGAAACCCCCCATTTTTCGGAAGCCTCCATAGCCGATATGTATTCCATCCCAAAGCCCTCCCTTTCTTTGCTAAATGACAACTTTATTATAGTCGTTTGAGCGATGCTTTTCAATTATTGAGAAAAATTATGCTTCAACGTTGAATTTCGTGAAACTTAGCGGATTTTATAAAGTACCTTGGTAAATAACTGATAAAAAGATGCAAAAAAACCCTTTCACTGTTTGTTATATATGGGATTCAAAAACCAAAAAATCAACAAACAGTAAAGGGGTGTAACTTAATTGAATCCTATATATAATTTTATCGAAAATCACCTTGGTTTGCAAGGAATAAAGGTACTGTCTACCAATGTAAATGATGGTACAATATATATATATAGCAGCTATATCTGCGCATAATTGTGCAGTTTGCCCTAAATGCGGGCGCATCACGGTGGTTATTTTAGCTCATAAACATACAATACACAATGCAGCCAACGTTATGGGTATCAGTGAGCATATATGCTAAAGAATATATAACTATTATGTTAACCTATTATGGGGAACAGAAAACCAGAACAGTTAAGGTTTCTTGGCATCGATAACATTGCCCGTAAAAAGGCCATAACTATGGTACCGTAATTTATAACCAGGAAACAAGCAATGTTATTGCCGTAATCACAGGCAGGACAAAGGATGATGTAATAAACTATCTGTTTCCCCAATGCCAAACCTGTGGTAGACCGTTTCCATATATCGCAGCCACCGCACAAGTGCGTAGATGATGAGCGAAAGCATATTCAAAACCGCATTAAGAAGGACGGCAAAAAATAAGAGGGTTAAAAGGGTGAAATAGTTTCATAATCAGCCATGAAAATTTTTATCGAGATAAAGTATTTCATAGTATACCGAATTCACCTGATACAGGCTCATCAGTTACCAAGCCTGTGAGATACATGAACCGTCACGAATAATTCATGCTCCCATATGCATACATAGAAAAAGCAGGGTATCATACCCTGCCTATATCCTTCCTATAGTGCATATCCTTGAATTTTATCTTTTGTACGCTTTCATACGCCTTGCTCAAAGCCGTATTAAGGTCATTGGCCACGGCCGTAACGTCAAGCACCCTCCATCCTGTCGTATAATATACATCGCCTTCCTTTTTTGTGCCGGCGTGGAACACTACTATGACGTCCGGGTCGTCTATATCATCCAATCATCCAGCCGCTCGTCTATTATGGCCTCCATTATACCGACCAGATCACTTCTCAGAAGCGGTAGTACCGCCTACCTATAAATGGGCACTGTAACGCCTTTGCTCAAGGCCAGACCATCGGTCTTCATAACTATGTCAGGCGAATATATTTACGGGACGATTAACTTCCTTTTTATCATATACCCCGTAAAAGTAAAATTGACAAAAATCATAAATATACTCCAAACAGCGCTGTTTACGACTATCGTAAAGTTGTCAGCTATCATCATGTTGCCTGGTGCCGAATTCACTGTAATACCCTCCATACTAATCCTTATCGTATAAGGTATCAGCCCTTCCGTAGTGTTTTGCAATAAGCTGAATATACTGTATAATACGATGAAAAACAAAACAGTCATTCCCAAATAGTCTTTCTGAATAAACGGATGATGCGCAAGTGAAATAGCTGTATACAGGAACGACAAAATCATCAAACCCGTTATAATTATACTGGAAAGCGTAATATAGTTTAACATTAATTTACCTAACGGGTTGCCTTGCCACATAAATGTCATACCCATTACAACAAAAGAAACAAGTAACCACAGTAATGAATTGATCGCTTTACTTGCCATCAATTGGGCTGTATTGGCAGGTACGGTTAAAAGAAAATTTGCTTCTTGACCATATATAGATTGCCAAAAACGGTTCGTCAGAATGCCAATTGTCAGAAATAGGTCGATGAACATAAGATGTACATAAAAGAAATCAGGCAAACTTATTAATTTTGCTTTAACCAATGCCGCAATCAATAATAACACGGCATATATCAAGAAAAAAACACGCCACGAATTTTGGATCTCATAGGCGATAAGCTTTTTTATCATTTAAATGCCTCCTTATAAAAGCCTTCGATGGATTGCGCATTGCCGGATCGTATGCTGTCAGAGGATTTTGCCAGCAATATTTCACCGTTTTTTATAAAGACCACATAATTTAACAGACTCTCCATATCGTGAATTTCATGCGTTACTATCAGGAACGTGCTATTATTAGGATAATTCGTAACAATCATGTCGTTTATCTTATCTCTGGTAGAAACATCTATTCCGCCAAACGGCTCATCCAGAAGATACAGCTTAGAATTTTTTGATAACGCAAGGCTTAATGCCACCTGTTCCTGCAAACCTTTAGATAAATGACTGAACATAGTGTTTTTTGCAAGATGAAGATAATCAAAAAAATAATTTGCCTTTTCGCGTGAAAAATTAGGGAAAAAAGAAGCATATGTGTTTATGAGCTGCTCCAATGTTAATCGCGGATTTACATATGGACTGCTCGGCAAATAAGATACTATCGACTTTGTATAGGTGGAAACTGGTTGACCGTCAATATGGACTTCTCCCGTATAGTATGTTATAAGGCCGGCTAATATTTTAAGCAACGTGGTTTTACCGCTCCCATTTGGACCTAATAAACCGATAAAGTTATCGTCCGGCAATTCTAAATTGATATTTTTAAGCGCTGCAGTCTTCCCATATGACATGTTTAGGTTGTTAATTTTAACTATATTTCCCATTAAATAAAATCAGGCGTAAAACCTTCTCTCTTTATTAAATGAGGAAGAATACGCCATCGCCTCCCCTCATATTCATATCAGCCCTTCCTTTTTGCTCGTTTTAGCTTCTCTTTTATAACTACCGTTTCCCCTGCAACGAATCCTCAGGAGAAATAGTTGCAGATTGGCCAAGCCTAATCTCCGTTATTGGCATACCATTCTTATATACGCTATTATCTGCTTTATATACATCAGCGACAGACGCATCATAACGTACAGCAATTACACAATCTTTCCCATCTTTTTCACATTTAACTTCTTTGATATAAGAACTTTCAGGAACAAATATACTGGATTTAGGTATGGCAGAGCAATTGAACACCCTTATTTCACATAGCCCGTTCGTAGCATCAAATGTAATTTTCTGCAAAGGAGCTATTCCGGTAGCAGATACCGGCACATCAAACAATATCTGTATACAGTCGCTGGAAACCGGAATCTGAGAGATGTCTATTTTCTGATAAGTCGTTCCAAATTGCGTGTCTTTGCTTGTACTCACCCAATAATTACCTACAACTCTGTAAAAGCCTTCGTAAAAATCGTATTTGTCCTTATCGAGTTTAAAGCAGGTAAGTTTGTATGGGAATTTAGCCGTGGTTTCTTCTTTACTGTAACCTTCCACTTAACCGCAAAAGTGTTCCCCAACATGTAGCTGTGCGAATCATCTTACGCTATTACAAAGATGTAGTGATAGGTTTCAGATGACACAATAGCAGAATAAGCATTATTCTCCGGTGTTATAATTGAGCGATTAACTTTTACACCCGCATCTGAATCAAACGTAGGGAATCAATTATCTGTTTTATCTCATCCTCATTTGACATCTCTATACTAACGTCCGCCTCGTATTGCTTAACACTAATATCAACCTCATTGTAAGGCGGAAATTGTAATCCAGTTGTAAAGTCACGAAAAGCGAGAGCATTAACCATTAGGGCCACAACGGCTATCGCAACTATACTACATATGCAGACAATGACCACCTTTCTCCTCTTCATAACGCAATTTCCACCTCACTATTCTTATAGCTTGCGGCCAATCACTGGGCCAAGTAAAATCAGGGAATAAGAAACATATTGCTCCCTTGGAAGGTATCCGATAAAGCGCATCAACCCTTTTGAAGATTCACAACTGCCTCATAATATTCCCCGTATCTTATTAGGTCCAATTCACAATCTTTATTGATTACCCACCCGTCTTCATTCATCACTCCATCCGATATCAACCACGTTGTGTTACCTTTTTTCGCAGTGAGCACGGAAAACTTGATATTGTACCGAATATTATTGTTATCATCAGTAGTGCTCTTTTTTACTGAATCGACCTTATATTGATAAACACGATCTTGAATCGGTTGTGTGGAAAACATATACGGCCTAATGATAGTATCGGCAAACATTTCTCCGATTTTTTCGGTGTCCGGTGCTTTATTTGGCAAATAGATAACGGCATTATTCCCTATAATGTTCAAAACGCAATATCCGTCTTGCTTTACATATGAAGCATAAAGAGTATGCGTATCCCACAAATAGCGAGAAGATTCACCATTATGTTCTCCCAAAGCGATGACTGCTTCAAATAAGGCACCACCATCGGTTTCATGAACTATATTTATATCCTCAATCAATGCGATATCTGTTTGATATGTTGTCGAGTGTGTCATCCGATCAAGCAATGAACGCAGCAACCTATCTGCGTTGGCTATCGAAGTCATCTTATTATCTTGTACAACAACTAAGTCTTGATAAAGCATTTCTTTGCTCTGGGGGTTTATTTTGTCTGCTGACTTAAATATAAGCGGCTTAGCTGAGGGAGTTAAGCGCGGCCACTCTATCGTCTCATTGATTGCTTCGTCGTAATAATGTATAGACTCGCCATTGAAAAATAACACGTCGAACTCATAATCGTTGCTAGTTTCCATATTTGAATTATATGGTATTAGCGTATCAAATGTTATTACTGAATTAAGGACCCCATTATCACTCATTATAGGGTAGCTAATAGTACAATTACCCCTGTCATTGAATATGGAAAATACCCCGGAGAGCATTTGATTCAGATGGCTTTTCTCAGGACTGCCGCTTTCAAAGGATGAATCCTCTGGATATACCGTTTCATTCCCCAATGAATAACTGGTATCATCCTTTAGCACCTGTTCTATATGAATTTTCTTCAAGCCAGGTATATCAGAAAATAAGTGATTATTTGCCTGAGCATCTTCGGCTACATTATGGACATACGAATAAAATGCTCTCAATGCCACTGGTAAACTTGCAATCGTTTCTGCAGGAGATGAGCTTTGTAATGTTTGAGAGTTATTTATAGGTGTTCCAATTGCTTTAGAAGATGAGGGATCTGCTACCTCATTATTATCACATGCCACGATAATAATGGAGAAAAAAGATACCAGCATGATTAAAATCCAAACATTTTGTTTCCTTACCATGATAAACATTACCTTTCTTTATTCGTACTATTTATTATTCCAGTATATAGCGTTTTATATTCCATATACTGGAATATCTCGTATCATTTGAAGGATTATTATAGTAGTAAGTAACCCGAACTATTCTTCCCTTGCTTGCAGGTATGCCCAAACTACTAAGCAAAGTGTCGAATTTATCTGCTGTATGGGCACTTATATATATTCTGTCAGCATCATCCTTATAGCTTGTTGCATACCAACAAGCAATTATTCCAATCCTCGTATCCAACGAATCAACCTCTCATTAGCGCTACCCCCAATCAACATTCTTCCCTTTGCCAAGTGAACTGCTTAAACAAACCCGTCGCACTATCCATCTAAGGAATCCTGTAGATTTATACCAACCGTTTGTTTACAGGTAATATAATACTACTCGATCTATTATTTGTCTACTACCCGATCGGGTAGTCTTTTGTTAATAATTTTCCCAATATTTGATCATCGCTTATAATTCCATATTCAATGGCAACGGCTACAGCTTCACAAACACTGTGCACACCGAGCATCTGTCTGTCGTCTGACAACTTTACCTCACTTTCACGCATAACTCATATCTCCAATTTGCTCTTCTATATATAAGAGGGTTAAAAGGATGAAATAGTTTCATAATCAGCCATAAAAATTTTTATCTCGAAACCATCGCAAGCTTTTTTGTTAGAAATATAACACTATTATAAAACATACGTATATATAATGAATATATTTCTCCGATATGCCGTCCGTTACGGTGGTATCCCTTTTGATATTCGTATTGAAAACCCCAATGCCGAAACATTGGCGGCAATTAGTAATGTCAACAACAACCGCAATATGAGTAAAGCTTTTAATAGCATTAATGAACTTATGGAAGATTTAAATGCTTAGGATTATGGTTGGTATATTATCCCTCGCTCCACCTTCTGTTTTACATTTGGCGTATAATAAGGGCTTAGAGCTATAGCGCCCATACCTCCGGTATTAGGCCCCTTATTGCCGTCATAGGCGCGTTTATGGTCCTGCGCGCTTATCATCTAATCTTTTATCTCCATATATTGCTTAAGTTCGATAGATTCACTATAGTTGCTTTTATCGTTTTTATTGTATGTGCTTATAATGACTAAAACTTTTTCTTTCGGCTTCCCAAGTATAGGATAAAGAAAATTATCTTGAAATTCTACAAAAAATGTTCCTTTATTACCCGTACCATGTTCAGGCATCGAACCTATAGTACCCATTGCCGTTCCATAGCTAAAGCTTATATCTTTACCATTTAAATCTTCAATGTTACTCATATAGGCGGCTGTCATTGAGGCTTTCTCGCCGCTGTTTGCCCCATTACACTTTATAGTTACGACCCAGTGCTGTCCTTCGCCATAGAACAGGTACTGTTTATCATTTTCCGTTTTGCTCTGGTCACTGCATGCTGATAAAATCAATACCATGCTTAACATAATTATAAATACAATTCTTCTCATAAAAGCTTATACCGCCTCTCGTAATTATTTGATTTATTTGTGAATTACACGGTACATCCCAAGCGTGTCCAACGCCACTACTACTGAATTAGCTTTGCCAACCCTATACAGATACTTTCTCAGTATATTATACGCCCCAACACAATCAGCGTTATAAGCTTTATTGTCTGTGACATATAATCCTAGATGTTTACGATTATTCTTTTGAGCGCCCGCCTCTGATACTTCTGCTACATGCTGTATACAAGAACGATAAAATCATCAAACCCGTTATAATCATAAAAGATGTAGTAATAGGTTTCAAATGACACAATAACAGAATAAGCATTATTCTCCGATGTTATAATTGAGCGATTAACCTTTACACCCGCATCTGAATCAAACGTAGGGAATCAATTATCTGTTTTATCTCATCCTCATTTGACATCTCTATACTAACGCCCGTCTTGTATTGCTTAACACTAATATCAACCTCATTGTAAGGCGGAAATTGTAATCCAGTTGTAAAGTCACGAAAAGCGAGAGCATTAACCATTAGAACCACAATGGCTATCGCAACTATACTACATATGCAGACAATAACTACCTTTCTCCTTTTCATAACGCAATTTCCACCTCACTATTCTTACAGCTTACGACCAATTACTCGGCCAAGTAAAATCAGGGAATGAGAAACGTATAAAGCGCATCAACCCTTTTGAAGATTCACAACTGCCTCATAATATTCCCCGTGTCTTATTAGATCCAATTCACAATCTTTATTGATTACCCAGCCGTCTTCATTCATCACTCCATCCGATATCAACCACGTCGTGTTACTTTTTTCGCAGTAAGTACAAAAAAATTGATATTGCATCGAAAGGTAAAAGAGTTTTGCCAGGCACCGCTGAGAAGCAGGAATCGGAGGTATTATGATAATTGCTTATATTTCTTCTCGCTTCTTATGCTCGGCGATCGGTATAGGGTCTATATATGATGAATGAGGTAATTGCTTTAGGGGTAAAGAACAAAAAACTCACAACAAGCATTTTATGGCCCTATGTACATGTATTATTCAATCTTGTACATCTTATATAATTTTTAAAGTTATCTATACTGAACCAATAACGATAACTCTAGTTTATATTTATAAAGTCGTCTCTCCACAGTACTTTTTGATATAAAAACGTTCTTTAGCTTTGGTAGAAACTAAAGAGACGTCAATTTAGACAGATTCATTTTAGTTGTTATTATTAAAAAATGTACTTATGATATCTTGTATATACTGCTCGTTCAACTGTGAAAGGCTGGATTCATCTATGATTTTTTGCACGAGTTGCTCATGTTCATCAAAGCTTCTAACAATATCTTCTTTCCATTTTTCACCGTTTTTTTGCAAGGCATTAATAAATCCCTCATACTTAGCACTGTCATCGAAAATTTCTTTAAGATTTGTATATCCGTATTTCTCCGCAAACGCGCTTCCACAAATATAATTCTCAGGTGCCGTTGGTAGTGTATACTCCTTAAAGGGCTTCATATCGGAATTATCAAAGACCACATATCCCTTTTCACGCAAAACATCATTTTCAGCATATTCATTAATTACTGATAAGAAATCCTTTGCTTCATCAACGTTATCGAAATAATTTCGTGCGATCTCCTCCGCCAGTCTTAACGCAGTCTTTCTATTAACGGCACGTTCGTCAATCGTAGCATTTGGATTACTGACTGTCCCTCTTATATTTTCGGCAATTTCACTTGCAAGTAATGAAGGATTTTCTGCTTTGCCTTCAAGCTTTTCAGAAATAAATTGTTCAAGAGATCCGGGTTTAAAGACATAGCTCACTCCAAGAATTTGAAACTCATTTTCCAAAGGAGCAATGTCCTGCCGTTCTGAGAGGCTCTTAGCGAATTCCAACTTCCTTTGTTCATAATAATCTCGCTGTAAAAACTGCTTATCAAGCTTTAAGGGACCGTCAAACTCATATTCTTTGAGAACTTGAAATAATTTCCTTGACTCATCGCTGATGAACACTTCATCGTGATAACCACTGTTTAAAACATCTTCATTGCCCTTTCTTCTTGTATCTATTGGATTAGCTGATATTTGATTAGTAGATACATTGGCATTAAAAATTATTCCGCTCATTTATATTTCTCCTCTTCTATGCAGTATTTTTTTATCTTAAAAATACATAGAATAACGCCTGTAGAATTTTTATTTTTCAAGGTGTTATTCTACATTTTCATTATCCTAAATATATACTATATGCAAATATATAAATAGGTACCACACCGGTGATCGCATTACCACTCTCAGCATATACACCGCCAATATCATAATAATGCATAAAAGATATTGCTCCACTTATCAAGCATGACATACTTGCCGTAGAAGGTGATGTATTTACAGTAGCAGTGAAAATGCCTTGACCATCAGTAGTAACGGTCGCAGTTCTGTATATTAAATCTGTGGGATCCCAATTCGGATTGAAGACAGTTACAGTAATCGTAGCATTAGGAAGTACATATCCATTAACGCCTGCTACACCCTTAACAGTTATTGTACTACTACCATTCACTCTGTAAAGAGTCGTTCCATAATATGTAGCGTATCCGCCACCGCCAAATTCAGTGATATAAATTTCATCTGCAAGATATTCAGGAGAAACCGTTAACGTATAATTTGTTCCTGTAATTGCATTCCCATCTGTCGAAGCAACTCTCACATAATAGCGTCCTGGACTTAAAGAAACTTTATTGTCAGTCATAATTTCTTTCACCATTGAACCATCAGATAAATTGGTGTATACTTCAACTTTATGCCTCATCACAGTTGAGGATTCATCTAATGTAAATGCAACTCTGCTGTAGTCCGGATCACTGGGAACGGTAAATGTAAACCAGTCATTGTCACACATGGTATTTAATGACCGTACATTAATCGCAGTACTGCCAGATTGATTTAAAGTAAAATTTATTGCTTTTGCTACATTTTCGTCGGCTTCATAAGGGTCGGTGTTCGTATTAATACCAATGTGAAGTTTGAAAGGTTGGCTTATGCTAGATCCTATATAAGACTGAACAAAAACTGCATTTGTCTTATCGGCTTCATTTGTATTATATATACCAACAGCTTCAGACAAGGTTCCGGAGATTCCATTAATATATGTTGGATATTCTGAAGCATCTACTAAAGTCATATTGCCTTCACCGTCAACTTCAAACAAGTACAAATCGTAGTCCAATTCAGATGAATTTGGTAAATCCAGTTGTGCATGAAGGACTTGTCCGTTAGAGATTGATCGGATATACATACTTGCTTTCCCCTTCAGTAGTTAAATAATCAGTAAAGGTAGTATAAAAGCTACTATCAACTACTGTGGTTGCTCTTAATTGTTCTGATCTTTTAATTCCTTTTTTTGGATCGAGTGAAGTATCTGCAATTATTCTGGTAGCTATTCGTTTACCTATTCTTGGTGTCAATTCATCTTTGCTGACATAATGCGTAGTGGGCTTTTTGAGATTTATATTACCCCTATTTCCAATTGTAACAGATGAATTTGGATCAACATTCAACGTATCACTATCTGCCAAACAGCTTTGATAATCATCATTTCCCTTTGCTTGTGCGGTTGGCATAAGGATAAAAGTCATGACTAATACAGATAGAAATAGACTACAAAGCTTTCTTAAATTTTTCTTTTTCACCAAACTCATCTGCCTTTTATTAAATGTTTATCAATTTATACATATTATATATCGGTTATATTAGGAAAAAAATTAGACTAATTTTATATTTCCTTCCTTTTCTTGCTTTCTTCACCTTCAAATATGTAAATTTCGAATGCCCAGCCACACCTGCACGGAGGTTTAGTTAGCCACACCTTTACGGTAAAACTGCCGCGCCGTCGCGGTACTCAGCCAAATTGACAAAAGCCTCCTTGTACGGTATCATTTACTTGCATTTATTCATGCACAGGATAGGACAATGCTGGGGAGCGACTTGAGCAGTGTATGAGGAGTACCGTTGTGATACCGATCTTTTTGCGTTTACACGAGATACAGCTGGCATTAGCATAACTCATACCTCCAATTTGCTCTTCTATATATAAGAGGGCTAGAAGAGTGAAATAGTTTCATAACCAGCCATGAAAATTTTTACCGAAATGAAGTGTTTCATAATATGCCGAATTCACCTACTACAGGCTAATCATATATGAGGGGTATTGTGCTATTGAGAAATCATTCATGCTCCTATATGCCCTATATGCATAGCATAAGAAAAGACAGGGTATCATACCCTGCCTATATCCTTCCTATAGTGCATATCCTTGAATTTTATCTTCTGTACGCTTTCATACGCCTTGCCCAAAACCGCATCCAGGTTATCAGCCACAGCCGTAACGCCAAGCACTCGACCGCCTGCCGTATAATAAGTATTGCCTTCTTTTTTTTGTTCCGGCGTGGAACACTGAAACAATATAGAACCCCCAATTAGTTTTCGAGAATCTTCTTAGCGTCTTCACTATATTTGACATCATAGTTCTTTTTAATTTCTTCTTTTTGCTTATTGAAGTACTCTTCAGCTTTTTGAGGGTTATCCCTTATATCAATGGAAGCAGATTGTAAAATTGACTGCTGTAATTTGGCTATTGATAATTCTTTTTGAACTGTAGGCGCGAGGTACTCCATATATTCTTCTACACTCATTCCCATTCCCTTAGCGAAGTCTTCCATATTTGTATATGCTTCAACTGCTGCATTTTTATCAACAACTGTTAGCTTACCGCTTAATATATCGTCATAAGTTTTTTTATTATCCTCAAGATATTTTTTGGCTTCATTTAGAGAAACGTCACAATTTCTTTTTACAGCTTCTTGGTATAAAATTTCTTTTTCTATCAATGAATTAAGCACCTTTTCTTTGGTTGGTTGTTCTGGCATCACGTTTTGCAATTCCTCCTTAATAGAAGGATCCTTTAATATTGACTCTTTAATTTCCTTGCTTTGAAGTTCATATGTCTTCTCGCGCATTAACATAGCTAAATCTAAATCCTTTTGTGTTATACGAGTATTGCCTACAGTTGCGATTGTTACATCGCTTTTTTGCCCTCTAATAGAGGCTGCTTGTTTCCCAATATAGGACCAAATATCTTCAGCAAAACCTGTATTTATTGCTAAAAAAGCAATAAATATCACAACAACTATAGTTATAACAATAATTGAACTTCTTTTTTTCAACATGATCGTCACCTTCCTATTTAATAATTTATAACAGTTTTAGAAAAAGAAGCTGGTATACACTCAGGCATATACATCCACACATTGCCTTCTTCATACATATTCTGGTCAGTTCCATAGAATAATAAATCCGTTCCATTTTCTCCACTAACAACTAAGTCGTCAGGATCAATAATACTTGGAGGATGCGTAAAGCTAATAAAGTGTCCGATTAAGCCACCATTTTTATACCAATCTATATACATTAAGTGTAAATTAATTGGAAAAGGCCTTATTGTTCCGTCCTGAGCAATACCAGTTAAAGAACTAGACGTTACCGTTTTACTTACAACATTACCACCACTATAGTTATAGTGATAGCGATATCCCACTCTAACAGTTAAGGCTTGCGCAGTAAAAATTACCCCTACGTCATTAACCCACGTATATGCATAAACGGATCTCGATTCAGCATAATCGAGAGTATCCGCAGCTTTTCCGTTATCAATTGGTAAATATAAAA
Source organism: Mahella australiensis 50-1 BON (assembly GCF_000213255.1). NCBI lineage: Bacteria > Bacillati > Bacillota > Clostridia > Mahellales > Mahellaceae > Mahella > Mahella australiensis. The sequence continues at coordinate 1,714,834 of NC_015520.1, forward strand.
ATATAGAAATTCCATTTTATCACTCCTCAAATCGCATAATAGTATTTGTAAAGACAAACCAATATAATTCCCAGCAGTTCTTCTCAGTGAGCCCTGTATCCAAATGCCCACAAGCCTGCCACCTTATTTCTCTCGCTTGTTGCATATCAACGAGTAAGCAATCACATTTTCGTATTCAACTAATCAACCACTTATTAGCACTACCCCTATCAACATTATTCTTTTGCCCGGTGAACTGCTTAAACAAACCCGTCACACTATCCATTCAAGGAAATCCTGTGGATTTATACCAACCGTTTGCTTACAGTAATATAATACTACCCGATCTATTATTTGTCTACTACCCGATCGGGTAGTCTTTTGTTAATAATTTTCCAATGTTTGTTCATGGCTTATAATTCCATGTTCAATGGCAATGGCTACAGCTTCAGAAACACTGTGTACACCGAGCATTTCCGTCTGCTCGCCTGACAACTCCATCTTGCTTTCACGCATAACTCATACCTCCAATTCGCTCTTCTATATATAAGAGGGTTAAAAGGGTGAAATAGTTTCACAATCAGACATGAAAATTTTTATCGAAATGAAGTATTTCATAATATGCCGAATTTACCTACTACAGGCTAATCATATATGAGGGGTATTGTGCTATTGAGAAATCATTCATGCTCCTATATGCCCTATATGCATAGCATAAGAAAAGACAGGGTATCATACCCTGCCTATATCCTTCCTATAGTGCATATCCTTGAATTTTATCTTCTGTACGCTTTCATACGCCTTGCCCAAAGCCGTATCCAGATTATCGGCCACAGCCGTAACGCCAAGCACTCGACCGCCAGCCGTATAATAAATATTGCCTTCCTTCTTCGTTCCGGCGTGGAACACTATGACGTCCGGGTCGTCTATATCATCCAATCCCATTATAGGATAACCCGTGGTATAGTGCGCGGGGTAGCCGCCCGAGGCTAAGACAATACACGCCGCCGCTTTGTCATACCATGCGACCTTTATTTCATCCAGCCGCCCGTCTATTATGGCCTCCATTATACCGACCAGATCACTTTTTAGAAGCGGCAATACCGCCTGAGCCTCCGGGTCCCCGAAGCGCGCGTTGTATTCCAGCACCTTAGGTCCATCATCGGTCAGCATCAGGCCAAAGTACAGCACACCCTTGAATAGTCGGCCTTCTGCAGCCATCGCCGCTATGGTCGGGTATATTATCTCTCGCTCCACCCTCTGTTTTACATCTGGCGTATAATAAGGGCTTGGAGCTATAGCACCCATACCGCCGGTATTAGGCCCTTTATTGCCGTCATAGGCGCGTTTATGGTCCTGCGCGCTTATCATCGGTACAACCGTTTTGCCGTCGCTGAATGCCAACACCGATACCTCATGCCCGGTTAGGTATTGTTCTATGACCACTCGGCTGCCTGCTTCTTTGAATACTTTGTCCAGCATGATGGATTTCAAGGCTGCCAGCGCATCCTGCCTGTCCATGGCCACTGTAACGCCTTTACCCAAGGCCAAACCGTCGGCCTTTATAACGATGGGAACGGGACATTTTTCTACATATGCCGCGGCTTTTTCATAATCGTCGAATACCTCATATTTGGCCGTGGGTATATTGTACTTATGCATCAACTGCTTGGCAAACGCCTTACTGGCCTCTATGGCCGCGGCATCGCGGCGTGGGCCGAATGCCCGGCATCCGACGGCCTCCAGCGCATCCACCATACCCATGGCCAGCGGGTCATCTGGCGCCACAACGGTCAGATCAATGGCGTTTTGTTTAGCAAAATTCACTACGCCATCTATATCGGTGGCCTTTATATCTATACATCGGGCGATGTCGGATATGCCGCCATTGCCTGGCGCACAGTATATCTCATCGACTTCATGGCTTTGGGCTATTTTCCATGCCAACGCATGTTCGCGCCCGCCGCTTCCTATTATTAACACCTTCAAAGCCTTCACCCCATCAATGTCTGAAATGGCGCATGCCGGTGAATACCATGGCTATGCCGTATTTATCGGCCATATCTATAGACTCCTGATCCCTTATGGAACCGCCGGGCTGTATGATGGCCGCTATGCCTGCCTTACCTGCGGCTTCAACGCAGTCGGAGAATGGGAAGAACGCATCGGAGGCCAGTACCGCTCCTCTTACCTTATCGCCACTCCTGGTTATGGCATGTTCCACCGCCCATATGCGGTTTACCTGACCCGGGCCTATGCCCAGCGATTGTTTATCCTTGGCTATGGCTATACCGTTGGACTTAGTATATTTCACGACTTTCCACGCAAATATCAAATCTTCCATCTGCTGCGCTGTGGGCTTGGCCTTGGTAACAACCTTGAGGTCCTCATCGTTAAGCAGTTGATCATCTATGGTCTGCACCAGCAGACCGCCTGCCACCTTCTTCATATCCAGGGCATCGGCCGGCAACGGCTTCGATATGTCATCTATGGCCAATATGCGTATGTTCTTTTTGCTTTCCAGCACCTTCAATGCCCCTGGCGTATATGATGGCGCCATGACGATCTCTATAAAGGTCTTGTTTATTTCCTGCGCCGTCGCCTCATCGATCTCGCGGTTGGCCGCCACTATGCCGCCGAATATGGAAACTGGATCGGCTTCATATGCCTTAACATAGGCTTCATGTATCGTATTGGCTGTGGCTACGCCGCATGGATTGGCATGCTTGGCCGCGACGACGGTCGGCTCGGTGAATTCCTTGAGCAGCATGAGCGCACCGTTGGCATCGTTTATATTATTGAAAGAAAGCTCTTTGCCGTGAAGCTGCTTTGCAGCCGCCAGCGTACCCGTATTGTCGCCGATTTCCCTATAGAATACGGCGCTCTGGTGCGGATTCTCACCATAACGCATATCCTGGGCTTTCTCAAACGTCATGGTGAATACGGGCTCAAATGATGCGTCGCCGCGCTGTTGTTTTAGATATTGGGCTATCATGGCGTCGTAATGCGCCGTCAATTGGAATACCTTGGCGGCCAGTCGGAATTTGGTCTCGCGGCTGACATCGCCGGTCTGCTCTATCTCTGCCAATACGCTTTCGTAATCGGCGGGATCGGTCAATACTGCCACATCCTGATAGTTTTTAGCGGCCGCGCGCAGCATTGTCGGCCCGCCTATGTCTATATTCTCTATGGCCTCGGCCAAGGTAACGTCGGGTTTGGCTATAGTCCGCCTGAATGGATACAGGTTTATGACCACCATATCTATGGGCTTTATACCCAGCTTATTCAACTGCTCCATATGCTGCGGGTTATCGCGCATAGCCAGTATGCCAGCGTGTATGTGAGGGTCCAGCGTTTTTACTCGGCCATCCAGGCACTCCGGAAATCCCGTAACATCCGATACGTTCGTGACCGATATGCCCGCTTTCTCCAATGCTTTGGCGGTGCCGCCGGTCGATATAATCTCAACGCCCATATCGTGCAAGCGTCCGGCCAAGGCTTCTACACCGGTCTTATCCGATACGCTTATAAGCGCTCGCTTTATCATGTCTATCATCCTTTCTCTTTCTACTGTTCGTATTCGCATTTCAATTTATAAAATGAAACAAAATTATGCAATGCAAATGATATAAAACCAGAAGACACCTTGAAATATTGCGTAGGCATACTCAATGAGTACAGCGCAGAGCAAGCGTAGGCCGGGCATGGACGCCCGGCCAGCCGGCACTGAGCATGGACGTGAATTGCCGGCGCTAGCTTGCTCAAGCGGAACAAATTTTTAGTATGCCAGCAATATTTCACGAGCGGCTGGAGGTTTTATATCATTGCAGTGGCATTTGTTATTTTATAAATACAGATGTACGTGGCGGCCGCTCACCGATAAGCGGCCTTCGAGAAATAATTTTACGGCTTTTGGCAAAAGCTCATGCTCCACCTCGAGCACCCGGGCGGCCAATGTGTCCGCGGTATCGTCGTCTTTCACTTCTACAGCCTTTTGCAGTATGATAGGGCCGGCATCTATGCCCTCATCGACAAAATGGACGGTGGCTCCGCTCACTTTGACGCCATAGTCCAGCACCGCCTGATGCACGTGGTGCCCATAGAAGCCCTTGCCGCAAAAAGCCGGTATCAGCGAGGGATGAACGTTTATGATGCGCAAGCGGTACGCGTCTATGAACGGTTTGCTCAATATGCCGAGGTATCCCGCCAGCACCACAAGGTCTACGGCATGATCCTCCAGTATCCGCATCATAGCATAATCGCGCTGCTCATCGCTCTCATAATCCTTACGCACCACATATCGGGCGTCTATGCCGGCGGCTTTGGCCCGTTCGAGGGCATACGCATCCTTTCTGTTGGATATGACCACCGCTATTTCAGCATCTATATATCCCTCGTCTATTTTGTCCATGATGGCCTGCAGGTTGGTACCGCCGCCCGATACCAGTACGCCTATACGCTTTTTCATAGCCTTATACCTTTCGGACCCTCTTCTATGCTGCCTATTATATGCGTCTGACAGCCTACATTTTCGAAGAACGCCACAGCACCATCGGCCTGATTGGGCGGCAGCGCCATTACCAAGCCTATGCCCATGTTAAACGTATTGAACATCGAGGTATCGTCCAGTCCGGATAGGCGCTGCAATATTTGAAATATGGGCGGCCTGTGCCATGCGCCGCGGTCTATAACAGCCGTCAGCCCTTTGTTCAGCATACGAGGTATATTCTCTATGAATCCCCCTCCGGTTATATGAGCCATGCCCTTTATATCAAATGCTTTCAGCGCCTCTAGTACCGGCTTTACATATATGCGCGTCGGCTTTATGAGCTCCTCGCCAAATGTACAGTCGAGTTCATCGCTGTATTCATCCAGTTTATCCATGAGCAATCGGCGCACCAATGAAAATCCATTGCTGTGTACGCCCGAAGAGGCGAGGCCGATTAGAGCATCTCCTTTTTGTATACGCTGCCCGGTGATTACGTTATCTCTGTCAACTATCCCCACTGCGAAGCCCGCCAGATCATATTCACCTGCGGCATACATATCCGGCATCTCAGCGGTTTCCCCGCCTATAAGGGCACAACCTGCCTCCATGCAACCGTCAGCCACGCCCTTTACCACTTTGGCGGCTTTCGCCGGCTCGAGCTTGCCGGTAGCCAGGTAATCAAGGAAGAATAGCGGTTTAGCACCCTGGCACAGTATATCATTGACGCACATAGCCACGCAGTCTATACCTACCGTATCATGCCTGTCCAGCGCAAAGGCGATCTTGAGCTTAGTACCTACGCCGTCCGCTCCCGATACCAGCACAGGTTCTTTGTACGCATCCTTATCTATGGCGAACAGGCCACTGAAACTGCCTATATCGCCTATAACCCCGGGTATAAAGGTACGGGCGACGTGCTGCTTTATAAGGCGCACAGCTTCATAACCGGCGTTTACATCCACGCCGGCATCTTTATAATCCATCTACTTTCTCCCCCCAGCATTTTCAAAAAGGTATTTCTGACCTTGTTCGGGCACATCGACCGGATAGTGGCCGTCAAAGCATGCCAAGCAATACGGGCAGTCCGATGCACTGAATTCATATCGGCCCACCGCTTCGGCCACCGACCTCACCAGCCCATCCACACTCAGATAGCCCAGGCTGTCGACGCCTATCATATCGCCTATCTCCTTTACGGTATGCATGGCGCCTATCAAATTATCGCGCGACGGCGTATCTATGCCGAAATAGCAAGGGTACTGCACCGGCGGCGAACTGACGCGCATATGCACCTCCACCGCGCCGGCCTCCCTTAGCATCTCCACTATCTGGCTGCTGGTAGTGCCGCGCACTATGGAATCATCGACCATCACTATGCGCTTGCCTTTCACGGTCTCCCTCAACGCGTTTAGCTTGACCTTCACGCCTTCCTCGCGCATTTTCTGCTCGGGCTGTATAAAGGTGCGGCCCACATACCGGTTTTTTATAAGGCCTTCCCCAAACGGTATACCAGATTGCTGGGCATATCCTATGGCTGCTGTGGTACCTGAGTCGGGCACACCTATGACCATATCGGCCTGTACCGGGTGTTCCATAGCCAGCATGCGGCCAGCGTTTATCCTGGCCCTATACACGCCGGCTCCGTCTATAACGCTGTCGGTGCGGGCAAGATATACGAATTCAAATGAACACAGAGCCATCTTAGGACTATCCATTATTTTGAAGGATTCCACTCCATTCTTGCTTACAGCTATCCCTTCACCCGGTTTTATATCGCGTACAAATTCCGCACCTATGGCATCTAGAGCACAGCTTTCCGACGCCAATACGTAGCCATCGCCGAGTTTGCCAAGGCACAAAGGGCGTATGCCGTACGGGTCGCGCACACCTATAATGGCATCATTGGTCAATATGACAACAGCATATGAACCGTTTATTTGGCGCATAGCCTGACTTATAACATCTTTTATATCATCACCCTCAGCGCGTGATATAAGGTTGGCTATAACCTCGGTATCCGAAGTAGTCTGAAATACGGCACCTTGAGCTTCTAACTCACCGCGCAAGGAAACCGCGTTTACAAGATTTCCATTGTGGGCTAGAGCCATATCGCCACCTTTATAGCGCACTACCAAGGGCTGAGCGTTAGCCACATAACTCGAACCAGTGGTAGAATATCTTACGTGACCTATGCCGGAATAACCTTTAAGCTGGTTCAAAATTTTCGGATCAAATACCTCCGAAACAAGACCCATATCCTTAAAATAGCGAAGCCTTAATCCATCAGTCACAGCTATGCCGGCGCTTTCCTGCCCTCTATGCTGCAAGGCATACAAGCCGTAATATATCATAGGCGATACGTCTGCTTCGCAATCAGACAAATATACACCGAAAACCCCGCATTCCTCACGTAAGCCAGTTATCTGCCATTCATGTAAGCCGGTATAGTGCCCTCCCATTTATCTTTCATCTCCTCTATAGGCAATTGTACAACCTTGTTGCCGTTTACATCTACGTTAAGCCTATCGCCACAAACCGTGCCTATCACTTGGCAAGGCACTCCAAAGCTCTCGCATATGACGAAAAGTTTATCCAGGTATTCTGGCTTTAATGATATTAATATTCTAGACTGGCTCTCGCCAAACAGCAAAGCATCTGTACGGATATCAAATTTAAGGTTTACATAAGCACCTTTTCTACCGCTTATGCAGCTCTCAGCCAGAGCTATAGCAAGTCCACCGTCGCTGCAGTCATGGGCTGATGATATGATGCCCTCCTGAATAGCTTTAAGTGCGGCTTTTTGCACCGAGCTTTCTTTTTCGAGGTTTATATCGGGCACTTTACCTTTTTGCATCCCATATATAATATTGAGGAACTGACTGGCTCCAAGTTCTTCCTTTGTTTCGCCCAACAGCACTATAGCATCACCATCTTTTTTGAAAGCCTGAGTGGTTATATGCTTTACGTCCTCCATTACCCCCGCCATACCCACCGTAGGCGTAGGATATATGGCACCGCGATCGGTTTCATTATAAAAGCTCACGTTGCCGCTTATAACTGGCGTATCCAGTGCACGGCATGCCTCGGCCATGCCTACTATGGACTCTCTGAACTGCCAGTATATATCCGGCTTTTCCGGCGTGCCGAAATTAAGGCAATCGGTTATGGCTATGGGCAGAGCGCCCGTGCACACGATATTGCGTGCGGCCTCGGCCACTGCTATCATACCGCCTTTATACGGGTCAAGGTAACTGTAGCGGCCATTGCTGTCTATGGTAAGGGCTATGGCTTTGGATGTGCCCTTTATGCGTACGACAGCAGCATCGCCTGAACCCGGCGGCACGGCTGTATCGGTGCGCACCATATAATCATATTGCCTGTATACCCAGCGCTTGCTGCATATATCGGGCGAGGCCAAAAGCTTCAACAGCACATCGTTCATATCGTCGGGCAGCGTCAGCGTCAGCGGATTAAAAGCCGCCAGTTCATCTATATAATCGGGCTTGGCATAATCCGGGTGATACACCGGTGCTTCGGCCAATGATTTGGCCGGCACCTCGCCCACTTTAATGCCATTATCGAGAACGCGCAACATGCCGTCATCGGTTACATGGCCTATGACAACCGCATGCAACCCCCATTTGTCGAATATATCATATACTTCTTGCTCCCTGCCTTTTTCCACTATGACCAGCATGCGCTCCTGCGACTCGGATATCATAACCTGGGTAGGCGTCATGCCGGTCTCACGCTTGGGCACCAATGCCACGTCCAGCTCTATACCGGTACCTGCCCTGGCCGCCGTCTCACACGTCGATGATATTATGCCGGCGGCGCCCATGTCCTGTATGCCTACAACGCATCCTGTTTTAAACAGCTCCAGGCAGGCCTCGAGCAGTAGTTTCTCCATAAAAGGATCTCCAACTTGTACGGCCGATCGGCGTTCTTCTGATTCGGCAGTGATCTCCACCGACGCAAAACTAGCACCGCCCATGCCATCGCGCCCGGTCGTATGGCCCACTATCATGACCGAGTTGCCCACGCCGGCGGCTGCGCCGCGCTGTATCTCATCGTGGCGTATAAGCCCGACGCACATAGCATTCACCAACGGATTGCCGGTATAACAGGGGTCAAACCCGACTTCACCTGCCACCGTAGGTATGCCTATGCAGTTGCCGTAACCGGCTATACCGCTCACCACACCGTCCATGAGATATCGCGAACGCGGGTTATCCAGCGGGCCGAATTTGAGCGAATCTAAAAGGGCTACAGGCCGCGATCCCATCGTAAATATATCGCGTATAATGCCGCCCATGCCGGTAGCCGCTCCCTGATACGGCTCCAAGGCGGATGGATGGTTATGGCTCTCCACCTTCATACATACAGCCAATCCATCGCCGATATCAACTATGCCGGCATTCTCTCCAGGTCCTTGCAATATTCGCGGTCCTGATGTCGGAAACATTTTGAGCATGGCCCGCGAATGCTTATAACCGCAGTGTTCCGACCACATCACACCGTAAAGGTTTAATTCCAGATCATTAGGTTCTCTACCCAATATATCGATTATCATCCTGTACTCATTTTCAGTAAGGCCTACCTCATCCCAACGCTGTTTACTTGGCATTTGCAATCCTCCTCTTCGTCCATTCTACTATGGAGCCAAATATAAGCCGGCCATCGGTGCCTCCCAGTATGGGATCGCACACGCGCTCGGGATGTGGCATCATACCCAGCACATTGCCCGCCTCATTTACTATACCGGCTATGTTATGCATGGATCCGTTAGGATTAGCCTCGTTTGTACATTCACCTTGCACATCGCAATAGCGGAAGATGACTTGGCCATTTGCTTCCAGCTTCTCCAATGTGGCTTGGTCGGCTACATAATTACCTTCACCATGAGCTATGGGTACATTGAGCACCTGCCCATCTTGGCACATATTTGTAAACATCGACCGACTATGCTCCACGCGTATATACTGTGGCTGACATATGAATTTAAGCCCACGGTTGCGTATCAACGCCCCTGGCAAAAGGCCTGCCTCTGTCAATATCTGAAAGCCGTTGCATATACCTATAATCGGCTTCCCTCTCTCAGCAAAGTCTTGTACCGACTGCATAACGGGCGAAAATCGCGCTATAGCGCCGCAGCGCAGATAGTCACCGTATGAGAATCCGCCTGGCAACACAATGCAGTCGACATCGGAGATATCGCTTTCTTTATGCCATACGTAGCGTACATCCTGGCCCATGACGTCCATCAGTGCATGATAGCAGTCGCTGTCGCAGTTAGAGCCAGGAAATACTATTACTCCGAATCTCATGGCTAATCCTCCGTTATCTCGAAAGAGAAGTTTTCCATAACCGGATTGGCTAATAATTTCTGGCACAACAGCTCTACCTGTTTCTCGGCTTCTTTTCTGGATATACCATCTTTTATTTTCACTTCTATGTGCTTGCCTATGCGCACATCGTCCACAGCATCGAATCCCATGGACAGGGCAGCGTCTTTTACTGCCGTGCCCTGTGGATCCATTATGCTTTTTTTCAAAGTAACGTTTATTTTAGCTGTCATTTATTCTCCTCCCATAAGACGCCTCAGTATTTCCTGATAGGCCTCTTCCACATGGTCTAAATCCCTTCTGAAGCGGTCTTTATCCAACTTTTCATTTGTGGTCATATCCCAGAAACGGCACGTATCAGGCGATATCTCATCGGCCAGTATTATCTGTCCATGGAAACGCCCAAATTCCAGTTTAAAATCGACCAGGCGTATGTTCATGTCCTTTAAGTAATCGCTCAGTATATCGTTGACCTTAAAGGCCATATCGTCTATAGTCTTCATTTCTTCTGGCGTAGCCAGGCCCATAGCATATACATGATAAGCGTTTATCATCGGATCGCCGAGCTCATCGTTCTTATACGAATACTCTAGCACCGTATGTTTCAATACAGTGCCTTCGGGTATACCCAGCCGCTGCGATATGCTGCCCGCAGCTATATTGCGCACTATGACCTCCACCGGCACTATATCTACTTTTTTGACCAGCGTCTCGCGATCGGATAATTCCTCTACGAAGTGCGTCGGTATGCCGTGGCCCTCCAGCATCTTGAACAAATGATTGGACACCTTGTTGTTGACCACACCCTTCCCCACTATGGTACCGCGCTTTACGCCGTTGAACGCAGTGGCATCGTCCTTATATTCCACTATAACGTAATCGGGATCATCCGTGGCATAGACTTTTTTGGCTTTACCTTCATATAGTTGTTCCAACTTCTTCATAAATTACTTACCTCCTGTTTTACTTTGGCATCTTTGGCCATAACTCCTTTGGCCATATTTCCCTTATACTCCTTAAGTTTATCAGCCAACTCATCGTACTTGACAGCTAATATCTGCACCGCCAGTATGGCGGCATTTTCAGCGCCGTCTATTGCCACGGCAGCCACAGGCACGCCCGGTGGCATCTGTATGGTGGACAACAATGCATCCAAGCCCTCCAGCGCCGATGATTTCATCGGTATGCCTATAACCGGTAATGTGGTATAAGCCGCCATAACCCCGGCCAAATGCGCCGCCTTACCGGCAGCGGCTATTATCACCTCAAAGCCTTCATCGCGCGCCGAGGTAGCAAACGCTACAGCAACGTCGGGCGTGCGATGGGCCGATATAACGGCTACCTCAACCTCTACGCCGAAATCTTTCAGAAGCTTTATTCCTTTGGTCAACGCGGGCAGATCGGAATCGCTGCCCATAATCCATGCAACTTTTGGCATTTTATGAAAACTACCTCCTTAAAAGCGAAATCCGGATAGCACAATACTCTATCCGGATTGTCGTTCAATTTATTCATACCTGCAAGGCAAATTTCAGTATAAACAGCACGGTAAAGACATACATTATCGGATGTACTTCTTTAGCCTTGCCGGTAACTATCTTAATAAGCGTATAGAATATGAAACCGGCTGCTATGCCGTTGGCTATGCTGTAGGTAAACGGCATCATGACCAATGTGAAAAAGGCTGGGAGTGCTTCGGTGAAATCATCGAAGTTTATCTTCATAATGGCACCTATCATGAGCACACCTACTATTATGAGAGCTGGAGCAGTGGCCTGAGCCGACACGATGCCGACGACAGGTGAAAGAAACAAGGCCAGTATAAAGCATATAGCCGTCACCACCGATGTTAGGCCCGTTCTGCCACCCTCGCTTATGCCTGCAGCGCTCTCTACATATGTAGTGACATTGCTGGTACCCAAAAGCGCACCTATCGATGTGGCTATAGAATCGGCGAACAACGCTTTGTCCAGTTTCCTCGGGAAACGCCCTTTGCCGGGTTTATCGTTTTTCTCATCAAATATACCGGTTTTACGGCCGGTGCCTATAAACGTACCGATGGTATCGAACGTGTCCACCAAACTGAAAGACATTATTATGGCCAGAGCCGACACAATACCGGCACCGACGCCCGTACCCGCCGTAAACAAACCCTTGAAATCCAGCTTAAAGAATGTGGGCGCTATGCTCGGCGGCAAAGAGAATATTTTGAAGCTCTCGGGCAGGAATATATCCATCTTGAGACCGAGTACCGTCTGCATGAAAACTCCGATAATGGTGGTAAGTATGATACCCAGCAGTATGGAGCCTTTGACCTTTCTTACCATAAGTATGCCGGTTATGATAAGACCTATGGCAGTTAATATGACTTTGGGATCCTTAAAACTGCCCATAGCCACAAGTGTATCCGGCGATGAAGCGACCAGGCCGCCTTCTTTGAAGCCTATAAGGGCTATAAAGAGGCCTATGCCAGCACCTATGGCGTTTTTGAGCGAATCGGGAATAGAGTCGACTATCATTATTCTGAGCTTTGTAACGGTGATAATTATATTGATGATACCACAAATAAAGACTATGGCCAATGCCTGCTGCCATGTGTAGCCGACAGTAAGCACGACATAAAAAGTGAAGAATGCGTTCATGCCCATACCGGCTGCCAAAGCAAAAGGCACATTGGCTACAAGGCCCATTATCATGGTGCCTATAACAGCCGATAGTATAGTAGCCACGAATACGGCGGCTATGACCGGATCGTTGGAAACATTGAGCCCTGCTTTGCCTACTTCGGCACCCAAAAGGCCTTGGGAATTCATACCGGACTGAGCCAGTATCATCGGGTTGACAAAGATTATGTAAGCCATCGTGATAAACGTTGTGACGCCGGCTATAATCTCTGTGCGCACATCTGTGCCATTCTCTTTTAGCTTAAAAAAACGATCCAAATTTTCCCCTCCTAGTACAATATAGTTTTATAGCCAATTAATATAAAAGCGCATGATCTCATCTTTTAGGTGAAATCATGCGCTTTTGGCCGAATATAAGTATAGATGTAGTATTGCGCTAATCATTCACCCATAGTCGGATAATTTACGGTCATCCGGTAGATACTCCCAAACCATATTATTGGGATTATATGAGCTCATATTTCCTTCAACGGTTAAATATTATCAAAATAATCGATGCTTGTCAATAGAAAAATAGAACATTATTTACGTTTGAGCAAATAATGTTCGGATTTAATTCTACAAAACTCGGAGCCAATCGCGTCTCGCATAGAGAATTCTTGCAATATCAACAACTTTTGACTTCTCATCTATTGTGAAAAAAACAACATAATTTTTCACTATTAACTTGCGATAACCAAGCGACGCCAACCGTTCATCATCCATAACGGGCGAATCATAATGCTCGATTTCATCGCATCTAAAGGCTTTTCGTTTACTATTCCCACTCAATGGTAGCTGGAGGTTTGCTGGTGATATCGTATACCACCCGGTTCACATTTTGCACTTCATTGACGATGCGGTTGGATATATTGCTCAACACATCATACGGTATCCTGGCCCAATCGGCCGTCATCCCATCGGTACTGGTCACAGCACGTAATGCTATGGTGTAGTCATACGTGCGCTCGTCGCCCATTACGCCCACGCTGCGCATGCCGGTCAATACAGCAAAGTATTGCCATATCTCTCTATCCAGGCCGGCTTTGGCTATTTCCGCGCGCAATATCGCATCGGCATGGCGCAATATAGCCAGCTTCTCCGGCGTCACTTCGCCTATAATCCGTATAGCAAGGCCGGGGCCGGGAAATGGCTGGCGCCACACAACCTTCTCAGGCATGCCGAGTTCCAGTCCGACCTTTCTTACTTCATCTTTAAACAGATTGCGCAACGGTTCTATTATACCTTTAAAATCTATATCCTCTGGCAATCCGCCAACATTATGATGGCTTTTTATTACAGCAGCATCGCCGCGGCCACTTTCTATGACATCCGGATATATGGTTCCCTGCACAAGGTAATCTATATGGCCAAGTGCCTTGGCTTGCTCTTCAAATACCCTTATGAATTCCTCCCCTATGATCTTACGCTTGCGTTCCGGATCGGTAACACCCTTTAGCTTGCTTAAAAATCGGTCGGAAGCATCGACTACAACCAGATTGACGTTAAATTGCTCCTTGAATACCCTTTCGACCTCTTCGACCTCATCCTGGCGCATAAGACCATGATCCACCAATATACATGTCAACCTGCGACCTATGGCCTTGTGGACCAACATAGCAGCTACCGATGAGTCGACTCCGCCAGACAGGGCACATAAGGCACTGCCATTGCCTACCCTCTCCTTTATGGATGCTACGGTATCCTCTATAAACGATGTCATGGTCCATGTGCCATTGCAGCCGCATACCTTATAAAGGAAGTTTTTAAGCATATCAAAGCCACGTGGCGTATGAGCTACCTCAGGATGAAACTGCACTGCGTAAAGCTTTCTCTCCTCATCCGCCATGGCTGCCACAGGACAATTGAAACTGCTTGCTATCACCTTAAAACCTGCCGGCAGCTCATCTATATAGTCAGTGTGACTCATCCAGCCTACAGTATCTGATTCAATACCATGAAATAGAACGCTCTGGTTATCGATATGAATATCGGTGCGGCCATATTCTCTAACCTGTGCACGCGCCACATGGCCGCCCAGTTGTTTTGCCATTAGCTGTGCGCCATAGCATATGCCCAGTATAGGGATACCAAGCCGGTATATACCATCATCGCAGTATGGGGCGTTATCAGCATACACGCTGGACGGTCCTCCGGTAAATATTATGCCCTTGGGCGCAATGGACCTTATACTCTCCAAAGGCGTATTATATGGTAATACCTCGCAATAAACCTTAGCCTCTCTGACGCGGCGGGCTATGAGCTCATTGTACTGACCGCCAAAATCCAGCACCAATACTACTTCATCATGCATGCTCCAGAGCCCCTTTCAAAGCCTCGGCCAATGCAAACTGATATACATCGCGCAGAGGCACTCCAGCACTATGCGCAGCTCTGGCACAATCTTCATATTCAGGTGCATATTTTACACTGCCGTCGTATTCGGCTGCTTTAACGCGCACCGTTCCCCATGGCGTAGACACATTAACCCAATGGCGCGGCAATGTCATCCGTTCGGCATAATAGCTTCTCACGCCAAATGTTGACGTTTCTTTCATGAGTATATCAGAAAACTTTTTCTCATCTCCTTTGCGGCACAAAACCGTTATCTTAACCGCAGGACGATCCTTTTTCATCATGATGGACGTATAAAATACATCCAAAGCCCCGCCGTCGAACAATCTATCCATGGCATAACCGTATAGTTCGGGGTTCATGTCGTCTATATTGCATTCCAGTACAGCTACCTCATCGCGGCGACTCGACGATTGCTCACCTATTATGATGCGCAGCGCATTGGGTATGTCCAAATCCCTCTTGCCTAAACCATAACCTATACGTTCTACATTCATAAGCGGCATAGGACCGAACTGACGGCATATATACGATAACACCGCTGCCCCTGTAGGCGTAACCAGCTCAGCATCTATATCGGTAGAATATATCGGTACGCCTTTCAATAATTCCAATGCTGCCGGCGCTGGTACGGGCAATAAGCCATGCTGGCATTTGACAAAACCTGATCCTACGTTCAACGGTGAAGCATATACCGCATCAGGTTTTAGGGCATGAAAGCATATGGCTGCCCCTATTATATCTACTATAGAGTCTATAGCTCCAACTTCGTGGAAATGAATTTGATCCAAGGAAGTGCCGTGAATATGAGCCTCTGCTTGCGCCAAACGCATAAATATACCCTTTGCTGTTTGCTTGACATGGTCATCCAAAGCACTGGTGTCAATGATACTCTCTATATCATGAAGATTGCGATGTTCGTGGTGATGATCACCGACTTCATGTTCATGATGGTGCAGCAGCACATCGACGTCAGTACCAGCAATTCCATTTTTTTGCTTTTTAGTTATCTGCAACTCATAACCGTCTATAGGCAATTTAGCCAACTCGCGGCGTAAAAGGCCCTCATCCACCCCGGCATCTAGCATAGCGCCCAGTATCATGTCACCGCTTATGCCTGAAAAACAATCGAAATACAGTATCTTCAAAGTTTCCTCCTGATTACATAGTCTTACCTATGTTCTTAACCTTGCGTATCGGTATATTGGCTACCAATTCCGACGTAGCCCCCCTGCGAACACTAGTGTTTCTGGTCAATTGAACCTGCACGCCGCCTTCATCGATTTCCATATAGCCTGATACCAATTCTATTATATTAGCTTTAAGCATATTGAGTATCTGAGGGGATATGTTGGTTCTGTCTTGGGCTAATACCATCTTCAAGCGCTCGCGCGCTATATCTTTGGAATTAACCTCATCCTTGGTAAAAAACTTAAATAAATCCATAACCGTTCCCTCCATCAAGCATGATCGCTCACGCTGCGCGTGCTTATCCCAAAGAACCGTTTAAGCCTGCTAAGAAATCCTTGGTCTACATTAAATTCCATAAGCGGTACATCTTGGCCTAGTATCCGACGCGCTATATTGTTATAGGCTTGTCCGGCAAGCGATTGCGAGTTGGATACCGCGGGTTCACCGCGATTGGTGGATATTACTATGCTCTCGTCATCAGGGACAACCCCCAGCAAGCTTATACCCAATATATCCAGCGTATCGTCTATGCTCATCATATCGCCGCGGCGCACCATATCCATCTTGAGCCGGTTTATTATCAATTGAGGCTCTTCCAGACCATTTGCTGTCAACAATCCTATGACGCGATCAGCATCCCTTACGGCCGATACCTCAGGTACTGTAATCACAACAGCCCTGTCGGCACCGGCTATGGCATTCTTAAAACCTTGTTCTATACCAGCCGGACAATCTATAAGCACATAGTCGAATTGCTCTTTTAATTCCTCGCACAATTTCTTCATTTGCTCCGGTGTAACAGCCGTCTTCTCCCTGGTCTGCGCTGCCGGTAAAAGATATAATCCATCATAGCGCTTATCTTTTATGAGTGCCTGCTTGAGCCTGCATACCCCCTCCACAACGTCCACTAAGTCGTAGACTATGCGATTCTCCAGGCCCATAACCACATCGAGGTTACGCAATCCTATATCCGCATCCATCAACACCACTTTATTGCCTTGTAATGCCAATGCCGTACCTATATTGGCGGTAGTAGTGGTCTTGCCCACACCACCCTTTCCAGATGTTATGACTATGACCTCGCTCATATGTATCCCTCTCCTCTACGTCGGCTTATTGAAGCCGCTTTTAAATATGGTTCTATTACTATTTCAGAGCCGCTGACATAGGCTATCTCCGGTTGGCTGATAAGCGCTGCATCATTATCGGGGGCACGAGCTATCAGATGTCCTATACGTACCTGCAACGCTCTTATACTCCCCGCAATAATAGCAGCCTTATCGTTTCCATCCGAGCCTGCATGCGCCATACCGCGTATATAACCCGCCACTACGATATTGCCGCCTGCTACGACCTCTGCACCCGGATTTACATCGCCTACCACTATAATATTACCATCATAGGCAATCCTTTGTCCGCTCCTAATAGTATTATATACGAATTTAGCCGGACCTTCAATTATAAGATCATCATTTTCCAAAAAAATTTTCGATGTTATATCATCAGGAGGATCTTTAACAAATACTGGCGCCTCAATTTCTTCTTCTATCAAGTTTTTGAGTTGAGAAATCTCATCCGGTTCCAGCAAGCGACCGGTAAATTGCACTATAAGCCCTGTGCCTTTAAAAAAATCTCCGGCCTGCTGTAGACGCTTGCGCAGAGCATCTTTTAAGCTATCAAATGTTAAATCATCGCCCAAAGATATTTGCAATCCGTCACGGGTACCCTTAAAATTTATACCATTTTCTCTCATTTGGATCAAGGCTTTGCCTCCTCTGTTCGATCGAGTTTAAAATAGGTTTTCAGTATATCTATAGCTACAGGCGATAAATAAGAACCGCTTCGGCCACCCGGTACCACTATTGCTATGGCTATTTCCGGTTTTTCATAAGGCGCAAAGGCCACAAAAACAGCATTACTTTTTTTGGGATCATTCGAGGTCTGAGCTGTGCCGGTTTTACCACCTACTGACATACTAGGATATTGTTTGAGAAACTGGCCGAAGAAAGACGATGCCGTGCCGCCCTCTTCGGTTACCGAATGCATGCCGGCTTTTATAGCCTCTACATATGCCGGATCAAGTTTTAAATCATCTTGTACCTCCGGCTGTATAGTTTCTATAACAGTACCATTATTATCGACCACCTGTTTGACCACATGAGGCGTCATCACTTTGCCGCCGTTTACTACCGCCGATATATAGCGCACTATAGCTATAGGGGTAAGCATAGTTTGCGCCTGGCCTATACCTGTAATAATATGGTCTATAATGCTCCATTGCTGAGTAGCCCATGTGCCTCGCGAGGATGTGAGCGTATCGACCAGTGTATTGTCATCACCTAGATGAAGGTCTTCATCTAGTATAGCTCTAACAGATGTTTTATCATAATATTTGACTTTGAGCAATTTATCGACTGTGGCATTTATTCTCTGCTCCCACTCGGCATTCATTTCCTCTACGTTCAGTGCTTTTTTTATATTATTTGTGATAAACGTCCTCGTAGCAGCCTCACGGCGTCCGGGATTATCCACAAAACTGGATATTTCGCCCGGCAGGTCTATACCGGTCGGCCTGGTTAGCCCTAATCTATCGGCCCATTTATACAGGTTGTCGATACCCATACGGTTAGTTACTTCGAAGAAATAATAATTGCAGGAATCCTTTATGGCATCGCGCACGTCTTCTGGACCATGTGTCTTGCCATGATCATTCCAGTACCAGCATGCTGGCGCGTCTTTAGGATTTAGCGTGTCGTTCAATGTATATAATCCCTTATCTACTATAATGGTATTCGGTGTTACAACGCCTTCCTGGAGAGCGGCCACAGCGGTAGCGATCTTAAAGGTTGAACCAGGCGTATAAGCGCCGGTTATGACCCTGTTCAGAAGGGGATTGCTTTCATCGCTTATAAGCTGCCTGAAATATTTGGCAGCATTATTTCCCACCATCCCATTAGGATCATAAGAAGGATAACTGACCATAGCCAGCACTTCGCCGGTATTTACATTCATAACTACAGCAGCGCCATCATCGGCATATGGGCCCGGTTTATTATATTTGCCATTGCGTATGGCATCTATGGTATTTTTAAGGGATTGCTCTGCCACCTTTTGCAATTCAGCATCTATATTCAATACGACATTGTTGCCCGACTTAGGATCCTTTGCTTTATCAGGTAGCTCTTTTATCAAGCGCCCTACCACGTCTGTCATTACCCAACGCTCACCCAATCTGTCACCTGAGCTACCTGTGAGCTGGTCCTCCATCGACTTTTCTATGCCGCTTTTACCTACCAGAGCTTTTGAAATATCATATCCCTTTGCTTCATACTTATCCTTTTCTTCTTCGGATATTTTGCCGAGGTATCCTACCACATGTGCAGCTGTCTGACCCATGGGATACTGGCGGACATATTGCGTCGATATATTGACTCCGGGCAGTTCTACGCTATGTTCTTCTATTTCAAACACGGTCTTTTGGCTCACATTTATGGCTATAGGCGTGGGTATATACCTCTTATAACCGCTCTGAGACATTTCATATCTTATGGCAACAATCTTTCTGGCTTGCTGAACATCCATATCCTCCGGTATTTTATACTTTTCACGCAAAGCTTTAAAAGCCTCCTCGGCTGAAGCAGATGCCTCTATATTGTTATCATTTTTAAACTTGGCTTCTTTGGCTTTGGCCTTTTCAGCATCATCCGTATCCCAATTAAATGCAAACCCTTTATTGGTCAAAACTATGGGTAGATTATCTATAAAGCCATCGCCATTTTTCTCAAGTATAGCCAGCGTTTTTGTTAATACATCGTTTATAGCCTCATCTATCAGATTATGTCGATACATCTCGACCACATATCGCCGTTCATTAGCTGCCATAACCTGCATATTGCGATCCAATATCTTTCCTCTCGGAGCTTCTATCTTGATGGGACGCATTTTATTTGTCTCGGATTGGTGTAGATAATCCGCCCCATTCACGATCTGCAGATCGGCCAATCTATATAAAAGGGCGCTGAACATAACAATAAACGCCATCACAAAAGCCGTATAGCGCCACTTTAATGCCTTTCTTTGTTTTTTCTCTTCCTCTTTCTTGCTTAGCTTTAAGTTTGCATTTTTCAATTTTTCTCACTTCTCTTTAGAAAAGATATTTTGCTTATTCATGAAACTATATTTCCTATATAACCAATGTAATATATTATATACTATAACACCTACTGCAGCTGTATATAAGCCATTAAATATCGATAAAGTCAAAAGCCCTTGCAGGCTTACCTCCAACCTGGATAACGCAAACATCGCAGCCATAAATACGTTATATATTACAGCCGCGTCAAATGTAATTATAGCAGGCATAATCACGCGATCCACAGCTACTTTATCGCGTAAAACTATAAATCCATAAGCAAAAGCCAAGTACAATAGTGCTGTAGGTCCAACAACATCGGCAAATATTATGTCTTGCAGCAGGCCGCCTGCGATAGCCACGCTGACAGCAGCCAATCGGTCATCCATAAAAGCAAATGCAGCTATCAACGTCAGCAACATATTGGGTTTAACACCCATTACTTCCACAAACGGTAGTAATGTAGTTTCTATGATAAGATCGATGACCACTATAATAGCTATAATAAAGCTCTTCATATAACTACGATCCTACTTCGATATTCTCAACGGGAGATTTTATAACCATTACCTCTTCTATCCTAAGAAAATCCACATGAGGCTTCACCATCGCATACTCCACTTCACCAGTTAACGTCTTTTTTACCTCTTGTACTACGCCTACCGGTATACCCTTTGGAAATACGCCTCCTAGCCCTGATGTTATAACCTCATCCCCTTTATTTAACTTAGAGTCCAATGGAAGATATAGTATTTTTAATAGGTCGGCGTCGGCACCTGACCCGGCTACTAGCATACCCCGGGCCACCCCGTTATCGCGCGTCTTATCAGCTATAATGCTAACCGAGCTGCGTTCATCGATTATAGCCATAACCTTGGCCCAGTGATCGGCTACTTCCATAACGCGCCCAGCTAAACCCTGAGCAGTTATAACGGCCATGTCTACAGCGATGCCGTCAGATGATCCCTTATCTATCACAAATGTTTCAAACCAGTTGCCCGCATTTTTAGCTATGACACGCGCTCCACTCGTCACAAGTTGAGGATTCGCCTCTTTAAAATCCAACATATTTTTAAGCCGTTGATTCTCCTCCTCCAATTCCTTCAGCCTCTGATTCTCTTGCTGCAATTCGTTTATCCGCTGTTGCAACTGGCTGATATCCTTGCCTTGTTGACGGGATAAAACGACATTATCTATAAACGACCTTATACCGTTAACAAAAGTATATACTCCCTTTTGTATAGGAGCCAAAATATCCCCTATAATGCCTTCGGCAGGGCTTACTTGATGGCGTTCTTTTATAGTGACAGCTATAATTGAAGTAAGGGCTATGACCGCTGCTAAAATCAATATAGCAAAACGGTTCTTGAGCAAACGGGGCATAATATAAACACCCCTTTACGCCATATTTTTTGAAGATACTGCTACTTTACTGAGTATATTGATCTCTTCAAGGGCTTTACCGGCACCCATCACAACACAATCCAACGGATTTTCAGCCACGGCTACCGGCATGCCCGTCTCCTGCCTTATCAACTTATCCATGCCCCTTAATAATGAGCCTCCACCGGTGAGCATAATGCCCCTCTCCATTATATCAGCAGCCAATTCCGGCGGTGTTTTCTCCAGTGTGCTCTTTATGGCCTCCAATATGCTTTCCAAGCATTCTTTAAGAGCCTCCTGAACCTCGCTCGATGTTATTGTCAGCGTCTTAGGAAGACCGGTTATGAGATCCCTGCCGCGTATATCTATTGACTCTTCTTTATCCATCGGATAAGCCGATCCTATCTGTATCTTAATATCTTCGGCCGTACGTTCACCTATCATGAGATTGTATTCTTTTTTTATATAGTTTACTATAGCATCATCCATCTTATTGCCGCCCACGCGTGTGGAAACGCTGGTCACTATACCGCCCAACGATATTATAGCGACCTCGCTGGTACCTCCCCCTATATCAACCACCATGCTTCCCGTCGGCTCGGTAACCGGCAAACCTGCACCTATAGCCGCAGCCATAGGCTCTTCCATGAGAAACGATTCACGAGCTCCGGCTTGAGCTGATGCCTCTAACACAGCCCGCCTCTCCACCTGCGTGACTCCGGACGGCACGCATATAACCACCCGCGGATGTACCGGAGAGTATCGTGCCATAGCTTTTTTTATAAATGTTTTAAGCATTTGCTGCGTTATATCGAAATCGGCTATGACGCCCTCTTTCATAGGCCGTATAGCTACTATATTGCCGGGCGTGCGACCTATCATGCGTTTAGCCGCTTCGCCCACAGCCACCACCTGATGGCTTCTGTCATTGCGTATAGCTACCACCGATGGTTCTCTTACCACTATGCCTTTGCCCCTCACATATACGAGCGTATTAGCTGTGCCTAAATCTATACCCATATCCCGTGCAAAAATATCAAGTAATCCCATTTAAATCCTATATCCTCCATTATATCACATAAAATTCTTTTCTTTCAAACTGATTATGGTTCCATCACCTATTATAACATGATCCAATACCGATATTCCGAGTATATCTCCCGCCTGCACCAATCTCTTGGTCGTAGAAATATCCTCATGGCTGGGGCTTGGATCCCCACTCGGGTGATTATGAACCAATATAACCGATGCGCTGCAATGCTTTATAGCGCTTAAGAACACCTCTCGCGGATGCACTATAGACGCATCCAATGTACCTATGGATATATCATCTATGGCTATAACCTTGTTCTTGGTATCCAATTGTACCAGCTTAAAATGCTCCTTTTTCAGATATCTCATCTGGTCCATCAGCAAGGCTGATATATCCTGAGGGGTTTTTATAACCGCTTTATTCATTGCTCCAGTTCGGTTAATACGTCGGCCCAATTCCAAAGCGGCTTTTATTTTACCGGCTTTGACAGGGCCTATGCCTTCTATGGAGCTTATCTCCTCTACGCTGGCCTGCAACAGCCACATCAATCCATTATCGCTCTGCCCGTAGGTCAATACCCTCTGCGCCAAAGCCACCGCCGATTCCTTTTTATTGCCTACCGATATAATTATAGCCAGCAGTTCGGAATTGGATAACACCTCCGGACCGTATTTATATAAGCGCTCCCGTGGTCGCTCCGCCTCGGGCAAATCTTTCATAGTCAAATGATACTCCATCACATCGAGTTCTCCTTTAAAATGCTGTAATGCCACATTGCCCCAGTATCTGAAATAACTTAAATATAGGCAGGCCGACCACGTTATAGTAGCAGCCTTCCACCCTTTCTATAAATACGGCACCTTTCCCCTGTATAGCATAAGCCCCAGCTTTGTCCATAGGTTCGCCAGATGCTATATATCGTTTTATAGTAACCTCATCCATCGGCGACATTTTTACATAGGTAATTTCGCAATCATTTATCTCTAATCTATACTCAGAATCCAATACTGCAATACCGCTGCATACCTCATGATAACCGCCTTGCAAAAACTTCAGCATATCGAAGGCCTGTTTTTCATCTTTAGGTTTACCTAATACTCGGTCATCTTTTACCACTACAGTATCAGCCGCTATTACAGTACGTTGGCCATCGGTTTTATCGTACACATCCCTCGCTTTATCCATAGCCAGGCACATGACCACTTCTTTAGGATGTTTAGCGATCGATATATCCTCGTTTACATTGCTCGGTATTGTTTCAAACTGCAGCCCTATGTTCTTTAACAACCATTCCCTGCGCGGCGATGCCGATGCCAATATCAAACGCTTCATAAGTTATCGCAGATATCCTATGAGCGACAACAGCATGCCTATAATGCTGCCTAGATTGAGCCTTAGCGTCAAACCTAATGTCAGCTTTATAAGGTAAAGGTCCAATTCTAGCGGCTTGGACATGCCTATAACCCAATCGGGTTCAAAGGCCGCTAAGTAATTCCCAAGGATATCTCCTGCTATACCTCCAATAATAGCTCCTGTGAGCAGTATTAAAAGCAAATAGCCCATACCCTTGCTGTTTCTATTGCGCAAGGCAGCTCCTCCTCATCCGTTATTGGCATGCGCATTTTTACTGCGCATCGCACAATAAGTATTATAACATAGCTATTGACATTTTTCGAACTTTTTTTATAAAAATATTTATAAAAAATGCTCTTTCCTATTATGGAAAAGAGCATCTATATGATTTTATTTTACTAATTCGCCGCTGAGCATCAGATTTACCATCCTTATAGCTAACGGTATCTTTTTGCTGTACGCCGGTATACCCAAAATCTTCCCTTTGGTATTATAGCCGGCATTCTCCAATACCTCGTTTCCTTCCACTGATATACCGTAAACCTTGGGCTCCAGTTTTGTTCCGTCCTCTTGTTCTATAGAAGCTTTATATGTTTTTGATGGATCAATCTTTATAGTACCATCTGTTATATATGGTTCCAGGTCTAAAAATAGACCCTGTTTGGCAAATACGTCGAACGTTTTTTGCGAGAATATATAGATATCACCCTGCTGAGCAGCCACTGTAACCATCAGCTTCTGCTGTAAGGCCATATCGCCTTGATCTTTAGGCATTTCATTAGCTTCTACCAAAAGCGGTATATCATAAAAAGATATCTGCTGTAATTCCGGAAAATGAACCAAGGCTTTGTTCCCCAGCTCTTCTAGCTTCTCGGGTTCCTCTATATAATCGTTTACCAGATATATTTCCATGAGCTTTTCGGGAGGAACACGGGTTGCTATGGTATAGACAAAATTCCATACCAGTAGCACCCCTATTATGCCTACAGCGTATTTCCACCAATCATAGGACAAATGGTTCCTTACTATCGTCTTAGTAATTTTATCCAATTATATCGCCCCTTATTGGCTAGTCTTAGGCCGCATGGTTGGAAACAGTATGACATCACGTATGGAATACGAATCGGTGAGCAACATAACCAGCCTGTCCACTCCTATGCCAAGGCCACCGGTAGGTGGCATACCATATTCCATAGCCATGACAAAATCCTCATCCATCATATGAGCCTCTTCATCGCCCGCCGCTCTTTGCTTGGCCTGCATAATAAATCTCTGGCGCTGATCCAGCGGATCGTTCAGTTCGCTAAAAGCATTGGCTATCTCGCGCCCGGTTATGAACAACTCAAAGCGTTCGGCCATCATAGGATCATAATCGGTGCGTTTAGCCAACGGCGATACTTCAATAGGATAATCTAATATAAAAGTCGGCTGCACCAGATGCTCTTCCACAAAGGTCTCGAATACAGCGTTTATAACATTGCCGCGGGTATCAGAATCCTTTATTTCTACTCCAAGACGGCGTGCTAGGGCACGCGCCTGATCATCAGATGCCACAGCTTCGAAATCCTCTCCGGTAAATTCCTTTATGGCATCTACCATACGCATCCTTCTCCACGGAAGGGCCAAATCTATCTCCTGTCCCTGGTATGTTATCTTCAATGTGCCCAATACCTCCTGAGCTATATACGTTATAAGCTGCTCGGTAAGGTCCATCATATCATGATAATCACAGTACGCCTCATACAGTTCTATAGTAGTAAACTCAGGATTATGCTTTATATCCATGCCTTCATTCCTGAAGATTCTGCCTATCTCGTATACCCTTTCAAAGCCACCTATGATCAGCCTTTTGAGATGAAGTTCTGTAGCTATACGAAGGTACATGTCTATATCCAATGCATTGTGGTGTGTGATAAACGGCCTAGCAGTAGCGCCGCCGGCCGTGGTCTGCAATACCGGCGTTTCTACTTCTAAATAACCCCTCGCATCCAAAAAGTTTCTCATAGTTTTTATTATGCGGCTTCTGGTTACAAAGGTTTCTTTAACCTTATCGTTCATTATAAGATCCAAATATCGTCGCCTATAACGTAAATCCGGATCCTGTAAACCATGCCATTTCTCTGGCAGCGGTCTCAACGACTTGGCCAATAATTCGAAGGTTTTTACCTTTACCGATATCTCTCCACTATGCGTCTTAAAAACTATACCAATTACGCCCAATATATCCCCTATATCGAGATCTCTGAACAATTCATAGGCCTCCGACCCTACTTCATCCATCTTGACATATAACTGGATTTCGCCCAATTCATCCATAATATCGCAAAAAGATGCCTTGCCATGACCTCTTTTAGCCATTATACGCCCAGCTATGGATACTTCACAGCCATCCAAGCTGTCAAATTGTTCTTTTACCTCTTTGGAATTATGCGTTATCTGGTATTTCTTGTGAGAAAACGGATTAAGCCCCTTTGCCGTAAGGGCCTCTAATTTATTTCTTCTGATAGCTATAAGTTCATTATCCTCTTGATATTGTATTATATCATCTCTTTCCATTTAAACCTTGGCGCTGCGTCGCGCCTTTCTCCCTTCAGTTTATTTTTTTATATCTACTATGCTGTACCTTATAATACCGTCTGGTACCGTTATTTCCACTATATCGCCTTTGCTTTTGCCCAATAAAGCCTTGCCCACAGGCGATTCGTTGGAAATCTTATGCTTAAACGGATCAGCTTCAGCCGAGCCCACTATGACATACTCTTCATCGTCTCCCATTTCTATATCCCGCAGCACTACGGTTGACCCTATAGTCACTTTATCCGTGGTTATTTCGTCCGCATCGATAACCTTGGCATTGCGGAGCATGTTCTCCAATGTAACTATACGTCCTTCCACAAAGGCCTGTTCATTCTTTGCCTCATCATATTCGGCATTCTCGGATAAATCGCCAAATGCTAAAGCCTGTTTTATTTTAGCAGCGATCTCGCGCCTCTTAACGGTCTTAAGATACTCTAACTCTTTTTCCAGTTTTTCTATGCCTTCCACAGTTAAAAGCGTCTCTTTGTTGATCATTATCATCTCTCCCACTTTTATTGTAATAATTGGGTTTTACTATTATACATAGTCATCATTATATGCGTTAATTTCTCAAATATTCGGTTTAGCTTTAAACTATGCCTTACCCGAATATTATCGACAAACGCTGAGTTCAAATTTTAGATTTTATTCTAGCACCTTTCACCGAATATTTCAAGCTTTAAAAAGTTTCTTTCTTATCTGATTATATGAAAGAGCGCTATCTTCGATTATAAAGCCGGCCAGCTTCATCTCATTGCTGTTTATAATGTTTATTATAGCCTTCAACGCCTCAACATTATAGCCGTCATAGACATCTACTAACCAACCTTGCATCCATCCTATAAGCTCTATCATATACAACGACTCTAAAGGCAATAGCGGCGCTGAGGTATAAAAGAACGGATGGGGATCTACATATCCACCATCTATAACTATGGCGCTTTCATCGAATATGATCCTCTGTTCAGGATAGCAAAGCACGATATCGGCGTTTATTCGGTAACCAGCGGTCAGCTCGGTATCCGTAGATATTAAGATATTATAACGGCGCCCGCATATATCATTGTATAAGTATACGCCGGCAGCTAAACCAAAATCGGTTAATAGCTCTCGTGACAATTCTTTTAATCTTTCTCCATCGCTGCCAGCCAAAACCAGATAATTAACCTTATCGCCCAAATACCGAGCTATCATCTCCCCAGGTGTCCGATCGGCACCTAATACTATTACCTCCTGTTGTGCCCACGAAGATGCTTTCATAGCTAGTATGGATGATATCGCGCATAAACCCGTAGCCCATCGCAACAAGCCCTCCCGGTATACTATATTTATATCTTGCAAATCCGGAAAATCAATAAATGTACACGCCACGCGAGCGACAGCAGGATTATACCTCCGAATAAGCTTCACGCATCGTCTCACAGCGCTTTTGCCTACTTTTTCCGGCAAAAGCGGCAAGGATATGATCTGCCCCATAACATGCTGCCGGTCTGGTTGTTCGACATCATATCGTTTTATAAGGATGTATTTAATGTAAGCGGTAGTTTTTTTAATGAGGCTATGCACAGTTGTTATAGCAGTATAATCTTTCGACATTATCAAAAATATAAAGCGCTCATCTATCATAGATTCTCTACCCTTGGCTTAAAACCTATATCGTCTAATAATTTCAAATAATCCTGCTTGGTCAATTGCTCAGGCCTTTTGCCGGACGCCGCTACCAATATCGCTTCTATAACATTGGTACCAAAAGACCGTCCTTGAAGATCTGGGGTAGATGTTACCAGCATCTTCACACCCCTTTCTCGCAGCAATTCTACATCCTTTGGCGTAACTGTATTGGTGATGATTATCTTGCCAGGCAGGTTATCAGGCAGGTATTTGCGTATATAAATAAAATCGCCGGCTATTATATCGGCCCGCTGATAAAATCTTCCATGCTTAGGCGTGATTTGATCTTGATTACCCCCCACAGGATAAAGCCAGCTAAACGGTAATTGACATAAGACAGGCATCAGCACTACAGCCGCGGCTCGCAAAAGCTTCAGCGAAGTTATCGGTATAGGTATGCCTAAGCTAAATATTAGGTCACCCATAACGAGCTTGGCCCCTAGTTCATCGAAGGCCTCAGCCATACCGAAGCGATCTATCGCCGATACCAGCAACACCTTTTTGTTTCTGATCTTTATATCACATTGTTCGTCTACAAAATACACTACACGGCGTTCCAAAACATTCTTCAATTCTGAACCGTCCACTATGGGTGTCTTTACGGCAGCGTGTACCAGCGGTTTTGAGGATCGTATCATATATTTTGCATTTTCGCTGCCATGCAGATATATATCTATGCCGCCCATACCGAAAGCATCTACCTTGCCATCCAGCTCCCTTATAATTTCTACAGCCTTCTCTATGCTACCATTTGTACCTATGCGTTCTACGAGAAAGTGTTGTCCCAATACATCCAATTCGACTTTATGGTCTCTAGATGATGAGCCCAGGCTCACACTGACGACCCTCTTCACATTATCATACCTCCATATCCTCCATCAAGCCTTTTTATCCTTTATAGATTCAATAACGCTGTCGAGCAAGGCAGGATCTATGTATACGTCCTGAGTCAACGGCGAATGGCCTATATTTATAGTTATAATCTCCTTATCAAGCAGTGCTGCCAACATTTTGCTGCGCATATCGGAAGCTATAACTATGACCACATCGTAAGAACGACCTTTAGCCAACAGGGCCATAAGCTCATTTATCAACTCTGCGCCGTTCTTGCTCTCGGCAAATTCCCTTCGCTCCTGTTCGGTCATAATGATATAAAAGTCTATACCGTGCTTTTCCAATACCGATATGACCTCGTCCTTATTTTTTATAGGAAAACCAGCTACAGCTATATCTTTCCCTTTGTGCACTTCACCTATCCCTTCCAAACGAGAGATAAAGGTACGATCTACATTGAGTTTATCAGCTACCTCTTGCTGCGATAAGCCCGATGAGCGTGCTTCCAAGATTTTATCGATTTTATTATATATTTTTTCTAAGTTTATTACCTTTTCGCCTATATGTATAAGGTTCATTTCATACTCTCCACATGTTCAAGGTAACCCATAAGCAATTTCTTTACATCATCGCTGTTATCCAGACGATTAAGCTTGTCACGCACCAACGATGCATCACGCAGTCCTTTTATATACCATGCTATGTGCTTGCGCATTTGTCTCACCGCCAAATATTCGCCCTTCAATGCAATTTCCATATCGAGGTGTTCTATAGCCTTATTTATTCTATCCTCCGCTGTAGGCAAAGGCAAAAGCTCGCCTGTTCTAAGGTAGTGAATCGTCCTCTTGAATACCCACGGATTGCCACAAGCAGCACGTCCTATCATTACGCCATCGCAGCCTGTATATTCCAGCATTTGTTTAGCATCGTGAGGAGATTTCACATCTCCATTTCCTATAACCGGAATGGATACGCTCTGTTTCACTGCTCCTATAATATCCCAATCTGCTATACCGGTATAGAACTGCTCACGTGTTCTGCCGTGTACCGTTACAGCGCTTATACCGGCATGCTCGGCGGCTACAGCCAATTCTGCTGCATTCACATGCTGCTCATCCCATCCCTTGCGAATTTTCACTGTCACAGGCTGTCGCACGGCATTTACCACTGCCTTCATGATAGAAAAAGCCAACGGTATATCTCGCATCAATGCACAGCCCTCACTTTTGTTAACTACTTTAGCGACCGGGCACCCCATATTTATATCTATGATATCGGGAAAAACATTATGGCATATAATTTTAGCCGCCTCGGCCATTACATCTGGCTCATGGCCGAACAGTTGAATGGCCACTGGTCTCTCTTCAGAACTAACGTGCCATATATCGTCCTTGCTGTTATACAACACACCCTTCGCACTTACCATCTCAGTAGCTACTAAGCCACACCCTTCACGATGGCACAGTATGCGAAAAGCCATATCCGTTACCCCAGCCATAGGCGCCAACAATACATTATTGGCTAAATTAACATCTCCTATAGCCAATAAACTCACTTTACAACACCATCTATCTTCCAGCGGCCATCAGTATATACCATATGCAAGCGTTTTGACGAGTTATTCCATTTTGGGATAACCTGCTTAACGACGTTACCATCCTCATCCTGGCGAGGCACCAGCACTATATCGGTAATTATATCCTCTACCATAATATAAGCCTCTTTAGCCCATGGTGCAAGTATATTGATATGAACCTTAGAACTATGCTTATAAGATGCTATATCAAGGGATTGATAAC
The DNA here is from genome assembly GCF_000213255.1 of Mahella australiensis 50-1 BON. Lineage (NCBI taxonomy): Bacteria > Bacillati > Bacillota > Clostridia > Mahellales > Mahellaceae > Mahella > Mahella australiensis. The sequence goes on from NC_015520.1 coordinate 1,745,638, forward strand.
GTTTTTTAAGTTGATAAAATTCATTATTCAAGTAATTGGAAGTAAAGTATTTGTTCAACTGCTCGATAGGAAGATCGTCTAAAACAGCCTGTGCTTGTTTATCCATGGCTTCATTAACCGTTATATATATATTGGAAAGATTATAAGCCGTGATTCCGCTAAACACCAAAAGCGTAGCTATCAGCGCTATAAGTACCACACGAGTAAGAGTATACACGGCCAATCTCTCCAATATTTTCAGCATTACTACACCTCCATTATAATGTACTATCATTTAACCTTTATGAGTTTAGGATTATCTATAATTCCTGGTATCCGACCACGTTTAGCTATAGGCTTACCGTTTACTTCTTTTATATCCATAGTCATATCTATGGGGTGAGCACCGGATATGTAACTGCCCACTCCAAAAGAATCTACGCCTGCTTGAGCTAATTGGCGTATTTTTTCCGGATAAAGGCCACCTGATACTATTATCTTAACGTGAGGGAAACCAGCTTTGCATAATCTGGCTTTTACTTCTTCTACCAATGCCGGCGTCACGCCGCCTCTTTCACTTGGTGTATCCAATCGTATTCCGTACAATTTATCGCCCAAAAATTCAGCCACTCTGACAGCCTCTTCTGCCTCGTCTTTAAATGTATCTATTAATATAATGCGTGGGTCAGATACTGGCATGGATTCATCATAGGCTTTGGCTACCGCTACAGTATCCCCTGCTATCAAGAAAGCCGCATGAGGTACAGTTCCTGATGGTTCTTTTCCAAATAATTTAGCCCCCAATATACAACTGGCATTGTCAGCGCCACCTACCAAGGCTGCCCTTTCCATCACAGGAGCCACCGCCGGATGGACATGTCTTGCTCCAAAGCACAGCAATTGTTTACCATTACAAGCCTCTTTGCATTCTCTAGCAGCCGTCGCCCATGCACTAGAACTGGCCAAGCAGCCTAATATAACGGTCTCGAACTTGCCGAATTCATCATAACTGCCTTTAATACGTATTATGGTTTCTTTGGGTTCAAATGTTTCCCCTTCTTTTAAACTCCATATCTCAACATTTTTATCGGCCAATATATTAAAGACCTCTTGAACACCAGCCAACATGCCGGGTTTGCGAGCGAATATCTCGGCTACAACCTCGGTATGTGCTAAATTCATATGTTCCAATATTTCCATAGTACGTATGAAATATATATCGGTAGTCGCACCAGCCAGTATTTCGTCGTGCTGCGCGGAATAAAGCTGCCTATCACTTGTTACTTCGTAGCCCTTGACCTGGCTCAGCGTTTTTAGTTCGTCCATATGTATAAATCTTCCGTCCTTTCGAAATAAAATAAATTATTGTTAATATAATAACCCATTTTACAATATTGTTCAACGAAAAAATCATAGAAATGGTTTCAGATATGCATTTAGCTAAAAATAAATGAATATTCAACTGGTTTAGTAACTGGATAGGCTCCGTTTCCGATATCTGTGCAGACAATGACATATGTTATCATTGGGCAGAAGTGATGTGCTGCCACAAAGCATCGAGTATGCCCGACAGCCTGTCCCATATGCGCGCGTCCTGCAACTGTTGGCTTATATTGTCAAAAACTACTGCAGAGCCGGCCTCCCTATTATTCATGGCTGCCAGTGATAAATCAGCTATTATAAAACCACCGATAAACACAAACAAACACAGCATGGTACCAATTATAAAGCATCTGCGCTGTTTTTTTCTTATACGACTGCGTGTAACCCTGTCCACTCTATCTTACCTTTCTATTGCTTTACTATATTAGCTATAGCTTGAGCCAGATATTTGGTTGATTCCAAGGCTTCATCCAATGTATTGTGGTCGCTGCCCACTTCGATCAATACAGCATTGGTAGATATATGTTGGTTATATCGTCCAGTCTTGACCATTATACCCTTACTTATACCCGGAGCCACTTTATCCAATTCATCTTTCAGTTTCAGTGCTAACTTGTAGTTTTCCTTATATTGAGGCTTGTCTTTGAATCCCTGCCCCGTGCCTATTACCATTATTATTCGCGCAGCCGGCACGCCGTTTATGACAACTGTATCATCAGGATTTATATTGCTCGTACCATAAGCATTTCTATGCAGATCCAAAAACATTTTGAGTGTTGGATATTTTTTTATATCTTTTTGTATACTGACCAGCGAATTAGCATATGAGTCATTATAGCTGGGATAATCATGCAATGTAACATCTTGGTAAACATTTATGGCATAATCCTTCTTAAGATAATACGCCAACTGTTTGCCGACCCTCACCATGTTAAAGTCCGTATCGGTAGTACGGCTGTTACTGGGTTTATAGTTATATTTACTGCTCGGTTTATACGACTCGGTAGCATGAGTATGATATATAAGTATCTGAGGCCCGCTGCCGGTAAGTTGTATATCCTCTAAGTCATCGGTTACGTCGTTTATATCTATGTTAACCTCCTCATCGGAATTATGCAGTATTATATCACCGTCTTCATCTTCTATCTTCTCCACGCCCGGCGTTATCCTCGCAGCGCCGCGGCTGGACACGCTTATAGACTGTGGGGCTCCGGCCAGCATAGGTATCTGGAGGTTAAGCAGAGAGTTTGGTTGCCCCATATTTACAGATGCAATGCTGCTTATAAATGAAGCCAGGCTGGCAGATACTTGTGCTTTAGGCGAAGGTTGCCCAAGCAGTACCGGCAATGCCTTGTCAAGGCTGATATTATAGAAATCAGCGTTATCCTGCACCGATATATCCGATGTAGTTTTATCTGACAATTGAGCATTGACTGCAAACGCTGGAGCGGCCGGTTGTTCCATGGGTTCGGTACGGCTTATAAGAAAAAGTCTCAGTACCAGCGCTATTATGAGCGCGATCAATATAATAGCGACGCTATAATACAGCAAGTGAGAAACTTTTATAACCTTAAATCTCATATAGCATCTACCTCGCATAGCAAATAAGTAAAATACTACATATTAATATGCATCGTTCAGCAATAATATGATCAGTTTACATAACGATTCACGTCCTCAAGGGTTACGTTTTCATGGAGCGAGATATTTATACCGTTGGCTATTATACGCGATACATCGTCGATAACGGCATCTATGTCTTTAGGTGTAACCATGAGTTTACCTACATATGGGGATATCACCTCGGTTATTAGGTTGTATTTTTCATCCCTGTCCATGGATTTGAGCACACTATAAAACTGCGTATCGCCCTTGCTCTGTTTCATAAGCGTTTCTATGAGCATATCGATGGTATCGTTAGCCATAGTACCGGCATCTACTACCGTAGGTACACCTATGGCTATAACTGGTATACCCAATACGTCTTGGCTTAAAGCGGATCTATAATTGCCTATGCCAGAGCCTGGATTTATACCGGTATCAGCTATTTGTATGGATGTACTTATCCTATTCATACGTCTTGAAGCCAAAGCATCTATGGCTATTATAAAATCAGGCTTTATCTTTTCTATTATGCCTTCTATGATATCGCTGGTCTCCATGCCGGTAGTTCCGAGTACTCCTGGCGTTATGGCGCATACTGGTCTCAAACCGCTATCCTTATATTCCGGTTTTAGTTCAAGTAGATGCTTGGTCACCATCAATTTAGATATTACGCGTGGGCCAAGTGCATCTGGCGTCACATTCCAATTACCCAGCCCTACTACCAACGCAAGCGCATCTTTATCCACTTTCAGCAATGCTACCATCTCTTTGGCTAGTACGCGGCTGACTTCGTCTTCCACGTCCATATCCCTATCTCTAAGTTTATCAGCCTCAATGGTTATATAAGTACCCATCGGCTTGCCCATAGCTTGTTGCCCTTCTTGAGAAATTATCTTTACCCTTGTAACTTTGACATTAAGGCTGCTCTCGTCTTCAACCTCTACGCCAGGCACCTCGCCGGCATTGCCCTCTTTATATAATTCCCTAGCCTCTACAGCCAAGTCCGTCCGTATATTGTTGTCCAATCGAGCACCTCCGATAAACAATCTTTTCTACTTATGCTCACCAATTAGCGGAATTTTTATACCGCTTGCTTTTTTATCTCTTTCGTGATAAGATAATAGCATTGATTTTTTATATGCATCAGGAGGTGATATTTTGGCAAATATAAAATCGGCTAAAAAGAGGATAGAAATAGCTAAAGCTAATACTTTGAGAAACAAGGCTAATAAGTCCCGTATGAAAACGGCGATAAAGAAATTCGAGATGACATTGGCCAATGGTGATACAGAAAATGCACGCAGAGCTTATACCGAAGCGATAAGCATAATAGACAAGACCGCTTCGAAAGGCATTATTCATAAAAATAAAGCCGCTCGGCATAAAGCAGCTTTAGCTTTTAAATTAAATGCTGTGAGCAAATAATCCATAAAAAGCCCCATTTACTGGCGGCTTTTTTATTTTGCTTTTTGATAGAAGAACGGTTTATAGTTTATAAATCCAAAACGATTGGGCAATATTATCTGTTCCGTACCGCCCACAAATAATATACCGTAAGGCACCAGCGCTTCATAGAATTTCTTATATAACATATTTTTAGCTTCTTCAGTAAAATATATTACCACATTTCTGCATAATATGAGATCATAATAATCGGTTGGAAATGTATCTTTAAGCAAATCTTGTCTTTTAAAATCGACACAAGCTTTTACATCGTCATGTATTCTATACATATTTCCTTGTTTATCAAAATAGTGCTTTATCATATCTGCCGACAAATTTTTCAGACTCTGCTCCGCATATACACCCTCCTGCGCCCTTTTTAGAGCCTCAGCGTCTATATCGCTTGCATCAATACGTATTTTTTGCAAAGGCAAATATCTATTCAGCGCCATGACTAGCGAGTAAGGTTCTTCACCTGATGAACAAGCCGCACTCCATACCCTAGGCGTATGTCCTTTTTGTAATATATCGGGTAATATATCGCGCTCTAAAATCTGCCATTGCATAGGATTTCTATAAAATTCCGAAACATTTATAGTTATATATGTCATAAATTCTTCTCTGGCGGAAGCATCATTTTTTATAAGTTCTATGTAATTTTCATAGTTCCCCATCTGCTTTCTGGCCAACAGAAAATCTATACGCCGCTTCATTTGACGCTCTTTATAAGCAGATAAATCTATGCCCGTAATGTTATATACTTCTTTCTTAAAATCCTCAAAATCCATAAAACTCCCCTTTACCTTAAATCGTGTATATAATATATCACAAAGGCCATTGCTAAAGCAATGGCCTTTGTGATAATCAAATTTACATTTGACCTTTAGGGGTAAAAGTGGCACAATCGGTATCCTGAGAATCATTGGCACCCGGAGGCTGTACTTCTATAGCCTGTGCTTTACATCTATTCCCATTATCCCAATATTGACAGCTATCGACTACACATTTTACACGATCTATAGGGTTATCCAATCTATTCGCTTTGCCTGGCAAAAATATCATCCTCCTTTTAAAGCAATCGGTTTTACTATATAATTATGAGCTTGTTTATGAAAAATTATGCACATGAAAAAGGCCGTGGAGGTTATTGCTCCACGGCTAAGATGTAAAGGGGGTCTCAATGTATTTTGTGAGGTCATTAATTATTATTGACATACTGCAGCAAATTATACATGCACGTTAACAAAAAATGTGCGCACTACATAGCGCACACATTTACACTGCCAAAAGGAAGCAATTCGTTAGGTGTCCTTGCTATTTCGGCAATCAGTAGTTAGCCACTTTTACAGGTTCTTCAAAGATTCCGCGCTTAACCTCGGTAGCAGTCATATGTTCAGCCCGGAACTTCTCTGTTAGATAATTACAGGCATCCCAAGGATTAACTCTAGTACCACACGTAAATACGTCTACGGCTGCATAACCGAATTCTGGCCATGTATGAATAGCCAGATGCGATTCGGATATAACCACTACACCGCTTACGCCTTGCGGGCTGAATTTATGAAAGGCCACTTCCCTGATCTCAGCACCAGCCTCGATAGCAGCCTGTACCATGATTTTTTCCACTGTTTCCTGATCATCCAATATTTCCGGCGCACAGCCATACATTTCTGCCAGAATATGGCGACCTAATGCATACATCTAAGTTTCATTGCCTCCCTCTCATTTAATATCCATTGCAATAGATTAAATTTTAGCAGAATATCCGAAAAAGTCAATAGTTTTTCGCAATAGATTTTATGAAGGCAAATTATCCACCATATTCTCTTGCTTTCTCTCTTTAACGCCGTTTTTCGGCATGATCTAAAATTTATCTTTCATATCGGGATATATATCACCCAGAGTTACACCGCCATCGTCCTGATGAGATACCGAGGTAGAATGATTTTTTTCCTCTCGATCAGCTTTTGCCTTACTCCATTTTTCTTCGCTGTTATTATCAGAATCACCTTGAGCTTCTTTTATGCTCAGCGATATACGATGTTCCTCTGGACGTACGTCCATTATTTTAACTTGCACCTCATCGCCCACTTTAAGCACGTCTTCTACTTTATTTATGCGCTTATTGGCCACTTGCGATATATGTACCAGTCCTTCTAATCCGGGCTCTAACTCCACAAAAGCACCGAAACTGGTTATGCTAACCACTTTACCTCTAACTATATCGCCGACTTTATATTTGTCCATAGCATAATCCCAAGGCTGAGGCTGCAACTGCTTTAATCCTAAAGAAAGCTTTTTATTCTCTTTGTCAGCTGATAATACTATCACATCTACAGTATCACCTGGCTTTACCACCTCTGATGGATGCTTTATTCTTCCCCAGGATAAATCGCCTATGTGAATAAGGCCATCTACACCCCCAATATCCACAAAAGCGCCAAAATCAGTGACGTTTTTCACCTTACCCGTTATGCGCAGACCCTCACGTATATTAGCCCAAGCTTCTTCTTCTTTTTGCCATTTTTCCTGTTCTATGACAGCTTTATGAGATCCTACCGCACGGCGACGCTTTGGAGTTATTTCTATTATCTTAACTTCCATTTCCTTACCCACTAGTACATTTAAATCCTTCACATACCGATCGCTAACATGAGAAGCTGGTACAAATACATCTATGCCGTTGACGTCGAGCAGTATACCACCTTTTATGACCTCTTTTACTACACCGGTAATATTGTTGCCAGTATTGTAGGCATCTTCTATAGCAGCCCACGCTTTTCTGAGCAATAACGGTTTACGCGATAATATAAGGTTATCCTCCTCATTCCGCGCCGTCTTTTTAACTTGGGCCTCTATATCGTCATCTATATGGAAAACTTCAGAGGGACTTACACCTTCATCCAATCCCATCTCTTCGCGAGGTATAACCCCGTCTTGCTTGCCACCAAGACTTACTATTATCTCGCTATCTGAAACACTAGCCACCTTGCCAGAAACCATCTGACCAACATGATATGTGACCAATGTTTCTTCTAATCCCTTAGCGAAATCCACTTCATCGCTACGTCCATTGTCATTATCAGCACCATGTGAAACGCCAGCATCGTTGACCGTTTCCTCTACTGGTGCTTGCTCCGGATGCTCATCAACATGTTCTTCTATATTCTGCTGAGCATCTTTGTTTAATTCTTCCATCTTCGTGATTACCTCCTCTATTATACCATCAGGCGTAGATGCGCCCGCTGTGATCCCGACCACATCGTCGGGCTTTATGGATAAATTATCTATCTCATCCGCCGACTCTATAAGAAATGCCCTATCGCAAACCTTGCAGCATATCTCATATAGCTTGCGGGTATTAGAACTATTTCTACCGCCTATAACTATAACAGCAGTGGATAGTTTAGCTATCTGTAACGCCTCCTCCTGCCTCTGAGACGTGGCGTAACAGATAGTATTGAATATTTGCAGCTCATTCACTTTAGGAAGCAATATCTTCAATATATCTTCCCATTTGCTGCCGTTCAATGTAGTCTGGGCCACTACGCAGACCTTATCCAACTGAGGTAATCGACTAGCCTCATCTACATCATTTACAATGATGGCCGTGTTATTGCACCATCCATTAGTACCTATTACTTCAGGATGATCGGCTTCTCCTGCAATTATTATCTGATAGCCCTTCCTATAGTATTCTTCCACCTTTTTGTGTACCCTGGCCACATAAGGACAGGTAGCATCTATAAATCTTAAATCTTTCGCTTTAAGCCTCTCATATACATCCGGCCCTGCCCCATGTGATCGTATTATGACTAAGCCATCATCTATATCGTCTACATTATTCAGCACTTTAACGCCTTTGCTTGCTAAATCCTCAACTACCTGCGGATTGTGAATTATTGGTCCTAATGTATATATCCTCTCATTCCTGTGCTCTTCTATGCTTTTGTATACATAATCCACCGCTCGTCTTACACCGAAGCAAAAACCCGCGGTTTCGGCCCTTATTATTTTCAATTGCCTTTCACCTCAGCGCTTTATATCGTATATCTCTAATTGGCCAAAAAAGCGCTGTACCGTATCAGACTCAATGGTACCAGCACCATATGTCACAACATTAGCAGTAGCACACGCTGCCCCTAACCTAATCATATCTTTTACACTGTAACCCATCTCTATGCCTGCCGCATATCCAGCCACCATAGAATCACCAGAGCCGACAGCATCCACTACTTCTACATAAGGAGCTTTAACCTTATACACCTGCCCGTAAGCCCATACCAATGACCCTTTCTCACCCATTGAAACCGCTATTATATCTATGCCGTTTTGAGCAATTCCCTCAGCGGCAGATATTATTTCATCATCGTCGGTTATGTTCTTTTGCAATAATGCCTCGAGTTCATGCACATTAGGTTTTATCATCATCGGTTTGCCTTTTATACCCTCTGACAGCGCCTGTCCGCTGGTATCCAGTATAAAAGGTTTCTCTAAACGCCGACATAAAACAGCTATGTCGGCATATATAGTATCAGAAACACCTTGAGGCAAGCTCCCTGACGCCGTAACGACGTTGGCCTGTCCAATTAGATCGTCTAGCTTATTCATAAACTGGTCACAGGCAACGGATGAAATAATGGGGCCTTTCTCCCATATCTCCGTAGTAGTACCTCCATGAGGGTCCAATACAGCTATGCATATGCGGGACTCACCGTCCACATATACGAATTCCGGACGAACCCCCATCTCCTTTACGCCATCCTCTATAAACGCGCCGTTATGGCCGCCTAAGAAACCTGTGGCAGTAACTTGACGCCCTAAAGCCTTAGCGGCCCTAGAAACATTTAAACCTTTGCCACCGGCCAAGGCATGCATTTCGCTCGGTCTAAAATTGCCGCCAGCGTGAAATCCACCAATGGTATATGTTTTATCGATAGCAGCGTTTAAGGTTATTGTAAGGATCATTTAAGCACCTCATTCGGCCATCTTGCGTTTGAATAGATTTATTACCTCTACAGGTGTCGGGTCGACGCCGCGATAAATCGGCGTGTAAAGTGTTACAAAATCACCAAGGTATACGAGCGAAAACAGTCTTGCCAGCCTGCTTTTACCTGTAGCATAGACCTGACGTACTTTACCCATACGTTCGGACAATATCTGTACCGTTATATCCTTGCGCTTTTTAATTTTCTCGGAATCCAGCACGTCATCGCGCAACATTATGAGATAAAACATCTTTATTAACTCTTGAGGCATATCCCAACCTACGGCTTCATCATGATGCAAATTCGGGATAACGTTCCAAAAAGCCATCAATTTGCTGTTCTCGCCAAACTGGTTTTTCCAACGCCACGCTACAGCATCTAAATTATCAAGCGATCCGTATATCAACGGTATATAACCATATAACTCCTGTGCTATCTGTTTTGCCAGATTATTTTCCACAGGAACTTCAGGATTATACTGTTTATTTAACTCTGTAAACAGTGCTATCGTCTCTTCTATATCAGCAGTCTTATCGGATATAAGACCCATTTTAGTAAGCATAACCAGCATGGGTATAAATATGTATCCTAGATCGCGGCGCGGATGCCCTATATCAGCCGGTACGATCAAAAGCGGTATGTTATTTTGCTGGGCTATCTCTTTAAGCTTTCCTCCCGCTGTTATCGCTATAATAGTAGCGCCGGTTTCCATAGCCTGCGACAAGGCATTCAACGTCTCTTCTGTATTACCGGAATGAGACACCACAAATATCAATGAGTGCTCGTCCACAAATGCCGGTATATTATACCCTTGGTTTATAATAACCGGAAGCTTAAGCTCATCGAATAGAAGTGAGCGTATCATACCACCGCTTATGGATGAACCTCCGCCTGTCCCAAGCAATACCAACTCATCCACTTTGTCTGGCAATTCGGGTACTACAAAGTCCTTAACCAACTCCATACCTTCGGCAAATTGTTTATCATAATTCTCTGTAGTTATCAAGGAACCCATGCTATCCAGTTCTCTTATCTTTTTTGCATCATTTAAATCGATCATCTATAACATCCCTTCCAATGTAATATTTTACTCAACAATCGCTTTACCATTGCATCCTATAACGCGTATTTTATCCCTTACAACAACTTCTACAGCATCTCTGGCAGCACCCAAATATTTTCTTGGATCATCTTCATCCGGATTAGCCATAAATATATCGCGTATAGTCCTGGCCATCGGTATCTTTAAATCAGTAGCAAGATTTATTTTATTTATACCACATACTACAGCATTGCGCAACCCTTCATCTGGTACACCAGATGCCCCATGAAGCACTAATGGCACATTTACCATGCTACGTATCTTTTTCAGACGCTCAAAATCCAGTTTCGGCTCACCTTTATAAACGCCATGAGCGGTGCCTATAGCCACAGCCAGATAATCCACGCCGGTATCCTCTATAAATTTGACCGCCTCTTCGGGCACCGTAAAAGTAGCCTCCCTCTCATCGACCGAAATGTCATCCTCAGTGCCGCCGACTTTGCCAAGCTCGGCCTCTACCGACACGCCAGCATAATGGGCTAGTTCCACCACCTTCTTGGTCAGCGCCACATTCTCATCATAGGGTAGTTTTGAACCGTCTATCATAACCGACGTATAGCCTACTCTTATACATTCGACCACTTGCTGATATGTAGTCGCGTGGTCTAAATGCAATGCTATGGGTATATCGGCATCTTCAGCCGCTGCTTTAACGTTGGCAGCCAAAAACTTTGCACCCGCGTACTTAATAGTGCTAGCCGACGTCTGTATTATCAGTGGCGCTCTCTCTTCGATGGCCACGTTTACCACTGCCTGTACAGTTTCCATATTATGTACATTAAATGCCCCTATAGCATAATGGCCGGATAAGGCCTTATCTAGTATTTTTTTGCCTGTTACCAATGACATAGTATATCTTTATCCCTTCTACAAAAATTATGTTACGCTTTTAAGCGAAGTAATGCCTCATACATTATATCACTGATCTCTTCTAATTTGTTAGCGTCATTATTATTTTTAGCATATTGCGATAAATCCAAAGGCTCACCCACATATATGTTTGTGCGACCAAAAAGTTTGTATGGTTCTATAAAAACAGGTATCACCGGAGCGTTTGCCTTCAACGCTATAAGAGCTACCCCTGGCTGCAACATAGCAATATGACCGTCTTTGCTCCTGGTACCTTCTGGAAATATCCCAAAAAGCTCTCCTTTTTTTATCAAATTAAGCGCTTTGCGTATAGCGGTTATATCAGCGGCATTGCGTTTAACTGGAAATGCACCCCAAAGCTTTATGATGTTGCTTAATACGGGAATATGAAAAAGCTCTTCTTTGGCCATAAAGTTTATTGGCCTATCCAACATAGCTCCTATGACCACCGGATCAAGATATGACGTGTGATTGGCATAAATTATGCAGCCACTTTTTTCAGGGATATTTTCCTTATTTACTATGCGCAATCCATACAACAGCATTAGAGTCGGCTTTATTATAAATTTACATATCCTATAAAACCAATCAACCCTCATATATCTCCCACATCATCCTCATCATTTGCGTTTGCCTGTAAAGCAGCGTCTTCCATCGAAAACTGTTGCTTGCCAGTGCGCATCCAGCATACCCTTATAAGCACTGCTACAGCTATAAGGATCAGGCTTAATACCTGTGAAACTCTGAGAGGCCCCCACATAAGGCTGTCTGTGCGCAAGCCCTCTACTATAAAACGCCCTATTCCGTATAATGCAAGATAACCTAAAAAAACATCGCCACTATACCTTTTACGTTTTCTATACCACATAAGGAAAATAAATACCGCCAGATCCCACATAGATTCATAAAAGAACGTGGCCATATGCCACTGACCATCTATGTATACAGCAGCGGGAAACCACTGCCATTTTGGAGAAGAAACCAAATAACCATACGCTTCACCATTAAAGAAATTTCCCCACCGACCTATAGCCTGCCCTAATATAAGGCTGGGTGCTACTATATCGGCCAATCCCCAGAAATCGACCTTACGCACTTTCGCAAATATTATACCCACCAATATACCGGCCAGTACTGCTCCGTATATCGCTATGCCTCCGTGCCAGATCGCTATAATTTCAGATGGATGGGCTCTGTAATAATCCCATTGAAATACAACATAATAAATTCTAGCTCCCACTATGGATATAGGAATAACCCAGAGACAAAAATCTATGAACATATCGGGGTCATACCCCAGGCGCTTAGCTTCGCGCACCGCGAGGTAAATACCCAGCAATACTGCCGCTGCTATAAGTATGCCATACCATCGAACTTCTTTACCAAATATATAAAACGCTACCGGATCTATCATCTTATCACTCCATTTTAAGCAAAATGTAGCCATATTTATTATAAGGCTACTGGCGAGATTTAGTCAAGTGAATATACAACAGTGACGAACCGGTACTGTACGGTTCGTCACTGAGAATAGATCAGTTGGATTTTATAAAGTCTATTATTTCTTCTACCTGAGCAAAAGCAAGACAAGTCACAGTATCTGCTGCTCCATAGTATATAGCTATTCTACCCGTGGGTGCATCGCATAGAGCAGCCGTAGGAAATGTTACATTAGGCACATCGCCAACGCACTCATAAAGCCTCTGTGGCGAAAGCAAATAATTCGAACCTCTATATAGCACCTTCCACGGTTCATCTATATCAAGCAGTGCCGCTCCAAAGCTGTACACAAACCCATTGCACGACGTTAAAACGCCATGATAAAATAGCAGCCACCCTTCGGTAGTTTCTATGGGGATCGGGCCTGCTCCTATTTTTGTACTCTCCCATGGTTTATTTGGCGACATTACATGCCTATGATGGCCCCAATGTATCATGTCAGGACTTTCACTATAGAATATATCGCCAAAAGGCGTATGCCCATTGTCGCTCGGCCTGCTCAACATAGCATATTTACCATGTATCTTTCTGGGGAAAAGTACTCCATTCCTATTAAAAGGTAAAAAGGCATTTTCCATTTGATAAAATTCATTGAAATCATAAGTATATGCGACGCCTATCGTCGGATATCCATGATATCCGTTGCACCATGTAACATAATATTTGTCTTCTATTTTACAAACCCTAGGATCATAAGCATAGTTAAATTTCCCTATATTATCGTCTTCGCATATAAATTCTATACGTTTAGGATCTATATTCCAATTAATACCATCCTCACTGAGTCCCTTATGTACTTCCATTTGCCGGCTTTTAGTATCGCACCGAAATACCCCTGCAAACCCATTCTCAAATGGCACAACAGCGCTGTTAAAGATGCTGTTTGAAGATGGAATTAAGTCCCTCGGTATAACAGGATTGCGCTCATAACGCCATATAACATCATTACATCCAGCCGGTCTGTCCTGCCATGGCATATTAGGAAGTTCAGGACCTATTATAAATTGCTTTCCCATAAACTATCGTCCTCCCAAAATATTTAATTTTATTACGCCACGCTCAGCTAATTTGTGTAAAGAAATCAGCTGAGCGATAACTATATTATACCATACTTATCCCGTGAAAGAATATATCCAGCATCTCCACAGCATTATACTCCTCATGCTCGCAATTATACAAGGTAGCGGCGGCTACTCGGCTGACCATCGCAAGAAATGCCATAGCCGCGATATGCGGTTTTATTTTACGAAAACAGCCTGAAGATATCCCCCCGATTATCACAGAAGCTATCGCTTCTTCTATACGGTGCCTCACATTCATAAACATCTCCATTATTTCTTCGTTGACCTCATTCGGCTGGCTTATAACCACTTTGGCTATTTCAGCATGCTCCCGCATAAAATCTATATTGAACCTCATAAAAGACGACAAAACCTCTTTAGCATTCTTTATTCCTGTTATATGTCGTTCTACCTCTGCTATATACATCTCTACGGCATAACGCATCATCTCTTGAAAAAGCACTTTCTTACTTGGAAAATACTCATATATCGTACCTTTGCCTACACCTGCTGCTACTGCTATATCCTCCATACGGGCGTTGTAAAAGCCTTCTTTTGAGAACACGCGTATAGAGGCTTTTAGTATATCCTCCTTACGGGCTTCTTCCTTGGCAGCCATATTATACCTCCCTGCCGCCTATAGGTATTACATTATCGACAGGCTCATGATGACGGCGGCTGAATCTGTCGAACAGACTATAGATCACAGGCACTATTATAAGCGTTATAATAGTGGATAGCCCAAGTCCGAATATCACCGTTATAGCCATAGGTGCTTCCATCTCCGCTCCCTCGCCTATACCCAGTGCTAAAGGCACAAGGCCGAGTACGGTAGTAAGCGTTGTCATGAGTATAGGGCGCAATCTGGTAGGACCAGCCTTTATAAGAGCTTCCTCACAGCTATAACCTCTGTCCCTTAACTGGTTGGTGTAATCTATAAGCACTATGGCGTTATTGACCACTATACCTGTCAACATTATCACGCCTATATATGCCGGAACGCTCAACGCTTTGCCTGTGAGAAATAATCCGAATACAGCACCACCAAAGGCAAGTGGTACTGCAAACATTATATCAAAAGGATGGATAAACGACTCAAACTGCGCCGCCATTATCATATAAACCAATATAACAGCCAGTATAAGCGCCAAGCCGAGGTCGCCGAACGCATCATTAAGCATCTGACTTTGCCCACTGTAGCTCACGGCATAGCCACTAGGCAATCTGTAGGCATTTATTTTTGCTTGTATATCGGCAGTCACATCGCCCAACGCCCTATCCGATATATTTACGTTAACGCTTATCGTGCGGCGTAAATCCTGACGGTTTATAGCCACCGGCCCTTTAGCTTCCTCCACTTTGGCCAATTCACCAAGCGGAACGTTGCCGCCGGTCATAGTCGGAATCAAAAGCTGGGACAGCTTATCTGGATCAGTTTTATAACTTTCATCGCCATATAATGTCACATCGATTTCGCGCCCTTCAACTTTATAACGCGTAGCCAACTGTCCTTTTATAGCAGATTGAACCGTCGACGCTATGGTAGCTGCATTCAAGCCATATTGCGATGCTTTGTAGCGGTCTATTGTTAAGCGCAGCTCGGGCGCACCTTCTCCCATACTGGTAGTGACGCTGGTTACTCCCGGCACAGTTTCTACAAGCCCCTTTATATCATCGGCAACCTCAGCGAGTGTATCCATATCATCGCCTTTTATATCCACCGATATCGGCGCCCCCATAATCGATGCAGTACCGCCGCCCGTGGCTCCGCTTGCAACATCATTCATTGATGACACCGTTATCTTAGCACCTGGTATATTTTTTACCTGTTGACTCACCCATGCCGCTATTTCATCGGTAGTACGCGTACGTTGTTCCTTTGGCACAAGCGTAACGCTTATGCTTCCAATATTTGTGCTGCTACCGCCCATGCCACCTACCATGGAAACCAGAGCATTCCCTCCCACGGTAGTATATATAGTATCGGCTTCGGGTATCGTTTCCACTATATTTTCTACCTTATTGGTAATGTCGGCCGTCTTGGTATAAACTGTACCTTGGGGCAACTCTATACTTACACTAAATTGACCTTGATCCATAGGTGGCAAAAATTCACTGCCGACAAACGGTATCAGCGCTATCATAGCTATAAAGACTGCTGCTACTATAGCAACAGTTAAGCCCTTATGCTTTAATGCCGACTTGAGCACATTTCTATAAAAACTGTCTAAGCCAGACAATGTTCTGTTAAAAAAGCCATCTATCGACGTCCAGACAGTCCTGCGCTTAGGTTTCCCCTCATCCTCTATGGTCACTAAGCGCGATGCCAGCATTGGAACGATGGTTACGGCTACAACCAATGAGGCTAAAAGCGAAAACGTAACTGTAAGAGCCAGTTCCTTAAAAATCTCGCCGGCTAAGCTCTGAACGAATATTATTGGGAGGAATACTGCTACTGTGGTTAACGTCGAGCCGGTAATAGCCATAGCCACCTCGCCAGCACCATCGCTGGCCGCCTTAATACGCGTTTGCCCTTCTTGTCTGTGCCTGTATATGTTCTCTAATACTACTATAGAATTATCCACCATCATGCCTACGCCCAATGCTAGGCCGCCCATCGATATAAGGTTTAAAGTCATACCCGAAAAATACACCAACACAAAGGTTGCTATGACCGATATAGGTATAGATAATGCTATAACGAGCGAAGAGCGAACATTCCGTAAGAATATCAGCAGTACTATAACAGCTAATATTGCCCCTATTATAGCGTTATTCGCAACATTGTTTATCGACATCTTTATGAACTGCGACTGATCCAATACCGGTATTATCTCCATATTGGGTAATTCTTGGCGCAATTTTTCCAACTCCGCATTGACATCGTCGGCCACCTGAACAGTATTGGCCGTACTTTCCTTTTGCACTGATATGCCTATGCTCTCTTTACCGTTTATTTTATTATATTGGTTTATCTCTTTAAAAGTATCAGCCACGTCTGCTATTTCTGCAAGTTTTACTGTACCACCAGCCGGCGTAGGTATTGTTAATGCCTTTATATCGTCTATGCTCTTGAATTCGCCCATAGTACGGACCACCAACTGCTTGTCATTGCGCACTACTGTGCCTCCAGGCATATTAAGGTTTTCCGCTTTCAAAAGATTGGATATCTGTGTTATAGATAAACCGTATGTAGCCAGCTTCTCAGGCTGTACCGTTATAGATATTTCGCGTTGACGACCGCCGGTTATACTAACCGATGCTACGCCCTCTATACGCTCTATACGGTTATTTATAGTATCCTCTACCACCGCCTGGGCTCTAGATAGATTACCATCCTTGCTGGCTACCGAGATCTGCATAACAGGAAGCATTGTCGGATCAAGCTTTAACACCATCGGATTGGTTACACCGCTAGGCAGCATGCCTTTTATAAGGTCAACCTTTTCGCGCATGTCCAAAGCTGCAAAGTCCATATCAGTACCCTGATTGAATTCTAATATTATTATAGAACTGCCCTCTGTCGATATAGAGCGCACAGAGTTAACATTGGATACCGTACCCAATACACTTTCCAATGGCTTTGTTACCATAGTTTCTATCTCTTCAGGGCCCGCACCCGGATAAGAGGCTGTTACCGCTGCTATCGGCAGATTTATATTCGGCAAAAGATCCAAACCCAATCGACTTAAGGACACGACCCCAAGCACCAATATTATAGCTATTATCATCCATGTCATAACAGGTCGCTTTATAGAACCTTCCCATATCTTCAATTCGACATCACCTCTATTCAGCTATAGTGATGTCAGCGCCATCGGTCAGATACTGTTGACCCTCTACTACGATATTTTGGCCTACATCCAGCCCTTTCTTTATTTCTACCATTTTGCCATCATCCATGCCAATCTCAACCTGCTGCTTTTGAGCCTTTCCGCCGTCAGCTACATATACAACTTTGATACCGTTTTCATCAAGCACTGCTGTGCTAGGCACTACTATAACATCCGTTTTCTTATCCACAGCCAATTCAGCCCGGGCGAACATACCGGCCTTCAAATAATTACCTTTATTATCGATTTGTATGCTAACCGGATAATTTTGTGAACGCGGATCCGGTGTCGGCGATATCATGGTCACCGTCCCATTATATGTTTGATCTGGCACTGCATCGACCTTGATATTTACACTTTGACCTTTTTGTATTTTAGATATATCAGCCTCGGCAACCTGTATGTCCATAAGCAATTTGCTCACATCTATAACATTCATGGGCAGTGTGGTTTGAGCCACCATCTCGCCCTCATCCACATTGACGGAAGCCACTATACCATCTATAGGGGCATATATCTTAGTATTGGTCAATTGATGTTTCGCAAGGTTTAACGCAGCTTCAGCTTGCTTGAGTTGCGCGTTAAGCAGTTCATCGCTAGGTATCTGCATCTTAGATGTAGCTATAGAGCTAATCTGCGTCTGCACTGCTTTTAACGCTTCGTTTACAGAACTCAATCCGTCCTGGGCCTTGGAAAGCTGAGACTCTAGAGCATCTATAGTACTCTGAAGCTGAGCTTTTACCCGCTCATCCGGAGCAGATGCCAATTGTTTTTTAAGATCATTTAGCTGTGACTGCAATTGTTTTACAGTATCATTTAATTGTTTTTGTTGCGATGTCAAGGAATTTTGCTGATCTTTAAGCTTTTTTTCCATATTATCCAGATCTTCTTTTTTCTTTTTAGTATCATTCACATTTATTTTGGCTACATTATAAGCTGCCTGAGCTTGGTCAATTTGCGGCTGTATATCCGACGTATCAAGCTCTAAGAGCAGATCACCTTTTTTCACTGCATCGCCTATTTCAACAGGTATAGCAGTCACTTTACCCGGTAACTTAGGGATTATCATAACATCTTGTATTGGTTTCAGCCTAGCAGTATATTCTCTGCTGTTACCCACGCTGCCTAGAGCTACTTTCTGCACCGATACTGCTACTGCAGCATTTTTTTGTTGATCTTGTGTCGAAGTCTGGGGTTGATCACTACAACCCGTCATCAATAGGCCGACTGTAACAAGCGTTGCGGCCGCTATAGACACCCACTTTATGCTACTATTCAAGTAAGTACACCTCCTGATAAATTAACACGTTAAATTGACTGACCGTTCGGTCGACATCGTTTATTATATATCAGCACCATTTTATTGTAAAGCACAATATTTTATTTCTGCTTCTTAGCACCCTTTATTTTCGCTCTTAACTCTTGGCCACATACAAAAAAAGCGAGCCTGGCGAACCAGGCTCACTCTATCACAGCCACTTTCTTAAATGTGGCTTTTAAATCATTATAAAGCTGTTTATATATGTCATAATACTTATCATATATAGCTAAATTGCCCTCTAAGGGTTGTTGCACCCCTGTTATACGTATGGTGGCCTCACAAGCCTGCGGCACGCTATCATATATTCCAGCTCCTACACCAGCCAACAGCGCTGCGCCGAATGCCGGGCCTTCACTGGAATTAATAGTGGATACTGGATTATGGAAGTTATCGGCCTGCATCTGACGCCATAAGCTACTGCGGCCACCTCCGCCCGAGGCTCTTATCTCATTTACCTCAGCACCCATTTCTCTTATTATCTCTAAGCAATCTCTCAGACTATAGGCTACACCTTCCATAACGGCTCGGAACATGTCCTGCCTTGTGTGCATAGCAGACAGACCGAAAAATACACCTTTGGCATAAGGGTCCAGATGTGGTGTGCGCTCACCCATGAGATATGGTAAATATATAAGCCCCCTACACCCCGCAACAGCTTGGGCAGCTTCTTGAGTCATTATATCGTATGGATCATTGTTTAAAAAAACGCTCAGTTCTTTCTCCATGCCGCCAAAATTATTCCGCATCCACTGCATCGATAAGCCGGCTCCCTGCGTAACGCCCATTATATGCCATGTATTGGGTACAGCATGGCAAAACGTATGCACTCGTCCTTTCGGATCTATACGCACATCATCGGTATAGGCAAACACTACACCTGATGTACCTATAGTAGATGATACAATGCCCGTCTTAACTATACCATTTCCCACAGCACCTGCTGCTTGATCGCCGCCACCACCGACTACCGGCGTGCCGACTTTTAAACCAGTGATATCCGCTACATCCTGTGTCACATAGCCGCTTATTTCGGGCGATTCATATACGGCCGGCATCCATTCCTTATTTATGCCGAGCTTATCCAACACTTCGTCGCTCCATCGCCTGTGAGGAACATCTAAAAACTGCATGCCGCTAGCATCCGATACTTCAGTAGCAAATTCACCTGTTAATTTGAACCTTATGTAGTCCTTCGGCAAAAGTATTTTGTATATTTTCTCAAAAATATCCGGTTGATGTTTTTTTACCCACATGACTTTGGAAGCTGTGAAACCCGTTAATGCCGGATTGGCTGTTATCTCTATCAACCTCCGCCTGCCTATTATGTCGGTTATTTCATCGCATTCAGCTTGAGTACGCTGATCACACCATATAATAGCAGGCCTTAATACGTTATAATCCTTATCCAATAATACCATACCGTGCATTTGTCCAGTCAAACCGATACCTTTTATGTCGGCAGCATCGACGCCACTCTTAGTTATAACCTGCTTTATCGTTTCCACCGAGGCATTCCACCAATCCTCCGGGCGTTGTTCAGCCCAGCCCATCTGTGGTTGATACATAGGATACTCATATAATGCATGAGCCACACTATTGCCATTTTCATCGAACAGTACGGTCTTAGTCCCCGATGTTCCTACGTCTATTCCTAAAAGATAAGCCATTGTTCTACCTCCTAACGAAATAATAGCTCTTACTCACTTCTAAACTATTATATATCATGGCGGGCTTATAAACAATGCTTATTTCCTAGTTTCTGCGATTCGTAATATGGCAAGTTTAGCGCATACAATGATATAAATCCTACGCCCGCTACAGGCTTGACATATATACCGAGCGGGCTTTTGAAGCGTAAGACCACAGCAATCTTTGATTGCGTAGTGGTCCAGCTTCACAGCCGTAGCGAGGTCGAGGTATATATGTCAAGCCTTATGCCACGTAATAATTGCGTATTTACAATTCGTTTCGCTTGAGCAAACTAACGCCGGCTATTTGCTTATGCGGAAAGCATTTTCTTTATATATCTTATATACGCTGGTATGACCAACTCTGGTTCTTCCAGCTCCGGGTGCCATTTTTTCTCCCATTCAAGGGACAGCCATCCGCTATACCCATGTCGCTTGAGTATATCTATGCATTCTGCAATTGGCACATCGCCTTCACCTATAAGGCACAACGTAGCCTCCTTACCCTTACCTTTAGAATCTTTAATATGCGTATGTTTTATATACTTGCCCAACCTTTCAAAGGTAACTTCTATCGGTTCGCCAAAGACTTTATATGGATGATTTATATCCCATAAGACACCTATAGCAGGATTATCTACACGATTTAACACCTGTAACAGGTTATTTGACGAAGAAAAATCTCCATGAGTTTCAATAAGCACGCAGATTCCCTTTCGATCAGCGTATGTGCCCACAGTTTCTAGTCCTTTAGCAACGCGTTTTATCGTTTCTTCCTTTTTCGCTGGATTCGGTATATTATTACCGAACACCCTTATATAAGGCACGCCGAGACTCTGTGCCAAATCTATAGTCTTTTCAGCTTCAAGTATAGCCGCATCGAATCTTTCCGGATCATGAAAAGATGATGATGTATCAAGGCAACAAATTGCTAAGCCTTTTTGTTTTAATACAGATATAGTGTTGTCAATATTTTCCGGCAAAAAAGGTTTCGCTTTGGGTAAGAACATTTCGCCTTCTACGCCTCGTACTTCTATACCGTCATAACCAAGCCGCACTGCCTCCTTCAATATTTTATCCCAACTCCAGTCGGGACATGAAAGCGTCGTAAAAGATATCTTCATCGCTGCCATCCTTTCCAATATTTACTCATTCACTACGGTAAATCGATTACCGTGCATTCGCATAATCCATGATAATATAAGATACATATTTCTGTCCAATTATTCTTTTAGGGAACCGATCATTACACCTTTCACAAAATATTTTTGCAAGAATGGATATAAAGCCAATATAGGTACCGTAGCCACTACTATGGTACAATATTTCACCAGCTCTCTGGCAAAATATACTACGTCTGTCCCAGCTTGCATCGCTGCACCTCCGACTAAATTGCCAACATCGCTCATCGACTGCAGATCATTGGCAAGCAATATCTCCCTCAATATAAGCTGCAATGGAAACAAATTTCTGTCGCGCAAATATATCATAGCGTTGAACCATGCGTTCCAGTGTCCCACACCATAGAATAATACCATAACCGCCAAAACAGCTGTAGATAAGGGAAGTATTATCCTAAATAGAACTATAAAATCATTGGCGCCATCCATTTTTGCCGATTCCTCTAAGCTGTCTGGTATAGCCGCAAATGAGGTACGCATTATAATCATATTATAAGTTGAAATAGCGCCAGGTATCAAAATAGCCCATCTGGTATTTAACATATTCAGATTCTTTACCAACAAATACGTCGGTATCATGCCGCCACTGAAAAACATAGTAAAAGTTACAATAAACATCATCAGGTTTCTCCACAAAACGTTCTTTCTGGAAAGCACATAGGCCCCCAATGAAGTCATGAATATATTTATAGCAGTACCGGCCACTACGTAAATTATAGTATTTTTGTAACCATTAGTTATACTGGGATTCTGAAACACTAATTTATAACCCTCGATTGTGGGATTTCCAAGTGGCCACAAAAGAAGCCCTCTATGTTTCATAAGTTCTATCGGATCGCTAAAAGACGCAAATACAACATAGAGCATCGGGTATATGCAAACTATACAAAGTATAATGAGTATAAAAGCGTTTATTATATCGAAAATCCTTTCACCGGCAGTCCTTTTTACAAGCATTTATTTCACCCCTTTACCACAAGCTTGTTTCCGATACTTTTCTGCTAATAGCATTGGCCGCCACTAATAATCCAAAATTTATCAGAGAGTTAAATAAACCTACCGCCGTACTAAAACTGTAATCAAAATCAAGCAATCCTCTCCTATAAACATAAGTGGAAATCACATCAGCCGTTTCCATAGTGGTAGGATTATAGAGCAGCAGTATTTTTTCATGACCCACGCTCATTAATCCACCCAATCTAAGAATTAAAAGGATGACAATAGTGGGCGTTATTCCCGGAATTGTTATGTGAAATGTTTGTCGCCATCTACTGGCACCATCTATTGTTGCCGCTTCATATAACTGAGGGTCTATGTTTGTTATAGCAGCAAGATATATTATGCTGCCCCAGCCTATTTCCTGCCATATTCCAGAGCCTATATATATTGTTCTGAACCATTCCGGCTTCATCATAAAATTAGTTCTTTGTCCACCCAGCATCTCTATTATATCATTTATTACGCCGTCTGAAGCAGTAAAATCTACTATCAGACCGCACACCACAACCAATGAAATAAAATGCGGAAGATATGTTATTGTCTGGACGGTTCTTTTAAATGTATTATTTCTGACCTCATTTAATAACAAAGCCAATATTATAGGTGCTGGAAATCCCCATAATAAACTATATATACTGATGAGCAATGTATTCCTTATTAATTGCCAAGCATACGGCCCGTTGAAAAAACTTTCAAAATGCTTAAAGCCAACCCATGGACTACCCCATATGCCTTTACCTGGACTAAAATCTTTAAAAGCTATCATAAGGCCATACATCGGCCCATACTGAAAAATTATATAGTAGGCTAAAACAGGTATAGCCATTATATATATATACTTATTTCTTACAAAGTCTTTAGCAATAATCGTTCTCCAATTATCCTTTTTTCCTATATTTAACGGCGATTGGGCTATCGGTGTACTCATAATTTCGGTTCTTCCTTTCTTTCCCAAGTCATATATTTACTGAAAAGGGTAGGGATTTAACCGCTACCCCTTTTAAATAAAAACTATCGTTCATTATACCGTTTAAGAGCCGCTTCTTGAATGGCTATAGCCTTATCAATACCTAAAGATTTTATCTGTTCTACATACTTATCAAAGCTGCTTAATGGTTCTGTGCCCATTATAAATTTCAATATCATCTGGTCTTTGTAAGTATCCACATCGCTCATAATAGACGCGTACTCAGCACCTTCTTGATCTGTCATAGTTATTGGCGGTAAAACATAATCGTCCGGTTGATTCTCCCATGTCACACGATATGATTCCAAGTCTTCCATCCATCTTCTCGGATTTGATCTAAGATCGCTCTTTAGATAAGGTCCATTATGCAATCTAAATACCATATTAATTCTATCGAAACCTTGATAATTATCCTTAGCCAGAGGATATTCATTCCCATCTATTTCTATATGCTCAAGATACTTCGGCCTTCCTTTTTCGTCCAAACCATCATATGTTTTGCCTTCTGGACCAAAGTTGCACAATTTAAATCCATCTTCAGTATAATGATAATCAAACCATTTAACAGCCAATTCAGGGTTTTTGCACGCCGATGTTATAACACCATAATTAGCTCTGCATAAAGGATTCGTATATCTCCAATGAATATCAGATGAGGCATCTTTTTTAGGATAAGGTGCTCCAGCAAATTCTACATTCACAGCCCTAGCCTTCAGTACTAGACCTGTACCCTCCTGCAATACCGCTCCCACCTTTCCATCCATATACAAAGCCTGAGAGCTTTTGTTATCTCTGGTCGGAAAATCAGGATCGATCAATCCCTCGCTATACCATTTATTTATCATAGTTAAATATTCCTTAAATCCGGCCTCAATCGGCCCATATTTAACCTTATTGTCCTTTGTATCAAGATAAAAACCCGGCCCTATATCAAAAGCACTCACAAACGTACCAGCTGTTGTGTCTATACCATTCGGGTGATACATAAATAATATTGGCACTTCAGCATTTTTTTGTTCCTTAAATGCTTTCAATGCAGTATACCATTCATCTACAGCGGACGGGATAGGAAGTCCTAATTCATCCAGCCAATCCTTTCTTATGAACGGTCCAGTCCATGAATTTTCTTTAGCTACATCAAGTGGCACTGGGTTATCAGGCGTACCATATACGTCGCTGGTTACCATGCCAAAACCCGATAGATTTCCTTGATCGGTATATACCTCTTTCTTTAATTGTGGGTTAGATTCTATCGCTTTTTTATAATTTGGGGCATATTTATCTACCAACTCATTCAACCTTATATAAATACCATCGGCTATTGCTCTATCTATACCACCTTTATAACGCTCACCTTGCTCAATGATATCAGGCAAATCACCTGACGCTACCATAAGGTTAAACTGTTCTACTTCTTGTCCTTCAGCCGGATGAACAAACTCTATTTTTACATTAGTTAATTTCTCCAATTCTTGATAAACCAAATTGTGGCTTAGGTCCGTTATAACCTCCTTTGACGTACCGCCAAATGGCACCCAATAAGTAAAGGTTATCGGTTCTTGCGTAAGCGGCAGTGTTACAGTCCCATCGCTTGTTTGTGTGCCCCCTTCTTCCGAATTCTGTCCTTTATCCACCTTTTCTCCAGCCAGTACTGCATCGTTGTCCGATGAGCCACCGGAGCCTCCACAAGCAGCCAATAAGCTACCTATAAGGACCGCCACCAACAAAAGAGCTAACAGTTTAGAATTTCTTTTCACGGCAAATACCTCCTATAAAATTGAAAATGCGTAGACCATATGCTTTGGTCTACGCATTTATTCTAATATGGGTACGATAAAAATGTAAATTATCAGGTGGCGTTATTATACTTGCAATGCTTTAGAATACAGCTATCATCTCTTTGACTACAACTATCATTTCTTTATATTATGGGTTATCAGACATGGTGTCTTTAAATTTACCGGGGGTTATTCCTTCGTATTTCTTAAATGCTCTTATAAGCGCTAAATCATTAGTATAACCTACATTCTGAGCTGTTTCAGACAATGTACAGCCTTGCTTTAATATTTCTTTAGCATGCTTTAAACGCACTTGATTTATATAATCCGATAAATTAATACCCGTTTGCTCCTTGAAAAAATGGGACAGATAGGCTTCGCTAATACCTATCTTATTGGCCAGATATGAAAGGCCTAGCTTATTATTCCTATAATCTTTTCCCACCAAATCAAGTATTATTTCTCTTAATTCCTCATTATGACTTTTTTTATTGGCATTTATATGCTCGCATATCTTTGTAAATATCCCTTTTAGTTCTTGATGCATTTGTTCTACAGTATCGCATTTGCACAGGCTTTCCATGGGAAGCTGTTCCAAACCGATTTCATTCATTATTTTTATTCCAGTGCTCATTATATCAAAAAATAAACACTGCAACAGCTCATAGGGCAATTTCCTCTTTTGAAAGTTTTCTTTCAATGTTTCATCTAATAAAGCAAGAGCCTTTTGAGCATCACCAGCTTTTACATAATTTATAAGTTTGCTTTCAACTTCCAAAGGATAGTAATAATATTCTTTTTTATTTCTTTCTTCTATTTGTGAATAATCTGCTATAACACCGTATCCCATAGCTATTT
Organism: Mahella australiensis 50-1 BON; assembly: GCF_000213255.1. NCBI lineage: Bacteria > Bacillati > Bacillota > Clostridia > Mahellales > Mahellaceae > Mahella > Mahella australiensis. The sequence goes on from NC_015520.1 coordinate 1,772,194, forward strand.
TATAGTTCATCACTGTAACCGCTTGAGCATAAGAATTTTTTATTTCCTTTATGTTATATACTATACCGCCTATATAAGCGCTAAAGAGTATTGAAAATTCCCCTTGTATAATTCCCTGCACTTTCTTAAGCTCAGCAATTATTTCATCTAAAACAGCATCTTTCATATTAATTATTACATCGATAGTACGCTCATCAGATTCCATTATATAGCATTTACCATATGGGGCTAACACCTCTTCAGCTATATTCGTTATTATAAATTTCGCTAATGCCAATTCCTTTTCTAATTCACTGCTTATAGCAAATTTACTATAATCGTCTATGTGGATGATGCATACCAAAAATTTATTATCATCAAAATGTAGGTTATAAAATTCAAGCGAATCTTTTATAACATCATAATTCACATCTTTGCCAACTAAAAGCCTTTTTAAAAATTCCGACCTAAGTATGGGCATCCTAGCATCCAATTGATGTCTCATTTGTTGTTCATTAATTATGCTAGATATAGCCGTCCGCTCTATAAAGTCGTATTCATCGCGTATATTGGCTATGTTATTTTTATCAGCATGCACCATTAATTGTTGTATAATCTTCTTTATAGGGTTGTAGTCCCTGTATGCCATAAAATAAGCTATTATAATACCCAACACCAAACATATTGCAATTATTACAACAGTCATATATTTTATATCTTGTACTGGAGCTAAATATACATCGCTAGGTATTGCAACCACATACCTCCATCCGATCTGTCTGGATGCGATGTAAGAAAAAGCAACTTCTTTATTATTTATTGTTTTATAAAATATCCCATTGTCAGATTTAACATCATTCAATACATCCAACGACAGTTCGCTATTATCGTTGGATACTACTATTCTATTATTATCATCGATTATATATAAATCACTCTTACTAGTTTCTGCTATCTCCTTCAACATTTGTTGTAATTTTTGTACAGAAATGAGTTGTACAATATTTGCATAGTTACCGGAAGAGTTGTCCAATGGTACCGTTCGAATATACGTTAAGTACTTTCTATCGCTATTGCTGCTGGATTGCATGGTTGGATAGATAAAATCGCTTTTTACAAAACGTTTCTTTAGTACATTATCATACCAATAATCAGGACCTAAGTTCTGATAGCAATATCCCACTCTGTAAAACATTTCAGGGTCATATTTACCATCAGGAGTTAATATAACATCACTGGCGGAAAAATAGACATAAAAGTCATCTATAGAATTACTGACATTTTTGTACGCAGCTAAGTCCTTTATAAGTTGTACAGCATTATAACGGTCAAAACTATTTGAAGGATTGGAAACATACAAAAAACCTTTTACTGCGTTATTTAGCGATACCTCAGTAATTATTTGATTCATCTGATCTATTCTACCATCCAACGTATCCCTTAGCTGTAACAACATTGCGTTATCATATTTGGCGTTCTGCTCCGTTAATGCTGAAATAGCTCTGTTATATATTATACTTCCCGTAGTGATGGGTATGAACAATATTATAATATATGATATAAAGAATCCTATAAAAACCTTGCTGGCTCTTCGTTTTTTTAACCCCATATTCAACACTTCCCCTCCTCAAAGCATACAGAACACATGACTAAGCTCCTGCTTATCATAGCACATTATACATTATATGTATACACTATGCAAGCAGTTCTGCGGTTCCAGTTCATCTTATATAACTATTCATGTACCATCGCGCATAGGCGACGATAACGATTAATCTCAAGATGATGGAAATTAAAGAAATGCTATTATTAGCGCTGAAAATATGATATAGTCTATATAAGCGAAAATAACATTAAGGAAGGACTTTATGGATAAAAAATACGCTGTACTAACGGATTTTGACGGTACCATATCCACTCTAGATATAGGCGACCAGGTTATACAAGAATTTATACGGGTGGATAACGGCAAACAATTGGAAAGCGATTTCCGCAATAAGGTTATAGGATCAGCCGAACTGTACAGGCGGCTGTATGCAGGATTTCATGGTACCGAACAAGACGTGGTCGAATTTGTGAAGGGCTTTTACCTCGACCCTTATTTTAAGCAATTTATAGGCTTTTGCCAACAAAATAACCTAGAGCTGGCCGTACTAAGCGACGGTTTTCAGTATTATATAAAAGCCTTGTTTGAAAAATATGGTATAAATATGTCGGACGTGACCGTATATTGTAACAGAGCGCATTTTAATGCAGATAAGGTTGTACTGGAATTCCCATATCAAAACCCGTACTGCGACATATGTGCCAACTGCAAAGCAGGAGCTTATATAAAATACAAGGATATAGGCTACGATGTTATATTTATAGGCGACGGTTTCTCTGATCGGTACGTTGCTGAGAAAGCCGACATAGTATTCGCAAAAAGCCATTTGGCTCAATATTGCGAGAACAACAGCATAGCCTATATACCGTTCGGCGATTTTAACGATGTAAAAAATGCACTATCTATGATGTTATCATTATCTTAGGCTGCGATGATAAACCGAAACGCGTAAAGCAGTATCTATCCGTCCATATATCATCGCAGTCAATATCAGCATCAGTCCAACCTTTACGATTTGTAAAGCTTAATGGGCCAACAGCGTATAGCTCACCAGCTATATGATGATGTGGGCCCAACAGGTTCCGGCAGCTGCCCATCAGTTCCACTCCCAAAGTATTTTGTCCGCTCTTCAGAACATCAGTAACATCTATTTTATAGGGAGCCCACGGAATATTACCAGCAACTTTTTCGTTTATCCATACTTTGGTAAGTACATCATCTGGTTTTGTGCATAAATCCAAATAAACCCTTTGTCCTAGTTTCAAATGGGGTATGTCGATATGTTGAATGAGTTTTACATTACCTGCATAAAATACCAGGCCCTGTACACTAAGATCGCCAATTGTTACCGTCGTGGGCATCTGGCGGCACACAAAAGGTCCATCGGTAAATACAGCCCTACGGTCTCCATATTTATGATCAGACATGCTATATACACCAAAATGCCCTAAAAGGTATATGCTCTCTATCTCAGTATCGTATGTCATCTTATTTGTCTGCGATTCATGAATATTAGGCGTCGTTAAAAGCTGATAGACATCATCGGAATATTCAAAGTCAGTTTTCAATATAACCTCATTTATGCCACAACAAACATATTTGCTTATATCCACCTTTTTAATGGATTTATCGCGCCACCAACCTATATCATCATATTCCACATGTCGTCCGTTTACCTCTATATCAAACCTAACTGCATCTTCTATGCCAAGATATATTTCCTCATTATAGAAAGGTTGATATTCAACATTAAAGCTAAACTTCAATGCCACCCGGGCAGCTCGTCCCATGCGCAAAAGCATGTCCTGTATAGCTATAACTGGCATCGGCTTAGACCACGGACCAGCATCTACCGATACACAGGCATAATCCAACGTCAGCGCATTATAATCTTCCAACTCTATATACCACTGATCAGCCAAGATAACCGGTATTTCTTCAAGCTGAGCAATATGTAATACAGCCCCATTATTATCTGTTCCGTTTTTATCCAGCAATATAGCATAAGACTGCATGGGCATAAAATTCAATTCAATCGACGTGCTACCTTCAGCATAACCTGCCGATATGACCTCGTATTCTCCATTTTCCAACCGGCATAGTTTGGGATACCAGCTTCCCTCTAATACCATACGCGCACATACACTATCGGTTTGACTTATATTGACCGCAAATATGAGCCTTTGACCGCCATTTATATCCCTTTGCTGAACATATATATAACTTATATCATTGCCATTCTGATCACATATATTAAGCCTCAAATCGCTTAAAGCAACCTTTATCTCACTCTTATCCAACTCTATACACTTTACTTTCGATCTTAACATAACCAAATCATCGCTGTCCCGCCCATTGACAAGCATCGGAAAATTCCCTATCGATATAACCCTTCCGCCTGATTGAACAAAGCGCTGAATCAGTCGCACTGTAGCCTTGTCCAATGTAAAAGCCGGAGGTATAACCACTACCTTATAACGTGCTTTACCTACCGCAAGGGTATGACCATCTACATCAGCATATTCGCTCAATATGCTTTCATCGCCATAATCGTAATCTATGTGTAATTCCATAAGCCAACGGCTCACATCGTTCAAGGCCTCATCCAGTTTCTTTATAGACTCGTTATCGATAGGACTATATTCCATCCAGGCACTGTGCAAAGGATGGAGCACTAAAACATCACATATATGTTGTCCTTCGGTTAGCAACAAGCTCAAACGCGCAAAATAATCGTTAAACAACTTATAATCAGGCCACCACGGTTGCTGGTAAAATAAGCTGGGGGGATAGTCCCTCTTTCGCAAGCCTTTCATGCTGTACCACTCAAGATGCTGACACACAGTATTTACGCCAAGTACGTATTGCCATTCGGCTATCCACTTGAGTTCTTCAAAACTGATGTTCCAACCCGAGCAACCAAACATTTCTGATATAATATGCTTTTGGCCCAGTTGATGAGCTATCGATGATACCTGCTTGACTGTAATCGTTCCGCCTATGCGGCGCAATAGCCAGTCTATGCCAGGCATTTGCATGTAATGATAAAAGGGCATGGCACCTGCTGTACCCCCCATTTGTGCCATCATATTGTCTTCAGACATTACATGCCCGGTAGATACTATACTATGATTCCGGCACCAGTCCCCTATTTGCTTGCTGAAGGCTTCCGTAAATAGACGACTGACCGTCTTCCAAAAGTCATATCTTATGCTTTGGTATCCCTCTATTTTATAAAACAGTGCAGGAAGAACTGAGATTATACTATATCCATGTTCGTTTTCAAACTGTTCGGCTAAGGAAAATGACCACGGAATTCTGTTGGAGGCATACTGGGGTTCATCGGTGAATATACCCTTTATAACGCTGCCAAAGCTATCTTTCATACGCTCATAATATACTTCGTGCGTATTGTCTATAAAGGAACGTATGGCTTGTTCATTTAAAACATCCACATAGTAAGGGTTACTTACCCATCCTATATGCACCATTACCTCCTTGGGCCCCAAAATGGTAATACTTTCTTGGCCTGAAGCATATCTGAAAGTTCTATAACTATCGCCTAGGATATATATACCGATAGTTTCATCAGTCCACGAGATATTATCTGGTTCTATCTGCCGACATTCCAGCCATTTCTGCTGATAGTCGATGCCCAAGGCAGGCACTTTGCCATCGGCAAAACCACTAGGCCATCCATTTTCATCATAAAGCCACGGGCTTATGCCCTGTCGCTTGCCTTCTTCCACGCATATTTCGATGGCTTGCAGCCATTCATCAGACATATACGGCGTCTTTAAACCAGAACGAGCATGCATAAAATAACCGCCCAATCCTGCCTCCTTCATTTGCCTTATTTGCCAACGCAGCTCATCATCATTCAGTTTATCATTCAACGCCCAAAAAGGTATAGCTCTATATTCTTCGGGCGGATTTTTCAGCTGATCCTTCCAATCCAAAGCAACAGCCCTCCTCAACATTCTTCAAGCATTATTCTACCCTAATAGACGCCGATATGCAATACTTATGGTTTTTATGTTTTGCGGAAGAATTCATATATACCCATGATCATGAGGAATATGCCGAACGATATGCGCAGTGTCCTCGATGATAAGCCTATAGCCATCCATGAACCTATCAGGGCACCTGCTATGCCCGATATAGTGATCCATATTGCCAGCTTATATTTTATATTACCGTTTTTCCAATGAATTGCTATAGCTATTATAGCCGTAGGTATAAATGCCGTAAGATTGACGCTCTGGGCAACGTGCTGTTCTATGCCACCGAATAAAATAAGAGCGGGTATAAGTATAGTGCCCCCACCTATACCCATCCCGCTTATAATACCTGATAATAAACCTATGATAAACATCCAGATCAAAATATCATTCTCACCGCCGCTATGATCATAAATACCGCGAATATCTTACGCAAAGTATCGGCAGGTACCACATGCAACAAACGCGCGCCTATATAGCCTCCCGAAACACCGCCTAAAGCCACTTTCCATGTAAGTTGCCAGTCGACGATACCACTTTTGGCATATATAAATATGCTCACGATAGTAAGGGGAAGTATTATGGATAAAGCCGTTGCATGAGCATCATGCTCTTCAATGCCCAATATCATAGACATAGCCGGTACAACTATCATGCCTCCCCCCGAACCAAAAAGGCCGTTGAATAAACCAGTAACAAATCCTATAGCTGTTATCTTTAAGGCTCTCATAAAAAATACCCGTTTATAAAAATTCACGGCATTCTCGGAATCGATATCTCTTCGAAATATAATTTCTCAATATCTGTTCCTCAAATGCCGCTAGTCATACTATGGCCTGAACACCCTTGCTTTATACATTTATTTTTCAAGATGCTCCAATCGCTCTTTTATGCTGTCTATCATAGCCTGATATTGAACTGCCTTATCCCTTTCAGCCTGCACTACTGCGGTAGGTGCCTTGGTAATAAAGCTTTGATTGGATAATTTAGCCTTTGTCCTATCGAGTTCAGCACAAAGTTCATCATATTCCTTTTTCAAGCGCGCTGTTTCCTTGGCTATATCTACCAATTCACCCAATGGTATATATATATCCGCCCGTCCGGTTACCGCAGACACCGCATCGGCAGATATATCGCTTTTATCAGATTTTATACTCAACTCACTTACGCCTGCCAACCTTTCTATATACCGGGCATTGGCTTGAAATAGAGGCTCGTAAGAAGGATCAGTAACCAATACGACTTTCGGCTTTCGGCCAGCCTCCACATTCATTTCAGCCTTTATATTTCGTATAGCTTGTATTACATCCATTATGGACTGCATATTATCTATGCTGTCTTCAAACACAAACTCTGCCTCAACGCATGGCCAATCCGCAAGCATTATTGTACCATACGATCCCGGTAAATGATGCCATATTTCCTCGGTAATAAACGGCATGTATGGGTGTAGCAACCTTAAGATACCATCCAATACATGGCACAGCACATAAAGCGTATTCGTCTTAACAGCCTCGCCCTGCTGAAGCTGTACTTTAGATAATTCTATATACCAGTCGCAGTATTCGCTCCAGATGAAGTCATAGAGTTTTTGTGCCGCAAGACCTAGTTCAAACCGCTCCAGGTTGGATGTCACTTCTTCAACCAACTGACTATAACGTGTCAGTATCCATCTATCCGGCAACGTTAACTCATCAAGCGATGTGGGCTTGATGTCTTGTTCATTTAAATTGAGCAATACAAACCTGGCCGCATTCCATATCTTATTCGCAAAATTACGGCTAGCTTCTACTTTATCCCAGTAAAAGCGCATATCGTTGCCGGGAGCATTGCCGGTTACCAGCGTAAACCGCAAGGCGTCAGCACCGTATTTATCGACCACATCTAGCGGATCGACACCGTTTCCGAGGGATTTGCTCATCTTGCGCCCTTCATCATCGCGCACTATACCGTGTATAAGCACATATTTGAAAGGTATATCACCCATATGTTCAAGGCTGGAGAATATCATACGCGCTACCCAAAAGAAAATGATCTCGTAGGCGGTAACCAAAACATCAGTTGGGTAAAAATAATCTAATTCCAGCGTACGATCCGGCCAACCCAGCGTGGAGAATGGCCATAGCGCCGAGCTAAACCATGTATCCAAGACATCAGGATCCTGCTCTATATCATCAGAGCCGCATTTATCACAAGTATGGGGTCGCTGAGACAATACCATAATATTGCCGCATACGTGGCAGTAATACGCCGGGATGCGGTGACCCCACCACAGTTGGCGTGATATGCACCAATCCTTTATATTTTCCATCCAGTTAAAATATATATTAGCAAAGCGCTGGGGAATAAACTGTATACGGCCATCGCGTACAGCTTCTATAGCAGGTTCAGCCAATGGCTCCATCTTAACAAACCACTGTTTGGACACTATAGGCTCCACTATAGTGGAACATCTGTAGCAATGCCCCACATTGTGAACATGATTTTCAATTTTATCTATAAACCCTTGCGCTTCGAGGTCCGCTAATACAGCGCGGCGAGCTTCATACCTCTCCATACCATTATAACGACCGGCGTTCTCATTCATATGCCCATCATCAGCCATGACGCGTATAACTGGTAAGTTATGCCTTATCCCCACTTCAAAGTCATTGGGATCATGGGCCGGCGTGATCTTTACAGCACCGGTACCGAATTCCATATCAACATATTCATCGGCTATTACCGATATCTCCCTGTTTATAAGAGGCAATATAACAGTTTTGCCTATAACATCTTTATAACGCTCATCATTCGGATTTACAGCTACTGCTGTATCACCCAGCATGGTTTCAGGCCTTGTCGTAGCTACCACCATATAACCTGAACCATCGGTAAACGGATAGCGTATATGCCAAAGGTGACCGTGTTCCTCCTCGTACTCAACCTCGGCATCAGACAACGCTGTTTTACACTCGGGACACCAGTTTATTATGCGATCACCGCGATATATCAAGCCTTTCTCATACAATCGCACGAATACTTCTATGACGGCCCTGCTACATCCTTCATCCATCGTAAAGCGTTCCCGCGACCAGTCGCACGATACCCCAAGCCTTTTCAATTGAGCAGTTATCCGGCGGCCGTATTTTTCACGCCACTGCCATGCTCTCTCCAGAAATTTTTCTCTGCCCAGATCATATTTTGTAATACCTTCTTTAGCTAGTTCATCTTTTATCTTGGCCTCGGTAGCTATGCTGGCATGATCAGTGCCCGGTATCCAAAGCGCATTATAACCTTGCATACGGCGCCAACGTATAAGTATATCCTGTAATGTATTATTCACAGCATGACCTATGTGAAGCTGTCCAGTAATATTGGGAGGTGGCATAACTATGCAAAAGGGCTGTTTATTCTTATCCACTTCAGCCCTGAAATATCCCTTGTCCATCCATTCTGTGTACCATTTATCTTCCACCTTCGACGGATCATAAGCTTTGCTCAACTGCTCCATACTATTCCTCCTATCAATTCAGTTTATATCAATTTATAATAATCGTACAAATATTTTACAAGCGAGGCTACATTAAGCATGACAGCTATTGTCAATACAACCGATGCATACGGCACGTCGAACACCACTGCAACTATCGCTATATAAAATATCACTGCGGCTGCTTTACCGTACCAGCGCGAATAAGCTACTACCTTTTTATTTTTATACAATATGTAAGCACCCAAAGCCGTTATACCTTCTCTCACCAATACTATAATAAAAACAATCCATGGTATCAAGCCGACGCTGGACAATGCAAACAGCATTGCCAGCAACATGGCTTTATCGGCTATAGGATCTAGTATTTTGCCTAAATCGCTTATCATATTATAATGCCTTGCTATATAACCATCTAAAACATCGCTTAATTCGGCCAAAGTAAATACTAAAAATGAATACAAAATATTATTATTGTCCAAACCATAAAAGGTATATAAAAAAACGCCTACCAATCCCAGCCGAAAGGTAGTAAGCACATTGGGCAACGTCATCTTATATCTCCAATCCTAAATATATTAATGCATTTTCATCGCTCCGCTATAACATGGGCATATTATACCATATACTTGCTGCAAGCACAATAAGACGAGTTTCATTTTTTAATAATGCAAATCGTCGGGTATACTGCCGACAAAGGCTGCACAGGTTATATCAGTATTGAATAACCGACTAGCGACAACATTCATCTGTTCTTCTGTAACATCTTCTATTTTTTGCAATATTTCATCTGGTGTAAATATTCTGCCCATTACCAGCTCGGCCCTGCCTAAAGCACTCATACGATTGCTGGTACTTTCTAACCCAAGTACATAGTTGCCCTTTAACTGCTCCTTGGCCCGCTTATATTCTTCATGGGATATCCCATCCTTTGATATATTACGTATTTCTTCTTTTATAAGATAAATCACTTCATTGATTTGCGATGGATTTATAGCAGCATACACGCTGAACATACCGATATTAGGATAAAACGATGGGTATGAAAATACCGAATAGGCCATGCCGCGTTCTTCCCTTATCTTCTGAAATAAACGCGAACTCATGCCCCCTCCTATTATATTATTCAAGGCTAGCAGAGCATACATATCGGGGTCATCCTGCTTGAGCCCCTCCACAGATATGCAGCAATGGATTTGCTCTATAGGTTTTTCTTTTTTTAAAACAGTTGGTTTTACAACGTGAGACGGAAATATGGGCTTACTCTTGGAATTATTATTCCATTTACTGAAGTACTTGTTTATACACCTTACCAACTCATCCTCATCATAACTGCCAGCCACAGCCAATACCGCATTAGATGGATTATACCACTCGCTATAATATTCCATTATAGACCTTTTATCCATATTCATCACATTATACTGGTTGCCCAAAATAGGCATACCAAGCGGATGTTCCCTGAAAAAAGCCTTAGCCATAAGCTCTTGAACCAGATCCTCAGGCGAATCCTCCGCCATGTGTATCTCCTCCGCTATGACGGCTTTCTCCTTCTGAATATCGTCCTCGCTAAGTTTAGGATTCAATACCATATCCGACAATAAATCCAATGCTACGTCTATATGTTCATCCATGACTTTGACATAAAAGCATGTACATTCTTTGGCAGTAAAACCGTTTATTTGGCCTCCCACGCCATCTATTATATCGGCGATATTCTTGGCACTGTGCCGATTCGTGCCTTTAAATATCATATGTTCTATGAAATGGGATACACCGTTATTCTCCAATGTTTCATTTATAGAGCCGCTACCTATCCATAGACCTATGGACACTGATTTAAAGAAAGGCAATCTCTCTGACACTACACGTAAACCATTGGGTAACAATTTTCTTTGATACATTAATACTCCTCCTGCAATAACTAAAAATTGTCGCACATGATTTTGATTATATACTATGTATATACTTTTTTCAACATGGAAAATATAACAGCAGGGTCCCATATAGAATATACGGAACCCTGCCAACGATACGTTATGCAAATTATAATTGTTCTTCCTCGTTATTTTCCTCATTTTCGATTTCTTGTATCCCCGATTTAGTCTCCATTACGGCTAGCACAATTTCATCGGGATTGGAAATTATGCGTACATTTTCCGGAACGTTTATATCGGCGACTTTCAAGCTCTGTCCTACTTCCATATCCGATACATCGATCTCTATAACTTCCGGCAGGCTATCTGGCAAACATTCCACATCCAATTCATCCAATTGAAGCATCACCAGGCCACCTTTGCTCTCTATCAAGCCTTCTCCTTGAAGACGTATGGGTACTTTTGTCTTTATGACCTCGTTCATGAGTATATGTTGAAAATCCACGTGTTCGTACTGTGTACCCATTAAATCATGTTGTAAGTCCTTTATAACAGCGGCCAGCGTTTGCCCTTCAATATTCAGATTCAGCACCGCGTTACGACCATGTTTTGATATAATCTCACGAAGCTCTTTGACAGGCACTTTTACATTAATCGGCGCAATACTTTTGCCGTATACCACACCTGGTATCATGCCACTTCTGCGCAAGCGCGCCGCAGCTCCGCTGCCTGTTTCTTGTCGTTTTTCTATTGCTAAAGCTACTCTTTCTGCCATATTTATCTTCCCCTTTCTTATGTATGCTGATTATATACTACCACAATTCGCCCATATGCTCAAGCTTTTATAGGTACTATTTCCATATTTTCTATAGCACATTGCTCTAGATACTCTATATCCAGTAATTCTTCAGAATTCTCTATAGCTTCTAATTTGGGTTTGGTAACCGGATGGCGCGGCAAAAATACTGTGCAGCAGTCCTCATAAGGCAATATAGAGGTTTCATATGTGCCTATCTTCTTAGCTGCATCCATTATCTCTACTTTATCGAAAGCTATGAGTGGCCTTAATACCAACATATCAACCGCCGCCTCAGTAACAGCCAGGCTATCTATCGTTTGGCTAGCCACTTGGCCAATGCTTTCGCCGGTCACAATAGCCTTGCAGCCATTTTGCCGAGCAAGTTTCTGGGCTATTCGCATCATGAAGCGCCGCGTCAAAATGGTAAGCTGATTATCGGGACAGCGCTCATATATGGCTTGTTGTATATCGGTAAACGGCACCATATGAATTTTTATAGGGCCGGTATAAGCGCTCAATATACGGCATATGTCCTCGACTTTATCCCTTGCCCGCTGGCTGGTATATGGAAAGCTATAGTAATGCACTGCTGACAGCTCCACACCTCGTTTGGCTATCATATATCCGGCTACCGGGCTATCTATCCCGCCTGATATGAGGAGCATGGCTTTCCCGGCAGTCCCCACAGGCATACCTCCGGGGCCATCTATGCGGTTATAATATATATAAGCGTTCTCGCGTATCTCAATATTCAATACGACATCCGGCATATGGACGTCTACTTTTAAGCCATCGATGCTTTCCAATATATAACCGCCGACTTCTCTACTTATATCCGGCGATTTATACGGAAATGTTTTATCCGAACGCCGGCTTTCAACCTTGAAAGTTGTACTGCCGGTTTTGTATGCACGTTTCATCTGCTCAACAGAAACAGCCTTTATGACATCCATATCCTTGTCCACTTCTGCCGCAACGCTTATCGATACTATGCCGAAAACTTTCCTTATTCTAGTTATAGCTTCATCTATTCTCTGCGGTTCAATGCCCCTTACGTAGAAACGCCCCTCGCCTTTGAGCACTTCAGCATTGTCAAATCCCGCTAATGCATGCCTTATGTTTCTGACCAGTGTATTCTCAAAAAAAGGCCTATTGAGTCCTTTAAGATGTATCTCGCCGTATCGTATCAATATAACGGTATTGTTCAAATCCTACCTCCTGCTAAAACGCATCAGCGATGGCACTATTTGTCTCACCGCATTTATAGTATATTCTATATCATCTTGGGTATTCAATGTTGACAAACTGAACCTTATAGCACTTTCACATGAAGCTGTTGGCAAGCCCATGGCTTTGAGCACATGGCTCACCTTTTGTTTTCTAGATGAACAAGCCGAACCCGTGCTGACATATATACCTTCCTGCTCCAAAGCATGGACCAGCACCTCTCCTCTCACGCCATTGAAAGAAATATTCAATATATGCGGCGCTCCTTTATCCACATCCGGCCCATTTATACTGGCGTTGGGCACAGCCTCCAGTATGCCTTTGGCCAGCATCTGTTTCAGACTTAAAAGATAAACGAAACTTTTATCTGACAACGCCTCTACTGCGGCAGCAAAACCTGCTGCTCCGGGCACATTCTCTGTACCCGAACGTATATCCCTCTCTTGACCTCCACCATATATAAGAGGTTTAATCCTTGTACCTTCGCGTATATACAGAGCCGCGATGCCTTTGGGGCCATGTATTTTATGTGCGCTGACGGTCATAAGATCGGCAAATGGCATGAGGGGCTTTAAAGATAGTTTGCCGTAAGCCTGTACAGCGTCGACATGAAAGATAATACGATGATCACTTCTATTTAATAGCGAACCTATATCCTGTACCGGCAATATTGAGCCCACCTCGTTGTTCACGTACATAACGCTCACCAACACAGTGTCGCACCTTATAGTAGCGTTCATCTCATCTATATCGATGTTACCGTACCGATCTGCGCCTATATACGATACGCTGAAACCCTCGTCCTCCAGCGCTTTAAAAGTATTGAGCACCGATGGGTGCTCAATACTGGTAGTTATCAAATGCTTACCAAAGCGCGCATAGGTATGCGCTACGCCTTGTATGGCCAGATTATTGGCCTCGGTACCGCTGCCTGTGAAAATAATGCTTTTATCGTCTGCGCCGATGGAATCAGCTATAATATGCCTGGCATGTTTCAGAATTCTCTCGGCCTCAATGCCCTTTTGATGCAGCGACGACGGATTCCCATAGCTGCACAAAAAGCATTCTTCCATATCTTGTATTGCCCGAGGCAATACCACTGTAGTAGCGCTGTTGTCAAGATATACTTCTTTTGGCATCTCAAGTATTAACCTTTTACCTTTATATTTCGCGGTATATAAGCCTTAAACATATTCAAAAGCTCTTCGCTAGGCTCAAATAGTAAAATACTCCTTACGCCGTCATGGTTAAATAAACCATAGTACAAGCGATCGACATCGTTATTCCTGAAGGCCTTGTATACTTTCATATCTTTCATACTATTGGCCAACCGCTTATAGCTGTCATCGGATACTGGCGCTATACTCTCAAATTCCTTGGCATTAGCCGATAACAATTTCTTACGTTTATTATTCATTATAACAGCTGCTACATCCAGCTCTCCATTGGTAAATGTGTATTCGTATTCAGTACTCTGTTTATTGCGGGTCACATACGCTAAATAAGCCAATCCGCCAAAAGCCACAAGTAATATAGCCGGGGCTATTGCCATAGCAAATTGACCGGATAAGAGCAGCGGTAATATATTCATCAACATGAATAACGCCAATATACCGAAGACTATCATAGCTATATAACTTAAGACATACAATAGCGAATCCATAGTAGTCTTATCCTTCATCACAACTTCTTCATGGAAATTATCCATTAAGTGAAATCCGCCCTTTTTGAGGAAATCATTTTCCATCCATATCCCTCCTTAACTAGTTTTATTATAGCATAAATGTACAACACGAGCAATATAGCCCTCGAAAAACAAAAAAGCAGTATCTATACTGCTTTTTTGTTTTCCTTCTCAGCAATTTTCATTACCTTTTTGCCATCATAATACCCACAATACGGGCATACATGATGAGGCAATTTTTCTTTATGGCATTGAGGGCATTCCATCATTGTCGGAGCGCTCAATTTCCAATTGGCCCTTCTTTTATCCCTTCTAGCCTTTGAAGTTTTGCGTTTAGGTACCGCCATTATCGTTCACCTCCATTTTTATCAAACCAGTTGCTCAAGCCAGCAAGGCGTATGTCGGCGTTCTCGCGTTCACATTCACAGCGCTGATAATTGAGATTAACGCCACATTTTTGGCATAAACCCTTGCATTCCAAGGTACATAGAGATTTCATGGGAATTTCCAGTACTATATCATTGTATATGATGCTATCTATATCCAGATAATTCCCTTCATATATATTGAGAACGTCCCCGTCAGAAACAGCCGTATGCGCAAACTCTTCCTCTAACTTTATAAACAACGGCCACACGAATGTCTCAAGGCAACGATCGCATCTCAGCAGTATAGCACCCGTTATAATCCCTTTCATATTCAATATGCCGTCGCTGTTGCTTATAGTTCCCTCTACATGCACGCTCCACGGTAGCCTCCAGCTATCACCCTTTGTTACGAACTCATCGAGTTTGCCGTCCACTGCAAAGTCCATGATTCCGCTTTCTTGTTCGAGCAGTGCGCCAACATCTATGCGCATCAATTTTATCACCTCTCTTGGGGAAAATACAACATTATTCATTATATAGACTAATATAGGCTCTTGTCAAGTATTCAATTTTGACCTTCTACAATGGACCTGGTTTCACGCGCTATCATGAGCTCTTCATTGGTCGGCACAACAAACACTTTGACCTTTGAATCTTCTGCGCTTATATCGGCTTCTATGCCGCGCACTTTATTCTTTTCTAAATCCAGCTTTATGCCCAAATTCTCTAAACCTTGGCATATACCATTCCTTACGGTAGCATTATTCTCTCCTATGCCGGCGGTAAACACCAGTGCATCCACGCCATTTAATGCTGCTATATATGAACCTATATATTTTTTCGCCCTATAACAAAGCATATCCATAGCCAACTGCGCCCTCTCATTGCCCGCTACCGCAGCATCTTCCACATCTCGCAAATCGCTGCTAACGCCTGATATACCAAGTATGCCCGATTCCTTATTCAAGTAATCATTCATTTCGGATGGCGACATGCCTTTTTTCTCCATGAGATATGTTACCACTGCAGGATCAAGATCGCCTGATCTCGTACCCATTATGAGACCCTCCAATGGCGTAAATCCCATGCTGGTATCTATGGCCTTGCCATGACTTACAGCGCTGATACTGGACCCGTTACCCAAATGGCACGTTATCAATTTAACCTCTTCGGGAGCCTTGCCCAACATCTTAGCGGCCCTCAGCGAGACATACTTATGAGATGTGCCATGGGCGCCGTAACGCCTTATCTTATATTGAGTATATACGTCATACGGTAAGCCATACATATACGCATATCGCGGTAAAGTTTTAAAAAACTCGGTATCCACCACCACCACCATAGGCGTATCGGGCATAAGCTTGCGACAGGCCTCCATTCCCATCAGAGCGCCCGGGTTATGCAGCGGCGCAAATTCTATAACCTCATTCTTCATGGTCTCTATTATCTCATCGGTCAACAGTATAGGATCTATAAACCTCTCACCGCCGTTTACCATCCTATGGCCCACTGCGGATATTTTCGATATATCCTTTATGACACCGTATTCAGGATCGGTTATAGCCTTTATAACGAGCTTAAAAGCCTCGAGATGGTCTTGCACATCTTGCTTTATCTCTGCCTTACCATTTCCATTGTACTGGTGTTTTAATACCGAGCCATCTAATCCTATCCTCTCTACATTGCCTTTAGCCCTCACCGATTCCGTAGTCATATCGATCAACTGATATTTGAGCGACGAACTTCCAGCATTTATAACCAATATATTCACTTTATAATTTCAACCCCTTGCTCTTTCTACATAGATTGTACGGCCGTAATAGCCACTGCATCGACTATATCTTCAGGTTTGCAACCGCGCGATAAATCGTTCACCGGCTTGGCTATACCCTGACATATAGGCCCTACTGCAGTAGCACCGGCCAAACGCTCTACTAATTTATAACCTATATTGCCTGCCTGTAAATCTGGGAATATTAATACGTTGGCCTTGCCTCCTACAGGACTACCAGGAGCTTTTAACTCAGCCACGCTTTCCACTAGTGCCGCATCCACCTGTAATTCGCCGTCCAGAGCTATATCCGGAGCTAGTTGTTTGGCTATTTGCGTAGCCTGCACTACTTTATCCACGAGTTCATGCTGAGCACTGCCTTTGGTGGAGAATGATAACATAGCTACCCGAGGCTCAGCCCCTACGAGGTTCTTAAAAGTATTAGCTGATGTAACGGCTATATGAGCCAATTCCTCAGCGTTTGGATTCGGATTTACACCACAATCGGCAAAGATGAAAACCCCATCGTGGCCATAACTGCTATTTGGCACTTCCATAAGAAAGCACCCAGATACTAGTGCTATCCCCGGAGCCGTCTTTATGATCTGAAGTGCCGGCCGCAGCACATCCGGCGTAGAATGTATAGCTCCAGCTACCATGCCGTCTGCTTGTCCCATTTTAACGAGCATGACACCATAATATAGCGGATCAAGGACCAATTGACGAGCTTTCTCAATGGTAACGCCTTTGTTTTTGCGCAGCTCATATAGCTCCTGCGCCAATCTTTCAGTATCCGGCGAGTTAGACGGATCTCTAAAGGTTACGCCGTCGAGAACTGAAGACGGGGCTGATTTCTTAAACTCGTCTTCATCTCCTAGCATTATCAATTCGGCTATGCCTTCTTTTAATATGCTTTCAGCCGCTTTAAGCGTTCGCTTTTCCGTTCCTTCAGCTAGCACTATGCACCGTTTACTAGCTTTTGCTTTTTCCTTTATACTTTCTAATACGCTCATTTTATTTTATCCTCCCATCGTTCAATATATATTATAAACAAATAAAAAGCTAATTTAAAGCTATAAGCAGTTAAATATTCGTTAAAATCGCTTAAAATCCTTCGATTTTGATAAAGTTCTAATATTGTGATAATTTCGACTAATATTAGCTTATCCGCAGACTATGTTACCATGCTTAAAAATCGATTATGGAATGTTTGATGAATATATTGATTACAATAGAAACATCAAGAAAACTAAAAAATATAAAATGGGGTTTAATAATGATGGATAGAAACATTCCTACGTGGAAGATAGCGGCTACCTATATAGGTACAGTTGTCGGCGCAGGTTTTGCGTCAGGACAGGAGATATTGCAGTTTTTTGCTGTATTCGGCATAAATGGATTATTGGGTTTAAGCATAGCAACCCTTTTATTTATGGTGTTCGGATATATAATTATGGACTTAGGCAGACGTCTCGATTCACGTTCACATATCGAGATAATAAAGTTTTCGGGCAATAATTGGATCAGTACCTTTATAGATTATTTAATAATCTTCTTTTTATTTGGAGCTTTGACCACCATGATAGCCGGCTCAGGCGCTATGTTAGCCCAACAATTCAATATATCCGGTATATGGGGAAACGCTCTTATGACTATAACCGCAACTATAACTGTATTGACCGGTTTGAATGGCGTGGTTAACTCCATAAGTTTTGTTGTACCTTTTCTGCTCATATCGGCTACGGGCATAAGCGTGGTATCGGTATTAAATACACCCTCTGCTTCGGAAATTACAACGATTGCATCAACAGCCGGCAGCTTAGTTAACAATTGGTTATTGTCTGCCGTTTTATATACTTCATACAATATATTGCTTTCAGTATCTATATTAGCACCTCTCGGCTCAAGAGCCGAGAGTAAAAAAGCCGTCAACCGCGGGGCTTTAATAGGCAGCATCGGACTGGGATTGGGAGCTACAGTCATATATCTGGCATTGACTAAAAGCATGGCTTCCGTAAAAAACCTGGAAGTGCCTATGATATTTATAGCCGGCCGCATCTCTTACCCCGTACAATTGATCTACGCTACAGTCCTTTTAACCGAAATATATACTACAGCCGTAAGCAGCCTATATGGTTTTGTAGCTAGAATAACCGATTTGAGGAGCCCATTGGCAAAATTCCTTATAATCGGTACTGCCGTATTGGCTTTTATTGCCAGCCAGCTCGGATTTTCGACAATGATAAAATATTTGTATCCCTTAGCAGGTTACGGTGGTATTGTAATGTTGGTAGTGCTGGTTATAAATAAGATGAAAGTATCCGTGATAAAATGATAAACATATGCGGCGATTAAAATCTTGCCGCCACACCCGTTTTTTGGGCTGCATCAGCTACTGCATTGGCTACTCTAGCAGCTACGTTTTTGTTAAAAGCATACGGAATGATAAAGTTTTCTTTCAGCTCATTTACGCTAACTGATTCAGCTATAGCATAAGCTGCAGCAATTTTCATCTCGTCATTTATCTGACGTGCCCTTACATCCAACGCGCCGCGAAATATGCCGGGGAATGCCAGCACATTGTTTATCTGATTGGGAAAATCCGAACGGCCGGTACCCACTATTCTCGCCCCGGCGCCTTTTGCATCGTCCGGAAATATTTCGGGCACAGGGTTCGCCATAGCAAATACCATCGGTTCGGGTGCCATGGACCGAACCATGTCTGCCGTAAGCACGCCAGGCGATGATACACCTATGAATACGTCTGCACCTTTTATGATATCAGCAAGATTCCCTTTTTTATTATCCAAATTAGTTATAGTTGCCATTTGCCGTTTTATGTCATTAAGTCCTTCTCTTCCTTCATATATAGCACCCTGCCTGTCGCAGAGTACTACGTCCTTTAGGCCCATTTTCATAAGCAGCTTGGCTATGGCTACGCCGGCTGCTCCCGCACCGTTAATGACCACGCTCAGATCTTCCATAACCTTGCCTGTCAACTTCAGGGCATTTATCATAGCCGCCAGCACAACTACTGCGGTGCCATGTTGATCATCGTGGAATACCGGTATATCCAGTTCGGCCTTTAGGCGATCCTCTATTTCAAAGCACCTAGGAGCTGATATATCTTCAAGATTTATGCCTCCAAATCCAGGAGATATGAGTTTTACAGTTTTCACTATCTCTTCCACATCCTTGGTAGCAAGGCATATAGGAAATGCATCAACATTGCCAAATGTTTTAAATAATACAGCTTTGCCCTCCATAACAGGAAGTCCAGCTTCAGGGCCGATATCACCCAAACCCAGCACAGCAGTGCCGTCAGTTACAACCGCTATAGTATTACCTTTGACTGTATACTTGTAGACATCATCGCGGTTCTCATGTATCTTGTTGCACGGTTCCGCTACTCCCGGCGTATATGCAAGACTTAAGTCGTAAGCGGATTCCACTTTTGCCTTGGGTGCTATCTCAAGTTTCCCCTTAAGCTCTTCATGTAGTTTTAATGCTTCTTCTTGAATATTCATATATACATGCTCCTCGCATAATAGCTTTATAAATATATTTGTATACAAAAATAACCCCTGATAAAATCAGAGGTTATTTATTATATTATATGGTGGAGATAAGGGGAGTCGAACCCCTGACCTCTTGAATGCCATTCAAGCGCTCTCCCAACTGAGCTATACCCCCACGTATAACTTTCAGCACCTCTTTCTGCTGACAAAGGATATTATACAGGTTACAAGCGACACTGTCAATACCCCCTTAGATAAAAATTTTAGCGCAAAGTTATAATGCGTGATCATTCAGGCGCTGCTTATATAAGCGAAGGTAACGATTAGCCTGGAAGATAACTGAATAATCATCACAATACATCTTTTATATATAACTCATAGTGTTCCCGCAAATCTACAAAACTGCCGTTCTCAAGCTCTATAAGCGGTCTAGTAGGCAATGCTTTATCCAAATATACGACCCTGCCAATTTCACCATTACTTAACTCCACATTATCGCCAACAAACAAATCGATTATGTGAGAAATAAATGTCCTGACTATGTCTAGATCCAATTTGCCTATACAATTCCACTGCAGTACATCTATTACATAATAAGGCGAGTAATGATCTTTATATGGGCGTTGGCTTATCATAGCATCATATGTATCCATAACAGCCACTATCTTTGCCACAAGCGGTATTTTAGGAGCATTTAGGCCAAATGGATAGCCGCTGCCGTCCTCCCTTTCATGATGAAATAACACGCCATAATATATATTTTTATCAAATTTGCCAGACTTCGACATTATATCGTATCCGTATAATGGATGATTCTTCATCACGGCAAATTCCTTTTGAGTAAGTTTATCTGGCTTATTAAGTATATCTAACGGAATTTTAGCTTTGCCTATATCATGCATAAAACCAGCATAGACTAGATGGAGTAGACTCCTATCAGAAGCTTTAAGCCACCTTCCCATAAGTCCACACAAAATAGCCACATCCACACAGTGCTTGTATGTATATTCGCTTTCGGTCCTTAGCTCCTGTAAGCCACGTACAATGTCAGTACAGTTATTTATCTTATCCACTATTTCCTCAACCACATTCATAGTAGATGCTATATCTACTCTGCCGTTATGCCGTACATTGTCCATAGTATTTTTGATTACATTATGAGCATTATCATATACCTCTTTTAACACATCCTGACTTGCGGACTCTTGAGGTAAATTTGCATCGGATGATAATACATATACGCCCTTTATATCCAACATCTGTAATCTTTTTATCATACGTTGAGTAATCTCGGTATCCTTTGGTATTAACACCGCACCGAACTCCAATGATACATCTTCATTCAAAATCATCCCCGGCCTTAAATCTTCTGTCTTTACAAATATCCTATGCAAACTTTCTGTACTCACGGCAACCTCCGACGAATTATATCTTTATAAATATAATATCGGCACTTGTAGACAGAAACTAGATAGGGCCTAGGAACTACACAGTTCCAAAGCCCTATCTATGCAAATCATTATTTACCGGTTTCATATGCCACTATGATCGCTCTGGCTATATCACGCATAGGCATGCCCTTGTCCATGCTCTGTTTCTGCATTTTACGAAAGGCTTCTTTTTCTGATAAATTGAGCACTTCCATCAATATTCCCTTTGCCCTTTCGACGTCCTTCCTGGCTTCAAGATCGTCCTTTAATTTAGCAACCTCTTGCTCTAGCCTTGATATGCGGCGATAAGATATAGCCACCAATTGCATGGCTTGCAGCAATGCCAATTTGGTAAACGGCTTATTTATATAGGCGAAATCCCATTGACCGCAATGTATATCAATGAAAGTGCTTTGGGATATAGGTGCCATAACGAGAGCCGGTGCTATATGATCCTCCTCGGATATTTTAGCCACTTCAAGACCTCCTGTAACTGGGAGATCAAAGTCTACCAATACTAAGTCAGGATGAATCATACGTACCTTGCGTATAGCACTTGGTCCATCGGTTGCACAATCTATAATATGGTACTCGCTATCAGCCAAATACCGTTTTATCTTCTCTAGTTCCTGGGGTTCGTGTTCGGCTACAAATATATCCTTTCCATCCATCAAACGGCCTCCACCCCCAAATCTTTCTTTGTAAAGTCATTAAAACTGGCTTATATACCGATCTATTTCCCATTGCGATATTTTAGTTCTATACTCATCCCATTCCAACATCTTGGCTTCTACATATTTGGTATATATATGCTCGCCTAGGGTTTCGCGAATAAGCGGATCTTTATCCATTTCTTTGAGCGCTTCATCCAGGCTACCCGGCAAGCTGTCTATGCCGCGCTCTACTCTCGCGCCATCGTTCATATGGAATATGTTTTCATCAACTGAGGCCGGTGGTTGAATCTTGTTCTTTATGCCATCAAGGCCAGCTTTTAACATAACAGCCAATGCCAGATATGGATTGGCTGTAGGATCCGGATTGCGCAATTCCACTCTGGTAGCCGCTCCGCGTTTTGCTGGTACACGTATCAGCGGACTGCGGTTTTTGGGCGACCACGCTATATATACAGGTGCTTCATAACCGGGTACAAGCCTCTTATAAGAATTCACGGTCGGATTGGTAATAGCCGCCATAGCCTTGGCATGCTTCATAAGGCCGCCTATATAATAATATGCTTCCTGGCTAAGCCCTAATGGGCCACTAGGATCGTCAAAGGCATTTTTGCCCTCTTTAGATAACGATTGATTGGTGTGCATACCCGAGCCATTTATACCAAATACCGGCTTGGGCATAAATGTGGCATGCAATCCATGGCGCTTAGCGATAGTGCGCACAACCATCTTAAATGTCATGACTTTATCCGCCGTAGATAAGGCGTCATCATACTTAAAATCAATTTCATGCTGCCCTGGTGCTACTTCGTGATGAGATGCTTCGATCTCGAAGCCCATTTGCTGCAACGTCAGGCACATATCGCGCCGCGCATCTTCTCCTAAATCCACAGGAGCTAGATCAAAGTAACCGGCATTATCATGGGTAACAGTAGTCGGCTTGCCTTCGGCATCAGTCAAAAATAAGAAAAATTCACATTCAGGTCCCACTGACATACCATAGCCCATTTGAGCTGCTTCATCGAGTGCTTTTTTCAGCACATTCCTTGGACAACCTTGAAATGGCGTGCCATCTGGGTTGTACACGTCGCATATCAATCGGGCTACCTTCCCTTCATTAGGTCTCCATGGAAATATAGCGAAACTTGAAGGATCCGGTCTAAGATACATATCGGACTCTTCAATGCGGACGAAACCCTCTATAGAGGAACCGTCAAACATTATTTCGTTATTGAGAGCCTTATCCAGCTCATTGACCGTTATGGCCACATTCTTCAATACACCGAATATATCAGTGAATTGAAGGCGTATAAACATAACGTCTTGTTCCACGGCTATTCGCATTACATCTTCCTTCGAATACTTTGGCATAATATGCACTCTCCTCATTTTATATTTTGGGGTAATATAAGAAAAAGGCGCCTTAACCACTTGATGTTAAGAACGCCATTGTTCTAAAATTATTTTCGCCTTGATCCCATAATAAAATGACATGGGCTCTGGCTGATCTCATTATAACAGATACACCATACAAACGCAACAGAAAATTTTTTACCCCATATATAGGCTCATGAATAAAGCTTGCCGTACGGTCGTTTGCCAAATGGCACTAGTTTTGTAAACGTACCATTCAAAATATCTTCGGCATCGTAGTCGAAATATTCCGCAAACTGCTCTATATACATGCGCAACACCTTTTGGTCTTTATCATCTATGGATTGCATATCGGCTTCCTTGCCCAACCGATATTTGTCCACTTCACCTCTTATATATATCACACCGCCATGCATACCGGTACCACAATAATTGCCTACTACGGACTCATCGGCTTGTAATCCAATGCCCAGCAATATGAGTATGCCTCCTGCCATGTATTCGCCGAAGAAATCGCCTGCTTTGCCACCGACTACTATAGCGGGTATCTTGTCCTCGTATTCCTTCATGTGTATTCCCACACGGTATCCCACATCATCGCGTACGAATATTGTACCGCCGCGCATGGCGTATCCTATGGTATCCCCTGCATGACCATTTATTACAACCTTGCCTGCGTTCATGGTATTGCCTACGGCGTCTTGTGTATTGCCCTTTACAACGATCATAGGGCCATCCATAAAGGCCGCCATATCATTGCCGGGTATACCCTCCACCGTTATGGTCAGGTTACCGCGCATGCCGTCGCCTATATATCGCTGGCCTCGCACATTTAGCACCCTTATATCATCTTCGCCTGAGGCAGCAGCTTGTTTGAGCAAAGCGTTCAGTTGCTGATAATGCATAGCGTTGGCGTCTATAACCTTCATTTGCGTTTCACCCCCAGCAGCTTTTCCTTCCTATAGCTTTTTGGCATATAGACAAAGCCAAAGTCTTCATCCAAAAGTTTATTCTTGAAAGCCGTTACATCGATTTTATCTTTTATAAGGCCTGTCAATATCCCCGCTCGATCGATGTCGGTTAATCGTATAAATCCTACCAATCGATTATCCTTAAATACTGCTTTCTTGTAAACCTTTTTATCGGGCTGTATTACCGATGCCACTTCATAATCATCGCCAGTCGGCTTTATAATGCCGGCTGTTATCATCGGCAAACCGAAGAAAGCTATGGAATTCCTTGCAAAGCCGCCGTCGAATGCGACGTCATCGCCGGCCATATTGCGCCCCGCTACTTCACCCTGTATATATGCATTGGGCCATATAGGCGTCACGCGCTGGTCCTCATAAACGATGTCATAGGCTTCGGCTACATCGCCTGCCGCATATACATCGTTTATATCGGAGCACATATGATCATCGACTTTTATACCTCGATTTATGCTTATGTCGGTATTTGCCACCACATCGGTATTCGGGCGCACACCTATAGCCGTTATTATCATATCGCACTCGATGCTGTCACCGTTTTTCAATATCACCCCCGACGCTCGATCATCGCCTATAACCTCTGTTACGGTGTTGTTCAATATAATGTTTATGCCATGTTCTTCTAATACTTCCTGCACCATAGCCGCAGCCTGCTCATCCAATATAGTGCTCAGTATCCGGTCGGCCAATTCTACCACCGTCACGCTGACGCCACATTTTACCAAACCCTCAGCCGCCTTAAGTCCTATGAGGCCACCGCCTATGACCACAGCCTTTTTACCCGGCTTGGCAATCGCTTTCAATTGCTCGGCATCATCGCGCTTTATAAAAGTATATACACCTTTTTTGTCACTGCCCTTCGTAGGCGGTACAAAAGGCTTGCCGCCCGTAGCTATGAGCAACCTATCATATGTTACCGTTTTGCCATCGGATAGTAGCACCTGTTTTCCGGCTGTATCTATAGAAACCGCCTTCACGCCAAGGAGCAGCGATACATCATTATCCTCATAGAAACCGGCATCTCTATATGCCATTTTCTTGTCATCGACTGTTCCAGCCAACAGATACGATATCAATGGCCTGGAATAGGCGTAATATGGTTCTTCCGATATAACGGTTATATTGCCGGCATCATCTACCTGTCTTATGCCCTCCACAGCACCTACCGCGGCTGCTGAGTTACCTATTATAACGTATTCCACGACGTCTCACCCCCTATTCACATATATGAGCGCTTCGTTCGGACAATGCGATACGCAGGCCGGCTGCGGCAACTCCGGACATAGATCGCATTTTGAAACCACTTTATCTCCATTCTCATTGCGCTTTATAGCGCCATAAGGACAGGCCATAATGCAGGTCCAGCAACCCACGCATTTATCGGTATTACATGCCACGGCCCCGCGCTCATCCCTATGCATAGCACCCGTTATGCATGATTTTATACATGCGGCATCATCACAATGCCGACACTGCAAGCCAAATGATACGGGTTTTGCTTCTTCTACCAGTATACCGGGCAGAGGGCGTGGGTTTTCCACCTTAAAAGCCCAGATGATGTCCTTTGATTGTGAATGGGCTACTATACAATTTATTTCGCATAAGCGACAGCCCACACAGTATTCTTCTAAAGCATATACGCGTTTCATATTATCTATCCTCACTCTCCAGCGGCCTTTATACCCAGTATATCCAGCTCCTTTTGGGTTAGTCCAACGCCTCTTAACATCTCGCGGTTGCCGCGCAGGCTTTCTATGGAATTTATACCCATGCCTCCCAGCATCTCCTTTATCTCATGCTCCCACGCCGTTATAAGGTTAACCAGGCGGCGCGCCCCTATATTGGGATTCAGCCTCTTAACCAATTGCGGGTCCTGCGTTGCTATCCCCCAGTTGCATTTGCCGGTATTGCATTTCTGGCACATATGACATCCTATGGCTATCAAGGCTGATGTAGCTATATAAACCGCATCCGCTCCCAATGCTATAGCCTTTATTATATCGGCGCTGTTGCGCATGCTGCCGGCAGCCACCACCGATACCTGATGGCGTATACCTTCTTCTTTAAGCCTGGTATCCACTGCTGCTATGGCCATCTCTATCGGAATACCGACATTATCGCGTATGCGCAGCGGCGCTGCCCCTGTACCTCCGCGAAAACCATCTATGGCTATAATATCAGCACCGGCACGAGCTATACCTGACGCTATGGCCGCAACGTTATGCACAGCCGCTATCTTAACGCTTATCGGCTTTGTATAATTCGTAGCCTCTTTAAGCGCATATATGAGCTGGCGCAGGTCTTCTATCGAATATATATCATGATGCGGTGCCGGGGATATGGCGTCGCTACCCTCCGGTATCATACGCGTAGCCGATACCTCCGCGCCTACCTTCTCGCCGGGCAAATGCCCTCCAATGCCAGGCTTTGCACCTTGCCCTATTTTTATTTCCAATGCCGCAGCAGTATTCAAATAATCGGCATGGACACCGAATCTACCGGATGCCACCTGAGCTATGGTATTCTTGCCGTAACGGTACAGACTGCTGTGGAGGCCGCCTTCACCAGTATTATAATATATACCGAGCTCAGTGGCCGCACGGGCCAATGCCTCACAAGCATTTAAGCTTATGGAACCGAAGGACATAGCAGAAAACATGATAGGTACCTTGAGTATTAACTGCGGCGTAAGCTTAGTCATAAGCTTACCGTCTTGGTCAAACTCCAACCTATCGGGTTTGCGTCCCAGATATGTTTTGAGTTCCATAGGCTCGCGCAATGGGTCTATAGAAGGATTAGTAACCTGACTGGCATTGAGCACTATTTTATCCCAGTATATTGGATATCCTTGAGGATTACCCATACTGGTCAACATTACAGTACCGCTCTCAGCCTGTTTCTGCACTTCTGTGATAGCCTTTTTGGTCCAATTAGCATTGGCTTTGAATTCCTGTGGATTCGGTATTATAGTTAGCGCATGCGTCGGGCAAAAAGTGACGCAACGCTGGCAATCTACGCACTTAGCATCATCGGCTTTTACTTTACCGTCTTTTTCATCTAGATAATGCACTTCATTAGCGCACTGTCTAACGCATACCTGGCATTGTATGCATCTATTTTCATCACGTACCACCAAAAATTCCGGTAAAACGTAGCTTATCATACTTTCACCCCCTCTAACACACCTATAACCGGCTCTCCTGCTCTAGGTGCCCATATCCTGTCCGGATTAGCACATATCTCTACGATGGCCGATTCCTCACTGGATACATATAGCACATCGCCTTTTTCAGCAGCTACAAGCGGCCTCAACTTTATCCTATCGTTTAGAGCAAGCATAACATTGTTAAAAGCCACTATGATGGAAAACGGCCCGTTCATCATAGCCTTGCCATATACCGCTCTTAAAGCGGTATAAAACGCTTTATTTCCATCAGGCATACGCTCTATCTCATCCCACATAGGCGGGGCCATGATCTTGCACGCTGTCTCCAAAGGCATACCCTGCCGGCGCACAAACAGATCCAAAAGATAGGCCACCACTTCAGTATCGGTCTGCATAGTACATTCATAGCCGAATTCATTGAGGTAATGGCGGTTTGCACCATAAGAAGACAGCTCGCCGTTATGAACCACCGAGAGATCGAGCAGTGTAAACGGATGTGCGCCACCCCACCAACCTGGCGTATTGGTAGGAAAACGGCCATGTGCTGTCCACATATACCCTTCGTAGTTATACAACTGATAAAATTCGCCTATGTCTTCAG
This sequence comes from Mahella australiensis 50-1 BON, assembly GCF_000213255.1. Classification (NCBI taxonomy): domain Bacteria; kingdom Bacillati; phylum Bacillota; class Clostridia; order Mahellales; family Mahellaceae; genus Mahella; species Mahella australiensis. The sequence continues at coordinate 1,800,727 of NC_015520.1, forward strand.
GATAGCCCACACCCTTAAATGCGCCCATATTCTTGCCGCTGGATACCACAAAAGCACCGTCTATCCTTTTATTAAGATTGATAACGCATTGAGCCACAAATTCGTCTGATGAAAGCCCTGAAGAAGTCAGCTTTTCCTCTTTGGGTAGTGCAAAATAACGCCATATTATAGGCTCGTTGTTTATCGAACTCACCTTTGTGTTAGGTATGGGCCCTGCTTCGGCGATATTGAAATGCTCGTTCAAAAAGCGCTCACTGGTCTCCCTTGCCTGTTCATCATCATAAAACATATGGAAAGCATAATGATCCTTATATTCCGGATATATGCCATAGGCCGCGAAGCCACCGCCCAAGCCGTTGGAGCGCTCTCTCATAAGAGCTATCGACTGTATTATATCGTTGCCGGAGAACCTTCGCCCGCTGCGGTCCATTATGCCGCTGACCGCACAGCCCGACGGTACCCTCTCGTATTTTTCCCTTAACATCCATAAAACCCCCTCAACGGATTATGAATTTTATTTATCAAGCATCATGCATTTATAAAAACGTAAACAAATGCATTTACTCATATAGCCGCATTTAACTGATTATATATTAAGGATATAATGAGTTAAATGCATAATTTTAATCTAAAACTTGCATAAAAGGGTTAAAATTAAGCGCCTCATCAGAACATACTCAAATGTTCTAATGACGCGCCGAACAAATCTATCTCTGCGCACTTGATCACGCCATTGTGTTCAAGTAATAATATTTTAACATGCAAAACGTAGAAATGCAAATATTTTTTTCAGACTTCTGCAATTCGTAATATATAACTGAAACGGGTGATATAAAGCGAGGTATATATGCCAAGCCTGTAGCAGGCATAGGCTTTATATCATTGCACGCGCTGAATTTGTTATATTACGAATTACAGTTCAGGCTTTTTAGGGTACGTTTGCCATTATGCGTGTGAATCCCTCTGCTTATTGGCAAATCGTTCCAACGCCTCCTCAAGATTCAAAACATCGGCCATATCATAAACGCCCTTTCGTCCGACAATAAATTTAGCTGCTTTAATAGCCCCTTTGGCAAATGCAGAGCGAGTAAAAGACTGATGCATTATCTCCACGCTATCTTCGTCGCTGGCAAACATTACCTTATGTACGCCAACTATACCACCGGCCCTGAGAGAATGTATGGGTATAATATTCGCTCCCCTTAAAGATATGGCGTCATTCTCAGTTAATATCTTAACACTATCCTCTATACCCCGCCCTTCGGATATGCTTTCCGCTATTTTTATAGCCGTACCGGATGGTATATCCTTTTTATCTTTAAAATGCTCTTCTATTATTTCTACATCATAATCATCCAATAATTGAGCTGCAATTTTGCACAAAAACTGTAACACATTTACACCAAGCGTAATATTAGGTGCTATAACCATACCTACCTTGTTTTGAACGGCTATGCTCCGAAGTTTCTGAAATTGTATATCGGTAAATCCTGTAGTTGCTATTACTGCATTTATCTTATTGCGTGCTAGCACTGTTGCATTCGTTATGCAAGCCTCTGGATTAGTGAAGTCTATCGCTACGTCAGGTTTAAAAATCCTTAATCCTTCATTTAGCAAGTTGCTGCCCATTACTTTTATGCCTGTCTCAGATATGCCTAATAGAGTTCCCACATCCTGTCCTATCTTATCACTGCCGGGCCTGCAAACGGCCATAACCAATTGAATATCCTTTCTCCCTATCATGTTCTTCGCTACTATCTTACCAGTTCTACCTAAACCTATCATACATGCTTTAACCATCTCTTACCTCCTTAAAATGACATTATTTGGACTTAAACATCGAATTTATATCCATATTATTACATCTAATGAGGAAAAATAAAACCGTGGAGTCAACCACGGCTTTATTATCATATAATCATATCACCGTTCACTCCCTTTCAACGCTTACGAGGTTAGCTGACAGGCTCGAGCTGAAAGAGTTGCTCTATCCTTTCGGAATACGCCTCATATTATCCTAATGGGTCCCCCGTTTTCCTATATTCAGGAAATTAAGCGAATCAAACTTGAGATGTTTATATTTTAATATTTTTCAGTGCTGATGTCAAGCAAATGTTACCTATAATTGGTATGGAAAGTCTTATATTATAGCCATAACATAAGTCCGAAAAAGGCGTTGCTATATGCAACGCCTTTTTAGTATGAGTCTTATACAGCCACTACTTCTTTTACCTCAGGTACGCTCTCTTTAAGCGTTTCCTCTATACCCTGTTTCAATGTCATCAGAGCAAACGGGCATGCGCCGCAAGCCCCGGTCAATTTGACCTTTACTACACCGTCACTTGCCACATCGACTAATTCCACATCGCCACCGTCAGCCTTTAAAGCCGGGCGTATTTTTTCCAATGCTGCTTCTACTTTTTCTTTCATAGGATTTATCCTCCTCTGCATAAAATAATCGGTCAGCATATATCGCTATATCGCTGTATGGGTATTATATCATACAAAACCTATCATTTCAATTATATTTTTATCTCACAACAATATTTACCAACTTATCCGGCACAGACACAACCTTTATGATGTTTTTATCAGCTATAGACGCCGCTACCTTAGACGACTGCATAGCCAGGATTTTCATTTTGTCCTCATCGGCCCCGGCAGGCATCATAACCTTATCGCGCACCTTGCCATTTACTTGCACCACCACCTCTACCTGCTGTTTTACCAGGGCATCGGCATCGTATATCGGCCATGCTTGCAGGTAAAGCGGAGCACCATGACCCGTCCTATGCCACATTTCCTCGGAAATATGTGGTACAAACGGAGCCAACAACAACAACAACGTTTCTACGGCTTCCATCATAACAGTCGATGGACTATCAGCAGTATCACTCTGATACATGGCATTAACCATTTCCATTATAGCACTTATAGCGGTATTGAAGTTATAGCGTTCGGCTATATCATCGCTGACCTTCTTTATAGTGTAGTTTATGATATAGCGCAACTCTTTATCCCCATCGCTTATTAAATCGGTTTCAGGCTTTCCATTTTCTACCCACTCTTTTACAGCATCGGCATATTGATCCACCAATCTCCATACGCGGTTCAAAAAGCGAAAGCATCCTTCTACGCTTTGATCGCTCCATTCCAAATCCCTTTCGGGTGGCGCGGCAAACAGTATAAACAGGCGTGCCGTATCCGCACCGTATTTATCCACTATGTCTTCCGGGCTTACTATATTGCCTTTGGATTTGGACATCTTGGAACCATCCTTGAGCACCATACCTTGGGTCAACAAATTGACAAATGGCTCATTCACATCTACTAGCCCCAAATCATGCAATACTTTGGTAAAGAAGCGCGAATATAAAAGATGAAGTATTGCGTGCTCTACGCCGCCCACGTATTGATCCACCGGCATCCAATATGATGCCTTCTCTTTGTTGAATGCCTCTTTATCATTCCTCGGATCGGTGTAGCGCAAATAATACCATGAGGAACATACAAATGTGTCCATGGTATCGACTTCACGCCGTGCTGGACCGCCGCATATGGGACATTTGGTATTCACGAAGCTTTCTGATGTAGTAAGCGGCGATTGGCCTGTCCCTGTAAATACTACATCGGTAGGCAGCATAACCGGCAATTGGTCCTCGGGCACTGGCACCTCGCCGCATTTTTCGCAATACACTATCGGTATAGGCGCACCCCAGTATCGCTGCCGCGATATAAGCCAGTCTCTAAGCTTATAAGTTGTTTTGCGTCGACCTAGCCCGTTTTCTTCCATATAACTTATGACACGCTCTATACCGTCTCGATTATCAAAGCCATTAAATTGACCTGAATTTATCATGATGCCGTCATCCTCATAGGCCTGCTCCAGGTCAAAATCCTGTGCGGCATCAGCCGGTTTTATAACAGGCACTATGGGTAATCCATATTTCTTTGCAAACTCAAAATCCCTGCCATCATGAGCCGGCACACCCATCACTGCACCGGTACCGTATTCCATCAGCACATAATTGGCTGTATATATAGGTATACGTGCGCCGTTCATAGGATTTATAGCATATCGGCCGATAAATACGCCCTCTTTTTCGGCTTCGGTCGATGTGCGGGTTATTTCATCGAGTGCTTCTATCTTCTTTTGAAAGTCCTTAACCTGTTTATAATATGGTGTTTTCTTTGCTAATTTTTCTATCAGAGGATGCTCCGGTGCCAACACTACAAACGATACGCCGAATATGGTATCAGGTCTGGTGGTAAATACTGTGATTTTTTCGTTCTTTACATCCTCTATACTGAAGATAACCTCGGCGCCGTAGCTCTTGCCTATCCAGTTACGCTGCATGCTTTTGACCTTATCTGGCCAACCGTCCAGTTTATCTATATCCTGAAGCAACCTTTCAGCATAATCGGTAATTTTGAAAAACCACTGCTCCAAATCCTTTTTACCTACCGGCGTACCGCACCTTTCACAGCAACCAGCGACTACCTGTTCGTTAGCCAGCACCGTGCCACACGACGGACACCAATTAACGCGCGCCTTTTTCTTATAGGCCAGACCGTTCTTATAAAACTGAAGGAACAACCACTGAGTCCATTTGTAGTAAGCCGGGTGACAAGATGCCACCTCGCGATCCCAATCATAACTTATACCTAATTGTTTGAGCTGGCGGCGCATATTGTTTATATTATCCCATGTCCATTTGCTAGGCTCCACACCGTTTTTTATAGCGGCATTCTCAGCCGGCAGACCAAATGCATCCCAGCCCATAGGATGCAATACATTATAGCCCTGCATACGCTTATAACGAGCTATGACATCGCCTATCGAATAATTGCGAACATGACCCATATGTAATTTCCCTGACGGATACGGGAACATCTCCAACATATAATATTTGGGCTTTTGATTGTCTTCCGTCGCCTTAAAAGCTTTGGTTTTTTCCCATTCATCTTGCCATCGGCCTTCTATAGCCTTAAAATCATAAATCAATTACTGTCTAACCTTCCTCTCTTAATAGACATCTATGTATCGACAAATGCTTCGAGCACACTACCCGAAGCATTTGATAAATGCATCTTTATAAATTATGCTTTGGCGGCGACATGTATATTGTCGCCCTCACTCCATAATCTTTCCAGACTGTAAAATTCTCTTTCTTGCTGCCGAAATATATGGACTATCACATCGCCATAATCCATAACTATCCAGCAGCCTTCCCTGTATCCTTCCAGACGCCTGAGTGGAATATGACACTCATCCATTTTCTCTTCGATATAATCGCACAATGCCCTAGACTGTACCGTCGACCTCACGCTGCATATCACGAATTCATCCGCTATAATGGTCATCTCAGCCACATCCAAAACGATTATATCCTGCGCCTTTTTGTCATCCATCATGCGCCCTATCATCAACGCCATCTCTTTTGATTTCAATGCCAAAAAATCATTACCCCCATTTATTTTTGTTTACAAATATATTATACAACCTTTTGGCTTAATTGCAATATCACATCTTAACCGAACAATTTGGCCAATATCTGTATAATTATAAAAATAACCGGCCCGGCTATAATGTATATGATACCTATGGCATGCGAGAAATGAGCCTCTCTTATTAAGCCTTTATGATGCATCTCCGGTGCATCCACTATGATATCGAATAGGCCTATAACGACTACCATGACCATCGTCCATATATTGTAGATGCTCTTTGCGGCATCCATAATACCTGCCATATATCTAGTCTTTTATCCTCCTTATAACAGCTATTGTATATAGAATTATTGGCATAATGAATAATATACCTATACCATATGGTATCAGAAAGCGGAAGAATTTATTTGCCTCTATGATATTTTGCGGTATAAGGGATATTGTATATATGATCGGCACCAAGGGCATGATCAACGGCTTATATTCGGTAAAGCCCAACATTTGTGACAGGACTAGTGCTGCAGCCCATAACAACCCCGCTATGGTAGGCAAAACCATCATAAGCCATAAACCTATAAAGATGGTGGGCAAACGTTCTATGAACATGCCCGGGTATTCCGCCGCTGACAACGCTGATACCGATGGTACAATAGATGTCTTCGCCCCATTTTCTCCTATAGTACCTATAGTAAGGAATATCATAAAGATTCCGATAAAAGCTACGATGACAGAGGCGTACAGTGCCTCTTTGCCTATAGCCCTGGGTTTGCTTAAAAACGGGACTATAATAAAAAGAAGGCTCATTTCCTCCCAATCCGCAATTCCTTTTACGCCGGCTTTTAATATGGGTATAGGGCCTTCGGCCATAAAAGGCAACAGATTATCGAGTTTTACATTCGGTATAACAAATGCAAATAGAAGCAATATAAGCGGCAAAACGCTTATGCCGAGCAGCATCGACATGCGCGATAACGGTTCTATACCGTATCGAGCTATGTATATGGCCGCAACCAAAAAAGAAAACGCTATAACCTCAGTAGGGGTTTTGTCCAACAGAGTCAACTTTGTTATCTCACACATACCCCTAAGCGCCCGAGCTGATACAAGCAGCCAGTACGCAGCCAAAATCATTGACAATACCAATCCTATCCATGCCCCCATTATAATGCAGCTATACTCGACAAATCCGTGTTTATAGAACCTCTTACTCAAGGCACCCATAGCCAGTATTCCAGGCAAGACAAAAGCATATCCCGTCAAATAGGCCAGCCACGCGTCCGGCCCCGATTCCTGCGCTAGAAGACGTGCATCTATCAAAGAACCGATCTCTATCATAGTAGCCACAAGAAAGAACATTGCTTCTTGTTCATTTATCCTATCATTATTTTTAAACATACCTACACCTCAATATTTCATACCAACACGTCGTATCTTAGTATCTACATGCACCGATACCGGCATGGACCCATATATATCATCCCACTTTTTTTCGATGCCCTTCCATTCTTTATAATGATGCTTTTCCATATAATCGCCAAAACCCAAAGCATCGGTCTTATACTGCTTCTGCAATTTATCTATCATGAAATCTATTTCCCGCTCTAACTCTTCCGATACCGCCTGCTCGGCTTTAGCTATATAAGCCTCATCCGCTGTCTTATCGCCGTTTATCTCGGCAATATTGCCTTCCATCCTTATCTCTATAGCCATAGAAGGCTTCTTATCCTTAAAGTCAGCTTTTAACTGGGTATGCTCTCCATATATTTCAAATGTCAAAGACCCTGCCTTGCTTTTAGGATCCTTCACTACTATCTCGCCACCTTTTATCTTTCCCATAACGAACTGCGCAGCTCGGGTCTCTTGCTCTCCCAACCATCCCGCTAACTTACCATCCTTTATAAGGCCGCTGCCAGCTATTTTTATGTCTTTATCTTCAGATATGCTTATGCGCCCCGTAAGCATACTGTATCCATCGCCGAGTTTATGCAGAAAATCACAGAGATCAGTATCTATAAAACGGCCGGTCTTAGCACCCTGCTGTAGCTGATCTGATATAAACATGGAAACCGAGTGAGCTATTTGCGGCTGAGCAGAAAATATATCTTTGGCCGAACCGTCAGCTATAAGCACCTTTATGCCACGCATACTTTCCGGGTCTCGTGCCCAAAAATCCAGTACATCGAGCAGATTATAGCGCTCAGCCAGTTCTTCCCCTATGACGAGCACTTTCTGGTGACCGAAGAATAATACGCGGTCGGAACGAGTGGCCATTTGGCGTTCTATTTCAAAGAAACTCGTACCGGTGCTGCTGTACACCCATGCAGGTTTTTGATTTCCAGCGCTACCTGCATTACTGCTTCCATTATTCTGACCTAACATGAATCTAAATACGGGTATCTCGAGCGTCAGCATAAACGGATTGACATTATATCCTTCTATATTTTCCATACCTTTATTCTTATTGCTTTCGGGCGCCACATCGGCAGCGGCGCCCAACACAAAGGCCTGCTTATCTATTTCTACCTTATCCCAACAACCTGTTAATATCGGCGCTAATATCAATCCTAATATCAATAGTTTTTTCAATGTTTAACGACCTTCTCACGATACACGACGTCACTTGTCTTATCCTTATTCATGCGCTGTTCATCCTGCAGATGTAAATAGCTCTCCCTGGTACGCATAGACACCCACGGCGCCCGTATTATGCTATCTTTAAGGTCGCGCAAGTTCAGCGGTATCCAAGGCGCCATATATGGTATGCCGAAACTTTTTAAGATAGACAGATGGCTGACTATCATCATCACAGTCAATATGATGCCATATAATCCTAGGGTTGTAGCCAAAATCATTAAAATAAAGCGCAATATACGAAAACTTATGGCAAGATCATAGCTCGGTATAGCAAAATTGGCTATGGCAGTCAATGCTACCACCACCACCATAGCCGGGCTCACTATATTGGCTCCCACTGCTGCCTGGCCTATGATAATAGCACCAACTACGCCTATGGTTTGTCCCATGGCACCGGGCAGGCGCATGCCGGCCTCGCGCAGCAATTCCAGTGAACCCTCCATTATAAAGGCCTCTATAAAAGCCGGAAAGGGCAATCCCTCCCGGCCTGCTGCCATAGATAAAGCCAGCGACGTCGGTATCATTTCTGGATGATAGGAAAGCATAGCAATGTAAAGCGATGGTAATAGTAGAGCTACGATAGTCCCTATAAAACGTGTAAAACGTATTAAGCTGCTTATAAGCCAGCGCTGATAGTAATCATCGGGTGCCTGCATGAAACTATTCAGCGTCGTAGGCAGCAGCAGTACGAATGGCGTGTTGTCGACCGCAATGCATACCTTGCCCCCCATCAGCGCAGCGGCCGCTTTATCCGGCCGTTCTGTGGTTTGGATCTGCGGAAACGGCGAGATCCAATCGTCCTCTATAAGATGTTCTATTAAGGCGCTACCTACGACGCTGTCGACATCTATGCCATCTAAGCGCTTATTAAGCTCATCGAGCACATTAACGTTAACGATGCTCTCTATATACATCACCGCCACATCAGTTTTGCTGCGGCGACCGATATGATAGGTCTTGAGCTTAAGCCTAGGATCACGTATATATCGCCGCACCAGCATTGTGTTTATGCGCAAAGTCTCGGTAAAAGCATCTTTTGGACCGCGCACGGTGGGTTCGACAGCAGGGTCGCTCACCTGGCGATGTTCCCAACCTTTAACTTCTACTATGACACACCTGGCTATACCATCTATAAATATAACTGTACTACCGCTCATGATATTAAAGACTATACCATCCATGTCATCGCCTTCTCTCACGCTTGCTGCCGATATCACGGCTTCTTTGGCATAGCAAAAGGCATCATCCGCACCTTCTATTTCAATGTCAGCCATGCGCGATTCCAATGTTAATGGCTTGATTATATAGTTATCGATAAAGTCCGTATTGACCAGACCGTCTAAAAATACCAGTTCGGCTTTCATCTTGCCTGCTATCCTGAAAGAACGGTACACTATGTCGTCGCAGTCCTTGAGTATGGTCTGCATCATTTTTACATTTTTATCCAGTTTTTTATCAAGCTTAATGCCATGATACGATCCATCGGCTGATGCAATGTTGTCGTCGGGATCTTTCCCAAGCACAAAATCTTTTAATCTATGATATATGGTAGACAAATGCATATAAAAAACCTCCGCTACAGATAGCAAACTTTAGGTTAAGTATCTGCAAACGGAGGGTATATTATTCTTGACCGATCAACCATTCGAATTCATTTTCATCTATGACTTTCACACCGAGCTGGAGCGCCTTATCCAATTTGCTGCCGGGACCATCTCCGGCTATAACATAGTCGGTTTTTTTACTGACGCTGCCTGTTACCTTACCTCCCAAGCCTTCGATAATTTCGGTAGCCTGTTCACGCGTATATTTGGAAAGCGTACCAGTCAACACAAATGTAAGGCCGGCCAACGGGGCATTGCCCTTTTGCTTTTTATCGGCCGTCAAGCGTACGCCGGCCGTTTCTAAACGCTTTATCAGATCTTTGGTCTGCTCCTGCTTAAAAAAAGTCACAACGCTCTCGGCGATCTTAGGTCCTATCTCCGGTATGGCAGTAAGCTGTGCCTGGTCAGCCTTCATAAGCTCATATATATCGCCAAATCGTTCCGCCAATATAGATGCGGCTCTTGTGCCAACCAGCGGTATACCCAAAGCGTATAGTAGTCGCGCCAATCCTCTATCCTTGCTGGCTTGTATGGCATTTATAAGATTTTGGGCTGATTTAGGCCCCATGCGCTCCAATTTTACGAGATCCTCATACTTCAGATAGTATATATCGGCTTCATCGCGTATGAGTTTTTTATTCAAAAGCTGCCGGACAACAGCAGGTCCAAGTCCCTCTATATCCATAGCGTCGCGCGATGCAAAGTGTATAAGCCCGCGCTCTACCTGGGCAGGGCATGACACTCCTGTGCATCTTCTGGCCGCTTCTCCGTCGATACGTACTGCATCGGCACCGCACACAGGGCATTTGTCGGGCATTTCAAATATACGCTCGTCACCGGTACGCTTCTCTTTTATAACCGATACCACTTCGGGAATGATATCGCCGGCCTTTTGCACAAGCACATGATCGCCTATGCGTATGTCCTTTTCTTTTATATAATCTTCGTTATGCAGCGTGGCTCTGGAAACGGTGGTGCCAGCTAGTCTGACCGGCTCCAATACGGCTGTCGGCGTAAGCACACCCGTTCGTCCGACCTGCACGACTATATGCTTTATAATCGACTCCTTGCGCTCAGCCGGAAATTTATAAGCTACTGCCCAGCGCGGTGTCTTGGATGTGTTACCCAGTATCTCTCGTTGGCGCAAGCTGTTCACCTTTATCACAAGACCATCGATCTCATATGGCAGCTCATACCGCTTGCCCTCCCATAAACGGCATTGTTCTATGGCCTCATCTATGGTATCGCACGGTATTAGGTACGGCATGATCTTAAATCCTTGTTCTTTGAGAAACATCAGGCTTTCGACATGTGTCTCAAAGGCATATCCCTCTATACGCTGCAGGTTGAATACAAATATGTCAAGATGGCGCTGTGCCGTAATAGCCGGGTCGAGTTGGCGTACCGAACCGGCTGCGGCGTTGCGCGGATTGGCGAATAGGGGTAAGCCATCCTTTTCTCTCTGCTCATTAAGTTTGTAGAAGTACTTCTTAGGCATAAAGACTTCGCCGCGGACTTCTACATTTATGGGCATCTTCAGGCGCAACGGTATCGAACGTATCGTCCTTAAATTGGCTGTAACATCCTCTCCGACAAATCCATCACCGCGCGTAGCACCGCGGATAAACAGACCGTCCTGATATGTAAGCGCTACCGATAGGCCGTCTATTTTGACCTCCAGCACGTACTGTACGTCCTCATTTAGCGCTGCACGCACTCGCCTGTCAAAGTCTCTGATCTCACTTTCGGAAAATACATCGTTCAAGCTGAGCAGTGGCACGCTATGAACTACCGGCTGGAATTGGCCGGACACCTGACCACCTACCCTCTGTGTAGGTGAATCAGGTGTTATAATCTCTGGATATTTGGACTCCAGTTGCTCCAATTCGCGCATCAGGGCATCGTATTCGGCATCAGATATTTCGGGACTATCGAGTACATAATACATATAATTATGATGTTCTATAATCTGCCTCAGTTCATTCACGCGTTGTATTACATCTTCTGTAACAGCCATATTTCACCTCGTCATGTTATATCGGTTCTATCGGTGCATATTTTACCAATAATTGCTTTACACCACCTTTGGGGAACGCCACTTTGAGCTCTATATCCTCGCCGCTACCTTTCACCTCCACTATAGTGCCTACACCGAATCGCGGATGTTTTATCTTCTCCCCCAATTTATAAAATACTTTAGCATCAGCATCGCTCCGATCATGTATTTTGGTAACAGCTATGGAATCCTTGCCTTCAATCGCCTGGCCTACCCCTTCGAGCAATTCCTGCGGTATCTCATCGAGGAATCGTGACGGTATGCCATCCATTATATTACCGAATATCATGCGCTGCCTGGCATATGTCATGTAAAGCTGCTGCCTGGCACGCGTTATAGCTACGTAGCACAGCCGCCTTTCTTCTTCCATCTGGCTTTCCTCGTTAAATGCGCGGCCACTCGGAAAGAGCCCTTCTTCCATACCCGATATAAATACCACAGGGAATTCAAGTCCTTTAGCACCGTGGATGGTCATAAGAACGACAGCATCGCCATCTTCCGACAGTTCATCGGTACCAGATATAAGCGCTACATTTTCCAAAAAAGCCTCCAATGTCGGTTCATCGGCCGAATTTTCAAATTCTTTAACTGCCGACACCAGCTGCCCTATATTATCTATACGCGCTTTGGCCTCATCGGTATCCTCTGCTTCCAATGCTCTAATATAGCCTGTGGCGTCCAGCAACTGTTGTATGAATTCCGACGGAGACAGCAATTCTTTCATAGCCATAAGCTGTACCATAGCATCGGCAAAAGGCTTTATTCTGTTCTTAACCCTGGATGATATTTCATCTATCTGATCTATATTCCATATTATATCGAAAAGCGACTGTCCACTTTTTTGTGCCAAATCCTCCATAGCACGCACTGTAGCATCGCCTATGCCGCGCTTGGGTTCATTTATTATGCGTCTCAAGCTGACACTATCCATCGGGTTGGCTATAACGCGCAGATAGGCTATGATATCCTTTATCTCCTTTCGGTCGTAGAAACGCAGGCCGCCTATTACTTTATACGGTATGCCGGCATAAACCATATTTTCTTCTATAGCCCTGGATTGGGCATTCATGCGGTATAATACTGCAAAATCGCCATAGCGGCGCCCGTCATTCTGCACGCCTTCCAGTATACGGTGGCATATAAATTGAGCCTCGTCATGTTCGTTATAGGCCGCATAGCATCTTATACGCTCTCCCGGTTTATTGGCAGTCCATAGTTTTTTGCCTTTGCGTCCTCTGTTATTCCCTATAACGTTGTTGGCCGCATCGAGTATATTCTGCGTGGAGCGGTAATTCTGCTCCAGCTTTATCACCTTAGCATCCGGAAAATCCTTCTCGAACTCTAATATATTGCGTATATCAGCGCCACGCCAGCCATATATGCTCTGATCATCATCGCCCACGACACACAAATTTTTATAACGGCGCGACAACATCTGCACCATCATATATTGAGCATAATTGGTATCCTGGTATTCATCCACCAGTATATACTTAAACTTTTGCTGATAAAAATCCAGTACATCCGGACGCAATTGAAATAACTCTATGGTCTTCATTATGAGGTCATCGAAATCCAACGCATTATTGCTTTGAAGTTTTTTTTGATAGAGGGCGTAGAGCTGGGCTATCTTGTCGGCTCTAAAATCGCCGCCGAAATATTTAAGGTAATCGGCCGGCCCTATCAGGTTATTCTTGGCGTTGCTTATCTTTGCCTTTATATCCCTATCGGAAAAATATTTGTCGTTAAGGGCCATTTCCTTTACACATTCTTTTATCAAAGTAGATTGATCACCATCATCAAATATGGTAAAGTTACGCTCATAACCTATCTTATCTATCTCACGCCTCAATATGTGGGCACAGCACGAATGGAAGGTGCTTATCCATATATCCTTCGATATAACGCCAACCAGTCCTGCCACCCTCTGTTTCATTTCATCCGCGGCCTTATTGGTAAATGTTATAGCAAGTATATTCCATGGCGATACGCCTTTATCGTTTATGAGATGGGCTATCCGATAGGTCAATACCCTCGTCTTTCCGCTGCCGGCACCAGCCAGCACCAAGAGCGGTCCTTCTGTATAAAGCACCGCTTTTTGCTGCTGTTCATTCAACTGCTTCAAGTGATCCATCAAGCATCGCCATCCTGTCCGGACTTCAATCGATCCAATATGAGCTGATATCCTCCGGCACCGTATTCCAGGCATCGGTTGACGCGGCTTATAGTAGCAGTGCTGGCTCCTGTCCGCTCAGCTATCTCATTATACGTTTCTCCATTTCTCAGCATCTCGGCAACCTCTAAACGCTGGGCCAACGATTTTATTTCATTGATAGTGCACAGATCTTCAAAAAACCGATAACATTCATCGATATCCTTCAATCGAAGTATAGCCTCAAACAGGCGATCAACAGTCGAATTCTTTATTTTAGATTCATAAACCACAGCCATCACCTCACGTAATTTTCCAGCACGCCTATACCCTCTATTTCTACTTCTACTACATCGCCGGGTTTTATGGGTGAAATGCCTGAAGGCGTACCTGTAGCTATCACGTCACCCGGCAGCAACGTCATGACCTTGGATATGAAGCTGACCAATTCCTCCACATTATGCAGCAAAAATGACGTATTGCTGCTCTGCTTGACCTCTCCGTTGACCCTGACTTCCAAATCCAGATAATGAGCATCTAGCCCTCTCGCTATCCACGGCCCCATCGGCGCAAATGTATCGAAAGATTTGGCCCTGGTCCATTGACCATCTATTGACTGCAGATCCCTTGCCGTTACATCATTAAAACAAGTAAATCCGAATATATAGTCATTGGCATCCTCTTCTTCAACGTCTTTACATCGTCTACCTATGACCACCGCCAACTCACCCTCATAATCCACCCTCTGCGACATAGCCGGGCATACTATATAATCCTTATGCCCTATAACGGCTGTCGACGGCTTTATAAAGAGCACTGGATCTTTCCTGGCTTCCTCAGTCATCTCGCTTATATGGTCGGCATAATTCAAGCCTACAGCTACTATTTTGCTCGGCATGCACGGTGCCAAGAGCCTTACTTCGTCGAGCGCGAAACGCTGCGTGGTAATCTCATAGCTGTTAAATACATCGCCTTTTATACGACGCACCGTATCGCCATCGGCTATGCCGTAAGATACGAGATCGTCTTTCGCAAATCGCACTACCCTCATCTTACACCTCCTCATCTATCTAACATTGTGGTAAACCGCGCTCATCGATGTCACGGTTTGCGCTGCAACAACGCTTTGGCCTCGTAAGCTATATCATCCGGCGTAAGCTTATATAGTTTGAGCAAATCATCGGGTTTACCCGATTGACCGAATTGGTCATACAGACCCATGCGTTTCATTATTGTAGGCCTGTATTCCGAAAGCACTTCCGCTACAGCACTACCCAGACCACCGTTTACCACATGTTCCTCTACTGTAAGTACAGCTCCAGTTTCTTCGGCAGCTTTTACAATTATGTCCTTATCTATCGGCTTTATGGTATGAATATCTATCACTCTGGCGTTTATGCCCTCCTGGCTCAATTTTTGCCTTGCCTCGAGAGCGCTGCCTACCATCATACCGGTAGCAATAATAGCAATATCATTACCCGGAGCTGTCTCTACACCTTTGCCCATCTCGAATACATAATTAGCCTTATCGTATATGACTGGAACGGCCAAACGGCCAAATCTAAGATATACCGGACCATCGTATTCAATGGCTGCTTTTACGGCAGCGCGACTCTCCACAGCATCCGCCGGACTTATGACGACCATATTGGGAACGGCTCTCATAAGCGCTATATCCTCTACGGCCTGATGTGAGCCGCCGTCCTCACCCACCGTTATTCCTGCATGGGTAGCGCCTATCTTGACATTAAGCCTGGGATAGGCTATAGAGTTGCGCACCTGCTCGAAAGCGCGTCCAGCGGCGAATATGGCGAAAGTGCTGGCAAATACTATTTTGCCTGTGGTAGCTATACCGGCAGCCGTAGCCATCATATCGCTCTCGGATATTCCCATATTTATAAACCTTTCGGGAAATTTCTTCTTAAATTCCTCGGTTTTAGTAGATTTAGACAAATCGGCGTCCAGCACGATTATATTTTCATATTGTGCTCCGAACTCAGCCAGCGCCAAGCCATAAGCCTCTCTCGTAGCTATTTTATCAGACATTTACCTCTACCCCCAGTTCTTTCAGAGCTTGTTCCTTTTGTTGCGCATTAGGCGCTATGCCATGCCATCCAGCCTGACATTCCATGAAGGATACACCCTTGCCTTTGACGGTTTCGGCTATTATTACCGTAGGTTTACCTTTGGTAGCTTTAGCCTGTTCTACAGCTTCTAATATCTCATTCATATCGTGACCATTTATACACAATACATTCCAACCAAATGCCTTAAACTTCTCATCCACCGGCTCGGGCGATTTAACATCAGTGATAAATCCGTCTATCTGCAGATGGTTATGGTCCACAAACGCCGTGAGGTTATCCAGCTTATAGTGAGCCGCTGTCATGGCCGCTTCCCATACCTCACCCTCCTCTAATTCGCCATCGCCTAAAAGAGCATATACGCGGTAATCTTTTTTATCTATCTTACCCGCCAACGCCATCCCGTTGGCCGCCGATATACCTTGCCCCAATGAACCAGTCGACATATCCACGCCAGGTGTGCGTTTCATATCGGGATGACCCTGCAATATCGAGCCTGCCTGCCGCAATGTCCACAGGTGATCCCTCGAAAAATAACCCTTATGCGCCAACACTGCATACAGAGCCGGAGCAGCGTGCCCCTTGGATAACACAAATCGATCGCGATCCGGCCATTTCGGTTGGTCAGGCCGCACGTTCATCACTTCAAAATATAACGCCACCAATATATCGGCTGCCGACAGTGAACCGCCGGTATGGCCCGAATTAGCCGATGCCAATGAGCAGATGATGTCCGCTCTTACCTGCTTAGCTTTTTCTTCCAGAAACTCAATTTTATTCTGTTGCATACTTCTCCTCCTATGTAATGTAATATCTAAAAGCCTTCACCGTGCACCTCGCGGGCATCGGTTATTATAAGAAAGGCTTTGTTATCTATAGCTGTTATGATTTCTTTAAGCCTTATAACCTCGGTGCGGCTGACCACACAGAGTATGACATCTTTCTTCCTTTGGGTATAAGCACCTCGTCCCTCTAACAGTGTAACACCTCTGTCGATATCATGCAATATGACTTTGGATATTTCGTCCGCTTTATCCGATACAACTATGAAGGCTTTGGCACTGCCCAAGCCTTCTTGAATGAGGTCTATAACATATGAACTGATAAAAAGCGCTATTATCGCATAAAGCGCTTGCTCCGGTCCAAATACCGCACCTGCAAACGTCACTACGGCGGTATCTATCATAAACAGCAACCAACCCATGGTAATATAAGGCATAAATTTATGTACTATTTTGGCCGCCAGATCGGTTCCTCCCGTAGTGGCATCCGAACGAAATACTATGCCAAGACCTATGCCCATAATTATACCGCCGTATACCGCTGCCAATATCTCATTATGTGTCAACGGCTGCAATTTTATAGCGTCTATGAAAAACGAGAGCAATACCGTAGCTATAAGCGTCTTAAATCCAAAACCGGCGCCATGTACCTTTACACCGGCCAAAAACAGCGGTATGTTTAATACCAACATGGTGGTCCCAACAGGAAATTTAAATAAGTAGTATAAAACTGTAGCTATACCACCTACACCGCCGGGCGCTATTTTATTCGGTACAAAGAAGAGATTAAAGGATAAGGCTACTATGAGGGTACCCAAAATAATGCCAAGATAATCATAAAAAACGTCTCTATATTTGCGCCACATATCCGCCAAGCATTGTCTCAAATGCACACCTTCTTTTCACAATCTGGTAATATTATATACAATTTATTTCAGTTTTACCACTGTAACGCCCATTTCACCTTCACCGTAACGTCCTGTCCTATAGGAGGCAACATGGGGATGATGGCCAAGAAAATCCTGTATACCGGTGCGCAATACCCCTGTACCTTTGCCATGTATTATAAAAACCTCTTCCAATCCGCTTATAGCTGCATCATCCAAGTATTTATCTATATTGGCCAATGCTTCTTCCAACATCTGTCCTCTTACATCTATCTCCAATCCAACATCTCGCGAACGGGATGTGCTCGCTGCCTTACCTGTCGGTTGACTTTTGACTTGCGCCTCATGTTCAGGCAATTCTGCAAGATCGGATAAGCTTGCCGCGGCCTTCATTATGCCGACCTGTACCTGCACATTGCCATTGGCATCAGGCGGCGTAAGGATAAAGCCGCTAGCTCTGAGAGGAACGATATATACCTGCATACCAGGCTTAACATTCGTAACCGGTTTGTAATGCTCTCCCGCCTCCTGCTCCGGGCTTAGCTCCTCTATTTCCTTTTTAAGCGTTGTGCGCGCTTGCTCTATGGTCTTATTAGCCTCTTTCGAAGCCTGCATCTGTGCATCACGCAATTCTTTGATTATTTGATCAGCCTGGCTCTTAGCCCTGCTTAATACAACCTTAGCCTCTTGGCGGGCTTTGTGTATTATATCGTTTCTCTTTTGTTCAAGCTGCGTATTTAATTGCTGATACTTTTGCTCCAATAAGCGCGCCTGCTCCAGTACCTGAGCAGCCTCTGCGCGTTCCTTTTCGGCCATATGGCGCTGTTCTTCGAGCTTGCCTATAACGTCTTCAAAACGCAGGTCGCTTTCATTTAGCAAAGCCTGCGCTCTTGCTAAAACTTCATCGCTCAACCCCAATTTACGCGATATGATAAAGGCATTGCTCTTACCCGGTACACCTACTATAAGGCGATACGTTGGCCTTAGCGTTTCTACATCGAACTCCATACCGGCATTTATCACGCCAGGTGTTTTCAATGCATATGCTTTAAGCTGGCTATAATGCGTGGTAGCCGCCACTATAGCACCTTTATGCCTTAATTCATCCAATATGGCCATAGCCAGCGCAGCTCCCTCAGTAGGATCAGTACCAGCCCCCAGCTCATCAAGCAGCACCAGCGAGCGGTGATCAGCCGAATTTAAAATGTGCACTATATTGGTCATATGCGATGAAAATGTGCTAAGACTTTGTTCTATACTCTGTTCATCACCTATGTCGGCATATACGCCTGTAAAAATCCTTATCTGCGTGCCGATGCCAGCCGGTACATGCAATCCCGCCTGAGCCATGAGCGTAAGCAAACCTATGGTTTTAAGCGTTACGGTTTTACCGCCAGTATTAGGGCCGGTAATTATGAGCTGGGTAAATTGACGCCCTAACTCCAAATCTATAGGCACTACTTTATCAGGATCAATGAGCGGATGTCGGGCTCTTTTAAATATTATGCCATCATTCTCTGTAAGCAGCGGCCGTACAGCATTCATCTCAATGCTAAGCTGGCCCTTGGCGAATATCAAGTCCAATTGAGCGAGTATCCCCAAGTCGTTCAATATATCTTCGGAGTGCTGGCCGATCATATGGCTGAACGAGGCAAGAATGCGTTCTATTTCCTCCTGTTCCTGAAGCATGTATGCCCTCAGGTCATTATTGGCCTCCACCACCGCCATAGGCTCTATAAACAGCGTCGCGCCGCTGCCCGATTGGTCCTGTATAAGTCCTTCAAAACTGCTGCGGCATTCCTGCTTTATTGGCACCACATAACGGCCATTCCTTATTGTGACTATAGGGTCTTGCAGCATACGTTGATACTGAGTAGAATGGATTATATCGTTTAATTTATCCCTTATTCTTTGATTGGCCTGCGCTATATGCCGCCGTATATCTTTAAGCTCCGGCGTGGCATCATCGGCTATCTCATCCTCGGATAATATACAGCGATATATCTCATCTTCCACAGCCTTCATGCTGTGTAGGCTATAACAGAGATCCGCTATAAGGTCGGCGTTTTCATTCTCTTGCGCATATCCTTTCATCAATCGGGCGGTCTTTATCACAGATGCTATATCGAGCAATTCTTTAGGCCTTAAAGTAGCACCAACGGCAGCGGCATTAACAGAATCCTTTACATCCCTTATACCTTCCAGTGGCGGTAAACCGAGGCGCCGAATATATGATACAGCTTCATCGGTCTGGCGCTGCCACATATCGATAGTATATTTATCCAGCGAAGGCGATAAAGCCTCTGCCACATCAGCTCCCAATGCAGAAAAAGCTTTGGATTTAAGCTTTTGGATTATCTTGTCGAATTCTAATATTTTTAAGGTTCGATGATCCATTTATTTTTAAAAAGAAACCCTAGGCATTGCGTTGTTCGCTACCCGGGGCCTGATCCTGCCTCTCTGTTTTTTTGTATTTCTGATTTATGTCATAAAGTTGCGGCGACCTGCTCAAAGCGTCTTTGAGCCTTTGAATCTCTTTCTCTAGTTTGCTAGTGCGTTCTCTTTCTTTCAGAAGCTCGTCGGCCACATTCAACGCCGTAAGTATAGCCAGCATGGTGGTGCTTAAGTTAGGATTTATCTTTTCGATATCTTCCATTTTACGGTCCACATAAATAGCCACTTTATGGATGTATTCCTCAGATTCGGAAGCCTTCATGACGTATTCTCTGCCGCGAATCTTAACAGTGGTACGGGTCTTGGTATCGACTTTATCCATTTCTCCACGGCCTTTCTTTAATATCGAATAATCTATTTCTATTATACATCACCACCATCTAATAAACAATACTCTTGTCGAATTTTGTAATTATCCGCGCAACTGTGCTCCTACTTGCTCTCCTAAAGCCCTTATTATACGCTCTTGGAGCTTATCTACCTCTTGATCAGTAAGCGTTCTGTCAGAGGCTCTGTATACTATGGAATAGGCAACGCTCTTATAGCCTTCTGGAATCTGAGATCCCTCATATACATCAAAAAGTTTCACATCCTCTATAAGTTTGCCACCACTTTTCTTTATTACATTTTCTATATCTCTAGCCAATACATGCTTTGGAACCATTATGGCGATATCCCTTTGTACGGCCGGGAATTTGGGCAACGCAACATATGTCCTATCCAAAGTACCGTTGTCCAACAACATATCGAGATCCAGCTCGGCTATATAAATCCTTTTTTCTACATCGAAACTATCCAGTACATCGGGATGAACCTCCCCCATGACACCTACGACAGTGGTGTCAAAAGCAACCTCAGCCGTTCTGCCGGGATGAAAGCCGTCACGTTGAGTAGGTGAAAAGTATATGCCCTTTATGGCTAAAGCCTCTAAAACAGCCTCTATTATACCCTTTAATGTAAAGAAATCGACGTTCCCATAGAGCCCTACGGCTAATCGCATAGGCTGCTGCGGTAATGTAATCGGCGGCAGTTCATTTGCCAAAAATACAGGGGCCGCTTCAAACACGCCAAATGAATCCACCCCGCGGTTTATATTGCGCGCCAATACCTCCAGCATCGATGGTATTAGAGTAGGACGCATGAGGCTCTGATCTTCACCCAATGCATTTTTTATAGTCACCGGCTTAAATGATTCGTCCATTTTTATCCCGGCTTGTTTGAGTTGTCTATATCCGGTAAAAGAATAGGTATTCACCTCATATAAACCGCACGCCGTCAGTACGTCCTTTATATATTCCATAAGCTGTTGCCTAATGTTGCGCCGCCCCACCGATATGCCGCTCTTCATAAGCGTGGGTTTTATTCTATCATAGCCATAAAAGCGTGCCACCTCTTCGGCTAAATCGGCCATCTCCACAACATCCTGCCTGAATGACGGCACTTTTACCGACATACGGCTATCATGGCACTCTACTTCAAAGGCGAGCGGGAGTAGCATAGCCCTCATCTCATCTGCCGAAATAGTAGTACCCAATAAGGCATTTATACTTTCGACATCGGTTTGTATAACGCGCTGTTCCGGTTTAATCGAATATACATCTATAACACCCTGCATGGGTGTACCGGCCCCCAGCATATTGAACAACTCGGCTGCTCTATCCAAAGCCAGTGCAACCAGCTCAGGGTCCAGGCCCTTCTCAAAACGCGACGAAGCTTCTGTTCTCAAGCCCAACTTACGCGACGTATTGCGCACACTGACCTTGTTGAAATTGGCCGACTCCAATAATACGGTATGTGTATCATCGCTTATCTCGCTATTGGCTCCACCCATAACGCCGGCCACAGCTACGGGGTTCATACCATCGGTTATCACAAGCATATCGCCGTCCAGCCTGCGCTGCACGCCATCCAGCGTTTCGAACAACTCTCCGTCATGTGCTGTTCTAACGACTATCCTTCGCTGTTTTAGACTGTTTAGATCAAAAGCATGCATGGGCTGGCCGCATTCGAGCATAACATAATTGGTTATATCGACCACGTTGTTTATAGGCCGGATACCGGCAGCCTTGAGTCTGTCACGCATCCATTTCGGCGACGGACCTATCTTTACATTCGTTATAATGCGGGTGGCATATCTGGGACAAAGCTGAGGACATTCCACTGTTATAGATGCTGCAGCTTCTACCATCTCGGGGCCTTCTTTTACTATCGGATCTAATGCATTGAAAGGCTTCTTAAAAGTCGCGGCAGCTTCGCGCCCTATTCCCATTATCGACAGGCAATCCGGTCGGTTTGGCGTTATCTCAAAATCCACAACCGTTTCCTCTAATCCCAGCACTTTTTTTATATCGGCACCCAACTCATACGGCTTATCCAATATCAATATGCCATGGGTTTCAGCTCCGGGATAATCCTCTTCGGTAAGGCCGAGCTCCTTGCCGGAGCACATCATGCCTTCTGATACTTCCCCGCGCAATTTACCGCGTTTTATTTTAACACCGCCGACCAAATCTGCTCCATGTAAAGCCACAGGTATGTAATCACCCGTCTCTATATTATCAGCAGCAGTAACTATCTGAACTGTAGAGCCACCTATGTCCACCTGGCAGACCTGCAGGCGATCGGCGTTGGGGTGCTTATGCCGCTCTATAATGCGGCCTACCACAACGTTGTTTATCTCCCCACCGAGCTGTTCCACAGCCTCTACCTTGCTACCGCTCATAGTCATGCGATCAACAAAATCCTCTAATGGTACATCTATGTCAACGAAATCCTTTAACCAGCTCAACGGAACTTTCATCTATTATCCTCCCGATCAAAATTGCTTTAAAAATCTATAGTCGTTTTCGAATAGCAAGCGCATATCATCTATGCCGTACTTAAGCATGGTCAGCCTATCCAGACCAAGGCCGAACGCAAAACCGCTGTATTCATCTGGATTTATGCCTACAGTGCGCAATACATTTGGGTGCACCATGCCCGCTCCCAGCACCTCTATCCAGCCCGAGTAACCGCATATGCGGCAGCCTTGACCGTGACACCACGCACATGTGACGTCGACCTCGGCGCTGGGTTCGGTGAATGGAAAGTAATGTGGCCGAAATTTTGTCTTAGTATCCTCGCCATACAGTGCTTTAGCAAATACATCCAATACGCCTTTCAAGTCACCCATCGTAATACCGTGATCCACCACCAGTCCTTCCATTTGATGGAATATAGGCGAGTGCGTGGCATCCACTTCATCTGCCCGATAAACCCTGCCCGGGGCTATTATGCGTATAGGTGGTCTATGACTCTCCATGACGCGGATCTGCACGGGCGATGTCTGCGTCCTCAAAACGATATTATCGGTTATATAAAACGTATCCTGAAGATCCCTGGACGGATGATCTTTCGGAATATTGAGCGCCTCAAAGTTATAATAATCATATTCTACTTCCGGCCCGTCGGCTATTTCAAAGCCCATGCCTATGAATATATCTTCTATCTGGCGGCGTACTATGCTGAGCGGATGTCTACCGCCTATAACCGGCCTTTTGCCCGGCATAGTGACATCTATAGCCTCCGCTTCCAGCTTGCGCTGCCTCTCCATGGCTTTTATCTGAAGTGCTTTATCCTCCAGCAGTACTGTAAGCTCTTCTTTAAGACCATTAATAGCTTGGCCGGTCGCTGGACGTTCCTCCGACGGTAATTTACCCATGCCTTTTAATAGCGAGGTAATCAAGCCCTTTTTACCCATGTATTTAACCCTTAAAGCTTCCAGAGCTTCGGAATCGCTTATCTGTTCCAATTCGTTTACAAATCCTTGTTTTACTTCGTCCAATTCATCATGCAACATCCGAAAATATTAACTCCCTTCGCAACGCATCTCTATGCCTAACATTGTAACAAACTTTCCGTTAAAAGACAATAGCAGCGTTCGATCTCGATTATCGATTCTTGACATCGGTTATAATACACACTATAATGTGTATATGGAGGTGTATAAAAATGCGGACAAATATTGTACTGGACGACAAACTTGTCGAAGAAGCCTTCAGGCTAAGCAACGCTAAAACAAAAAGGGAATTGATACAACTGGCATTAGAGGAATATGTGGATAACCGCAAGCGGAAGAATCTGATGGACTTAAAGGGCAAAATACAGTTTGCCGACGATTATGATTATAAAAGCATGAGGGAAGGCATTTGAATGGTCTTAGTAGATACATCGGTTCTGATAAAATTTTTTAAAGGATTAAGAAATGAAAAAGTAATCCGATTTGAAGAAATAATCGAGAAAGATATACCTTATGGCATCAACAATTTCATTTATCAAGAATTGATTCAAGGGGCAAGGACCGAAAAAGAATTCAATTTGCTCAACGATTATCTTAAAAGCCAAAGGTTCTATGAGTTAAAGAATGGGACTAAATCTTTTGAAATGGCAGCAAGGTTATATATGAAATGCAGGAAAAGCGGCATTACGGTACGAAGCACAATCGATCTGCTAATAGTGCAGATCGCTATTGAAAATGATCTTTATCTGTTGCATGATGATAATGACTTCACAAACATTTCAACGGTAGAAAAGAAACTAAAAGTGTATTAAGTCGATGATCGGCTATTATAGCAAGAGAGACCTGCCTATGTGCAGGTCTCTCTTGCTATATTTCTAATATGTTTCTCCTATTTTGACGGCATTATTTTGTTCCTTATATACCCTTCCACGCTGTTATCAACCACGCCTGTACCGCCCATTATCATGACCCTGCTATCCTCATTTATGATACTATCTAAATAGGCATCCGCATTTTTGTCTAACTGCTCTTGCTGCGTATACAGTACGGCGCTTTTTTCGATCGAACCTACATATCCCGCTGCTACGGCGTCGGCCAACCCATTGTAGCCTACCATGACAGCATTTGGCAGTTTTAACCTTTCAGCCAACGCTATGCTCGTAGCTATTCTATCTATCCCGCCTGCGCGTACAACAGTACCGCTTACCAGTTCTTCTAACTCATCGGCTACTACTGGCGATACAACGCCTGTACCACCCACTATTATGATATTCTTTATGACGGACTCGTTCAAGATGTTTCTTGTGGAAACAGGTATGCTGTTTCTATTCACCATCAGGAGCGGCATGCCGTCGCTTACCGCCGGACCTGCAGCCAATGCATCGGCCGGAGCATAACCATTAACCACAATAGCGGTATCCTTTAATTGACCGCCCAATTCTTCGGCCTTATTAGCTATCGCTGCAGCAGTAGCTTCTCGATTATCTCCATAAATTCTCGTTACAGTGTATTTTTTGTCGACCAATTCTTTCTCTATATCTTCGGATATTACCGTAGGTCCTCCAAGCAGATATACATTCTTAACACCAGCATGCATCATATATTTATCTACAGCAGCCGGAATCTCATCGGTATTGGTTAGCAATATCGGTGCTTCTAAAGTCCCAGCTAACATGTTCGCCGCTAATCCATCTGCAAAATCGTTGGTATTTGCGGCCAGTATTACCGTAGATGTCAGAGGATAGTATTTTTTGGCGGCTGCCACAGCGGTTTCAAATCTGTCCTGGCCGCTTATCCGTGCCGGAGGTACAACATCAACCTTTATAGGAAGAATATTGCTTATATAGGTGTTGACGCCGTCGTTTACCTCTGCCCATATATTTACAGTCACATCATCTGCGGGCCTGTTCTGTGCCGTTACGGTACCATCCGCAGCTACTTTCAACACATCGTCATTGTAGGATTGGTATGTGATAGCTGCATTGGAAAGATCGATATCTTCGCCTGTTTCATCTTTAGCTGCTATACTGAGTTCAACAGTTCCGTTTGAATCGGCCGATATTGAATCCTTATCTGGCGCAAGCGATACATCTACATCTGCTTTGTTCAATGTAAAGCTGTCATAGAGGAATGTGTCCTTTACCACCGTATTCGCCTCACTGTCAAATCCGGTCATATAAGTATCAAATTTAACGCTATCCTCGGATACAGTTACCGCCACAAAAGTGGGAGCCCTATAAAAATTCGGATTGGCCTCTTCCTGTTCATCGTCGGTGCTCGGTCCAAGAGGATTAAGCGCATGCCCCACAGGCATAGCCGAATCAATATCCAAGAAACCGTAATCCGGTGCAACGGGGTCATATTCCGAGATCCAGTCATTATCCTTGAGCGGGGAATAGAATTTGAGAGTGCTCCCGCAATTTGCCACATAATATAACGGCGCATGCCCCGGAGCCTTGGCGCTATATGTCCTATCCCCTATCTTTTCTGTAACATCCGCCTTATAACCGTTCAGTTTTACAAGGCCGCGGCTCAAGACATGGTCGTGCCCTTGGAGTACCATGTCCACATCCAATTCGACAAAAACCGGAGCCAGACGCTGCCTCAATAACTTGACATCGGCATCGTCCATATGGTCTCCGCCTGAATACGGAGTTTTGTGCATGCCGACTATCGTCCATTTGCCCTCATCTTTAGCTTCGGCCACTTCCTGGCGCAAAAAAGCAATCTGTTTTTCCAAATCCTCGTCTGCGCGATACTCCGTATTGAGTATTATAAAACGGGCTGCTCCATAATCAAATGCATACGTTACAGGAATACCGTCTATTTGGCTTAACCATGTATAGTGGCTTGCCATGCCGTCTGCTCCGTCCTTGTTAGGACCGCCATCATGATTGCCCATGGTGGCTGCCACAGGCAATTCGGATATCCAACTACCGCTATATTTATCGTTATACTGCTCATTTCCCGGCTGATTGAAGAAGCCTTCCCACTGCCCCTCATTAGGCGTTTTATCTGTAAGGTCACCGGCTATATAGATAAAACGTGCATCCGGAAACATTTCCTTTGCGATATCCAGATTTGCGTTCCAAGCCTTAGCATGAAAGCCGCTTACTTGCGGATCAGCTACATAGATGAATGTATATGGATCTTCCGATGCCGGCGCTGTCTTGAAATTCCTCACCTCTCCGGTTATTTTAGTTTCACCATCGTAGGCGACAAGGCGATAAGAATACTCTGTGTTCGGTTTCAATTCATCCAATGTCGCTGAATAGAAGTTTTTCTCAGTTATGACTTGTCCATTCTCGTCTTTAATGATCGATTCGACCACAGTTCTCTTCTCGATACTCGCCTCATATGTTACCGCTGTGCTTTCCTCGGCATTCTTCTCCCATACTTTAACCTGTGCATCGGTCAAAGTCGTATCGATCGTTGTCCAATTGATGCTGATACTGGTTTGCGGGTCATCAGTCATGGCAAGGCCTATCTGCTGCGGCAATTTTGCAGCGGGTATTTCATCTCCACTGGCTAAAGCTGTTTTAAGCATCGCAGACGTTGTAATCCCCGATATCATCACCAGTATTGCCAATAATAACAATAAGGAACCAGCACATAATTTCTTCATGCCGAATCTTTTAGACATTGTATTTTACCCCCTCTATAGTATAATTAATTTATATAGATTCACTCACCGGTGTGAATCCTCTTATAGAATAGCACTATAGAGAAAATTTGTGTTAAATTCACGTAAATGCTATGTTAAGTTTATGTAAAATCTGTTAACTGGAACTTTTGGGTTTGTTCATACGTCTATACAGATAGGAAGGAGTGAACATCGTGAAGAATATTTTTACAATAATATTTATTGCGCTGGTTATGATACTAGGAACACTGGCTTGTTCATCATCAGGCAATAGCAACACAGCCCAAAATAATATAAAATACGAAAAAATAGACGTCTCAGATGCCCCATTAAAACTACAGGAAACTATAGAGCAGGTAAAGAAGAAAAAAGGTTATATCTATTACACTGAAAACGACAGCGACTACATCTATGTAGCAGCCGGTGAAAAACCCACAGGCGGATATACCGTTGAGGTATTGGACCTTATCGAGAACAAAAATGGCAAACTTACGCTTACAGTACGCTTTACTGAGCCCGGCAAAAACGATATGGTAACGCAGGTTATCACTTATCCTTATGCACTGATACGATTTAAGGCCATTGACAAACCTGTTGAAGTAATAGATGAGAGCAACGATAAACTTCCCCAATTGGGCCAGTGATCAGTTAGTGGAGTACCAGCGGCGTGATATCTCATACATTATTATGCCGGCTGCGATAGACGCATTGAGCGATTCTGCGCGGCCGGGCATACCTATGCTAACCGTATATGCCGCATTATCCATAACCTTATCACTTATACCCCGCGCCTCATTGCCTATAATGATAGCTGTTCTGTCAGCTAGAGGCGCCTCATCTATATCTATCCCGCCGCGTGGCACAGCTGCCAATACAGATACTCGCTCCATTAATTCGGTCAATGCTTCAGGCAATGGAACATCATTATAAACCGGCATATGAAACGACGAACCCATAGCGGCGCGCAGTACTTTAGGGTTGTATTGATCAGCGGTACCTCGACCGGCTATAACAGCGCTAAAGCCCATCGCATCCGCTGTGCGTATCATGGTACCTACATTTCCCGGGTCCTGTACGGCATCCAATACCAACAGCAGGCAGTGTTCGAGCATCATTATCTCATGCCAATCCCTTTGTTGTTGTTTTAATACAGCAAGGACGCCTTGCGGTGTTGCGGTATCTGCAATATTGACAAATACATCAGGCAAAACCGAAAAATTATCTATATCTCTATCGATAATGAGTTTCAGAAGAGTGCTGTCACCGAAATCGGATGAATAAACAATAAATAAGATATCCTCATTTGCCTTTATAGCCTCTTCTATCAACTTTGCCCCTTCAATAAAATATAGGCCGCTTTTCTTTCTCCCATGCGAGGAGGCAAGGCTTCTTACCAATTTAATGCGCGGGTTACCATCGGAGATAATCATATATTAGCCTGCCACTCTTCCGGATAGCGCCTCTAATTTACCTATATCATCAGCAGTACCTACTACTATTAACACATCGCCTTTGCGAAGCACATCATCCGCTTTGGGCGTCACATTTATTGATTCCCCTCGCTTTATAGCTATAACATTTATGCCATACTTTGTACGCATGTTTAGCTCTTTAAGCGATTTACCAACCCAAATGGGCAATACTGACAATTCCATTAAGCTATAATTGGGTGACAACTCTATATAATCCATTATATTGGTAGATACGAGGTTATGAGCCACGCGAATCCCCATGTCTCTTTCCGGAAATACTACTCTATCGGCCCCTATTTTGTATAGCACTCGTGCATGCATATCATTCTGGGCTTTCGCTAACACATATTTAACGCCAAGTTCCTTTACTATCATAGTAACCATTATGCTGGCTTCTATATCGCCTCCGATAGCCACCACAGCCACATCAAAATTTTTTATGCCTAGTGACTGTAATACGCCTTCCTCGGATGCATCGCCTTGAACAGCATGCGTCGTATAATCCGATATAGCGCTGATCAATTCCTCATTTTTGTCTATAGCCAACACATCATGTCCCATTTCGTATAAAGTTTTGGCCACGCTTATGCCAAATCTTCCTAACCCTATAACTGCAAACTGCTTCATAAAAACCTCCATATTATCCCACCATAATTTTTTCTTCAGGATATCTGCATAAGTCCTTCATCCCATGCTGCCTTTGCAGCAGCGCTACGGCAATGGTAAGCGGTCCCACCCTGCCGGCAAACATAGTAAACGCAAGTGCTATTTTCGAAACCGCCGACAACGTAGGCGTTATGCCTGTAGATAATCCCACTGTACCAAAAGCCGATACGGTTTCAAACAGTACTTTTATAAACGCTTGATTTTCGGCTAAAGACAATATAATAGTAACCGCTGATATCAAACCTAATGCTAGCACAGCTATGGAAAGCGAGCGCATCACCAGCGTCCATGACAGCCTTTTGCCGTATATATTGACATTCTCTCTGCCTCTGAGCACAGCAGCCACCGCTAAGATTATGGTACTCAACGTGGTAGTCTTTATACCACCGCCAGTAGAAGCAGGAGAAGCGCCGGTATACATGAGCAAAATGGTCACAAACTTGGATGCATCGGTGAGGTCTCCTTCTGAGATGGTGTTGAAACCGGCTGTCCTTGGTGTTATAGATTGAAAAAGAGCAGCCATAGCCTTAACTGGTACGGACAAAGGGCCGAGCGTTTTTGGATTATTATATTCCACAAAGAAAAAGAACAAAAAACCAGCAACTATCAACACAGTAGTAGTAGTAAGCACCAGTTTTGTATGCAGCGAAAGGCGCTTTACATGCCAGTTGTAGAACACATCCATTATGACAGCAAAGCCTATACCCCCTATTATGATCAGGCCCATTACAGTGAAGTTTATAATTATGTCACCTACAAACGGAGTAAAGCTGACAAAATCCCCTATAATATCGAATCCGGCGTTATTAAATGCCGACACAGCGTGGAATAAAGAGAAATAAAGCCCTTTGCCTATACCGTAAATCGGTATAAAGCGCGTCGATAGTAACGCCATACCTGAGAGCTCAAATAATGCCGTGGTTATCAATATGCGCTGCGTTAGCTTGACCAAACCTTGCAGTGAAAACTCGTTCAATGCCTCCTGTATCACCAGACGCTCTTTCAGACCTATACGCCTTCCAAGCAGCATAGAGGCGAGCGTGGCCATAGTCATAAAGCCGAGGCCACCCGCCTGTATCAATAGCATTATCACTATCTGGCCAAACAGCGACCAATAAGTGCCGGTATCCACCACTACCAGGCCAGTGACACACACAGCTGATGTGGCCGTAAATAGCGAGGTAATGAAGTCAGTATTTTGTCCCGCTGCAGAAGATATGGGCAGCATCAACAACAGCGTGCCCGTAAGTATTATAGCGGCAAAACCCATAACTAATATTTGTGTTGGAGTAAATCTAGTCAATATAATACCTCTTATTCATTTATAAATTATTCAACTATAAATTTGCTCCAACTATTATACCATCAATAAATAAAAAATAAAGAGCCTTTGCGTAAAATTTTCTTTAATTTAACTCAAGCCGATGGCTTTGATTAACTCATCGATTTGCCTTTCATCATCAGACGGCATGGATATATTATCGAATAGCAACCATTCTTCGCTATGCTCTACCGATTCGCCAGGCTGCAACTCTACCATGGGGCCTAGCGACTCTATCTCGGTCATAAAGTCAGTGGTATACGTCTCAAACGATACACCGAAATCAGGGTAGGCAGCATCAGGCTGATGCTTATACCGTTTTACAAACATATGCCCGTGGTTGGCATAAGCTGCCCAGCCATATTCGTTTGAAAGGCCAAATTTAAACGGCGGCTCACAATCAGGATCCTGAAGCAGCGTTATGTATTTATCACCCCAACACACCCTATGATCGTTCATTTTTGAATAAGGCCACAACACTAGAAGCCGATTGGCCAGCAGGCCTGTATCCCTTTGCGGTTGAGGTACTATCTCTTTTCCCCCGGTAGCCATAACCGTCAATGCCCATGGCGCCAATCGTACGGGCCAAAGCCCTTCGTTGATCAATCTATGTTTTATATTGACAGCAGCTTTATCAGCAGCCATCGTTATTTCCATTTCTTTTTTTATATGGGTCTCAGGTTCGGTATCTTGGCTGAGTTTTATTCCATCATCTATGATGCTCCATGCTACCGGCTTATTGTCTGGAATATACGAACGCGGCTTTGCTTCCGGACTATGCCATAACCTATGCCCGCCATATATGTACCACTCATCCCCGCCTTTCTTGCCTACCTGATCCTTTCTTTCACAAAATTCATTTACATCGCCTTTAAAACCAAAACGTATTATGCGCGGGCCCACATCTGTGGTAGCCACTATATCAATTATTCCGTTGGATACCTGGATACAATTATCCCACCCTGCATAATGAATTTTATGCACATCAATCATTGTCATATGTACCATCCTCCTTTTCAAATTTATCCTCGATTTTATCCAAACGCTCCACAATCGTTTGCTGTCCTTGCTTTAACCCTGCTATATCGACCTCTACCTTATCCATGCGCTGTTCTAAAGCACCCACACGTTGCTCAAGCCTATCCATACGTTCATCGAAGTGCTGCTCAAGCCCATGTATGCGCTCATTGAAGCGCCGCTCTAGATTATCCATGGCATCCAGCACTCGATTAAAACCATCCATCATGAACTTCTCGTCTACCACAAATACTGGCCCTCCTTTGCTCAAAATTTACTAATATTATTATAGCGCTGTTTATAGAAAAAGTCACTAGCAATGTTAGAATCGGTAACATAAGGTTCTATGCAAAATAAAATACCTGTTGAGAATTGTAGACTTCTCAACAGGTAATAAAAATTGGTGGCGGTGAGTGGATTCGAACCACTGACACTGCGGGTATGAACCGCATGCTCTAGCCACCTGAGCTACACCGCCATGGTTGCGGGGGAAGGATTTGAACCTTCGACCTTCGGGTTATGAGCCCGACGAGCTACCTGACTGCTCCACCCCGCGACGATATAATAATCTTGCTGGTGCCGGAGACCGGAATCGAACCGGTACGGCTCTCTCGAGCCGCGGGATTTTAAGTCCCGTGCGTCTGCCAGTTCCGCCACTCCGGCAATATTTTGACCAGCAACAACTATTGTACACCACTGTAATGCCTCTGTCAAGAGGCATTACAGCATATTTTTTATCCTTATTCTTCCTGTTGTGCTCGTTTGGCTTCCTCTATAATTTTAGCCGCTATATTAGAAGGTACTTCTTCGTAACGCTCAAAACGCATTGCAAATGTCCCTCGGGCCTGCGTCATAGACCTGAGCTCAGTGGCATATTTGAACATCTCGGCCATAGGTACCTCAGCCACTATTTGCTGCAAACCGCCTTCCACCTGGTTCATGCCAAGTATGCGCCCCCGTCTCTTATTTATATCGCCCATTATATCTCCCATGTATTCTTCCGGAACAATAACCTCTACATGCATTATAGGCTCCAATAAAACCGGATCAGCTTCTGCTATACCCTTCTTATACGCTAGAGAGGCTGCCACCTTAAATGCCATTTCTGAAGAATCTACCGGGTGATATGAACCATCGTATAATATGGCTTTAACCCCTATCAACGGATATCCTGCCAACACACCATGCTCTATGCACTCCCTAAGGCCTTTCTCTACCGCAGGTATGTATTGACGCGGTACCACGCCACCCACTATCTTGTCTTCAAATACAAACGTCTCCGAGGAATCGTTCAAAGGTTGAAATTCAATCCATACATGACCGTATTGGCCGTGTCCACCAGTCTGTTTTTTATGCTTGCCTTCCGCTTTGGCAGATTTACGAATGGTCTCCCTATAGGGTATTTTAGGGTCCCTTAATATAACATCGGTACCGAACTTACTATGAAGCTTCTGGGTTATAATCTCCAAATGCAGCTCCCCAATACCCGATATGAGCATATCGCCGGTTTCCACATTTTTTTCTACTGTAAACGTGGGGTCTTCTTCAGCCAGCCTATGTAATCCCATTGATATCTTGTCTTCATCGCCTTTGGATTTAGGCTCTACCGCTTTAGATATAACCGGAGCGGGGAAATCTATACCTTTCAATCTAACAGGATGCGCAGGATCGCATAATGTATCCCCTGTAACAGTATACTGCAGTTTAGCTATAGCCCCTATATCACCGGCGTTTATGGCATCTACTGGTACCTGTTTTTTCCCTCTCATCAGATATATTTGTCCGACTTTCTCGGTTTTATCCTGATTAGAGTTATACACAGCGGTATCAGAGGTTAAACGGCCCGACTCCACACGGAAAAGTGAGAGTTTACCCACAAACGGGTCAGCCACTGTTTTAAATACTACAGCGGAAAATGGCTTATTCTCATCAGCCCCTTTGTCTTTAGGCGAGGGCATATAATCTATTATAGCATCCATAGCATAATTTATGCCTGCCACAATAAATCCAGCGCCGCACAATACGGGTACTACAGAACCATCCAAAACGCCTGCTTTTATGCCCCGCTTTATCTCATCAATGGTTAATTGTTGGCCATCAAAGAACTTCTCCATCAGCGCTTCATCGCCTTCAGCGGCCGACTCTATAATGGCTTCACGCGCTTCCTGCACGCTATCGTTCATATCGGGAGGGATAGGGATCTCTTTGGTTTGACCATTATTATCTACAGCATATGCTTTGAGTTCGATCAGATCTATAAATCCAGCAAAACGATCGTTTTGCATAATAGCCAACTGCAATGGCAATATATGAGTGCCATATTTATCTTTGAGCTGAGATACCGTTTTATCGAAATCAGCATTTTCTCTATCCATCTGGTTAACAAACACCATTTTAGACAAACCATATTGGTCAGCATAATCCCATGCTTTTTCTGTGCCGACCTCTATACCCGACACGGCACTAACCACTATCATCGCACCGTCTACGGCTCTCAAGCCTTCCAGCATCTCGCCTACAAAGTCGAAATACCCTGGGGTATCTATTATATTTAATTTGCAGTTATGCCATTCAATAGGTAATACAGAGGTATTCAGCGATATCTTCCTCTTTATTTCTTCGGGATCGTAATCCGATACTGTATTGCCCTCGGTCACTTTGCCCAATCGATCAGTGGCCTTACCCAAATACAACATCGCCTCAGCTACGGTGGTCTTGCCATCGCTGCCATGGCCTACCAAAGCTACATTTCTCAATTCATCAGCATGATAATCTTTCAAAGCACATTCCCCCTGATTCGAAATATTTAGCTTCCGCTATTGGTTTCATTATATCATAGAATTAATATTAATTTAACACGAATTTAACACAAATTCAACTTTATTTGCATCGCCCGGGGCATATTGCGTTGCATGCCGTTTTGGTATAAAATAATTTCAATATATAAAGAGAGGACGGTTGGCCATGCTCAGATACCTTACAGCCGGCGAATCCCACGGGTTTATGCTAAGCGTCATAATAGACGGTATGCCTGCTAATGTGGATATAAACACCGATGATATCAATGTCGAACTTCAGCGCCGTCAACGCGGTTACGGCCGCGGCGGCCGCATGAAAATAGAAAGCGATAGCGTGCATATAGACGGCGGTATACTTCATGGTAAGACTACCGGAGCCCCCATAGCGCTGCATATATGCAATAAAGATTGGTCCCACTGGCAGGATTATATGGACCCCCAAGCGCCGCCGCCAGATGATAAAAAAACCGTTACCCGTCCCAGACCGGGACACGCTGATCTTGCCGGTGCCATAAAGTATAATCTTCAGGATATCCGCCCTGTATTGGAGCGATCCAGCGCCCGCGAAACGGCTGCTCGGGTAGCGGTCGGAGCTGTTGCGCGCCAGCTTTTAAAGCCGTTAGGCATAGGCATTTGCAGCCATGTAACGCGAATAGGATCTGTAGCATTGAGCGAACAGCCCCATTCCATTGATAAAATTGCCGAATTAGCCGACGCATCGCTCGTGAGGTGCATAGATCCGGCAGTATCCAAAGCCATGATGGCTGAGATAGATAGCTGCCGCCGGCAAGGCGATTCGCTAGGAGGAGTATTTGAGGTCATAATATACAACGTGCCTGTAGGGTTGGGCAGTCATGTGCAATGGGACCGACGCTTGGATGGCTTGCTGGCTCAGGCCTTTATGAGCATACAAGCCATAAAAGGTATAGAGATAGGCCTTGGCTTTCAAGGAGCCGCTATGCCTGGCTCCACGGTCCACGATGAAATATATTACTCATCGGAACACGGGTTCTATCGGCAAACCAACAATGCCGGCGGTATAGAAGGCGGTATATCCAACGGACAGCCTATAGTGATTCGCGCCGCGATGAAACCTATACCCACACTATACAAACCGTTAAACAGCGTTGATATAAAGACCAAAGAGGCTTTTAGCGCAAGTATAGAGCGATCGGACATATGTGCCGTACCGGCGGCCAGTATAGTAGGCGAAGCCGCAGCGGCATGGACTATGGCCTGCGCTGTAGTGGAAAAATTCGGCGGAGATTCTCTAGAAGAACTCAAGCGCAATTATATGGGATATATAAAACAAGCGAGTGAGATGTAAAGGAGCTTTTATAATGGAGATTGTAAATGTAGAACTCAAGAGCCGCTCTTATCCGATATTTATAGGAACCGGACTGCTACAAGATGCAGCTTCGCTGCTCAAACCTTGGATAAAAGGCAAGGCCATGATCGTAACCGATCAGAATGTGGAGCTTCTATATGGTCAAACGCTGCCAGCATCCTTCACAGAAAACGGTATGACAATCCATATGCAACCGATGCCCCCCGGTGAAACCACAAAAACTATGGATCATGCCATGGAACTATATACAGCGGCCTTAAAAGCCGGCATGGATCGCCGCTCATGCATCATCGCTCTGGGCGGCGGCGTTATAGGCGATCTGGCAGGTTTTGTTGCAGCCACATATATGCGCGGTATCGACTTTATACAAATACCGACTTCGTTATTGGCCCAGGTAGACAGCAGTGTAGGAGGCAAGGTTGCTGTAGACCATCCTATGGCCAAAAACATTATAGGAGCATTTCACCAGCCAAAAGCTGTTATAGCCGATATATCCGTTCTCAAAACATTGCCCAAGCGCGAGCTTTCAGCCGGATTAGCCGAGGTAATAAAATACGGTGCAGGCTTGGACGAGGTTTTTTTCTATTGGCTGGAACAACATATAAGTGATATAATGTCATTAGATGAAGCAGCCTTGGCATACGCCGTCAAGCGCTCGTGTCAAATAAAAGCCGGTATAGTTCAGAGCGATGAAACAGAAAACGGCAAAAGAGCACTGCTCAATTTCGGGCACACCTTCGGCCACGCTATAGAGGTAGAAGCAGGGTACGGCGCTTATCTGCACGGTGAAGCTGTATCCATAGGTATGGTATACGCCGCCAGATTGGCTAATATCATGGGACTCACAGATAAAAGCTATACGGAGAGGTTAATCAAGCTTCTCAAAGCCGCTTCCTTGCCCGTAGAGCCTCCAGGCATAACTATGCGGCAGTTATTGCCGGCCATGTATCACGACAAGAAGGTCGCCGACGGCAAGCTGACTTTTATACTGCCCACCGGCATCGGTCAAACAGGTATATTCAGCGATATACCAGAGAATTTACTGCTGAAATTATAGAAAGGATGATGATAGTGCTAAAACCGAGAGAAGTTATACCCAAAATGAAACCTTATATACCCGGCAAGCCTATCGGCGATGTAAAGCGCGAACTGGGTTTACAAAACGTTATAAAGCTGGCATCCAATGAAAACCCTTTAGGGTGCTCGCCGCTGGCCAAAAAAGCCATATCAGACATGATGGGCGAACTGGCCATCTATCCCGACGGCAATTGCACCGAATTGAGACAGGCTATGGTCAAAAAACTCAATGTCAAGCCCGAGCAATTGATATTCGGAAACGGCTCGGATGAAATAGTAGAATTGATATCACACGTATATATAGAACCCGGCGATCAGGCTTTAATAGGTAACGTTACGTTTTCAGAATACCAGGCATCCGTTGAGCTGATGGGCGGCCAATGCATAGAGGTACCTCTTAAGAATCATACATTTGACCTCGACGCATTTTATAGCGCCATAACCGACAAGACCAAGGTTATATGGCTGTGCAACCCCAATAACCCTACGGGTACCATATATTCGGGCGTAAAACAACTGGAGTTTATAGATGCAGTACCTAAAAACATACTCGTCGTCATAGACGAGGCATATAACGAATATACCGATGATCCGTCTTATCCGGAAAGCATAAATTTGGTAGATAGGTATGATAACATCATAGTATTGAGAACTTTTTCCAAAATATATGGTTTGGCCTCATTGAGGCTAGGCTACGGTATTGCAAATCCGGCTATTATAGACCTGCTGAACCGCATAAGGGCGCCGTTTAACGTAAACAGCGTCGCTCAATCAGCCGCCCTGGCCGCGCTTGAAGACAGGGATTTTTTATCCAAAAGCAAGCAGAATAATGATGAAGGCAAGAAATACCTGTATGCTGCTTTCGATGAAATGGGTTTGGAATATATACCCACACAGGCCAATTTCATTATGGTAAACGTTGACCGCGATAGCCGTCAGATATTCCGCGATTTATTGACTCACGGCATCATAGTTCGTTCGGGTGAAATCTTTAAAATGGACAATTGGATCAGGGTAACAATAGGTACTCCCGAGCAAAACGAGGCGTTCATAAGCGCATTAAAAGAGGTCCTATAATACCAAAAGCAGAAGAATGGTAGTATGGTGAAAACATAAATCATAGAAAGGAAGCATGGTAATATGGTTATAGTAATGAAACCCAATGCAACCCAACAACAAATCGATAACATATCGGAATATCTGAAAAAACTCGGCCTTGGCGTTCATATATCGACGGGAGCCGAGTACACCATAATAGGCATTATAGGGGACAAACGCCTATTGGGCGATACCCCCATAGAGCTTATGCCCGGCGTGGAAAAGACCATACCGATAGCCGAACCATACAAATTGGTCACTAAAACTTTCAAACCCGAACCTACTGTCATAGAGGTACGAGGCCACAAGATCGGCGGCGGCTCTCTAACGGTGATAGCCGGTCCATGCGCTGTAGAAAGCGAGGAACAAACCCTGGCCACGGCCATAGCCGTCAAAAATGCCGGCGCTCATATGCTGCGCGGCGGCGCATACAAACCTCGGACATCCCCTTATTCATTTCAAGGCCTGGAAGAAGAGGGCCTTAAGATATTGGCCGAAGCCAGAGACGCCACAGGTTTGCCCATTGTATCGGAGGTTATCTCGCCGGCCACTTTGGAAATATCCTTGAAATACTTGGACATCATACAGATAGGCGCACGCAATATGCAAAACTTTCAGCTCCTCCGCGAGGCCGGCCAGGCTCGAGTGCCTGTCATACTGAAGCGCGGCATATCGGCCACCATAGAGGAATGGTTAAATGCAGCCGAATATATAATGAGCGAGGGTAATTACCAGGTCATACTGTGCGAACGTGGCATAAGAACTTTTGAAACCGCCACGCGTAATACGCTGGATATAAGCGCCGTACCAGTATTAAAGGAGAAGACACATTTGCCGGTAATAGTAGATCCCAGCCATGGCACCGGTAAACGCGACTTAGTTATACCTATGTCGCTGGCTGCTATAGCAGCCGGCGCTGACGGGCTTATAGTGGAAGTGCACCGGGATCCATTGCATGCATTATCCGACGGCCCTCAATCCTTAGCGCCAGACGACTTCGCTGACCTTATGAAGAGAGTAACGATTTTACACGACGCTATGGAGCATGTAAATGGATGATATAGCTGCGGTAGCCGTAGTAGGTTTAGGGCTCATAGGAGGTTCCATAGCCAGGGCACTAAGGTACAAGGCTGATATTCATCGCATAATCGGCATAGATAAAAATGCCGATTATGTCCATGCAGCCCTTGAAGATAATGTAATATCGGACGGTATAGTAGTGGATGATCCAAATATACCAGGCCCAATCGACGCCGATATCGTTTTTATATGCACGCCCGTCTCTTCTGTTCAAGCAATGGTAAGCGCTATCGTACCGCATGTCAAAAAGGGCTGTATACTAACCGATACGGCTAGCGTTAAAGCGCCTATAATGTATGGTATAGAAACTATTTTGCTCGGCGATACCATTTTCATAGGCGGCCATCCAATGGCCGGTACTGAGAAATCAGGATATCATGCCGGAAACAGCCGTCTATTGGAAAATGCCTACTATATATTGACACCACCTTCAACATGCGATGATGAAGCGTTAGACAAATTATCGCATATAATACGCTCGATGGGGGCTATACCTGTAATAATGGACGCAGATACGCATGATGAGGTAGTAGCCGCTGTAAGCCACCTGCCGCATGTATTGGCATCTTCGCTCATGCATTTTACAAAGGACCAACATAACGCCGAATATATGAAATTACTGGCTGCCGGGGCATTCAGGGATATGACGCGAATAGCAGCATCGAATCCATACATGTGGCGCGAAATATGCCTGGCCAACGCCTCCGCTGTAAAACGGTCTATAGATGACTTCATAGCCGTATTATCGCGTTTTGCCAATATGTTAGACGATAAGGATGCTGAGTCAATTTTATCCTATTTTATCGATGCCAAACAGTGGCGCAGCGATATGCCGATTGTAAACAAATCATATGTTTATCCCACATTCGATATAATAGTAGACGTAGACGATAAACCCGGTACAATAGGAGAAATAGCCACACTACTTGGACAACACAGCTTGAATATAAAGAATATCGGCATATTAAACAGCCGCGAGGATACATCGGGGGCGCTAAAGATATCCTTCAGCGACAGGGAAACACAGCGCACCGCTGTCGATATACTGCAAAGCCATGGCTATAAAGTGTTTGCCGATTCATAGGAGGTTGGTAAGATAAAATGAAAATAAACATATCCCCAAAAAGCCATATAAGGGGTTCAATAACCGTACCCGGCGACAAATCCATATCGCATAGAGCTGTGATGCTCAGCTCTATAGCCGACGGCATCACTTATATAGACGGCTTTCTCATGGGCGCCGACTGCTTAAGCACCATCGCATGCTTTAAAGAACTCGGCGTATCCATCGATGTAAGCGGCGACAGGGTATGCGTACAAGGTGTCGGTATGCATGGCCTCAAACCGCCGACGCACCCGCTGGATGTCGGAAACTCAGGCACTACTATAAGGTTGCTGAGCGGCATACTGGCCGCTCAGCACTTTAGCACCACTTTAACCGGCGATGCATCCATACTCTCCCGTCCCATGATGCGCGTTGTGGAACCGTTGCGCCAGATGGGAGCTGAAATAAACAGCCCTGATGGGGGCATACACGCTCCTTTAATAATACATGGCAAACCGCTGCACGGTATAAATTACGCTATGCCGGTGGCCAGCGCACAGGTCAAATCCGCCATATTGCTGGCCGGTTTATATGCCGATAGCCCTACAACCATAACCGAACCTTATCCAAGCCGCGATCATACTGAACTAATGCTCAAAGCTATGGACGTACGTATTTTAGCCGATGAGCTGGACTTTGAGAGCCCCCGTTCCACCACCATATGGCCTGCGCAAGCGCTGCACTGCGCGCATATAAACGTACCCGGCGACATATCGTCGGCTGCGTTTATCATAACAGCGGCTATGCTGTGCCCTGAATCGCATATAACTATACAAGATGTCGGCATAAATCCAACGCGTACCGGCATACTGGATGCATACAAGGATATGGGAGCCGACATAACGATATCAAACCGGCGCTTATGGAATATGGAGGAGGTAGCTGATATATCCGTAGCCACCAGCCGCCTGCACGGCATAACCATAAGCGGCGGCATTATACCCCGTCTTATAGATGAAATCCCGATACTGGCAGTAGCGGCCTCGTTAGCCGAAGGGACTACCGTAATAAAAGATGCTCAAGAACTGCGCGTGAAAGAAAGCGATAGGATAGCTGCTATAAGCCATATGCTGCGCAATTTCGGGGCAGAAGTGGACACAACCGATGACAGCATAATCATAAAGGGAAAATCGCGTTTAAAAGGATGTCACACAAATCCGAAAGGTGACCACCGCATAGCTATGGCAGCGGCTATAGCCGCCTTGCTAGCCGACGGTAATACTTCTATAGAAGGGGCTGAATGCGTTGAAGTGTCGTTTCCGGGGTTTTTTGAACTGCTGAATTCGCTTGGTTACTAGGACAAAAGTCCTTATCGCATATTATATGTCCGCTTTTGCTTATTTATGCCATTTTTGCGGTTATTTATCGTCTCTGGCCCTTTGCCTTTTGCTTTTTATACCGTACAGATGGGTGAGCAGGCTTTCTTTTTCATCGGCTGTTATATAATCCAGCTCATCTAGCGCTTCCCTTATATCCGGATCGCGCAGTATAAAATCCGCTTTATTGCCCGCCTTATATGTCGTGCGTGCTACTCCGCATCTATCATCGGTACGACCTAACAAATAATCCACAGATACGTTAAAAAAATCCGCCAAACGGCATATCGTCTGAAAATCCGGTTGCCTTTTATCCGTTTCATATAGAGAAAGAGCGCTGCGTGAAATACCCAATACATTAGCCAATTCCTCTTGCGTCATCTTCCTCTCTTTGCGCAATTCCACCAAGCGTTCATATAACATAAAATAATACCACCGCTCTATAATATAGTATTATTATAAGAGCAGGTGGTATTGGCAGGCAATTAATGTAACTAAAAGCAGCATATCAGCATTTTTCAGCTACATACCGTGGCATCTATTCGTTCAGCCAATATATCTTTTAAGAATTGGCCGGTGTAGCTTTCGGGATTTGTCGCAATCTCTTCCGGCGTGCCCTGCGCCACTATCTCCCCTCCACGATCTCCACCTTCGGGACCGAGGTCTATTATATAATCGGCCGACTTTATCACGTCCATATTATGTTCTATGACCACGACGGTATTGCCGGCATCGACCAATCTCTGCAACATATCGATCAGCTTATGCACATCGGCCATATGCAGCCCCGTTGTCGGTTCATCCAGTATATACAGCGTTCTGCCTGTGGCACGGCGGCTGAGTTCGGTAGCAAGCTTTACTCTTTGGGCCTCGCCTCCGGAAAGCGTGGTGGCCGGTTGCCCTAGTTTCATATAGCCGAGTCCGACATCATACAACGTCTGGATTTTGGCCTGTATGCGCGGTATATTCTTAAAGAATTCCAGCGCATCCTCTACTGTCATATCCAGCACATCGGCTATGCTCTTGCCTTTATACTTCACCTCCAGCGTCTCCCTGTTATAGCGCTTACCTTGGCACACCTCACACGGGACGTATATATCTGACATGAAATGCATTTCTATCTTTATAACACCATCACCATGACAGGCTTCGCACCGGCCGCCTCTAACGTTGAAGCTGAAGCGCCCCGGCTTATAGCCGCGCATCCTGGCCTCCTGCGTCTGAGCAAATACATTTCGTATTATGTCAAATACACCGGTATAAGTGGCCGGATTAGAACGCGGCGTACGTCCTATAGGCGATTGGTCGATATCTATAACCTTATCCAGATATTCTTCGCCTTTTATAGCATCGTGTTGACCTGGGTAGGTATGCGCGCCGTTTAAATCCCTGGCTAATTGTTTATACAATATTTCATTGACCAATGTACTCTTGCCCGATCCCGACACGCCTGTTACACATGTAAATGTACCCAAAGGTATATCTACATCGATATCCTTGAGATTATTTTCACGCGCTCCTATTATACTGATCCATTTATTGCCGC
The DNA here is from genome assembly GCF_000213255.1 of Mahella australiensis 50-1 BON. Classification (NCBI taxonomy): domain Bacteria; kingdom Bacillati; phylum Bacillota; class Clostridia; order Mahellales; family Mahellaceae; genus Mahella; species Mahella australiensis. The sequence goes on from NC_015520.1 coordinate 1,844,096, forward strand.
CACGCCTTGTTCGCGGTATTTCTATCGACCTCTTGCCGCTTAAATACTGCCCTGTCAACGATTCGGGACAAGCCTTTATCTCCTCTACCGTACCGGTTGCCACCACGTATCCGCCATGCGCGCCGGGGCCTGGCCCCATATCTATTATATAATCGGCCGCATACATCGTCTCTTCATCATGTTCTACCACTACCACGGTGTTGCCAAGATCCCTCAGGTTCTTCAATGTGTCCAGCAACCTGCCGTTATCGCGTTGATGCAACCCTATACTTGGTTCATCGAGTATATATAATACGCCTACCAACCCCGAGCCTATTTGCGTAGCCAATCTTATGCGCTGGGCCTCACCACCAGACAATGTAGTAGCCGATCGCGAAAGTGTAAGATAATCCAGACCCACATTCAATAAAAACCCAAGCCTGGCGTTTATCTCCTTGAGTATCTGATCCGCAATCATATGCTCTCGTTCGGTAAGCAATAAAGCGGCAAAAAATTCATCAGCCTCGCGTATCGACATATCGGATACTTCAGCTATCGATTTGCCCCCTATAGTTACGGCAAGGCTTTCTTTTTTTAGGCGGGCACCGTGGCAGTCGGGGCATAATGAAGCCGTCATATAGCTTTCTATCTCGGCCTTTATCCATTCAGACTGCGTTTGTGCATATCGTCTCTCCAGCAGCGGAATAATACCGTCGAACTTGATGTTTCTCTTAGGCACAGCCTTGGTTGCCTTTGTCCCGTAAAGCAACAAATCGATTATATCCTCTCCGAGGTCTGCTACGGGTACATCGGTTCTGAAACCATAAGCATCGGCCAATGACCTGATAGAGCTATTAGCATAATATCCCTCTACAGCGAAATTCCACGGCTCGATAGCACCTTCATCCAATGACTTTTGTTTATCAGGAATAAGAAGCTCCGGATCCAGTTTCATCAACACACCGAGTCCCGTACAAGTCGGACATGCCCCGTAAGGATTATTAAACGAAAACAAGCGCGGCGTTATCTCCTCTATGCTTATGCCGCAATCCGGACATGCGAAATTCTGGCTGAACAGCATCTCCTGGCCATCCACAACATCGACCAGCACCAACCCGCCGCTCAGTTTCATAACCGTTTCTAGCGAGTCAGCCAGGCGGCCCTCTATGCCCGGGCGTATGCTCAACCTATCTACAACTATTTCTATATTATGTTTTTTATTCTTGGCAAGCTTTATGTCCTCTACAAGATCCATCACTTGTCCATCTATCCGAGCACGCACATAGCCAGCTCGCCGCATATCATCGAGTACCTTGACATATTCTCCTTTCCTCCCGCGCGCTATAGGCGCCAACAACTGTATCCTCGTACGCTCCGGCAACTGCATTATGCGGTCTATTATCTGATCCAGCGTCTGCTGCTCTATCAAGCGACCGCAGTTCGGACAGTGAGGTACCCCTATCCTGGCAAACAGCAATCTTAAATAATCATGTATCTCGGTGACAGTACCCACGGTGGAACGCGGATTATGACTAGTGGTTTTCTGGTCTATGGATATAGAGGGCGATAAACCCTCTATATAGTCAACATCCGGTTTGTCCATCTGCCCCAGAAATTGCCTGGCATAGGCTGAAAGCGATTCTACATAACGCCGCTGGCCTTCGGCATATATGGTATCGAAGGCCAGCGATGATTTACCCGAACCGCTTAAACCGGTTATAACCACCAGTTCATTGCGCGGTATAGTCACATCTATATTCTTAAGGTTGTGCTGTCTGGCTCCCTTTATAATAATAGCATCTTTAGACATAAAATCTTATACTCCCTATAGCTTGCTTTTCAACTCCAACATTTGATCTCTGTATTCAGCGGCTTTTTCAAACTCCATCGCAGCGGCCGCTTCTTTCATCTTGCGCTCTAACTCATCTATTATATCGACAATCTCCTGCCTGGTCAACTTGGTCTTGGCAGTATAAACCTCTCGTTTCTCAGCTACTTTTGTAATCTCTATTATATCGCGTATGCCCTTTTTAATAGTTTGAGGCGTTATGCCATGCTTTTGGTTGTATTCTATCTGCAACTGACGACGCCGATTGGTTTCATCTATAGCGCGCTTCATTGAACCCGTTATGTTATCGGCATACATTATTACTTTGCCTTCAACATTGCGCGCCGCACGTCCTATAGTCTGTATGAGCGACGTTTCGGAACGTAAAAATCCTTCTTTATCGGCATCCAATATAGCCACCAATGAGACCTCCGGCAGATCCAAGCCTTCTCTTAGAAGGTTTATTCCGACCAACACATCGAATACACCCAAGCGCAGATCCCTTATTATCTGCATACGCTCTATTGTAGCTACGTCAGAATGCATATAGCGCACTTTTATATTCAATTCTTTCAGATAATCGGTAAGATTTTCAGCCATCCTTTTGGTAAGCGTGGTAACCAACACGCGCTGACCTTTTTCAACGCGCTTCTTTATCTCGGCTATGAGGTCATCGATCTGGCCTTGAACCGGACGCACCTCCACCTCGGGATCAACCAAGCCGGTAGGTCTTATGATCTGCTCTACCACCTGCTGAGAATGTTCCATCTCATAAGGGCCGGGCGTAGCGCTGACAAAGATGATTTGATTGATATGCGCCTCAAATTCTTCAAACGTCAGCGGCCTATTGTCATATGCAGCCGGCAACCTGAAACCATACTCTACAAGCGTATCCTTGCGGGAACGGTCGCCGGCATACATGCCGCGTATCTGCGGCAACGTAACATGCGACTCATCTATGAATATCAGAAAATCATCCGGAAAATAGTCCAGCAACGTATAGGGCGGTTGACCAGGTTGACGACCGTCAAAATAACGCGAATAATTCTCTATGCCCTGGCAGTACCCCACCTCACGCATCATCTCTATATCAAAATTTGTACGCTGAACTATGCGCTGGGCCTCCAGAAGCTTGTTCTGAGCCTTGAATTCGGCTTCTCGTATAGCCAGGTCGCGCTCTATCTGCTCTATGGCCCTATCCAACGTATCCTGCGACGTAACATAATGCGATGCCGGAAATATAGCTACATGATTCAATTCAGCCGTTATTTCGCCAGTCACTATATCAACCTCAGTTATACGGTCGATCTCATCGCCAAAAAACTCCACCCTGATAGCCTTATCGCTCGATGACGCCGGAAAAATTTCCACCACGTCGCCATGTACCCGAAACGTACCACGTACAAAATCTATATCGTTACGCTCGTACTGTATCTCTATCAAACGGTGCAGCACCTCGTCGCGATCCCTCTCCATGCCAGGACGCAGCGATACCACCATCGACGCATATTCGTTCGGATTACCCAAACCATATATACATGACACGCTGGCCACCACTATAACATCGCGGCGCTCCAACAACGCCGAAGTAGCCGAATGCCTCATTTTATCTATCTCATCGTTTATAGCCGAGTCCTTCTCTATATACGTATCGGTAGTCGGTATATAAGCCTCGGGCTGATAATAATCATAATAGCTCACAAAATATTCTACAGCGTTATTGGGAAAAAACTCCTTAAATTCTCCGCATAGCTGTGCTGCCAGGGTCTTGTTGTGCGCTATGACCAGTGTCGGTTTTTGTACCTTTTGTATTATATTTGCCATGGTAAAGGTCTTACCTGAACCGGTGACACCTAGCATGGTTTGAAACTTCAGGCCATTCTTGACACCATCAGCCAACTTTTCTATAGCTTGTGGTTGATCGCCTGTAGGTTTATACTCCGATATTAAATTAAATTCTGCCATCGTTTATCAATCCTTTAACTCAGCCGGCTGCTATTCATAATGTTCCTAAGCGGATCATTATCATCGTGCATATTTATAAAAACAGCAGACCGTTTGGGCATTATAATAGCGCCAAGATTGCTTATTCCATCTGGATAAAATCGATGCTCGCAGCTTTTTGTATGTCCTTTTATATCTACACCGTCTACCCACATAAAATGCGGATAATCCCTTAATATTTCATTCAACATATCCTCGCTGTTTACATCGCGGCCATTAACCGATAATATTGTATCTCCGGCTTTAAGCCCCATGGTCTCGGCAGGCGATAGCGGCAAAACATCAAGCACCATAAGCCCGCGTCTCGGCGCAACAAATATCGGCTCGCCTTTCTGTTGTACCCAAACACCATATTTTATCACCAATTCATGAAGCACCGGCATAGCTATGGCTCCTATATATGCGAATACCTTATAGCGCGATGCGGCATAGGATAAAACCAGCAGCGTTAAGCTATATAAGCCTAGTCTGAACGCCGATGCATGCACCCTATCCTTAACCGGTTGGGTTATAGCGATATCACTGTAACCCAAAGCAGCTATCATGGGAATAAGCATAAATGATGCCGCACCGCTTGCTGATTTAAGCAACGGCCACCACGACGGCATATCCACCGCCTGTCCCACGACTATCATATCGGTGTAAATCAGAAACGCCAGAGGCAACGGCCAAAACTTTTGTATGGCAAACGCTCCTATCACTTCATGCCGGTTATTTTGCACCAACATAGGCAACGGGTCATGATCGCCCTCCATCAACATGAGCATGCTCTCCATAAGATGCAGTATACCCACCAATGCTATTATGCCCGGCACATATGCCTCAGGCCACCCGAATAAAAGGCTTATCATCGCTATTATGCCACCTGCATAAGAGAAGCATACAAACCTCGGATCAAATAGGAGCAGTATGAGGGCCAGCGGCCATATAAGCATTATGGAAATCTCGTCTATAGAAACGCCGATCCATAGAGCCACTATGCTGCCTATAAAACCCGCTACCAATCCGTATAAGCCACTATTTATAACGCGATGCCATATCGACGCCCTCGGCGCCCCCAACACTCGCTCTTCCAACTCCGCATATCGTTTGCTTTGAAAATACAGTATGAATATTACCAACGGGAAGTATATATTGAATATCGATTTTATAAAGACCTTAAATATAAGATTAACCGTATCTAAAAACAACATCAAACCTCACCTTGATATTTTTATTTTATTTTCGACTTCAATACCTCTACAGCCTTTTGCAACTGTGTATCATCCTCCGGTTTTATCTGCAGCGAGCTCTGGTATCCCTCGGGCATCTCTACTACCACATCCGGCTGTATGCCTGTGCCGTGTATGTTTCGGCCTTTAGGCGTATAATACTTGGAAGTCGTAAGCTTCAACGCCGAACCATCCTTAAAGTCGCGTATGCTCTGCACTATACCTTTGCCGAATGTCTTTGTCCCTACCAACGTGCCGCTGCCGCTGTCCTGCACCGCTCCGGATACCACTTCCGATGCGCTGGCGCTGTTTTCGTTTACCAGAATAACCAACGGTACATCTATCTTATTTGCATCGGATGACCAGGACTGCTTCTCGCCGTTTTTATCCATCGTATACACTATCAAGCCCTTCGGCATCAATCTATCCGCTATCTCAACGGCAACATCAAGCAATCCTCCCGGATTATCGCGCAGATCAAATATAAGGCCTTTCATACCTTGTTTGGAAAGGGCATTTAATGCAGCATCAAACTCTTTTACCGAGCCTTGATCGAAAGTGGTAAGCCTTATATATCCTATGCCGCCGTCCATCATAGAATATTCTATTGTCTGTATATTTATTATATCGCGTACCAATTCAAACTCCAACAGTTGAGCTGAACCTTCCCTCAGTATGGTAACCTTTACTTTGGTACCTTTATCGCCTTTCATCATGGCTACAGCTTTATCCAGAGAACTACCGTCCACATCCTGTCCGTCGACTTTTACCACCTTATCGCCCGGCTTTATGCCAGCTTTAGCGGCCGGCCCATCTTTGAAGGCATTTACCACTTCTATAAGGTTATCATCCGGATTAACCGTGACCAATAAGCCCACACCGGCATATTTGCCAGTGGTATGCTCCATAAACTCTTTATACTCATCTTTATCGAAATACTGCGAGTACGGGTCTCCCAAAGCTGCCACTAAGCCTTTTACCGCACCATCCATCAGTTTACTTTCATCATAAGGCAAGGCGAACTGACTCTCTATTGTCTTTTTCACTTCTGCCAGTTTGCTCGTGCTTACCAGCCACTGGTAATCTTCTCTGGAAATCGTTACCTTATCTCCTTGATAAACCTGCCAATAGTCATTTATAGCTAATGTCAACGTAGAAGAAAGTATAACAGCTATTATAACTATAATGATGGTCTGCTTCTTGCTAATCATCCAATTAATACTCCCTAATATCTATAATGTCGTTCTATTTATATCTATTATAACACCTAATCGCCATAAAGAGAATATATTTTCTGATTTATATTGCATTGAGCACATATCTGCGCCATATATAACTTATATAAGTTTTAGGCTGTTCACGTATGGACTCCAGTATGCGCTCATAATACTCTGACATTTGTTCCAATTCCGCTTTGGTCATAGATTGCTGACTATAACGCGCTCTCTGGAATATATCGGTGAGCTCTTTAAAACGCTGGCTACCCATATACCTGCACACCCTGTCAGCGTACTCCGCAGGCGTTTCGCCCGGCCACATGCTCAACCCCCAATGTTCCAACAAACGGCATATAATATCATAATATGTCAGTATACCATCGCGGTATTCGCTTCGGCGCCATATGTTCCGCTGGCGCCATTTAATGATCCATACATACGTTATGCGCATAAGCAAAGCGGCTATAAGTGCTGCTGCCGACCATAATACAGTTGGCCACCAGTTCGTTTCCGGTGGTTCTGCCGGCGCCACCACATCAATCTGCGCAGACGGATCATAGTTGCCGGTCGTTTGATTAAGTTGATTCATATAATCCATATATTGCTGATAATAATCGTTATAATTTCCAGCCGCTACAGCATCGCCTGTTATGGTTTCTCCGAATTGGCTTGCCGCATATGCCGGCGTTGGTTCAAAAGGCAACCACCCGAATTCACTGAAATATACCTCTACCCACGAATGTGCCTGTGAATTCGTTATTTCATAACGATCGCTTTCGACAGGTTCATCCGGCATAACGAAGCCTGTAACATATCTCGCCGGTATACCTATAGAACGCAACATAACAGCCATAGCTGTGGCATAGTATACACAATAACCCTGTTTTTGTTCAAATATAAAATAATCTACAAACTCCTGTCCTCGCGGTGTATAAGATACATCCAGAGTATATGGAAACTGCCTTAGATAGCTTTCCACCGCTTTGACTTTGTCGTAAGGGTTACTGTATTTCTCAGTTATCTTCATGGCTTCCTGCTTCAACCTATCGCTTATGCGGTCTTGAGGCAATTGTAAATATCGATTCATTATAGGTAAAGGATAATTATACCCGCTGGCTTTCAATCTATCCACATCGACTATAGGCACTATGGACTCTGCGGTATACGGCTCTCGCATACGGCCTTCAGGATTCATAATCTCATAAGCATCGCTACCATAATACTGGCCCCCATCCTGCTTATAAATTGCCCAGGGCTGCCACGGAACAAATAACGTATTGCTATGAAGATCAGCCGGCTCTACGGTTATTTTTATTTTATATGTTTCTACATCGCGCGCAAAGCTATTGTCCATTGCAGCGCCGTCGTTATATGCATACCATTTGGACTGAGATCTCTCCCAACCACGACCATCATATATATCATAGGCCACCGCTCTCAGATATGTTTTCTGAGGTGAATGCACTATCAGCGCTACAGAATCGTCTTGTAGGGCCGGCCCTCCCAGAAATTTTTGGCTACGCTGCATCCCCGTTTCTGATAAATCAAACGTACCGCTCAAATCTACCGATGTGAGCGGATGAGCCCTGTCGCCACCACGCCATTCCCTTACCACGGGAAAGGTCTGCACTATTTTATCATTGAGCCACTGCCACGAAACGGGTTCTATATCCATCGGCATAATCATGGTCATAGCAATAGCAGCCGCTGATATAATACCGCCCATACTCACCCAATTGCTCAGCGCATCTTTGCTTTTTACCCTTTGCTGTCGCTCATATGTGCGCAGAGCCATTAAAACCACAGCAACTGCCGCAAATACCACCATATAATATATAGCCTCATCTACAAAACCGTACCACTGTACAACGAAGACTAGCAGTCCTGCCACTATAGGTATAAAAGTCTGTTTCCAACGGATTATCAAGAACGGCATTATAAAACCCGTCAATATATATATACAAAAAAGCAATATCTGAGCATATGCCGCAGAATATTCAACCGAATTATTCATATACAGGCTTGCCCATATCGCCATATTTTTCACAAAATCCACCGCAGAAATCAACTCTTGCTTGTCGCGTATATATACAGCCACTATAATGGCTATAAAGGCCGCGAGCACTATTATATCTATCTTCTTGTAAAAAGCCCACAGCGAAAAAAGCAGCGTTATGATAACCGTCCATATTATGGTCCTATAGAAAGGATAAGGAAAATCGAACCCGTTTGTTATAGAAAGATTCAAGCATAAAACCATAAGCACAGCGACTATAATATATGTCAATAAATATCTTTTACCATGTATATCCTTCATAAGTTTCCCTCCCGGCAAACAACCATCGGCTAAATGGCCATCAAAGCCGAAGATGCGTTTTCGTTAGTAGAAAAATCCATTATCTGTACGCCGCATTCCTTAAGATATGCCAATGCATTGGCCTGTTCATTATCATGTTTATCGCCGAAATATACACATCTTATCTCATATCCCATATCTTTCAGGGATACCATGGCAGACAACGTATCGCTGGCTAAAAGCGGCACCAAAACCAATACCGCGGTACCCCATGGCATTGCCGCCATATCTTTCAACAGCACGTCCGACAATGGCCTTTCACCCTGCATTTTTGTCATTATTATAGAATCCATAAACGCCGTGAATGTCGAAAGATTATTACCCCATAACATTACATGCTCGCGTTCATCATATATCAATCCCGTATGCATTTCGCTGTTGAGGCAGTAATATAATATGGACGCCGCGCATTCAGCCATCCGTTCGCTTAATTCCGCAGTATTGCTTTCAAAATCAGGCTTATAGGTATCAATAATCACGCATACCTGCGTATTGGAATTAAATACAAAGTCTTTTACCAGTAATTCATCGCGTTTAGCAGACAGTTTCCAATGCACGCGTTTTATGCTATCCCCGTCCCTGTATTGACGTATACCGCCTATGTCAGCGAAATCCTCCATAATACGGTGCTTACCGGATATATTGCCCATTTGCTGATAAGACGATAACGATAAGCGATTCAAATTATACCATTTAGGATACACGCGGAGTATCAAATGAGAAGCCAATCGTTTATTTACAGCAAATATGCCAAAAGCGTCCTCTACCCTTAACGTTATGGAATCCATGTCATAAAAGCCGTAATGGCCACATTGCAGTATATCTTCGAAAGACACCTCATGCCTTGGACCCAAACTTATATGGCGCGAGATATGCTTCTGAGCTAACATATCAGATAATAAATCCGCACCTATGGCAACATAAGGTATCGGCAAAAAACTGGGATTCTCTATATCCATACTTATTTGAATGCTATCTCCCACAACAACGCTTTGCTTATCAACTTTTATACTCGTATACAATATATTGACCGAAATAATGGCCCATAAAAACGAAAACAGCATTGAAAACCCATATATATACAATATCATATACGGCAGGCTTCCGCCTGTAAACAATGCTACAAAAAACAGGATGAGCAAAAACGAAACTGCTATTATAGCCTTAATACCAGTTGGTTTTATGCTAAAACTCTTATCACGCATAATTCCTCACCGCAGGAACATTCAAATTAGCCAGTACATCTCGCACAGCATCTTCAGCCGTTTTATTCTGCAATCGATATTCCGGCCTGACTATTATGCGGTGGGCTAAGACAGGTACCGCTACATTTTTTATGTCATCAGGCAATACATATTCCCTGCCACGAATGAAAGCCAACGCTTGAGACGCTTTTAACAACACCAAAGATGCTCTCGGGCTCGCACCCAAATAAATGTCTTTGCTATTGCGCGTGCGATTGGCTATATTCACAATATAATTATACAGGCTATCGTCCACATACACCTGCGATACCGCCTCCTGCATCTGAATAACATCATTGCCATGGAGCACCGGTTCTAAGTGGTCGACTATATTATCGTTTTTATAACTCTGCAATATCGCCTTTTCATGGACAGGCTGTGGATAACCCATATTTATGCGAACGGTGAAACGATCCAATTGAGCCTCGGGCAACGGAAATGTTCCCTCGTATTCTATAGGATTTTGCGTCGCTAATACCATGAACGGTTCACTCACATTATAAGTCATGCCGTCTACCGTAATCTGCCTTTCGCCCATAACTTCCAATAAACTGGATTGCGTTTTAGGCGACGCTCTGTTTATTTCATCAGCTAATATTATATTGCTGAAGATCGGACCTTTTTTAAATTCAAAGCGCTGGTCCTTCTGATTATAAATAGATATACCGATTATATCTGAGGGCAATAAATCCGTGGTAAACTGTATTCGGCTGAAACTACATTGTATAGACCTAGCAAGAGCTTTAACCAATGTTGTCTTACCTACACCGGGCACATCTTCTATCAACGCATGCCCTCTGCATAACAATGCTACCAAGACGAGTTCTACTGCATCAGATTTGCCTATTAAAGCCTTTTCTATATTGTCCTTAAGTACTTTTGCCGATTGATGGAGATCCAAATATACCACCGCCATATAAATATTTGTTTATACGTTTATTTTATATTTAGCCGCAAAATTTGTCAATATATATTATTTTTTCAGCCTGTCGACATATCTGGCCGCTGCCAGAGCCGCCACAGTACCCTCGCCTACAGCTTTGGCCACTTGGTACGGCCAACCAGTGCAATCGCCCGCCGCATATACACCTGGTATATTGGTCTCCATGTCCCTATCCACTTTTATCAGCCCTTTATCCATCTCCAGACCGGGTATAAGCTGCTCCAAAGGCGTAACCTTCTTTAATACAAACACGCCGTCCACCGGCAATGCGGAATTTTTAAGCTTTAATACGCGCACCGCTTCATCGCCTTCTATAGCTATAGGCTTATCATTTATAACCTCAACCCCTTGCTTTACCTCCACAGGCTGATTATACAGTGGTATATAATAAACCTTTTGGCATATGCCGGCCAGATAATCAGCTTCTTCCTGTCCACTGACTTCTTCCGATATTATGGCTACCGTCTTGCCTTTATATAGAGGTCCGTCACAGGTAGCACAATAGCCCACTCCTTTACCCAAAAACTCCTGTTCACCTGGCATAAAACGCGTCTTGGGAATGCCTATGGCCAATATTACCGATCGGCTCTCATAAAATATATTGTTTGCATTTATCATAAAACTCGTGCCCATTGGCATGACATTGGTAACTTTTTCGCGTTTTATCTCCACTGCTTCATGTTGTGCTATATGATCGCGAAAACGCCGCATCAATTCCATACCGTCAGTATTTGGAAAGCCTAGATAATTGTCTATATCAGGGGCTTTGTCCATATAAGTGGTCTCTTCCCTGCCCGCGAATACCACCGTTTGCTGATTTCGTATATCCGCATTAAGGGCCGCAGCCAAGCCTGCCGGACCTGATCCGACTATAGCTATATCGTACATTGCTCTATTTATTTCCTCCCATATCATTTATGAATTCTTGTATGCTTTGTTCCCCGCTCAGCACTGCCAATTCTATATCCACATCTTTAATCTCGCCAGGCTGTATAAACTGCAGCCTGCCATTATTGCGGGCAGCCGCTCTGCCTTCGGGTATACAGTTACCTGGTTCTAAACCTACGACATAATCCTGCTGGCCCATCATCTTCCACTCAGTAAAATACGGCAATTGATTTATATTAAATTTTATGTAAATGCCCGTATTTATTTCTTTATTTATTATACCCACAGACGTATAGCCATCAGCGTCTGCTCTTAAAGAATGGAAAAAGACCTGTTCCGCATAACCTTTGGTGGGCATCTGAAAGCTATCATATATGCCGATACCAGGTTTAGCTGCCTCATCCCTCGCTGCTACTGAAATATCATCGGCATAAAGCCTGGAATATTGGCTGACTATCGGAAATCCAAAATTCATATGATATAGCAGCATAAGCGGCGAAGGTTGATAGCCGATATTTTCCACCTGATCGTGAATATATAGTTTAGAATCTCCCAGTACAGCCTTTATCTCCCGTGTAAGCTTGAGATTTTCGTTAAATGTACAGGCCTCCACCATACTGCCTCTGAGTTTCATTATATATTGTCCACTTTGCCAATAAGCATCCATGTTTACGTGCTCGGCAGGTATATTGCCTATACGCCCATGCTGCCCCAGCATCTCACCTTGATCATCACATGGCGCGCCAGCCTGTGTAAGGCCACAAGTAGTCAGTACTCCGCCAAAAAAACTGCGTAACCACGATAGTCCCTCAGGCTCGTAATACTGTGGAGCCACAATGCCCGATTTGGATATCCATCCCAGCGGTATGCCATTATATTCCGCCCACGCTATATCCATCGCCCTGCCCGGCAGTACAGTGAATTGAAAGCCAGAACCAGTCTTAACATCCACAGCTTCCACGCCCTCAGCGCGTCCCCCGCACAATATATGCCGTTTCATACCGGCCACCTGAGACATCTGCCCTATGCTCTCAATAAGTTGTTTTTCGCTCAATTCCATGCCAAATAGATTCACTATACTTTCATCCCTTCTAGTTGTTATAAATCATTTTTTAAATATAATACGAAAGAACACCTTGATAATTTAAGAATATACCGAATCTCTATTGTTATCTTCACTTATTATATCACAGCTGTATGTTCGGGGAAAGGCAGTAGGGCAAAATAATAGATATATACACCATGTTTTAGTAACTATTCAACTATACCACAGGCTTGATAACTGAATAGATAACATGTTTTGTATGCTTATGTCATTATATGTTGCACAGTATCATATACTTTCTAGGGTGATAATTATGTGGATTGTTATCAATAAAAACAAATTAATTGTATTTATAATATCGGCGATTACTATAATATGCATTCTGTCTATAGGAATATTCGCTAATGCTGCACATACGCCAAAGACACACTATATTGCGATTATTATAGATGATTTTGGCAACAACGGTGATGGAACAAAGGAAATGCTTGAATTGAGCATACCTCTGACAGCGGCAGTTATGCCCAATCTCCCCTATACTGAGCATGATGCAAATATGGCTCACGATGCAGGCCTTGAAGTAATCATGCATACCCCCATGCAACCAATCAACGGCAAACCCAGTTGGCTCGGCCCAAAGGGAATAACCACCGATTTACCCGATGATGAGATAAAAGCGCGTATAAACGAAGGCCTCGAGCAAATAAAATGGGCTATAGGAATGAACAATCACATGGGTTCAAAAGCTACCCAAGACAAGCGCGTCATGAAATCCGTCCTGGAAATAGCTAAGCAAAGGAATATGTTTTTTGTGGACAGCAAAGTTACTGCTAATTCCGTAATAGATGAAGTAGCTTCGTCTTTAAATGTACCGTGCGTTTCTCGAGATATATTCCTGGACAATTCAAAAAACCAGCATGACATACAAAAGCAGTTGGAAAAACTAGGCAATATAGCCGTCGAAAAGGGATACGCCATAGGAATCGGGCATGTAGGACCTGAAGGCGGAGTAGTTACGGCAAAAGCTATAAGGACAGAAATACCGCTTTTGGAAAAACGAGGTATACAATTTACATATATATCAAAAGTTGTAGATATTGCCATGAGCAAAAAATAAGGTTTAACTTATTTTTCCCGTTGAGTATGGGATATTTTCGCCTTTGCCACGGACCTTAAAATAAAATTATAAATATAAAGCAATAATATACACATAAGCATAAGTATTAAGGAGATAAATGCATGAGCTCGGACAGATATGATGCTATAGTAGTAGGTGCCGGCCCTGCCGGTTCATCGGCGGCTCTAACCATGGCTCAAAATAATCTTTCGGTAGCGCTGTTGGAACGCGGCGATTACCCAGGCAGCAAGAACATGTTCGGTGGCACCATATATACGGCGCCTACTGAGGAGATAATACCGGCCTTTTGGCAACAGGCACCGTTGGAACGGCCTGTGGTCAGTGATGAACTGTGGTTTGTGGATCACGATTCAGCGGTAAAGATAGGCTTTACGGGTTTAAGATTCGCTAAGCCGCCTTTTAATAAGTTTACGGCACTGCGAGCTAAATTCGACAGTTGGCTTGCTCATAAAGCTGTGGAAGCCGGAGCTCATCTTTTGACCAAGGCTTTGGCTACCGATTTGGTATATGAACGGACGGGGCTTATGAGTAAAAAAGTAGATGGAGTGCTACTGGATAACGGCGATGTGCTGCGAGCCGACGTTGTCGTACTGGCAGAAGGCGCACCGGCTTATCTTGCCCAAAAAGCCGGCATGCGCGGCAACATGGAGACCAGCAGCATAACCCTTTACGTTAAGGAGATACTGGATCTGCCGGCTGGCAAGATAGAGGAGCGTTTTAATCTGGAAAGCGGCTGCGGCACCAATATAGCCTTTATAGGCTATCCGACGTCTGGCGTTGTAGGCAAGGCCGGTATATGGACTAATAAGGATTCGATATCGCTCATAGTGGGAGGATATTTAAACCAGCTTATAAGCAAAGGGCTGAACCCTTTTCAACTTTTAGAGCGCACAAAGCAGCACCCCATAATAAAATGCTTGCTGGACGGCGCTAAACCGATAGAATACATGGGCGCTACCATACCCAAAGGCGGCTATAAAAATATCCCGCAGTTGTATGGATATGGCATACTGGTGACCGGCGACGCTGCTATGATGATAAGCGGACGGCAGGGTACAGACTTGGCCATGTTAAGCGGTAAATACGCTGCTGAAGCAGTGTGTCAGGCAAAGGCTAAAGGCGACTTCTCTCCTGACATACTCCAAGCATATGAGCGGCGAATCGACAGCAGTTATTTTATGAAGGATATCGAGGACCATAAAAACGTCGGAAATTATTATAAAAAGTACCCTGACGCTGATTACCTTATAAATAAGATGCTCAACGATGCGGCTTATGAGTATTTTAAAACCGACCTTGAACCGGGTAGCCAAAAAATCGATAAAATAATTCAACAGATAAGAAGTTTCCAGCATCCGTGGAAGACTGCAAAAGACATCTACCACGGCATACGAAATTGGGGTGTATTTTAGCGTGGGTAATTTTATAAAAAGCGAAGAGAATCCTCTAAAATACACTGTTATCAAGCCCTATAAAGAATCGCATATAAGTATAAGAGACCAAGGAATATGCGCATCCAGATGCGAGAATAAGCCATGCACATATTATTGCCCCTCGCGAGTATATTGTTGGTCGGACAATGCCATACAAGTAGATTACATGCGCTGCATCGAATGTAAGGCCTGCCCTTTCGGCTGCCCATACGGTAATATCGAATGGCATTATCCCAAAGCAGGATACGGTGTTATATATAAAATATGATATACTCTGTTGACAAAGTGAAGGCAAGCGATATACAATATAATTGTTAACCAAATAAAGATATTGGTTAACAATTATATTGCAAAAGGAGTGTATTATGAAAACTCGCGATATGATACTGGCGGCACTGTTCGCTGCATTGACCGCCATAGGCGCATTTATAAGGATACCCATGGTACCTGTAGCCATTAGCCTGCAGCTTTTCTTCGTAATGTTAGCCGGATTAATACTTGGCCCAAGGCTGGGAGCGCTATCTCAAATAATATACATAGTAATAGGCCTTATAGGTATACCCATATTCACCGAAGGCGGCGGGCCGGCGTACGTATTGAAACCATCATTTGGATATCTGATAGGATTTATAGCCACAGCCTATATATCAGGATGGCTGAGTCGACCTGCAGGCGATAAAAAGGTTGGATTCACCCATACCATGGCGGCGCTGATAGCTGGCATACTGGCCGACTACATAATAGGCGTACCTTATATGTACCTTGTGGTAACATATTATATTGGTAACAATATGACAATAAGTGCAGCTTTAACCAGCGGTTTCCTCATATTTTTGCCCGGCGATATAGCCAAAGCTATCGCAGCATCTTTGATATGGACAAGCATAAGAGGGCGCTTACCGATGATGCGGCGGAGCTGATAACCCGCTGCATCAGTATGCCCTATGCTTAAGGTAATAATCATGTATGAGCATATAGCTTTCCAGCGGCATACCTTTAAAAGCCACATTGGATGTAGAAAATATATATCCTCCCCCTGGCTTGCCATGTTCCATAGCATAAGCTGCACTGGCCAATATTTCCTCTTTAGTGCCGGTCTGCATAAGAGCGCAATTGACATTGCCTATAAGGCATACTTTATCGCCGTACATTTTCTTTATAACCGCTATATCTATGCCCCCCTGCGGGTCTAGGGAGTGCAAAGCATGCGGCCCGCATTCCACTATCTGATCTATAATGGGCATGATATCGCCATCGGTATGCTTTATAACATAAGCGCCCATTTTACGTTGACCGTCTATAAGCCGGGCCAAATATGGCGTTATGAATTCCCGGAACATAGACGGCGACAAAAACGAGCCTCGGTTAAACGCATAATCTGAACATAACGCAAAACCATCAAAACCACCGTCCATTAATTTGCGGCACCTCTCAAGCTGGTCATCCACCATCTTAGCCGCGCGCTCTTTCATTTCATCCGGATGATCATTTAAGGCATATACGAAGTCTAGCATGGTATCGCCGTCAGGTATAGCATAAGTGGCATCGCCATGGCATACAAATAGACGCTCTTCTTTAAGATACTCTTCAACTTTCTGCCGTATCGCTATCAGTGTGTCAGTATTGCTCTGGTCATCAAACTGCGGCACACCGTAACATATCATAGCTACGGCATAATCGAGATAATCGAATACTTTGGCCATTAACCTTGAGTTATGGTCTATGATCTCTTCCTTCGATATACCATCAGCCACCTCCCTACCGCTATAATAGCTCTCACCGAACAGTTCCTCGACCAACTGAAATTCCAACTCCATTGTAGGCACATAATCCGGTTGTTTTAACGTAAGCGCCATTATAGCCCTTTGTTTTGGTGTCATTTATATTCCCCTTCCATTTTAACGCTTTATAATAACCATATTTCATATTATCACCTTGCCGGATGTTTATCCATGTATTTTTTTGCTCAATCACTCGATTTTGCATTCGCAATAGTGTATAATATGCATGGCGTTAAATAAACACAACTTGGAGGTAGGATTATGAAGGTGATGATAATAACCAGCAGTCCAAATATCGACGGCCTTACAGCCGCATGTGGGCAAGCAGCCAAAGAAGGCGTCGAAACCGCCGGTGCTGAAGCTGTTATGGTACGCCTAAACGACCTCGATATAGGCAAGTGTCACGCATGCGATAACGGGTGGGGTACATGCAATAAACAGCACACTTGTCAGGTAGAAGATGATTTTCAAAAGCTTCATGCATCGGTAAACGAGATGGATGCTTACATATGGGTAACGCCAGTATACTGGGGTGAGATGAGTGAAGCTGCAAAAGCTTTCTTTGATCGCCTGCGCCGATGCGAAGCCAGCAAGGAGAACAATACCGCTATACAAAATAAGCCTGTTATATCGGTGGCGGCGGCCGGCGGCAGCGGTGGCGGTACGTTGACATGTTTGTCGTCCATGGAACGATTGGTACACCATATGAGAGGCATTGTATTCGACCTGATAGGCATAACACAGAAGAGCAGAAACTATAAGATTTCAACTATACGCAGCGCAGCTCAAACCATGGTGGAAAGTTATAAAAAATAAGGAGGGTGTTTTATGTATAAAATAGGTTTGCAATTATATTCGATCAAAGAGGAGACGGAAAGGGATTTTTTTGGAGCCTTAAAAAAAGTGGCCGACATAGGTTATGATGGTGTAGAATTCGCGGGCTATTTTAATACACCAGCTCTGGATTTAAAAAATGCTTTGGGTCAATACGGTTTAGATGCAGCAGGCAGCCATATAGGTATAGACCTGTTAACCAATGAGCTCCCATCGGTTATAGAATATAGCAAGACTATAGAAGATCCATTTATCATATGCCCATGGCTCCCCGAAAATATGCGCGATAGCAAGGAAAGTTGCAAACGCACCGCTCAACTGCTCACCGATATAGGCCGTGAATGCAACAAAAACGGCATACAGTTTGGCTATCATAATCATGACTTTGAATTCAGGACAATAGGCGACAATTTGATATTCGACCTGTTATTCGAGAACAGCGATCCCGAAGCCGTAAAGATAGAACTCGATACATTCTGGGTGGAATATACCGGCTATAAATCCGTAGATATAATAGACAAATACGGCAGCCGTTGCATATGCCTGCATATAAAGGATATGAAGAGTTGGGAAGAAAGGGTTAATACCGAAGTAGGCTGCGGCGTTATGGACTTTAAGAGTATTATAGCCGCTGGCAAAAAATATGGCGTAAAATGGTATACAGTGGAACAAGAAGAATTCGAACGCCCGTTGTTCGAAAGCGTAGAAATAAGCTGCAAAAATTTAAAACAACTGCTGGCATAACATTCGTCGCAAATACAGGGACCATGCTATCACTATAAGCTATGGCCCCTGTATTTACATGATTAACTTCTATTTACTTCAAACATCGCGCAAACGTTGCTTATCGTTTTTAGCCCTAAATCCTGAGATAGATTTATCAGATCATCGCTTTCAGCCCCAGGTTGAAACCATATGAACTCACAGCCAAGCGCAGCCGCCTCCCTGACAAAAGCCTCGGATTTATCAGGCGATATTATCACATCTACGACTTCAGGTACCTTTGGCAATGAAGAAAGGTCTTTATAGCACTTTTCTCCGTCTATCTCATCATAAAATGGATTTACTGGATAAACCTCATACTGGTGATCTTTCAGGGCTCTATAAACCTTATATCCAAACTTTTCTTTGTTTTGCGTCGCTCCGATAACCGCCCATATTCTTTTGCTCAATGCTGCATTAACTAAATTATCCACCGCAAAGATCCTCCCTCTAATAGTGTTTTAAAGCTTTAAGCCGTCACATGCATATTATAGCCCTTTCTCAAAATGTTTTGCAAGCGCTGGCCTCTTTTTGCCACAAGCAGCGAAGACAAAAGCTAAATACTGCAGCGAACAAGCGCTTTAATAAAGCCCTTAGGTTTATTTTCCATGTCTGCGTTTGCCTGGTCGAACTCCTCCATAGTATAAATATTATTGGCAAGGCCTTTAAACTGCCACAAACCGGCAGCAAGCAAATCCAGTGCATTCTGGCAACAGTGCACTTGATAAGCTGTGCGGCGTTCGTGCGCGTTGATGACGTTAATTGCTTTAAAATTCCACTCCATAAAATCAACAACCCTATCAGTATCATTATGATAACCGCCGACGCCAAGCGTTCCATGCGCGCAAACCATATCTCCAGCCAACCGAAGCGCGCTCTCGGTACCCGCAAATTCCATAACAGTGGAAAAACCATTGTTAAATATATCGCCCATATGATCCATAGTAACTTTATAATTCTCGGGCAATTCTTCAGGCGAATACACTTCGGTTGCACCAAATCTCAAAGCGTTTTCCCTCGCTTCTTCACGAGGATCAACAGCTATAATCCTACCTGCTCCCCTTAAGCGGAAGAGAGAAATTGCCCCAAGTCCCATATAGCCAGCACCTACAACCGCAACCGGGTCTCCCGCTGTAACAATCGGCATCCTGCTAACAGCGCTGACAATGCAGCTTAATGGCTCAGCTATCGCATCCTCATCAGCTAAAACATCAGGAACATGCACGGTATTTTGAGCCTCCATAATGCAGTATTCCGCATACCCTCCGCCAAGCCCTGTCACCCTGTCGCCAACATGAAACCCCTGTACATTCGGCCCTACCTCTGCCACCACCCCTATAGGCTCATGACCGAATTTATCCCCGGGTTTGGCAACAGACCAAGGATACCATTCCGAATGGCACATGCCCGTATAAGTAAGTTTTACGAGCAATTCCCCATCCTGGGGCCTCGGGACTTCGACATCAATAACTTTGCTTTTGCGCGGGCCTTCCATAATAATCGACTTCATATTTCCACCTCCAAATTTTATATATTTAGTTTATTGTAAATTTTCCCCATAAAGCAACGCCGCTCCTATCATAGGCGCGTCTTCACCGAGATGAGCTTTCTCTATAGCTACCCTCTGCACCGCAAGGCTGTATCCATGTTCCTTAACAAACCGAATTATGGGCTGCACGAATAATTCGTCCTCCATACTCATACCGCCGCTTATAATAATCTTCTGCGGACTTAAAAGGTTCAAAAGGCTGACTAGGCCCATACCTATATATTGCGTAGCATCTTCTATAAGTCGGATGGCATATTCATCACCTGCTTTCGCCATAGCGAATATATCTTTAGTTGTCAGTGAAACTCCTAGGTCCTCGCTGGCTATTCTGGCCATAGCCGCTCCACCGGCATAGGCCTCCAGACAGCCCCTTCTACCGCAATTACAAAGCCGACCACCTCTTTCAACAACTATATGCCCTATTTCGCCGGCAGTATTGAGCCCGCCCCTGTATATATGTCCGCCTATTATTATACCGCAGCCCACGCCTGTACCCAACGTTATACATGCCATTTCGGTGCAGCCGCGTCCCGCGCCTGATAAAAATTCACCCCAGGCTGCAGCTTGCGTATCCTGTGAGATATATACATGATAGGGAGAGCGTTTTTCAATATATTGCACAAGTGGTATATTGGCCCAGTTAAGATTGGGAGCGAAAAGCACTGTGCCTGTACTGCGATCCACGGTACCCGGCACGCCAAATCCTATAGAGGCTACATCGGTTTGCTTTAAACCGCTATTACCAAGCATATCATCCACACAATCCAGCACTTTATCTAAAATATCCTCATAGCTTAATCCTGCAGCAGTAGGAATTTTCATTTTGGTCAGTCTTTGACCCCTATCGTCCATCAAACCCATATTGATCTTCGTACCGCCTATATCTACCCCTATATGGCAATGTTCGCTCATATGGCTTAACCTCCGTAATTTTACCGTTAATCTTGATATTTCTCAATTTCGGCGATCATATCCAGTCTTCTTGCATGCCTGCCGCCATCAAATGGCGTGTCCAGCCATATGTCAATGATCATCTTGGCCAGTTCCGGCCCTACAACCCTTGAACCCAGCGTCAATACATTGGTATCATTATGCTGACGTGAAAGCTTGGCAGAATAAGGCTCGCTGCATACAACGGCGCGTATGCCATTTACCTTGTTTGCGCTTATGCACATGCCTACACCGGTACCGCAAAACAGCAAGCCCTTCTCACATTGGCCGGATGCAACAGCCTTGGCCACTACCTCCGCAATAGCCGGATAATCCACCCTTTCTTTTGAGAAACAGCCGAAGTCATTATATTTTATACCCTTCTCATCGAGATAACCTTTTATTTCCTCTTTGAAATCAAATGCTGCGTGATCTGATCCTATAGCTAACATTGTTTAACCTTCCTTCACTGATAAGATTTGTTTTAGTTTATAAGCAGCCTCCAGCTTGTCCATATCGGCATTGAATATACTCGATGTACCAGCGACAAATATATCGGCCCCGGCTGCTAACATCTTAAACGCATTTTCAAACGACACATTGCCATCCACCTCTATTTCGGCTGATGCACAGGATTCTTGTATCATCTCTTTTACTTCTCTTATCTTGCTTAAAGTAGACGGTACAAGCTTCTGCCCTGCGAAGCCTGGATTCACCGTCATCACGAGTACAACATCCGCTTCGTCTATAACCGGCTTTATCATTATAGCGGGCGTTGCCGGGTTAACAGCAACACCAGTTTTGGCCCCTGCTGCCTTTATAATCTGCAGTGTGCGTTCCAGGTGTACTGTAGCCTCCTGATGTACGCTTACGATGTCCCCCAGTCTAGGTTCAAAAAGGTCTATATAATTCTCAGGCCTTTCCACCATCAGGTGTATATCAAGTGGTATATCGGTCAATCGGCGTATAGACCTAGTGAGATCCGGCCCGATAGCAAAATTAGGGACAAAGTGGCCGTCCATTACATCGATGTGTAAATAGTCCACTCCAGCTTTTTCAAGAATTCTTATTTCATCTTCCAGACGACCGAAATCGGCGCACATCATCGAAGGGGATATTTTAGCTTTCATAAACATGCTCCTTTACGCAATCATTAATTGACGAACAGACTGCCTTTCCACTAATTCGGGAATAAAATAATGTATCTTTTCGTTTATTTGTTCGCCGTTTATAAGCCTTATTATAACATCCACCGCATGATCGCCCATATCGTATATGGGTTGTTTTATAGTAGTCAAAGGCGGATCCATCAATGTCGATAAATAAATATTATCATAGCCTATTATCGAAATATCATCGGGTATACGTAAATCATGTTCTTTTATAGCCCTCGCAACGCCCAAAGCTATAAGGTCATTGCCGCATACTACAGCGGTAAATTGACAGCCGCTGTCCAGCAATGCGCAAGCATCGTTATATCCGCTTTCCACATGGTATGTACCGATGCGTACTAATTTCTCGTCCCTCTCCATACCATAATCGCCCAGCGCTTTATAATATCCTTCCAATCGCTGATTCGGTATTTTAAGCATAACATCTCCGCCTATATAGGCTATACGCTTATGCCCCTTCTTTATAATATATTCGGTAGCTATATATGAGCCTTTGAAATTATCCAGAAATACGCTATAAGTATCGTCATCTATATATCTATCTATAGCTACAAACGGTGTATTACTGTCACGCAACTTCAATATGTGTTGGTTATCCGAAATCGCACTCGACGTTATAATCACTCCATCAACATTGTATTGCAGCAACACGTTTATATAAGCAGCTTCTCTGTCCATATCATCATCAGTATTGCACAGTATTACGTTATATCCGCACTTAGCGGCCTTATCCTCCACGCCCTTGGCCATTTCTGCAAAAAACGGATTCGTAATATCCGATACTATGAGGCCTAATATATGCGTATGATTGCTTACCAAACCCCTGGCCAACCGGTTAGGCACATAATTCATCTCGCGCGCTATTTTCAATATTTTTTCTTTTGTGGCCTCGCTAACGCGGCTGTAATCGCCGTTTAAGACCTTTGACACCGTCGCTATAGAAACATTGGCTTTTTTGCTTATATCCTTTATTGTAACCATCAATATTTTAAAACCCTCTTTAACATGAAATTCGCATAGCCGATTTAATACATATAATCTTAGCAGGCTCTGTTAATTTTATCAACTATATAAATCCATAACTGTGATTCGTAATATGTAACTGAAACGGGTGGCATAAAGCGATGCAAACGATATAAAGCCGGAGAACGCCTTGAAATATTGCGTAGGCGTACTCAATGAGTGCAGCGTAGAGCAAGCGTAGGTCGGGCATGGACGCCCGACCAGCCGGCACTGAGCATGGACGCGAATTGCCGGCGTTAGCTTGCTCAAGCGAAACGAGTTGTAAGTACGCCAGCAATATTTCATGAGCGGATGTAGGCTTTATATCATTGCATCGCTGAATTTGCCATATTACGAATCGAAGATCCATAAGTCACCTTAATATATATTTCATAATATCACCCTAAAGTTTACGTCATCTAATTCTATAATCTCAGTATCGCTTGTCGAAGTAGATTCTTTAAACAATACTAGCACATCGGCACTATCAGCCAATGTCATGGGTGCCCTGTGCAGTACGCCTGCATCAAATGCCACTATCGTATGCCTCGGCACCCAGAATGCCGCAAAGTTATCCGGCCTGCACACTCCGTCGTTTAATGCGTCTGCATCACCTACTACCACGATAATATCATTATTCAATGGCACTAATGCCTCAATGCTCTGCTTATGCCGCTCAAAAATATTCTGGCAAAAATCGCCTGTGTATTTTGCCCTAACCATACCCAGCGATGCTTTACCGCCAAAATCCAGCAATGAGAATTCATTCCACCAGTCGAATGAATTCTCGGAATGGGCCGGCGTGCCCACCGGCCCATCCAGATATATACCATATGGTGAGAAAGCATCTTTGTTTATTTTCTGTAATTTCAAATCGTAATTCATATCAAATTCCCTCACAGTGTAACCTCGTAGCTGTTATATGGTACGATGCGAGCATCGAATATGCCCGATGGCTTTTTAACCCCTTCCAATACGTTGATCAATGTATTGGTCACCTTTAGTGAGATTTTATTCCACCCGGCTTGCACATAAGGCGTGATATCAAATTCATAGGGGTGCCATGGACGCAAGCCAACCCTCTTATCGTTTACATAAAGCTCTGCCAAATCGGTGCCGCAGTCGATCTCCAATTTGAGCACATTGCCTATATAGCTTTCATCTATAAATATATTCTGTGCATATTGGCCGGTGCCTGAGAAATACGGATACCCCTGCTCCGCCCAATCGCCGGTACTAATACTGGATACTGTCTGCCCTATGGCATAACCGCCTTCAATAGACTTGAGAGTAAAATCCCCGGTTATTTTCAATAAATCCAAAATACCATCGGTTTTACCTGAAACCAGAAGTCTTACAGCTATAGTATTTTTGCCTTCTTTAAGATAATCTTTTATATCGATCTCGCCTATCTCGGCATCCAGCCAACTTCTAACAGGTTTGCCGTCGACCCGTCGGCCGTTTATGAATATATCATACGTTTCACCCTTAAATCCATCTATAAGAAGGTTTATATTTTCAGGCACTTGTTCTACATCAAAATATGTTCTATACCACAGATTTACCGGATAATTTTTGGAATCCCATTCAACCGGCAATTGCATCTCCCATGCACCCATCTTAAAATCCATCCAGTTGTTGTCATCAAAAGTGCCTTTGCCATATCCTTTATTAAAGCCGTCATTGTCTTTATCCACAGCGACCTTCCATTGATCTATCAACAAAGCGTTATAACCGTCAGCAGCAAATTCCCATGTGCGGCCAAATTCTATAGGATTTAGAGGATCGGATGCCGGCACGGTGATGCTCTTTTTTTGCCCGTCTTTGACCATCACTAGGTGCGCATCATTTTTAATCCTGCCGTAACCTTGCACTTTATTTTCATCTATACTGGTGATAACCAAATCGCTATGCTCCGCATGTACCTCTCCTTTATACGGGGCTAATGATACGAGTGCCGAACCGTATGGTTGCATATATAGCTTAAATTGGATGCTATCCCCTTCTATTTTATAGCAATTCATTGCTGAAACATCGCCGGTTTCCATATCCCAGATCTCTGGTATACCTTTAGCATGAATAGTTATGGACACATCGCTGCCCTGTTCCACAGGATTCACGATGAAATAAAAATCTTTATCATCTTTCACACGATGCAAATAGAATATCTCAGGATCATCTATTTCTATATCTGGCTGTATGCATTGGCGTATGGCCTGATCCAACAATTCCATAGGCTTATTCGCATTCAGGCCCGGCCCTTCTATGAACAGCGCTTTACCGTTTCTATCATTGGCATTAGCTTTAATTGTATATTTATCTTGTAGCCGTTCTACAAACCTTTGCTGCTCTAAAACGGGATCAACGCCAAACAAGGCCTTTATCCGATCTGTAAAGCCGTTGGCTTCGCCTTCCACGCACCCGTGCGGCAAAAGTGCGTCGGCCAATATACAACCGCCGTCGGCATAGAGCTTTTCCATAATATCTAAGGTGCTCTCTTTTATGTGGGTCACAGGCGGCAATATGAGCAGCGAATAGCTCTCATCGCATATGGATATGTTGCCATCCTTTACTTGGGCATCTTTGAGCACATCCTCATCTATATAGTCGAAGTCCATATGAAGCCTCAACAAAGTATCGGTAAGATAATTGAAGTCCGCTTCTATAGTATCTCCTATAAGTGTATGCGATTGAGGCATATAGTTCGTCCATATGCTGTTTATTGGATAAAGCACGGCTATCTTGGCTACATGACGCCCACCGCTCAACATATAGCTCAAGCGTTTTATATAATCATTGAATACTCCGTAGTGCCGCCACCAAGTATGATGATAAAATTGAGACGGCGGCCAATCGCGTTTACGTTCCCCTTCTATGGAATAATGAAATCCATGGGGATTAAATAGATTGACGCCCAGCACATACTCCCAATCGGCGATCCATTTCATCCGTTCCATGGTAACGTCCCAATACGACCCGCCCAGAGACTCGCACAAAAGCCTCGTGCTGCCGAACTGATGAGCCGCCGAACTGGCCACTTTAAGGGCTACATGCTCATCGGGCATTTCACGCGTTCCTATGCGCGGATAAAGATGATCCACTCCGGTAACATCCAGATGCTTCAGATAATTAAATAAATTGCCGCTGGCACGTGCATGCTTTCTCAGCCATTCTTCAAATAAAAGGTGGCCGGTAAATATCACGCCGTTTTCATGACACCAGTTCTTTATTTGCTCGAAATATGCCTTTTCATACTGTCTGGTCAATGTGCTCCAGAAATCGTAGCGTACCTGTGCTGTATCCCCGCCCAAATCATAATACAATTTTGGCAGATGCGGTTTCAGATCATAGCCGTGATCCTTCTTAAACAACTCAAATATTTTCTTTGACCACGGTATAACGTAATTATCCTTGCCCACCTCGAAATAGTGCATAGCTGGCTCATCGGTATAGAAGCCCTTTATATTGCCGGTAAAGTCATTGTCCATGGCTTTTTTATAACGTTCATGAGTAAGTTCCAAGAATTTCTTAGTCGAATCCTCATTCAAGGTATCTATATACCATGAGGCTTTGCGCTCTATAAAATAGAACAATTTCCACGGGCCTTTAGGGGCCTCCCAGGCGATAACCTTATCAAAGCATAGATTGGGCATAAGGTCTATGAATTTCGGCACACCGTTTTTTAAGTCTTCTTCCAGTATTGCACAGGCATAAACCGGTTCGGACTGCTCCATATCGACATACCGTGAGTCGGTACCCTCTAAAAAGGTAAAAAATTGCCCTGGAATATCCATTTCAACCAGTTCAAGGTATCGTTCGGTGAGCTCCGGATCGACTGCCATAACCTGCTGCCCTGCCGTACCGCTGGGCCAGTTATATTCATCATACACCCATACCTGCAGCCCTATCTCTTTGGCTTTTTTTACCGTAAATTTAACCCTGTCAAACCATTCATCGGAAAGATAAGGCATATAATTTTTTATGCCGAACCTCGCATGTATAAATATGCCAGGAATACCTTTATCGTAATATTCCTTAAGTTGATATTCCATCTCTTTATAATCCATCTGGCCGTTCCAGAACCAGAATGGCATTATACCAAATTCTCGTGAAGTATTTTTAAACTTTTCTACTGAAAGGCTTTCACCGCTTATAATTTTATTTTCTTCCATCTCTCCGCCTCCGCTGTTTTCAATAACGTCCATATGTTCTGGCCACCTCTATCATCTTGAATATATTCTCCTCCGGGGTATCCCGACCGCATTGATCGCCGGTGGAGAGTATAAATCCGCCGCCCTCTGCCGCATCGTCTATAGCCTGTTTGGCTGCCCTTTCCACATCTTCCACCGTACCCATGAGCATAACCTCCGTGGTATGAAGGTTGCCCATAAGCGCTATCTTATTGCCAAATTGCGCTTTGATATCCCTCAAGATACAGTCACCCATCGGCGGTTTCTCCAAGGGGTTTATACAATTAAGATCCGTCTCATCAGCTAACATTTCCACGAGTTTGCGCGCCTTGCCGCAGCTATGGAGCATAGTCGGAACGCCAGCCTCTTTGGCCATACGCGTTACCTTTTTTATGGTGGGCAGGCCCAATCGTCTGAAAATATCCGGCGATTGCAGCGTTATGGTCCCAGACCCTCCCAAGAACAATACGTCCGGCTTTGCATCGAGTATCATCTCGGTTTGTCTGCATATAAACCTATCCTGTACATATCTCCATTCATCCATTATATCCTGATGATCATAATAGGCATATGTCATAGCCTCTAGGTTGCCGTTAAAAATGAATATCCAATCCTGAAAGCCCGGATATCCTATCATATAACAGAATATACCTTTGTCTCCCAGCTCCTCGCGTATGGGTTGATCGAAAGAATCGTCATATCCAAGTATATCGGGATAGAAATACTTTACCTTTTCAAAATCTTTTTCTATATCCTTGACTACCTTCTCGGTCCTTGTAGGGGAATTATCTCTATAGAATACGTCTTGCTGTGTCAGTTCACCTTTAGGCGTAATGTATACCGTACGCATTATTATCCTGTCGTCGGTTTTCGATATTATCTCCATATGACTGCTGACCTGAGAGTTGGTCTTTAAATGCAATCCGCCATACATATACCAGCCGTCGAACTTAAAATGATCCAACGCTTTAAGATAAGCCCTTCCCAATGCCGGATTGGTAAATTCACTGGTGGGATTGGGATTCTCGTATAAGTGTATATCCCAAAACGGCTTACCCGTAAGCTTGCACGGAATCATGCTGGATATATCCGGTGTCACCGGTACCATGTCCGGCTGTCCGAGGCATATGGCCGTCAACAATCTTTCTTTTGATGTCATCTGTTCTTTCATAAATAAGACTCCCTATGCATTACTGCGATATTTCAACTATGGTATATAATGGTACATTATATAGTTCGATGTCCATGCCAATGTCCGTATTATCAACATTATACTCAATCGGACGGCCGCCGAGGACATGTACCGTTACGTTTTTGCCGATAATGTTCCGTACGGTTAATTTAAGCCGTTCTATATCGGCAACCCTGTCATTCTCTTTGGAATAGTTATAATTTATAATGTGGACCGCTGTGCCGCTATCCGTTCTATGCATTTGTATGCCTACATTTGGATCATCCGCTTTGATGCGCCATACGCCGTCATATATGGGCTTAAATGTTTCGTAGAACTTGGCAACCGCAACTGCCTTACTTTGGTCATCCGGGCAGTATATCGCCGCATCTATATCCTTTGGCGCTCTACCAAAAATCAGCAGTTTACCATTTTCTTTAACATAGCGTTCAAGCACATCCATCTGATTCTGCGTCAATGCGTAACAATCAGGCAGCACGATGATATCATAGCCGATCAGATCGTTTAAAGCAAAATCATCGATGCGCAACTTGCCGTCTGCCATGAATTTGACGTCATATTGTACCTGGTGATCGGACAATGATTTTATAATCTCCCAAAAAGGCAGCCTGGGCCCATTCGGGTCATCTATATCAGCCACGCTGTACGATAATATGCCTTCCTTGTTGTCCAATATGCTGTCGGAATATCCGGCCACAGCTTCGCGCCAGTAATAGCTCGGGAAACTGTATAGGACCAAGACGTTAGCACCGGAGCGCTTAGAGTATAATCTATCGTTATCCGCCAAGAAACTTTGCACCTCTTCGGTAACATTGCGCGGAGGCCAGAAAGCATCCTTTATGGTATTTCCCATCCACGCGCCGTATGGTACGGCCATATTGCAGCCGTATGCCGCCGCCTCGATCAGGAATATCCTGTATAAGTCATATGCTTTGCCATCATTGAGCATTTCCACCAGCTCAGGTACTATACCGCCATAAGGGTTTTCAGCCACCACTATGGGTTTTTCTCCTGCAAATCCTGCCGCATACCGATACCAATATGGCTGTTTGAAAAGCGTCTGCTTCATCTCGGTTATGATGACATCCACGTCCGGTTCCATGGGATAGTACTGTGGCATCAAATTGAAGAAATTACCCGATACCTGAATATCTCTGCCTTTACTGCGACCATATGCTTTGGCATGTTCCACAAGCTCATGAAAGTATTTCTTTATGGCGTGCATCTGGAATTCCCAATACTCCTTGAACAGCGGTACGCCGTTCAAGTCATGTGGATAGGAAACATTGCGTTCCTTCAGATATTGCCCGTAATTAAATTCATCCAGATTTACACCTGATAATTCGGGTGGCAACTGTCCTTGAACTTTCAGTTGCTTTAAGTATTCATTGAATTGCTTCATGCAATCCTTGCAAAAGCAGCCACCATAACGTATGGACGTCATAGGTAGTTCACATTCGTCAAGCTGTATGCCGGCCACGCCCGCATCTATCTGTATCTCCATTATCTTTTTGAGATATTGCCGCCATACGGGATTGTTGCGGCACATCTGATATGCTATGTGCTCGTGTCCTTTTACTTCTACCCACGCCGAATGGCACGGCACGCCGTTATAGTCCCTTGCGCAGCATTCTTCCCATATATCGGTTACTTCCTGACCGTCGCTGTTATATAGGCCTTCGGGGAAGTAATCATGCAATTTTTTGCCAAAAATCTGGTAGTATTTATCCTGCGTAAACTCTCTTAATCCGTACCAATCATGTTCTCCTGCTTGGCGCAATACGTTAAGTCCCAGAAAAGCCCTGCCGTCGTCACTTATCAACGTTGGAAATTCCCAGCCCTGGACCTCGAACACTATACCGAATACCTTTATACCGCGCTTATTGCACTCAGCTATAAACTCCGAGTCATTCATATAACCGTAAAAACGCAGCCTCGGATCGACATCTCCGTAAGCCTCATGCTCCAGATACGGCAATGAAATAGACCCTCCGCCAAGCGCCGACCAAACCAGTATATCGGCCTTATAGCGCTCCAAATCTTCTATCATCTGCATGCTGCGCATGGGCAGGCTGGGATGATAACAGTGATTGTTTTTGTACCAGCCGTCGAAATATATTCCTCTTTTCATTTTAACCCCCTGTTTATCCTTTAACAGAGCCTATTATCAGGCCCTTGACGAAATAGCGCTGCAAAAACGGATATATTACAAGTATCGGCACAGTAGATACCATGACCGCAGCCATCTTTAAGCTTTCAGATGGTGTCAATCCAGCTGATGTCGTAACCTGCTTCCTGCCGCCGCGAGCTGTGACCGCCAAAGTCGTAGTGGACAATATCTGCCTTAAAAGAAGCTGCAGCGTATATAAGCTTCTATCGGTTATAAATATGAGGGCTGAATACCATTCGTTCCAATAACCTACAGCTATATATATGATCATAGTCGCCAATATCGGCAAAGACAGCGGCAATATGATGCGAAAATAAACCTGAAAGTCATTGGCGCCGTCTAGTTTCGCCGATTCCTCCAAGCTGTCCGGTAAACCCATGAAGAAGTTTCGTATTATCAACATATTCCATGCGTTGATGGTAGCGGGAACAAATAATGCAAAGAACGTATTGACCATGCCCAATGATTTAACTACCAAATACCATGGTATCAATCCGCCGTTAAACAGCATAGTTATAAAGACAAACATAGTCAAGCCATTCCTATATGGCAAATACCTTCTGGACAATACATAAGCGCCCATAGATGTCCAAAACAATGTATTCGCCGTACCTACCAGCGTCAACAAACTGGTAACCTTAAAAGCATCTATAAATTGGTCACTCGATGTAAAGAGATATTCATAGGCCGAAGTCGTAAATCTCGAGGGCCATAAGGTAAACCCTTTAGCTATTATATCTTCCTCAGGCATAAGAGACGCTGTAGCCACCAGCCAAAACGGTATAAGAAATACCAAAGCAAGCAATATAAGAAATATAGCGTTCAATATTCTAAACCAGAGTGGCGCCGCTGTAGCATCGTAATTCTTTATTCGCCTGCGCGAAACCGTTCTTACCATATCCCTTCACCACCCATCTTTTTAGCCAGATAGTTCGTAGTTACCACCATGATGAACCCCACTATCGATTGGAATAACCCCAATGCCGTACCTATGCTGAACCTTCCACCTTGCATACCCACGCGGTATATATAGAAATCCAGCACATCAGTGGTTTCATACAACGCTGAATTGTAGCCAACCAAAGCATATATCTGGCCGAAATCGCCATACATAAGCCCACCTATACCTAATATGAACAAAATAGAAACCGTGGGCATGATACCCGGTATAGTTACATGCCATGTCTGTTGCCAACGGGTAGCACCATCAACAATTGCAGCTTCATAAAGCGTAGGGTCTATACCCGATATGGCAGCCAAATATATAATAGAACTATAGCCGATTGATTTCCATATATTAGTTATAACCAATATGCTGCGCCACAGATCAGCTCTCCCATACCATTGTACAGGCTCCATACCCATAGATTGAAGCATATTGTTTATTACCCCAAAATTGGTATTTAACAGATTATACATTATACCGCTGACCACTATCCATGATATAAAGTACGGAAGATACGATATGGTCTGTATGGTATTTTTAAAATACTTATTTTTCACTTCATTAAGCAATAATGCTAAGATAATGGGAGCAGGAAATCCCCATATAATCTTATATATATTTATCAGCAGTGTGTTTCTGATCAAACGCGGAAAGTCAGGGCTGGCTAAAATAAACTTAAAGTTATTCCATCCCACCCATTTGCTTCCCCAAAAGCCTTGCCACGGCACATAATCCTTAAAGGCCAGTATAACGCCCCACATGGGCAGATAATTGAATAAAATCAGACATATTATTACAGGTAAAAACATTATATATAGATTGCGATAACGTTTTATATTATATATAAATCCCTTTTGAGATGAATTGTTTTTACCAAGATCGATTTTATTGAGGTCTACCACTTGTTTTCCTCCTCTTTTTTATGTGGGGCTCTATGATCATAGGGCCCCATCACCTTTTATTTACCTTGTTTAGCCTTCCATTCCTGGTATTGTTTTGTCAATTCGTCATACATTATCTTAGCACCACGGCTGTTATAAAAATCGTCGCAGATCTTTTGCCAATCGGATAGCGGACGCGCTTTAGCAGCTATATTATACATGTCAGCCCATATATCCGGCGCCGGATCGGTAGCCGTCATCTCCATCACTTTGGATAAATCTGGATGGAAACCGTATAGCTTCGGTGTTATAACCGACAAGCTCTTGTAATAATCGTCTATCTCCTTATTTATAGGAGGCTCATCCGAACGCAGAGGTATCAGCGCCTCATAGTCGAGCGGCGCAAATACATCGAAATAACCGCGCTTGGTCGGATCCCCGCCTGCTGCTTCAGGCAACTTCCACATCTCTCCGTCTTTAACCCAGTTCTCGCCTTCTATACCTAGTTTGGCCAATGTATAATGCTCTTTGTCTCCCACCAGCCAATCGAAATACTGTACCACTCTCTCAGGATGTTTTGTGTTCTGATTGATCCATACTATCCTACCCACGCCGTTATTCATAGGGAAAGCCGGTCCCCCCGCAGGTCCGCTGGGTACGTGTAGGAAGTTCACCTTTGCGTTTGGATCGGTCTGTTTCAATACACGTTCATAACGATCGGCGTTATGAGGGTCAGTAAACAGGATACCTATCTTGCCGGAACAGAAAAGCTGGTCGTTTTGGGTATCATCTGTAACAAGAAAATCCTTATTCCACCAACCCTTGTCTATCCACTTGTTATATAGCTTCAAAAATTCTTGATACTTGGGATGCGTGAAGGAATTGATCACCCTTTCTCCGCTTTCATCCAATGTATCCCATTCAAAGTTTGGGCTAACATCACCAGTTAAAGCTGACATAAGGACCGGCTCCATATACCATGACTGACCACCGGCTGGAACTATTTTGGAATCCATCTTTTTGAAAGCCTCCATTATGGCCTCAAGCTCATCTAATGTTTCAGGCATTTTTAACCCTAATTTATCTAGCCAGTCCTGCCTTATCACCGCTCCTTGCCAATAATAACGCGCATATGCCGGTATACCCATAATTTCGCCTTTGCTGTTGGTCACGGCGTCCCACGCCTCTTTTGGTATGAGCTCCTTTAAGTGTTTACCGTATTGATCCAAAAGATCATTCAATGGCATGACCAATCCGGGTTTCATGCTCATCGACGACAAATCATCCAGATCTCCTACTCCGGCATCTAGCTGTTCGCCGCCTACCAACAATGTATTGAGCTTTTCTTCAAAATTTTCTCTCGGTATTATAACCCAGTCCAGCGTAACGTTCACGGTATCTTTCATAGCATCTTCCAGGGCTTTTTTGACCTTTTCTATGCCTTCTGGAGTGGATTCATTGGCAAACGGCATGAATATTACCGTTTTTTCGGTAGTGTCATTTTTGACATATTCCCCTTGCTGCTCCTCAGACGTTTGCTCACCTTGCTCCTGTTGTCCTTGCCCAGATTGCTGACCATCGGTAGTATCTTCCTTCGTACCACCGCACGCCGCCAGTAAAACCATTATCATTAAAATAGCCAATGCCAAAGACAAAATCGATTTCCATTTCCTATACATTTAAACACCCTCCTATTTTTTAATCCACATGTAATACGAAATACAAAATTCTTTCAACGTCATATGCCATTCATGTTAATCCCCCTCTCTAACCTTTTATATTAATTATGGCATAACCATAACCTTCCATAGTTATTTTTGAGCCATTTATCTCGCAAGAACCATAAACAAGGCTATTATCTTTTACAAGATCCAATTCGCAGCTTTGAATATCAGGTGAAAGGTTTATTAAAATCAATCTGCTCTTATCCTCGGCGCTCCTCTTAAATGCCATGATAGATGTATTTGTGTATATATACGCAACGTCATACTGATTACCCAACCATTGCTTTCTCGCCCTAAATAAATCTTTAAAAAATCCCCTTAGCTCTGGGCTATGCCCGCCATATATGGTTGGGTCTTCATCGCCTTGGTATATCATAGGCATACCATCTATAAAGCTTATAAGCGCCCATAAAGCTTTAGCCTTATCCACACCATATACATCCACCGCTCGGCTTGCCTGCCATGTCCAGGATACGGTGTCGTGATTGCCCAGAAAGCGTAATTTAACTAATCTTTCAGGTGTGCTAAGCATTTCGGCCTCCAACCAATGTGTCAGACGGCGTACATATTCTTCATCTGTAATATTTGCTTCATCCAATTCCATAAGTACTCTATAGAACGGCATATCGTAAAAAACATCGGTATAAGTATAATAAAATGGAAGCGGATTAAAGTTTTCCGGTAGAATTAAAGGTTTCTTGTCCTTTTGTATAAAAGCATCCCGTATAGCCCTCGTTATAGATACCCCGCCTTTCAAATTCGAACAACTGGGTCGGTTCCCGGGATAAGGATTCCAGTTGGAT
Organism: Mahella australiensis 50-1 BON; assembly: GCF_000213255.1. Lineage (NCBI taxonomy): Bacteria > Bacillati > Bacillota > Clostridia > Mahellales > Mahellaceae > Mahella > Mahella australiensis. The sequence goes on from NC_015520.1 coordinate 1,879,318, forward strand.
AAGCCCCCCATAGCGCAATCTATACGGCTTCCGTCTATATTGAATCTATCTATGTGTGTCTTGACCATTTCGGCTATATAACGCTGGTATTCAGGATTAGCCATATCGAAAGACAAACAATCCCATTCCGTCTTATAACGTCCTTCTCTATCCACTGCTGCCCATTGCATGTGTTGTTTTGCAAATTCATCATCCATGCTCGGTCCATGGGGAACAAAATCGAACAACAATGTCATACCCAGGTCATGAAGTTTCTTGCTGAAATATTTCACCCCATCATCTCCGCCATAGCGCTCGTCTATAATTGACATATCGCCAGGATGATATACTCCCCTATCATCATGTTCGAATATCGGAAGAAGCCATATATGATCTATTCCCAAATCTTTTAACGCTTCCAATTCTTCTGCATATTCGAACAAATCGCGTTTAAGAGGAAAGCCCGAGTCCATCGTGCCGGAAGGGTGACAGGAATACATCACACCATCAGTTATGCCTTCAGACGGCGGTACCCAGTTATTTTTAGTATACAATTCCCTTACAGCCAAATACGGATTGCTTTTACCTATCAATTGGACGAACATATCACCGCAATATAACGTCTGACCTGGAGCCAGATAGCTCTCTACCGCCGCCAGATTTATATATTTAATTTTATTATAATCCGTTCTAAATACACCTGTAGACCATTTCTCCTCAGGGTCTAAAAATATTACGTTATAATGGCCACCTTCAGAATATGTATGAACAAATGCAGCTATCTGGCCACTTTGTATAACCTTATTTGTTTGCAAGTCACTTACTTTGAAAATATTATGCGGTACATTGCCGGGGAATTCAAACTCAGCATCATCATCCACCTTAGAGCTCATTTCAAACGCTATACCGTTTATTATGCGCTTATGATCTCCCTTGTTGGAAACTTCGACACCTATTCTTACTACACCGTTTCCCAAACTGTACAGTATAGAAATGTGCAAACCATCAACCTGATAATTAGCTACTAAAGTACCTTCTCTCTTATCAAAGCCCATAAAATTTTTGCTGCTGTCAGAACCTACTTTAGGTACGATAGCAGGTACTTCCCATGTATGCAAATTATCCAACTCCTGAAATGCCAATGTATTCCACTTAAATTCGCCATCGCAGCCTACATCTATGTCAAACGTACAATTATCTAATTTCATCTCTGCACCCGACATAGATATTAAACGACCCGAAGCCTTATCAAAATTGCAATTTATATTGTTATCAAATAGCACGATGACCTTTCCGTCATCTTTTACCTCAGCCATATATCTTCCTCCACATCTTTTGCTCAGAGCCACTCATTGATTAAACGTTTAACCATCAGGGCCTTTTTAACCCTTTACGATAACATCGTTATTTAAGTTCGTAATATTTCACAGAAAAAATGCCTACAATCCTATTTTGCCGTCGCTTATGGTTAAACGTTTTACTATATACATAGTACTCTTTAAACTTGAGGCTGTCAACTACTTTTTTTATTCACACAGAGCAAGCTATTTGATATATACCAGCCTCGCAAAAGCCGAGCATTTCGGCCTTTGTGAGTTTACCGCCGGCTACCTTAAGTATTTCGTCGTATATTTTCAAGCCCATGCTTTCTATAGTATCTTGCCCTGTTAATATAGTACCTGCATTTATATCTATATTATCGAGCATTTTTGAATAGATATCCGGGTTACCGGTTATCTTTATGACAGGTGCTACGGGATTACCTAAAGGCGTGCCTAATCCAGTCGTAAAAGCAATTATCTGGCACCCTCCGGCCACCATACCTGTGACCGCTTCTACATCATAGCCCGGTGTATCCATTATATTCAAACCTCTTGCAAAAGGCGCATCAGCATACCCTATAACATCTACTATAGGCGATAAGCCGCCTTTATGTATGCATCCCAACGACTTCTCTTCTATGGTGGTTAAACCTCCTTCCATATTGCCTGGAGAAGGATTACCGCCACGCAAATCAACACCCAATCGCTTTACCTCTTGCTCAACATTAGAAACTATTTCAAGTATTTTAGCTGCTACCCTTTTATTTATCGCCCTTTTGGCCAATAAATGCTCGGCACCTATAAATTCCGTCGTTTCTGAAAGAATTGATGTGCCTCCGTCGTTAACTATCATATCGCTGGCATAGCCTAGTGCTGGATTAGCAGCAATACCCGATGTGGGATCGGAACCGCCGCATTTAGGCCCGAGAATCAATTGCGAGCTGTCGCATTGAGTCCTCTGCTCCAGCGAGGCCTGCTCCACCATTTGGTATGCATATTCCACGCCTTTAGCTATCGCCCTTACAGTGCCACCCTCCTTCTGTATAATCACCGTTTTTACAGGCTTATGTCCCCTATCTTCTATTTCCTGGGCTAATATATATGGTTGAGCTGTCTCGCAGCCAAGGCCTATCAATACGACCCCGTACACATTCGGGTTTATACCCAAGCCCACCAGCGTCTTTATGGTTTGTTCGGCATCATTTCCGATCTGCCCGCATCCGCGAACGTTGGTAAATGTTGTTGTGCCTTTGACTTGATAGGAGATCATTCGAGCTGTTTCCGAAGAGCATGAAACGGCAGGCAGTATTAGCACATGATTTCGCACCCCTACCCTGCCGTCACTCCTTTTATAGCCCATAAACATCATGATTCAGTGTACCCCCTTAAACTTCTGACATTATGAACATGCACATGCGCTCCAATCGGAATGTTTTGCGTAGCCTCGCCTATAGTTTCTCCGTATTTGATTACCTTCTGTCTTGCCGGTATACTCATTATGGCAAATTTATGATATTTGGGTATGGCTTCTATAACTTTATAATACAATACGTCTTCTCCACATCTTATATCCACAAGATCATCAGCACTTAAGTTATCCAATGCAACAGCCACATTATCGTCTTTGTTTATAATCAACGCCTTATAGTTCATATATATTCCTCCACCCACCTTTTACAAGTATGTACGCAAGATCGTTTTAAGTTCATACAATTTATCGTACGGCATCCTGCCTGCTGGTATGCGGTCAGCCATATTATCCTCACTTATTATGTTGGCAGCTAATAATGCCTCCTTTATGACGGTAGAACCCGGTCTCCACAATCCGTATAGCTTCATCAGATGTGAAAGCGTTCTGTTTTGGCGCTCTATCCCAGTTATATTGCCGTTTCTATACTCTTTGTACAATCCGACCAATACATCGGGCGCAAAGTTCGATATGCCACCGATAACCCCACTCCCTCCCAGGCTTAATGTGGGTAAGAGATAATCGTCAAAGCCGCAAAATACATGCACCCCCCGTTGCACACTTTGAGCCACATCTATAATAGCCCTTATATGGCTTAAGCTATCTATAGTATCCTTTATGCCAACCACCGCCGGTATGTGTTCTATGATATTTTTGAAAATGCCTGGGGTAATACAATAACCTGTAAGGGCTGGATAATTATAAATCATTATGGGGATATCCGAATTATTGGCTAAGAACTCATAGTATCGGTAATATGTGTCATCTTCATAATTAAAATAGTAAGGAGTTATGACCATAGCATAATCGGCCCCTGTTTTGGAGGCATATTGGGTTAACTCAAGCGATTCTCGGCCATATGTGGAGCCTGTTCCCACCAGCACCTTTACGCGATGATTGACCTGTTTAACAGCAAAATCAATGAATTCTTTGCGTTCATCCATTGAAAGATATGGAAACTCGCCAGTGCTACCCATAAACAATATTCCGTTTATGCCCTTGCTTAACAAATATTCTACGAGATGCGATTCTGCATCATAATCAACGTATCCCTGTTTATCAAATAGGGTTACTATCGGTGTTATGACCCCTTCGAGCACGTCTTTATCCTCCTTTTTATCCTCTGATTATCTGTACTTTATTACTTTACAGTAATATTGTCAAGAGCCAACAAAAATTGCTTCGCAATCACCTTGACAATAGGCATTTATATAGATAAACTATATACAACACGAAGGGAGCGATAAAGCTATGTCGTTTATAGACGAAATACTAGAACCTATATACATACCGCCGTTTTATAAGGTTACTCAGCATTTTCCCAGGCCTGTTTTATCAGACCTTGAAGATACAATATCCGACGAACTCAAAAAGCCCGGCACTATCGACAGAATATTGCCCGGCCAACGCATAGCAATAGCGGTAGGCAGTCGCGGCATAGCCAATCTGCCCACCATTGTAAAAGTATTGGCACAGTATATCAAGCAAGCAGGTGCATATCCGTTTATCATACCTGCTATGGGCAGCCATGGCGGGGCTACCGGCCCTGGTCAACAAAAAGTGTTGGAAAGTTTGGGCATTACTGAAGCTTCTGTCAATGCCCCCATAATCTCCGATATGGATGTCATGGAAATAGCCCAATCCGAATACGGCCATCCCGTATACATGGATAGAAACGCTTTTAACAGTGATGGAATTATTATAATAAACCGGATAAAACCTCATACGGCCTTTCGTGGGATTTATGAAAGCGGCCTTATGAAAATGATAACCATAGGCCTGGGTAAACAAAAAGGCGCCGAAACGTGCCATGCTTTGGGCTTTAAGTATATGGCTCAGTTCGTGCCAGCTATCGCGAAAGCTGCTTTGTCAGCAGCAAATATATTATTCGGATTGGCTGTACTGGAAAATGCATATGATGAAACATATAAAATCATTGCTATACCGGCCGAAACCATCCCCGATATAGAACCACAACTGCTCAATGAAGCCAAGGCACATATGCCTTGCATAATGTTTGATCCCATCGATGTTCTTATTATAGATGAAATAGGCAAAAACATCAGCGGCGACGGTATGGACCCGAATATCACCGGTCGTTACCCCACTCCATACGCAAGCGGCGGCCCATCGGTTAGCAAAATGGTGATACTAGATTTAACCGAGGCTACTCATGGAAATGCTAACGGACTGGGAACGGCGGATATGACCACCAAGCGCGCATATGAAAAAATCGATTGGGAACAAACCTATCCTAATGCCCTTACATCTACGGTAACCGGCCCGGTAAAGTTGCCTATGGTGTTAAAAAACGATCGGCAAGCCATACAGGCTGCTGTGAAAACATGCAATGCGCCTGTACTGGAGAATGTACGCATGGTGCGTATAAAGAACACTTTGAAGCTCGAAGAAATATTGATATCACAGGCATTGTTGGATGAAGCCCTGTCCAATCCCAAAATAGATATAGTCAGCGGACCTTTTATGCTCCCCTTCGATAGTAACGGAAACTTATTATAATAGCCATACTACTTTTGGGTATATACACTGGCTATATCTTTTATCTCCACACCGGTATAATAGTGTTTAAGTATCTCCTGATAAGTGCTTCCATTTTTAGCCATGCTATTGGCCCCGTATTGGCTCATGCCCACGCCGTGGCCATAGCCTATGGTTACTATTTTTATGTTGTTACCGTTAAAATATATCTTAAAATTGGTAGAATTAAGATCGTATATGCTGCGAAATTCTGTGCCTTTTATTGTAACGTCGCCTACTTTTATATCCTTAACCCGGCCGCCTTCGCTGGTATCTAAGATGCTTATGGAGTTTTTGATATTTTTTGCATTAATGTTAGCGTTAGGATAGTGGGTTTTAAAGCTGCTAATAAAGTTTTGAACAGATATATCTTTTTCGGCGGTAAACTTGGGCGCGCTCTCCTCCCCATCGCTTGTAACGCTTTTCAGGTATGGCAGGTTCTGCGACCATACGTCACCTGAGTTTTCGGTTTTCCCACCGCTTATGGCATGGAAAGCAGGTAATATAGGTTGATCATCGTATGTAATTATCTCACCCGCCGTATCATCCACGGCTTGGGCTATCTTTTTACTGTATGCGTAATAATTTAACATACCCCATTTCTTTTTTTGTTCGTCCACAGATTCCCACGCCTGGCAATGCGCTGAGTCACTGCATATATCGGCTCCTGGATGTTTATCGCAACCCCCTTTGCCGAAAATTTTCATTTTATTTACCGCATACGTACGCGCTGCTACTGCTTGAGCCTTTAGAGCTTCCGGCTCGAACAACGCCGGCATTTCCGCTGCCACCACACCCTTAATATACTCCTCCAAAGGTATCTCTTCAAGCTTTCCGGCTTTCTCGTTATAAAAGTTTATTTTAATAGACTGAATGTCATCCAGCGACATGCCTATTTTATCATCGTCAGCTCGGTCTTGTTCGGCGGGTGTGAAATGGTTTATAGATATATTAACTATAATAAACGGAAATACGACCGTCGCAATAATGACCAATACAACAACCCATAATATTATTCTTCCCAAGTTTATCCTCTCCCATATAATCATCGGTATTTAATATTATATGATAGATGCTGCGGATTTAACATGAGAAATTTTTATACGCTCTATATCGGCCCCCAGCTCACGCAATTGATCTTCTAAATTCATGTATCCCCTATCTACATGATATATGTCGGTAACCACGGTCTCGCCCTCCGCTATAAGGCCGGCTAATATGAGCGCAGCACCAGCGCGCAAGTCGGTAGCCTTGACTTCGCTGCCGTTCAGCGACTGTACCCCCTCTATAACGGCCATATTACCGTCTATTTTTATATTGGCGCCCATCTGCCTTAATTCGTTGACATGCATAAATCGATTTTCAAATACTGTCTCTACTATAATACTGGTACCAGGAGTCACAGCCAATAGACTAATCATCTGAGCCTGCATATCGGTAGGAAATCCCGGGTATGGCAACGTTTTTATATCTACGGGCTTATAAGGGGGATTCCCCGCAACGCGTATGCTATCCTCCTGCTCTATTATCTGTACGCCCATCTCTTCGAGTTTGGCTTGAACCGCCATTATATGCTCCGATATTACATTGTCTATTATAACGTCTCCGCCGGTGATAGCGGCGGCCACCATAAAGGTACAAGCTTCTATGCGATCGGGTATTACACAATGCCTCGTCCCTCTAAGTTCCTCCACCCCTTCTATCTTTATGGTATCGGTGCCGGCACCTGTAACGCATGCCCCCATAGCGTTGAGGAAATTAGCCAGATCTACTATTTCCGGTTCTTCAGCAGCATTGGATATAACAGTGCAACCATCAGCTAATGTAGCAGCCATCATAATATTTTCGGTAGCTCCCACACTAGGGAAATCCAAATATATTTTAGCACCTTTCAATCGTCTGGCCCTGGCTTCTATAAATCCTTTATCGTTGCTTATCTCAGCTCCCATCGCAGCTAATCCTTTAAGATGTAAGTCTATAGGCCTGGCCCCTATGGCACATCCTCCCGGCATGGATATCCTTACCCTGCCGAGACGAGCAAGTATAGGCCCCATTACCAAAAAAGATGCCCGCATCTTTTTAATCAATTCATAGGGGGCCTGATAGCTGACCAGGTCCCCCATATCTATATAAAGTACGCTGCCGGACAATTTTAAGCGCGCTCCAAAGTGCTGCAGCATTTTCATCATAACGCGCATATCATCCAGCAGAGGTACGCCCTCTATAATGCTGCGGCCCGATGACAGCAATGACGCTGCCATAATAGGCAGGACAGCATTCTTGGAACCGTTTATCTTTATTCTGCCCTTCAAAGGCTGACTCTTGTGAATAACGAACGCATCCTCCACTTCTCGATGCCTCCCAAACTTTATTGCAAGTTTTAAACCCACTAATCATTATACGCTATTATCGCGCCTTCGGTTACTTTAATACTCTACTGTAATAAGCGGCATGCCCAGCCATACGTCAGTACGGTTATCATATGAGTTATATCGCGCAGCAAGCTGCATATTGGCCTTGCGTCCCTTTATATCCACATAATGCCTTATAGAAGGACTATAAGCGGTCGTACTGTGCAGCTTTTCGGATTTTATGCCCTCTACATATTGTGCATTCAACGACTTAAAAGCAACGCTATTCAATCTATCGAGCGTTTGCTGTCTGGCCTCGCCTTTAATATACCCTTTCAACGCAAGGCTCATATGAATATTTTCGCTATACTGCTTCAGTCCTTTTTCTATAGATTTTACAATATCATCCAACTTAGCGTTTTGAATATCGCCACAGGCATTTACGGTTATATAACTTTGCGTATCGTCAACATCATCCGACATTCGAACCGATACGGATACATTATCGCTATATATTTTTATCCAATGTTGTGCCTCATCGTCTACGACATCACATCTATAAGGCGATTTTATGATATCTATAGCTTTTGCTACATCATTGCCCAACTGCCTGATCTGCGTACCATCGTGTTCCTTATTATTTACGTTAATCCACGCATTGATACTATAAATTTCTGGCATTATGTCCATATTCATAAATGCTTTTTGTATTTGTGCGACATCATCGGCCCATGATGTATTTACAGACGCATAACCTGCCATAATAAGCGTCATGAGCAGTGCGATTGCCACAAAAATAATGTTGCGCATTAAATTCTCCTCCAACCATAGTGTATATAATGAAGTATTGCCACGAGATGGCGTTTTATACTGGCATGAATTTAAGCGATGAGTTTTTGATACACTACTAAAATAATATTAGCATCAGAAAGGCGTGATAGATGTGAAAGCAAGTGTCGATCCAGAATTATGCATAAGTTGCGGCGTATGTATAGACATATGCCCCGAAGTTTTCGATTGGGATGATGACGGCCTTTCCCATGTCATAGTGGATGAAATCCCTGAAGAATTGGAAGATACCGTTGATGAGGCCGCAAATCAATGCCCAACCGAGGCCATTTTGGTTGAACGTACCGCGTTTAGTCGTAAATAATATATTTTACCCAGGAGGTTATACCGCTAAATGGAGTCCAGTTTTTCGGCAGAACAATTGTTAAATAATATCATATCTCAACAATATATAGTCTCGGATAAAAGCAGGCCTATAGATATTGTGGTAGGCATACCGTTTCATAACCAGAAAGAATCGGTATGCTCTATAATATCCAGTGCTATAAACGGCTTAAAGAAGTATTACAGTGACTTAAACTGCATCATAGTTTGCGTCGGAGCTTATGATGATGAAGATATAATAAAATCGATAGGCGATAAACCCGACGACAATATAGCAATAGTACCCTTTGTTATGCCTGAAGAATTATCGGGTAAGGGATGGCAAGTACGTGCGATACTGGAAATAGCTCGAATGTATCGAGCCGATGTATTAATGTTCGAAGATGACCTTATGCGGCCAACACAAAAAAATACCGCAGAGAATCATCCCGAGTGGATAAAGATGATGCTTGAGCCTATACGTTATGGAAATTACGATATAGCCATAGCCTCTTTCCAGAGAAATTATCCTGATAATGCCATATCGTTCTATATAGTTAAACCGATCATAGCCGCATTATATGGGTTCGACATAGATGACCCCATAAGCGGCGTATGGGCCGTAACCTGCGATATAGGGGACAAATTGGTTCGACAGATAGGAGAAACATGGCATACCGATATGGCCGGTTATGGCATAGATACCGTGACGGCATGTATATTCGCCACATCGCGCAGCAACATCTGCAGCGTCAGATTGGGATGGCGACCGGATAAACCTATGCTTCATGAAAGCGATGTTATACTGCGCGATACGGTCGTAACCCTGTTTGAACGCATAAAACACGATGAAGATATTTGGAGAACCCCTCGTTTATTTATAGAGCATCCAGATACCTATGGATTCGGTGACGGACAATGGTTTGTCCAGCCTACGGCAAAATCCGACGATATATTGCGAACATTCAGAAACAACTTTATGCATTATCGTAATATCTGGCCTCATATATTGCCTGAGAGGCTTCACGAACAAGTAGAGCGATTATCTATATCCGAATCGGCTAACTTCACATGGGATGAAGATTTGTGGGCCAGGGTTACATATGATATTATACTGGCATATCAGCGTGGCGGAACGCTGTCGCCTGACGAAGTAATTTCATCTTATATGGTGCTTTACAGCGGTTATTTGGCTAGCCGCCTTCAACAGATGGAAACTATAGCCTCGCCGGAACATCTGGAGATCGCCGCCATGGTAGCAGAACGCTCCAAACAGCTTCAAACCGACGCTTTTGTAAGATACAAGGATGAATTTATAAAAGGTTGGAAACAAATCCAGTCCAGAAGGCTACCACTGCTACCGCGCATAAACTACATGGAGTTTATACCCAATATGCCCATAATACTGCCGCATGAGATACAATACAGACAAAACCGCAGCGCCAATACCATAATCATATACCAGAATCTTCTGCATAGCTATTCCGATCGATTTTGCAATTGGGTAAGTAAACGTCTCAACATATCTCAAATAGCCGATTCGCAGCAGATAGGCAAAGCCATAGCCGATCTGATGCAACGAACCGAAGATACTGTTATACCGTCTTGCATAAACGGCGATATATATGCCACAGATACTTTACAATCCTTCATGGATTCAATAATGATTGCCTTTCCGCACAATAAAGTTTTTACGCTTAAAAGCGATATAATAAAGCAACTTTTAGAGATGTTCCCTCCTATAAACCTTATGGTAAACAGAGGCTACGATACCGTAGCCGAGCTGTTGCATGATATGGAACCTGCCGACGCCATGGCTTTAGCTTCATTGACCGATGAACAATTATTTGCATCTATATCCGAATGGATAAAACAAAATGTTAGGCCCGAATATTTCGCATGGAACGATATAAAAATGCTGGCCGTTAAACCGAACGAATGCCCAACGCTTAAGTATACTTTCGTAAATAAATTGACAGGCAGAGTGCTGGCATGTTGTATACCAAACGGTACTGGCGGGCTTTTCCCGCGGTTGCGATATTTTATTCGATTATGCAAACACATGGTGGAGTTGACGCACTGGTCATATATATGGTCGCATTTTGCCGATGAACGAAGAAAATTTGGTAAAAAGATAATCAATTCCATCTCTTCCCCTCGCGGAAAGGATTTATTATCAGCCTTTAACATACTGGAGGACTGGCATCAGATTGATGTAGCCTCCGGCATAGCTTATATGGCCGGCAAATCGCAAGATAAAACTTCGGCCGATATTTTAGGAAGTATAGCCGAGGGGTACAGATTGGGCATAACCCTGCCCGACGCAACTTTCATGCCATGCTCGGCTTGGACATGGTCGAGCTATAGCTTCAAGGGAGGTAAAAATATACCCTCGCCAGCGACGCTGCATGTCGAAAGAGATGCTTTTACTCACGAATTATTGCAGGAGATATGTCGCGCGTTAAATATGAAACCTTCTTCTATCATAGATTGCATAATCGAAATGGCCGGTCGTGGAGAAACAGACAAAGATATATCGGAGGTTTTATTCGATATCAATCCTGGTACCGAAGCCGACATAGCCACGGCGCGCAAAAGTATATACATGCCCCAGCCTCCGGCTGCGCAGCTTACTCGCTATAACGACAATCCCATACTTACGCCGTCGGCTGATAACGATTGGGAATCTCGCTACACCCTAAACGCTGCTGCTCTGCGCATAAAAGATAGCGTATATCTCTTATACAGGGCGGTGGGAAGCGACGGTATATCGCGTTTGGGCCTGGCCGTAACGGATGGATTCAAGGTGCTGGAACGTTTATCACATCCTGTATTCTATCCTGTATTGGTCGAGGAACAACGCGGCTGTGAAGACCCGCGGCTGACCATCATAGATGGACAGATATACATGACGTATACGGCTTACGACGGTGTGATAGCTCAAATAGCCACGGCTTCCATAAGCATAGATGACTTCATATCGGGCAAAGCCGACGCATGGCAGCGTCACGGTATGGCATTCCCCAGATTTGCAGATAAGGATGCCATAATATTTCCCGAGAAAACAAAATACGGCTATGCTATATATCATCGTACCGAGCCTAGCATATGGTTATCCTATTCACCTACCCCGTATTGTCCGTGGCCGCGCGAAGGACATCGCATAGTAGCTGGACCGCGTTCCGGCCTCATGTGGGATGCCAGAAAGATAGGAGCCGGAGCTCCACCTATAAAAACAAAATATGGATGGTTGTTGATATATCACGGCATAGATAAGAATTTAGTATATAGGTTGGGGACGCTGTTGGTAGATATAAGCGACCCTTCACACGTCATCTATCGCTCGCCCAATCCTATACTTTCCCCGGAAGACAGTTACGAAAAAGGAGAGAGCGGAAAGAGCTGGGTACCGAACGTAGTCTTCACATGCGGAGCAGTGCCTATGCAAGATAAAGAAGTATTGGATATAAACGATGAGATCATCGTTTATTACGGGGCTGCCGACACCGTATTATGCGCCGCCGTCGGACGCGTAGGACCGCTCATAGGCATGGGTTAGATACTTTCATGTATGAAAGCTCAAGCCAGTGGCTATAATAGCAAAATGCAGTCACATTATGAATCCTTAAATAAATGCAGAAAGAAGGTGCAAGACATGTATAAAACAGTTTTTGTAAGCACGTTTCCTCCGCGTCAATGCGGCATAGCCGCATTTACATCCGATGTCATGAAGTGGCTGAATAGAGCAGAACAAGCTCAAAGCACAGCTATAGCCGTAACCGATATAGCAGGCAGCTACAATTATGATAACAGAGTATGGTTTGAAATAAATCAATTTGATAAAGACGATTATATAAAAGCTGCTCGTATAATAAACAGCAGCGATATTGACATAGTGGTGATAGAGCATGAATATGGTATATTCGGCGGCCCTGATGGTATATATATCTTGAGCCTCGCCGAGCGATTGAGCAAACCGTTTATAGTAACCTGTCATACGGTGCTGCCACAACCCCGTGGTTATCAACGATATATATTGAGTCAACTCGGTGAACTATCGGCAGGTACGATTTGTATGTCCTCCCATAGTAAAGAATTGTTGAGCGATATATATGATATAAGCGAAAATAAGCTCCATATTATACCCCATGGCATACCTGTATTCGATAGGCTTTCGCGCAAAGGATTAAAAAAACGATACGGATTTGCAGATAAGAAGATAATATCCACATTTGGATTGATAGGACCCGGTAAGGGATTGGAATACGCTATAGAAGCCATGGCAGATGTATCTAAAGCATTCGATAACGCTCTGTATCTGATACTTGGCCAAACCCACCCGAATCTGAAACGCTACGAGGGCGAGCGTTATAGGGAGCACCTGGTAGATATCATAAATAAACTCGGTATCGACCAGCATGTGCTCTTCGTCAATAAGTACCTCAGTATCCAGGAATTAAATGATTACCTATCCATGACCGATGTTTATGTGACACCTTACCCAGGTAAGGATCAGGCGGTAAGCGGCACGTTATCCTACGCTATGGGCGCTGGTAAGGCTATAGTATCCACGCCGTATATATACGCGCAGGAACTGCTGGCTGACGGCAGAGGATTGATAGCCGAATTCAGTGACCCCAAATCCATAGCCGACAATATAATAAAAATACTAGCTGATTCTGCACTACAGCACAGCCTTGAGGAACGGGCCTATGCATATGGCCTTCACATGCAATGGCCTATCATAGGCCAGCAATACGATAATCTATTGCGGCACATGATTATATCTAAAGCACGGGAACCCGAGATCCTGAAAGCCTGAGATTGTCAGTCGAATTTTAGTATATTCAACGTTTTATATGTTACAGCATCTACGGTGTGGGTATACGGCAGCCCATAATCCTTTTTAAATTTTAACAAGGCCGCTTTCATACCCTCACCGTAAATACCATCTAAAGAGCCGTTATAATACCCTAGCTTTTTCAGGCGTTTTTGCACTTCCATTACCGCCGAATTCCTATCGCCTGGATTCAGCAGCCTCAGATCGGTACCAAATGGCCCATATGGCCCGCCGTATACATAAACCGGTGTGCCTACTTTGACCAAATCAAACAACTCCTCAACATGCTTGTTCTGCATTCTGAAGCACCCATGAGATGACGACCAACCAACCGAATCGGGTTTATTGGTACCGTGTATGCCATACACCCCCCAAGGCACATTAAGGCCCAGCCAACGGGTACCGAAGCCGCTGCCCCAATCCGTTCTCTTCGAAACGATTTGCCATGCTCCTATAGGCGAAGGCGTTTTGTATTTACCCTCAGCCACAGGATATTTTTTCATAACCTTATTGTCTTTTAGCAGATACAGTACATTATCCTCCAGATCTATAAATATCTGCTGACCGTCGCCGGGCGGTTCAACTGCTACGGCATAAGACGCGCCTTCTATTATCAATCTATCGCTCATGGCTTGTTGCGTCGGTTGTTCGCATGTCAATGCGTGCTGTATATCGGCTCTTTCCTCCCATAAAGTATACTCCGAGGGCGCCGTAAAATGCCACCATAGCGACAAAGCAGTGATACAAGCAATCAATGCAAAAAGGATTATGCGACGTAACCTTAACATTTACCACCCATCCCAATATACATTTTCTCATCTATATATATTGAGTATTGGTATGAAAAAAGAACATTTATTTATCTTCATCGTTTCCTACTTCAGGCGTAAAACCGATGGAAAGATACAATTTTATAGCAGGTATTCTCTCGGGCTGTGTTATAAGCAGCACGTCCTTAAATCCCATTCGTTTCATCTCGTGCAATGTATACAATACTATAGCTTTCCCTAGGCCCTCGCCTCGATAATCGGGATGTGTTGCTACCCAATGCAGTTCAGGCGTCTCACCATATTCAGGTACAATATGAATAGCTGCCGTAGCTACCAATTTACCATCGTGTTCTATGCCATAGACAGCCTTTACCTGAGGATTATCAAGCATTTCTTTTATTACCCACTCTGGCGTTTGAAAATCAAAGCCAAAGGCCGCATTATATAGGTTTGAAAGAGCCTCGGCATCGGCAACTTCAAGCTGTTTGATTACGCATCCCTCCGCCAGGGATACTTTATCGATACTATCCAATTTCCTCTTCATCATTATATTTACACTATCAGACATAATGTTTAAGCCTTTCTGATTTTTATAGAGACCATTCTCCATATGAGGCCTATTTAAAGGAGTGAAACTTATTGCTCCTATACGACGCGAGCAAATACTATATTTTTAATATTTTATTCTGATTAGACAAATTGGCCCGGAATTTAGGCATATCTATAACCTTCCCACCATTCATCACCGATAACTCAGACAGAAACGCTACTGCTGTCCATTCACATGCATCATACACATCTATAGCTGGCTTATCGCCGTTAACTATCGCATCTACAAAATCCTGTACTACAAAATAATCTCCACCCCAATGGCCTGACGATTTTTGTTCTTCGGTTACGTTTTTATACCTGTCAGGCAGATAATCGTAAAATTCCCTAAGCGGGCGCCACTTGGCTTTATCAGTGCTATCGTCCATACCCTTAAGCCATATTTTGTGATCATCGCCCATGCCGCGAGGAGCCTCATAACACCCATTAGTACCTTGTAGTGAATAATACGCCAGATTATGTGGCCGTTCGGAAATGCAGTCTAATCTAAGTTTTATCAATCTTCCACTCTCCATCTGGCACAAAGTGATAGATGTATCTTCTTGCGCGAATTCAGGAGCGGTATGCCATCCACTACCAACACATATTACTGATTTTATATGATCATCTCCAAACCATTGCATAATCGGGCCTAGGCTATGTGTTGGATAAAACATGCCTCTCCTCCCTAATTGCCAAAATCTTCTCCACGAAGTTTTACCGTTAGGATAAGTAGCCAATCCTTTGAGCTCATGCAAGTATTCTCCTTCTCCAAAATATAAATCGCCAAAAAGCCCTTTATTCACCATGGATTTTATCAATTGATTCTCTGGTATATAACAATAATTTTCAGCCATCATGTATACTTTATTATACTTTTCTACACATTCTATTAGCCACCATAGCTCATCTATGCTTACACCCGCTGTAACCTCGCTTAATACATGTTTACCTGCTTCCAATGCTGCTACAGTCTGTGGCACATGATACTGCATTGGCGTAGCTACTACTACCGCATCTATATCTGATTCCAGCATATCATCGAATACCCTATAGGTTTTAGGAATAGAATATTTTGCAGCCTGTTCTCTCAATAAATCCTCATTTAAATCGCATAATGCCTCTACTTTTACACCATCTATTGCGTTAAAACCCGCGATAGTGCTTAAACCCCTGGCACCGGCTATGCCAATCTTTAGCATCGTATACACCACCTTTCTTTAAAATAAAGCCCTCATATCAGCTATATCACTCCATGTTACCGGTTTTATGCCCAATTCATCAATGATATCAGCCGTTTCATCATCCATAAACACCATATAATCCATATATCTTTGTTGCCACGACGGTATTATAGCTTTGATCTCCGGCGTCTCAATTACAGGATGTATAGTAAGCTGCGTCAATCCAGGAGAAATGCTTTCGAGAACATTGCGGAGATACGCCTTTTTCATCTTATAATCCACGTAATCACCAGCTGAGATCATGTGATCCAATTTGGGGGTAGCTGAAGCATTCTTAGCCTCATCCCGGCATATCTGCGGTGGTACTCCATGTTGCTTAGCTATAGTAATATATCGTTGAAAAAATTCCGGCGTAGCTGTTACTCCCCACATATGCCTATCCACATGTGTTGGTTCTAAGCCCCAATATTTAGCCAAATTAATCTGACACCGCATCTCATTCTCCACTTCATCGCCTCTTGCTCTTTCGACAACCTGATTTACTTTTCTGGGCATAAAAGCTTCGTCGTCCAGCAAACCAGGTACATCCTTTTTATCGGAAACAGGTCCCCATCTGCAAGCATCCCATTCACATGTAACGGTAAAATGCACGCCAACGTCATACTGCTTATGATTGCTCCACCATTTTATAAAATCATGAGACCATGAACACGGTATCAACAGGCTGGCGCTTGTAACTATGCCCCTCTCAAATAAGCGCGTGGCAGCCTCGTTGGCCGCATAACTCATACCTATATCATCCATGTGTATTATCAACAGCTTTTCCTTTATCATTACGGCACCTCACCTATATATCTCTACAACCGCTCGGCCGTCAAAGCCGCTGGCGGCAAACCTTATGTCATCTTCATCGTAAAATGAACCTGGGGTTACTATACCTTCATAATTTTGATGAGGCCCCAAAAGATTTTGAAGAGAATTCATAACTTCTACAGTTATTTCATTGCTGTCTTTCCTAACAAGCTTAGATATATCGACATCGTACGGTTCCCATCCCAGTATTGCGGCCTCCTGTCCGTTAACCGTTACCCTGACAGCAGTGCCGTACCATTTGCCCAAGCATAGTTTCACGATAGCATTATCGGGATTATCTATAACAAAGCCTGATTTATACACAACTTTGCCCGAATAATACGGACATCCCTGCTGCGTCCAATCCCCCAGCCTTAAGCCCTCATCCACACACAGCTCCCAGTTATGGCCGTTTCTTTTTACGCTGAAGTCACCTACAATGTATATGCTTTCCAACGTTATCAAGGGACTGTATTGATCAGTATGCAATATCACCTCGTTCATGCCTTCGTTCACATATCCTTTTATGTCGTATAAAACAAAAGCCCTATCCATAAACGTATTGCCATTTGGTTTTACATTATGTCCATTAACATATACAGTAAATACATCTGGCTGCTCAGCCGCCAGCAGTATATCACCTTCCTCCGGTTTCTCCGCTACGCAGAACATATACTTGGCGCTGACCGAAACTGTACTATTTCGTTCCTGCTGTGTATACATCCAGGGCTGGCGCACGAATATATTTCCGCGTTCCATACCAAGGCGGTCCTTTAATTTATCATCCATAGCGAGCACGTTGCATTCGCGTTCCCATTCGCCATTCGTCAAAGCAGCGCTGCAGCGTTCTATAGGCAAGGCATTATACCCCGATCTGATAACATGCCAAGCATCCAAAGCAATAGAATCCTCGAGATGAACATCTATACTATCAGCGTTTTGGCCCCTTTGGCTTTTATCTATGACTAAGAGATGTGAACCAGCTGGATAAAACGATAATTCCACTACATCGATATCATTTATTGCATACGGCCGGAGCATTTTTATCTCACCTGTAACGGCATCCCATTCCTCCACACAGCATCCGTTTTCCACTTTAAGCCGCACTTTGTGGTGCTGCGTTCGGCTGAAGTTGCATATAAATATAATCTCTTGCTTGCCACAAAGCCTTCTGTGCACATAAAGGTCGTCGGCGGAGCCTCCGTCCATATCTATGAGATCAAGCATCTGATTACCCATAGACGAGAGCAGTGCTTTTATATCAGCAGCATTTTGCCGGCATCTTATGACAGCATCGCCGTTAAAAAAGTTTTGCAGTTCCTTGTCCTCTATCCCTTCCAACATCGTAGGTGTTATGCCGGTAGCTATTATATGGCCTCCCTGCTGCGCAAATTCTCTAAGCAGAGTGAAAGTGCTGCGCCTCATCACTGTCATATCAGGCAGTATAACCATACTATAAGCCATATTGCCGATTATAAGCCGTCCATTTTGCACATAAGAGTGATTTTCTATTATTTTATCGTCACCAAGATCGAAAGAACAATGTATTCTATTTAGCGTCTTAACAAGATTCTTAGCCGAATTACCTATATTCCCAAGCCGATCATCGCTGCCTTGTATATCGTATTCAGCCCATGTGGAACTAGAAGGATGAAGCACCACTATATCGGCTATAAAATCGCCTTGAGTCAATGCATAGCTCAAACGGCCTATATAGTCTCCAAGGAGCTTATAACAATTCCACCACGGCTGATGTTCCATAAATGATAACGGAAAATCCCTTTTCCTATAGCCCCTCAAAGAATACAAGACCAAATGCTGACATATCAAATTTACTCCCAGAGCAAATTGCCAGTCGATTACGCGCTTTTGCTCGGCAAAGCTCAAATCCCATCCCGAAGCGCCGTGAGTTTCAGAGAGCACTCTTTCTTTCCCCAATTGGTGAGCAACGCCGGACACTTCTTTAACTATAAAATCATTGCCCACCTGGTCTCGCTCTTCTGGAGTATTAAAAAGCATATCTATACCCGGATAATGCATAAACTCGTAATTCAGCATAACACTGGCATTATGAATAGGCAATGGGAATTCGTGTTCCCAATAATGCCCGGTAAACTTAACCCCATTTTGTTCGCACCATTCATATATATTTCTAACGAAAGCATTTATGAACATATCCGATAATATATCCCAATAGTCAAATCTTATTTTTTTATAATCCCCTACATCCAAGAACAGTGACGGTAAATGATCGGTTAATATGTATTTCTTTTTATTGTAAAATTCCCGCTCTATATCGCGTCCCCATGGTAATAAAGCCCTCCCCCTCATAGACACATGAAAGTCCGGTTCATCTGTAAATATGCCGGGGATTGTTGCGCCAAGATATGGCTGTAAGCTTTCTTTATACCTTTCGTGTGTTTGATGTAGGAATTCATCGACGGCATCTTTACAAGTCAGATCCGCATAGCTGTTGTTATTCCACAGCGGCTGAGGAGGCATATGAATTATTTTGAAAAGTGTAACAGGCACTTTCAAAGCCATTATATCCTCTATAGCCCACCGCGTCACATCTTTATAACTATCGTTATAAACAGCATATATTTTCAGCACGTCACCATCGATTCTTATCTCATCCAAACTATCATACCGCAGCATTTCCAACGCTTTCTGTTCGAAATCGGGATTGCTCGCGGCCACCCTGCCGGCAGCATTGCCGCTGGGAAACCTATCTTCATCATACAACCAGGCTTTCATGCCCAGCCTTTCCGCTTCATCCACGCACGCTTTTATCATTGACATAAAATGCTGCCCCATATATTCATCCGTAAGGCCGCCCCGCGGATGCATAAAAAAGCCACCCATGCCCTGTTCATACATCTCATGTATTTGATGCAACAATGTATCCCTTTCCAGTTTATCATTCCATGCCCAGAATGGAGCACTTCTGTATATGGAAGATGGAGTTACAAAAACCTTCTTATCCAGCATGACTTTCTCCTCTCACCGCAATATACGGTTTATCCCTTTATATTATCGCCTATAATTACGGTAGTTTCAATAACACTTTCTTATATTATATGTTCTTTTCATTACTTCTTGACCCTAAACCATACTATTCGTCAAAGGGTTAATAGCAAATATTTTATCCCTATATTCCTGAGGTGTCATATTGGTGTTTTTTTTGAAAAACCTCGCAAAATAAGATGGCGTATCAAAACCCACTGATTTAGCTATTTCATTTATTCTCACATTTATATCGCTTAAAAGTTCTTTTGCTTTTGACAACCTCAAATCAGAGATATATTCAGAGATGTTTTCCCCTGTCACCTGCTTATATAGACGCGATAAATAAGAAGCGTTGAAATGAACCAGATCCGCAAGTTTTGTTAGAGATAAATCGCTGTCTAGATTCTGCTGAATATAGGCGTTGATATAATCCACCACTCTTATATTGTTAGCAGTATACTCATATTTCCTTTGTTCGAATATATATTGGGCTATATCCTTAAAATATGTTGATATATCATCCCACGAACCATGTTTATCCATGTTCATAATATCAGTTAAGTCTATATTAATGCAAACATCATTAAGCGTACTGTTTTTGTTAAAATAGGATAGGAATGTTAAAGCTATGGAGTAGTATACTTCCTGCATTAATTCATAACTGACAGGTTGAACTCTGGAGACAGCATCCATAATGGAAGAATACAGACCCATAAAGCGTTCTTGATGTCCGCTTTCCAGAAATGTTGCCAGAAGCGGTATTTGTTTTAGTTGTTGCCTTATAGCCACTGCTCCTCTATCTCCCTTGTATAATTGCTGGGGATTTTCAGCCATAACAAACAATTCACTGTCAAATACTCCTGTTCTGTATAGCGTCGCCTTTAACAAATCAAATTGTGCTGCAATCATATCCCATGTAACCATATCACTGCTTACGATAAAAGAAACAGGAGTACAGAATACGTTTCTGGATGTAAGCTGCACGCGTTCCAGTATACTGCTGACAAAGTTCTTGATATAATTTTGATCTATGCAGTTCTTGTCTTTGGATTGTATAAAGATTAAAAACTTTGAACGGCTATAGTCAACGGTTAAAACGCTCATGGAATCTGCAAAGCATTGTTCCACTGTGTTTTTAACGCCGTACATGATCTTGGTTTTCTGAGCGATACTTCCAGCCTCACCCCAATGGTCTATTTTCCCTATAGCCATTAAAACGGGTTCATTATAATCAAATGGCATATTGCACTCTGCAAACAGCCTTTGTCTTTCCTCCGACGTATATTCAGCACCATTCACCATTTCTATAAGATACTTAGACTGCAAGATAGGCAGCGCGCGCATCATACTAGCTTCCGCCTGCTCTATTAATCGCTTGTCCCTCATCTCTCTGTCAAGTTCATTAACCGCTTTCATAACCGCTGCTAATATAGCATCGTCGCCTTCCATCTTCAGCACAAAATCAGATATACCGTTTTTTATAGCCGATTGTGCGTATTCAAACTCATCAAAGCCCGTTAAAAAGATGGTTTTACAAAACGGCCACAGAGATTTTATACGTTTCTGCAATTCTAAGCCAGTCATGCCCGGCATGCATATATCGGTCAGCACTATGTCTATACTGGCAGTCTTCATAATATCTAAAGCCTCTTTTGCACTGTAAGCTTTATAAATATTAAACCTAGGTTCATCCATATCTTGGAATAAATCAACGAGGCCGTCCACGATTATAGGTTCGTCATCTACAATAAGCAGTTTAATCACTTCTATCCCCCTCTTCATACCTTATATGTGCTCTAACGCACATTCCACCCATTTTTCCTCGTAAAACTTCTATACCACTATTACTGCCGTATTTTAGCTTTAGCCGTCGATGTACATTGAACATTCCCGTACTCTTATCAACATCATCGCTCGCTAACATTTTACTCAATTCCTCAATCATTGAGTCTGTGACTTCATCACCGTTATCTTCTACCGAAATTATAACCTCGTTACTCGTGCTCTCCACATTTATTTTTATTATACCACCATCGATTTTATTTTTTAAGCCATGCGTATAAGCATTCTCTACCAATGGTTGAATCGTTAAACGAGGGATTTCGAGGTCTTGACATTGCAACGGTAAATCTGTTATTTCCACCTTTATACGCTCGCCAAACCTTATGCTCTGTATAGCCACATAGTTTTTAACATGATCCATCTCATCTTGTAGCGTCACCTCATCATTTGAAGCCCGCGTAATAAATCGGTAAAAATTTGCCAAATGTTGTGTTAAAAGCATTATGCCGTCACAATCGTTCATTTTAGCCATGCGATATATTAGAAAGAAACTATTGTATAAAAAATGGGGATTTATTTGATATTGAAGCTGTTTTAGCTCAGCATGTTGAGCACGAAGCTTTTCTTCATAAGCTTGTTGAATAAGATCCTGCATCTTTTTTATCATTTCATTAAACCTCGCGTATAAATAACTCAGTTCATCTTGAGGTTCGTATGACACCGCCACGTTTACGTTGTTTCTATCCATATCTTCGAAAGCGCCTATGAGCCTGCTTAGTGGTTGCACTATCATATATCTGAGGCCATAGGAAAAAGCAATTATCATACATGCGGTTAAAGCAGATACAAACCAAAACCATTTATTGTACTTCTCCAACGAGCCAAACATGTCGCTTTCTGGTATATATGCTATTAGGGCTGTATCCAAGGAGTCTGACTTTTTATATATGATGGAATAGTTTTGCCCATCAATAGTCAGAAATTTTACGTCTTCCATAACATTATTTATATCTTCTTTTATAAAAAAATGCCGCAACGAGTTGACTATATACCGAGGAGTACCATCGGTAACTTCTATACCGCGCCCCCTCGTCAATAATATTGCCCCTCCCCGCTCATAAGTCAAAAACTGTTTAAGTGTATCGGATAGCATGGCCGTAGAAATTCGGATGCTGATAATATACTTAGGTATCTTCGCGCTATTCCTGGTATAATATACCACCGTACTGATATAGAATTTCTTGTTCAATCGCATGAATGGATGAATATCATTACGATCTAATCTAGCTAGTCCTTCAGCCTCATATTTGGGCATAATGCTAACAGAGCTGGTAGAAATTTTTTTATTTATGATAGGTATATAAACATTTGCTTCTTCCACATAGTCAGTAAGCCTTTTTAAACGAACTAATTCGCTCTGTATATGCAGTATAGCTTCGTTTCTTTCAAATGAATCCATATATATCTTACCGGAACTTAATTTTTCAAGGTCTTTATTATCGGCAATTTCCTTTTGGAATCTTTTAATGTTGTCTATATTATTTTCAAGGGTATTTAAATAAAACCCTATCTTAGATTGCATAGAACACTCAATTTCTTCTCTGACATCATTACGACCCATCAGTATAATCTGTAATGTTAAAATATAAATAGGAAAGATTATTATCAAAAAAATTATAAACACTTTAGCAAAGATAGAAAGATTATTTTTTTTCTTTATTATCTTCATCTCCCAAGCACGCTTTGCATAAAAGACTTAAGGTATATTTTTACACCTTAAGTCTTTAGGAAATTATGCGATTTACTGCCCTGCAGCCTCCGCCTGCTTCCAGATGTTATCTATCTCAGCCTGGGCTTTTTGTGCAGCAGCCTTGATAGCCTGCGCTGGCGTTTTCTTTCCGTCCATCACGGGATTCTCTATCTCGGTACCTATTATATCACCGAGCTTGCCGTATCCTCCAACCTCGTCTATTACAGCATTCTCAGCTGCCTCTAAGAATACCTGGTAAACTTCCAGGCCGCCATAAAGATCAGCCATTTTCTTCTCGTATGCCTCTTTGCTTTCGGGATCAGAGACCGATGACCATTTCAACCAAAGTGCCGCTAAATCAGGTTCTTTAGAGCAGGCAGCTATGCCACACCCTATACATTCAGCTACATCGGCAGATTTCTTACCCGGCTCCATATCGGGACCTATTGGGAACGGAACCATACCCAATTTATCGCCCATATTCTTTTTCATATTCTCCATTTCCCAGTAGCCCCAATAATCCATCGCTATTTCTCCCTTCCAGAATCTGTCCTGAGGACCTGGATCCCACCACACCTCGGGCATATACTTATATTTATGTATAGCATCGTATCTGGCCTGCAAAGCCCTTTCTGCTTTTGGGTCATCCATGCCAAATTTAGGCTTGCCGTCGACCCACTTTATCAATTCTACGCCGTTAGTATAATACCATTGCCTGGTTATCCACGATATATAACCCCATTGATCTATCTTGCCATCGCCATTGGTATCCTGCGTAAGCTCTTGTGCCAACTCTATAAATTTATCCCATGTCCATTGACCGTTTAGATAAAGTTCATAAGGATCCTCCAAACCATTTTTTTCAAACAAATCCTTGTTATAATATATCCTTGCAGCCAACTGCACACCGTTAGCCCCATATACTTTGCCGTTTAATGTATAGAAATCTATCACGCTTTTTGACCAGCCGGTATTTTTCATAAACTCTTCATCGTTAAAGTCTATATAATCCGACAATGGTAGCAATAGCTTCTGGAGCATCCATGTAGGTTTTTTATCAGGACCAAACCAAACTATGTCCGGGCCCGTACCCGCGCTTATAGCGGCTATAACTTTTTTGTCATAATCTTCACCAGGCACCTGCACTATCTCAACTGTAGCCCCGCTAATCTGCTGGAATTCCTCCCTGCGCTGCTTCTGTGATTTACCGCCATAATCCGATTGTACATCCCCCTCCTCAGGAAAAGTCTGCCAAACGGATATTTTTTTACCTTTCCATTTGACAGGGTCGACTTCTACAGTATAAGGTTTTTCTTCCTCAACAGTACCCGTCTGTGAAGACTGTTCAACATCATCTATATTTGTAGATTCCTCAACCCCTCCTCCTGTAGAACCAGTAGTGGGTGTTCCACCGCCGCAAGCTGTTAAAGACAATACAAATACAGCAACAACCAAAAATACAATGGTTTTTTTACTATGCTTAAACATCAAATCATCCTCCTCTTAGAATATACCCGTTGTTCCATAGCCAACTACATTTTAATCTAATTAAGTCATAACTGTTCACTCCCCCATTTCATTCTTCATACCTTTAGAGCTGTTAAATAGAATCGACCCACCTTTTATGACTAAATTATATAAATAAACTGGCCATATATCTATAATACTTTGATTACTTTACTTATCTTTTTTTTACCTGTTAACCCACGATACCTGTACGCTCGACGCTTTCCACAAAGTAACGCTGGCCTATTATATATAGTATAAGCATGGGCAGCATTATAAGTATTACTCCCGCATCTTTGGCCGGCAACGCAATCAATACGTCCTTTGTTCCTTCATACCCCCCTATAAGTGCATCTATGCTAATAAGCTTTAAGGACAAGGGATATTTTGAAAATGATTGTATATACATTGTCGGCTCAAATACATCATTCCAGTGCCATACGAAAGAAAACAAAAATACTGTCACTATAGCCGGTATAGTATTAGGTAGCATTATTCTTATATATGTCTGCAAAGGACCGCAGCCATCTATATAAGCGGCATCTTCCAGTTCTTGGGGCATGCCCCTGAAGAATTGCCTAAATATATATATGAATAAGCCGCTCTTTAATCCCAAGCCGAAAAACGTCGGTAATATAAAAGGTGCATAAGTATCCAGCAAATTTAATCCCTTGCCGCCGTTGAGCAGAGATATTATGCCTAGTACATCAAAATTGCTATAATGCACGTATTGGGATATAATGGTAGTCTGCGGCGGTATTATCAACGTCAACATAACCAAAGCAAATATAAGGTTCTTTTCTTTAAAATTAAATCTGGCAAAACCATAACCTATAAAAGAGCACGTTATTACTTGAAGCACGGCGGTAGACAGCGATATATTAAGACTGTTAATGAAAGCGGGTACATATTGTATTGCATTCCATGCCTCCAGGTATCTGGATAAAGTCGGGTGCTTCGGAATCCATATCGTAGTAGGATCTACCATGTCTTCGTAAAACTTAAGGCTGTTGCTAAACGCCCACAACAGTGGATACAACAAAATATATATAAGAGCTGCAAATAGAATAAAACGAAATGCCGATATGGCAATGCCTTGCACTCTACTGGTCGTTAATAAGCTGCCCGGTTTGCTCCATGCCGATATTACCTGTGATTCCTTTAATTTTTGCACATGTACCTCATTATCCATTTTTTATTACACCTCCATTTTACTCATTGATATAAAAGACACGCCGAGATGATATTCCTAGTATTACAAGCAACACTATACCTATAAATCCAAAATAAAGCCATGCTACAGTTGAAGCATATGAGTATTGCACCTTCCCAAAAGCAGTATCTAGTATATACCTGAGCATACTATTGCTGTAATCGGTAAACGAATCTATTATAGTATATATAATAGTTAGTACGGTAACAGGGGATAGGAGAGGAAATGTTATCTTCCAAAAAGCTTCCCATGCCGTGGCTCCTTCAACATCAGCGCTTTCATACAGAGTCGGCGATATGGATTGTAAACCAGCCAGGAACAACAATATCTGCACGCCAGATTTCCATATAACGTTAAATACCCTATTCATAGCGCTTATAACAGGAGCAACTAATGAAGAATTATTTGTCAATCTCAATAATAGAGCTCCAAAGTCCAGATTCTGAGCCATAGGCAAAGCTGTTTGTGACCCACCACCTGTAAGTTGACTCAACATATCTGCCTGCAAGCTATATAACAAAGCCCCTGAACCTATAACGACTGGTAGGAAAAACACCGCTCGGACAAAAGTCCTTCCGTAAAATTGCTTATTAAGCAATACCGCCATAAATATACTGAACATAACTATCAATGGTACATCTAATACTATACCTACAGCAGAGTCAGCTAAACTTTCTAAAAATACAGGATCCTTTGTAAAAGCGTACAAATAGTTATAAAAGCCGACCGGTTTTAGTACATATCCCCCTCCTTGTGTTATTTTTAATTCGTTGAATGTAAAGACAAATGATTGTATAAGAGGCTCCGCAAAAAATAGTAAAAAGCCTATTACCCATGGATATACAAATAGGCGGCCTGCCATGGCTTTCCGACTTTCTAAAGCGTTCCTTTTTTTCAACCCCATTTTATTCCACCCCTTGCACAATATAATTATGAGCTTTTACCACACGAGCATTAACAATATAGTCCTCACCCGTATAGTTAACTACAACCGAAATATCGCCTTCATAAATCGTCCTGTATATGCCCTCGTGAAGTTTTTCATGGCTTATTATCCTTTTGTCATATGTGCCTTTGTATAGTTTTTTCACTTCGTTATATTCTTTTACTGCATTATCCACCCAGTCATGGTAACACATACTAAATAGATCGTCGTAATCAGTACGCTTCAAGACTGAGGATTGTTCATAAATCCACTGATAATGCGGAATTGCACCGTACTCCACCATTTTTAAAAACTCATCGCTCTGGTCATGCCTTAAATTTGATGGTGGAGCGGTATAAGGTATCAATCCATGAACTACCATTTCATAAAACGGTACTTGTTCAGTTTCTATAAGAAATTCGCTAGTATCGAGGGGAGCATTCCATACTTCGGTAATATATGGCAATGTATAAGCGTTGCCCCCGGTTACAATAACCCTGTTCATTTGTTTAGCAAGGTTACCCAACACATCTTCCCATTTTGTTTTTACTTTATCTCTAAAGGCTAACTCGTTCTTCTTATATTGAGAATATATCATATCTCCTATTGAATCCACAGCTACATTCACTAAATCAAACCGCTGTAAACTGTCCTTAAATTCTCCACTAATATTAGGTAATCTTGCAGGGGAAAGAAGAAAATATCCCTCGCTACCAGGTTCTCTTCGGCCACTTACTATATCCCATTGCCATTGAAAAGCAACTGCATTATTAGCTAGTCTTACAGCATCTTTACTTCCCGAAAACCCGTTTCCCTCCTTATAAATCTCTAGAAACTCACCATTCGGAAATAGCGCTATATTATTTTCTACTGTATAATGTATGAGATCCTTCAATCCCCTTGTCCCGCCCAATTCACCAGCAGGCCTTATTTGATCGGTGATTTTATACTTATACCCGCCGCTATTAATTCCCATATATCTAACACTTATATCATTTATACCCCTCTTTTTAAGTTCCTCGATTATTATACGTGCTTGTTTAAATGTCGTTAATGGTTCCATCACTGTGCGAGGTATTCCCCATACAATCTTCCTTTTTTGAACCCCACCTATCAACGAAAGGGCAAAATACATATCATCGGGAATTGGTGCTATTCTAATCTTTTTTTCATTGACCAAATATTGTCTGTATGTATTTGCCATGCCAGAATAGCTGGCATTATCATACTTCAATAGATAATAATGTACTGTTATATCAGTACTCAGTGAAACCGGAGACATTTTATAAACAAACCTCTCGCTTATGCCTCCGAGAGATGTAGTTGTTTCACCTGTCTGCATACCGCCCTCAAATAACATAAATTTATTGATATCCCTATATATAAAAGCAGGATATGTTCTAAAATATCCACATAGATTCCCTGCTATACCGGCATTTATAGCAGAGGCTGCATCTCCTCCATCTATTATACCCAATACGGCAGTGTTATCTTTCTTTATCCCAAATACCGGTAACCTAAACGTTTCCTCTAGAGGTGGCATTTCTCTTTGTTCTATGGCTTTGTCCCATCCGTATACCGGCTTAGATATTTCAGCATAGTTTCCGAAGTTATCGTCAAATCTTATAAGTGCACCGCTTCCGTCGGGTATAAGTATGTAACCGTCGCTTGATTTTGCTGCCGCACCAAAAAAAGGCAATACTTTTATCTGGTTTAATTGAATTATATCTTCTTCCGCGGGCATTTGAGCCACAGTATTACTTGACTTAGTTTGCTGATCCTTTATCTTTTTTTGACCAAAATCTTGTCGATCTTTTATCGAATTAACTGGTATTTTCACGTCCATACCATTCTTTGTCAATCTAAATTCTATAGCAATGCTTATACCCTGTTGTTTAAACACATAATTTACCCTGATTCCATCTTCAATTTTTTTATATTGGAACGTTTTCTTTTTTACACACGAGGAATAACTGTTGTATTCCTCGCTTCTCCCCTTATTATCGAAAGTGGATATCATTATATGAGATGCCAGATTATTTTTAGCAAAGCCCTTGGAAAAATCTTTTTCCCACTCAGGTGGTATCGTATTCCACATATAGCCCGACATTTTGTCCTTTATGGCTACATCAGCATTCTCTTGGTTAAAATACATTTCAAAATTTGCATTTTCGGTTATCATGTCATAGCCAGGTATATCAACATTATCCGCCTTGATCTTTAATGGCCACATAAAAGTTACATTTAAAACCAGCGCCAAACAGAAGCCAACTATAAAAATTTTTCTGAACACTGTCATTTCCCCCTTACAACACCATGTACTTTATTTCTAGATATAACGTGGTTATAAACTTGATAAGTTGCTGCAATGCGCTGAAAAACACCATGCCAAGGAATATTACCGCCAATATCCCAAATACGCTAAAGCACGAAACTGTTACTGTTTTACCCATCGTATAATCCTGCACCGTCATATTACCTATAATTGTCAAAGCCAGTGTCCATATAATGGCTACAGCATCTATAAAATAATAAAACGTTCCTTCTTCTATGGTTATAAAATTGCTCAGTATTATTTGAAATGAATAAAGCAGTATAAGCGGGGTAAGAGCATAGCAACTGCTTATCCATATATGTTTCATAGTGGCCTCTCCATCCATCAATGTGCTTATGCTCCAATTTATCACCACCCAAGCTGTTAATGGCAGTAATATCACTGTAATTTGGGTTAATATATTCATTTCTTCCGGTACTGTAGAATTAAATAGAAAGCTCGTCAATGCCATACGGAGCATAAATATTATAACAGCCAAGGTTAATATTATAACAGAAGCAGTTCCTGCTTTCTTTTTATAATGCTTTAAGTCCCAAAAACCGTCAAACGGATGTATTATAACGTATAGGGCATATAATACGGTGTTCATCGTTCCGTCTTTGCCCATATATTCCCTTATACTTTTCGATAAATATACCCCATGTCTATGAAGTACCTTATTAAGGACATACAAACCTGCTATAATGAAACATAACAACGTCATTATAAAAGAGAAATTTTCCCTTAATACCTGCGTTCTATATTCCTTCAAAGCCTCCGAATAACCCTTTCTATAGCGAGCCAATTTGAAAACATCCATGGCCTGAGCATATTTCTCTTCTTTTAAATAAGCATTTCCTAAACCGACATATGCTAAATCATAATTAGCATTCCGCTTTAAAACTTTTTGCCAGGGTTGCAAAGCGTCTTCATATCTCCCTTGCATATAATAACTATTAGCTTTTAGAACATCATTGCCAAAGTCAGTAATTTTAAGAATGGTTAAGCTATTTTTGCTCCCATCTACGACAAATATCTTCCCATTTTTCTGCTCGAGCGCTACGGGATTAGCAAATAGTCCTTTTTGCTCTCCGCGTCCACCGATAACAAAAAGCATATCTCCAAGAGCACTATATATATAGATGCGCCCGCTGCTATTTTCTAATGCAAATATATTGCCATCAGTGTCCACAGAAATGTCCAAAAACTGAAATGGCTCATTAGTCGGCAGTATATCGCCGTAACGATTGCCCAATCTTTCGCTATGTCTTATTATGTTATCTCCTGCCGCATTAAGCCTTTTTATTTGATCCTCGGTAGCATTTCGTGTAGATGTATATAAAAAACCATCATGATCAATATAAAGATTGGAATATTCTATTGGAACGAATAGCTCACGCTGTGCCACCTGTTCTCTGGTAAGTATGCGCCTCCATAAAAGCTCTACAGGATTTGCTTTAACGCGATTGCTGCCAAAGAATCTGTTAAACTGTCCATCCGGAGTAAACTGCAGTATACCTTCTACTACGCCGCTGGCTACCACATATATTCTACCGGCTTTATCTGCCACGACCTTTTGTGGTTTGTAAGCAAAATCACTTGGAATTATATCAGATACCGGTTTACCAATAATTTTTATCAGATTGCCCTTTTTATCCAATATTATAATCCTTCCGTTTTGGGTATCTGCTACATATATTTCCTCGTCGTTGACATATACACCTTCCGGCAATTTAAAGTTATCCTGCTTGCCAAGATTTATAAATCCTTTTATGATTTTTTGTAATTTTAATTGTGAATTCAGTACTATAATTCTATTATTCCCGGTATCAGCGATATAAATTTCGCCATCAGGCGCAATACAAATATCCTGCGGTGCATTAAACGCTTCAATTCCAAAGTCAGCCCCTATCAATACGTCGTGAGGTAGGTAGCCTGCCGGAGATGGTGCTGCTTCCAAGGCATTATCATAAGTATAGGTAGGATATGGCGGTGCCGCGTAAGCACTGACAGAGCCATTTAATAATATCAATA
The DNA here is from genome assembly GCF_000213255.1 of Mahella australiensis 50-1 BON. NCBI lineage: Bacteria > Bacillati > Bacillota > Clostridia > Mahellales > Mahellaceae > Mahella > Mahella australiensis. Next base: position 1,910,895 of record NC_015520.1, read on the forward strand.
ATACTATACTTATAGCTAAAATATATCCATTAATTTTACTCATTATATCGCCTTACCTCCCTATTCTTTCAATCCCGACGTTTTCATGGTTTCTATAACGTTGCTCTGGGTAAGTATAAATATAAGTATGGGAGGAAGCATCATCAACAAGCCCACTGCGGCAGATGCGCCAGCCCTCGCTAAGCCTCCAGCCTGGACATATGACAATGCAAGAGGCAATGTCTTTAAAGATTCGGTATGAATATATAGTGCCGGCGAGTTTGAATCGTTCCAGAAATCCTTGAACGCTAAAAGGGTCAGCGTAAGCCATGCAGGTTTAACCATCGGCATGACTATACGCCACCACGTAGTAAGCTCGTTGGCTCCGTCCACTTTAGCTGATTCCAATAAACTATCGGGAATTTGTTCCATGAATTGCCTCATAAGGTAAAGTCCAAGCGTACTAGACATCATGGGAAAAATAAGTGCTTTATAATCGTTCAGCCAACCAAGCCCGGATAAAACCATAAAGCGCGGAATATTGGTAACATATGCTGAAAACATTAAAGAGAAAACTATTATATTAAAAAGCAGATTACTGCCTGGAAACCTATGCTTAGCCAACGGATACGCAGCCATAGAGGCTAGGAGCACATGACCTACCGTACCTACAATGCTGATGAATAAACTATTAAATATATATCTGCTAAAAGGGACATATGAATTCCCCATTAAGGAAAACAAATCTGTAAAATTCTTAAAAGTAGGCCGACGCACAAAAAAGCGAGGAGGAAATAAAAACAGCTCATCTAATGGCTTAAAAGCCATCGTAATTGTATAGACTAGCGGTAATGCCATAAATACGGCTACGGCTGCCAATATCAATGTGATAAGAATGTTGCCGCCTGTAGATCTATAAGATTTTACTCCCATACAAAAAGCTCCCCTTTCTTTTAACCTCTAACTTATCTTTTATTAATCGGGTTTAAGGAAATGCCTTACTAATTGATTTATTGTCACCGTTATTAAAAACAATATAACGGCTACTGCTGAAGCATAGCCCATTTCATAACGTATACTGCCATAATCCATCATGTGCAACACGATGGTATGAGCGGAATATAGTGGGCTTGGAAAGCCGGCAAGCTGGCTACATACATCGCTAACGGCAAAAGTAGCGGTTACCTGCATTATAGCACCAAATATGAGCTGCGGTTTCATAGCGGGTAGCGTTATATGATATAGTTCCTGCCAGCGATTTCGTATACCATCTATAGCTCCGGCTTCATACAACGTCTTATCTACACCCTGAAGGCCTGCTATAAAAGCCAAAAAACTGGTCCCCAGGCTCATCCATAACTGGACTAACATTATTATGTAAAGATTTATATTTGGGTCCTGTAACCATAATACCGGCTTATCGATAAGGCCCAAACTCATAAGCACGCCATTTACCAAACCATAGGCATCCCCTGAAAATATATAGGACCATATGAAGAAAACATTTCCTGCTATAGAAGGCGCATAAAACAGCAAAGTAGCAAACGACCTTAACAGAGGTTTAAGCTCATTTATAAACCACGCAAAAAGCAAGCAAGCAAAGTAGCTTACCGGTCCTGTTATAATAGCAAACTTAAAGGTGTTTTTAAGTGCTATCAAAAATACATCATCATCTAACAGCAGCAGTTTATAGTTTGACCAACCTATAAACTTTGGAGGTTCTATAATATTATAATAGCTAAAGCTTAGCACAACTGATACTATTACAGGTAATACTACAAATAATATAAACAATATCATATAAGGTGCCATGAGATAATAAGATTCCCTATTCTTTTTTACCTCTTGCCACGTTTTTCTTAATTTATAAGGTAAACCAGCATTAATCCCATTTTCAACGCTTATATTAGTACTGCTCATTCCATTACCTTACCTTTCTATATGCCCATGATTAATCCAGCCCAAATTCCTCACGCTTTTTCCTTATCTCCTTATTTATCTCTTTCACGTATTTAGTTAAGGCTTCTCTAGGAAGCTCTCCATTAACTACTACCTCTCTAAAGGCATTATCCAAATGGCGTGATGTGTAATAGCTGCCAGGAATTATAGGTATTTCTTTTAAATAGTTCCACTGCTTCATGAGTTTTTGATAATCGCTGCTCGACCATGGCAAACGTTCTACAGCTTTAATATTAGCAGTATTATACCTGGCTGCCGGACCTAATATGGCTTCTAATTCTCTGCCATAGCGCGTCTGTACATCAGCGCTCATCCACCATTTAATGAATTCCCAGCCTTTTTCCTTTTTATCACTGTTTTTCAGTAACACGCATGCCGTGCCTCCCCCGCTTATAGTCTTATCTATTGTTCCATCAGGCATACGAGTACCAGGTAAAGTGGAAATATCCCATAAGCCTTTTATCTCAGGTGCAGCTACTGAAAGCTGATTATACATAGTGTAGCTGGCTATCCCTATGGGCATTTCTCCTGTCCTGAATCTATTATAAAAATCAAAATACATCGGAAGACCGTAAAGCAAATATAAGTTGGTCCAATCTTCAAAGGCTCTTATCCCTTCAGGTGTATCTAGAGCCGACCGCTTATAATCATCCGTATAATATTTACCGCCATTTTGCAGCAGGAAGGCATTAAATGCATCCAACCCAGTCATCGGCGCCGCACCTCCAGGAGGAGAAGCAGTAATGCCGGGGCCGAATTCAAGATTATGCTCTTCCAATATCCCTATAGATTCATAAACATCTTCCCATGTTTCAGGTACACTCATTTTTAATTCACTCAATATATCTTTTCTGTAAAACAGCATTGGGAAATCCTGTGTCTGAGGCAGCGCAAATACTTTGCCATCATAAGTATATGGTATCAATGACGCAGGGGTAAATTGTGATTTAACCTCATCGAATTGAGGCATTGTATTCAATGGAACTAGAGCGTTTCTTACTCCATAATCCACGGGCAATGTACGGGACACATTCAATGCCACATCAGGAGATTCTCCAGATGCTACCGAGTAGAGCAGCACCTCTTCTCGCTGAAGCATATCCAGATTTACTTTAATACCGGTTTTAGGAGTAAAATCGTCTTCTATTATAGCTTTCAAGGTATCCGCCTGGTCTCTGCCCAGTAAAGCCCATACATTTATGGCATCAGCATCGTTATATATGCTGCCCACCCCTTCATAGTTTTCAGTGAAAGAAGCTAATAACGAACGAGCAGTTCCTGCAGCTCTTGTCCATAGTGATGGTTTAACCGATGGTAGAGCACTGTCAGGAGAAGCAAGGATTATATAATCAATATCCAATGGCTGCTCCTTAACCGTCAAGCTCCAAGATGAAAGTGATGAAAGATTATCCTTAAAGTTAGTAAGACCTTTTGATATCGTTTCCGGTTTTTTAGCAAAGGTTTCTAATTGTATGGCTACAGTCTGCAGCGTGGCTGTTTGGCTGCTAGATTCAAAGCCATATGTTTTCTTTAACCCTTCTATTTCGTTTCTTATAATGCGCGCATTCTCTGTCAAAGTGGGTATAAGCTCTTTTATTCTTTTATCCAGTTGATAGTCCCTGTAAGGATCAGGATTTACCCCCGTAAGCATGACTATTTTACTATACAGTTGAGTCAAATCTATGGCACATTGCTGAACTTCTCTAATAGGTTTTGCGGTGGCTCCCATGCATACTTGCATGGTGAGCGTATGCTCGCCTTTGGGCAGATAAAGCAAATAAGGCGTGCTATTATTTTCTCCCAATACTTTAAGTTGCCATTGAGAATCATAGGTAAATTCTATGTTATTTAATTCTTCAAACGGTACTTTGCCATCTATTTTTATTTTTCTATTCGACGGTAAACCATCCATATAGTTTTGCCTGAATTTTATGCCCACTTTATACAACCCATCTTCGGTCACATTAAACTTCCATGTAATCCATTGGCCATTAATTCTCCAATTATATCCTCCTATTACATTCAGGCGTATTTTAGCAGGGTCATAAGGTTCATTTAATGGATTTGAGCGATCCATAAAGGGATACAAGGTAGGATCGGACTTTAGATACACATTTTCTCCCTGTATTTTTATAAATTGACCTTTACTTTGTTTGACTATTTTCCCATCATAATCAGCAGCTACTTCGGCATAGGGTAAAGGCTGTTCGTATTGAAATACTTTTATATATTCGATCGCCATAGGTTCCTTTATAGAATTTAATCTAAGTTTATGTACCCCTTGAGTAAGATAAAACTTAAATGGTTCATCATATAGGCCTTCCGTATCGCTCAATACGATCTCTTGCCACATCGGATTTTCTACCTGACCAGGCCTTATATCATTTCCTCGATTATCCTTACTAAATTCATTCCCCTCTACCTTATCTCTCCATACCCTGGAAAACGATAGTGTACGACACTCATTAAATGGCCTTTCTCCGTCTATTAAAAGTTCTCTTTCAATGCTGGAGCTTTTGCCTTCTATAGGGAAATATTTTATTGCTATATTGTAAATACCTGTTTGAGGAATATCTATATTCCATTCCACAAAACCCGTATCGTTCCACTGCAGCACAGGCATTGATGCACCTTCGAAATCTCTAAGAGTTCTTAACTGCGCATCATAAGCAAGAGAATATTCGGTAGCGGGTATAACTATATTTACATCTGGCTGTCGTTGCGTTTTATATTTCTCACTATAAGCAGCGTAACTATTCGATCTTTCCATAAGATCAAATATAAGTGCTTTTTGCTCTCCTTCATCCCCACTCCCTTTTTGAGCATAAGAGGATATGGGCAAAACAAGCCCTATTGAAATAAGTACACTAAAAAGGATTAAACTCCACCTTTTCCCCAAGCTTTCCTCCCCCTTTACATTATATCTTGACAGCTTGATAAATTCAAAGCTCCCTAATAATATTTCTAAATTAACTGCTTTCATTTCTCATCTAAAATTATATATTCCTTAAAGGTAGTTGGTCTACAGCACAATTATTACATCCATTATCCTTTCTTTACTCTTCGCCCATTTTTATTGCTTGCCCTATCTTTACACCTTTTAACGTACGCCACATTACAACAAAACCTGCTAGTAAAATTACTCCCATAGCAAAATAAACTTTTAAATAATCATTTACATCAGCTATAACTTGAAACGGTGGTATGTGATTCCCATAAACTGTTTGTAAAATCGGTATAAATAATCTACTGGCTATATTGCCAACCGATATTCCAATTATCAAGGACGCTCCCGATGTCAACAATTGTTCAAATATAACCATACCGACTATTTGAATAAGCGGCATGCCCATGGCACGGAATACACCGAATTCAAAGAGTCTGTTGCGCATAAATAACAGGCAATATATTAAAAAGCCGAGGAATGTTATAATCAATGATATAATGAAGCCCAACGTTAAAGCACCGTTTACGCCCATTTGAGACGGTTCTTTCTTACTTTTTATTATTTCCTGATTAGCATCCCGTATGTCTGAAATCGCAATGCCTTTATCCTTTATATCTTCGTAAAGGGCCTGGCTGGCGGCAGCCGTTTTCATTTTCAACCATACCTCATAGGGTTCCAACGCCAAATGATTTTGTATATATGGTAAGTTAGCCACTATAAGCATGGGGTTTTTCTTGCCTTCATCGCTGATTGAGTGATAAGCCAGGCCTTTGTGGGGATCCCAACCGGGCCAGTAGTCTACTATTTCATATACGATAAAATTCGCTCCTTCCACCCCTCGCCAGCTCATTCTCAAAGTATCTCCTTTTTCAACGCCGTATTCGTCGCTGAAGGATCTGGATACTAGTATAGCGCTAGGTTCATACGATAATAAATTCAGGTATTCATTTATATGATGCGGCCATAATAGGTCTGACCGAAACCACAACACTTGGCCAAATTCATAAGGTTCAATGGCTATCAACTGCACCCCGCTTCCTCTTTTGCCTGCAACATCCACATCCACCATATCCTTTATAAAGACCTTCGCAGCGTGTTCCACACCATTCAAACTCTGGTAAACAACAAATGGAGGCTCGAAATAGTGAACAGCCTGTTCCTGAGTTAGTTCTTCTCTCTTTTCCGCATTAGATACCTGGGAGGGCAAGTCCAAGTGAAGCTGAGGAGGTGCGCTTACAGCAGGAGCATCGTTATCCCATATAGGCCTTAGGGCCACATCACATCCTATATGATAATATATTTCATCCTCAATATTTCGATTGAGCGTCCTGGCCGTATTAGCACCGAAGATGCCGGTGCTAATTGTTAATATGAGAAAAATCATAATAAACTGATAGCTTGTCATCGACCTACTAACCCGAATTAAAGCCGCATATAAAAAGGACGGCCACCATTTCATGCCTAATTTATAAATTATGTTTAGTAATAAAGGGTAGATACGTAAGATGAAAAGGCCTGCACCCAATATAAAAATAGTAGAGGCCACAAACAAGAGTTGATTTGACTGTAGCCCCATCACGTTGCCCAATCTCATTATTATCTGCTGCTGCTGATTAAATAAATATAAGCAGTATACAGCTAAAAGAAGCAAAATAAAATCTACGTACCATCTTTTCCACCATGGTACATTGTTCCTTCTTGCCAACTGCGTTTTAAAGCTTATAATAGTAGTTTTAGATATGGTATAGGATAAAGTTAACAGTGCTATTAAAAATATGATGGCAGCTATTATGCTTAACTGATAGGCACTACGGCTTAAAGTAACGGGCAGGGCCTTTCTATTTACAAACTCTAAAAAGCCGCCGGACATACCCATCATGCGGGCTGAAACGAGGCCAACCACAGGAGCAATAATAACAGCAAAAACAGATAACAGTGCCCCCTCTACAATATATTCGCTCATCACCTGGATGCGATCTGCTCCTCGGCTGTTAAGAACCGCCATTTCTCCCCTATCATTATCTATAACCATAGAAGATACCATGAGCAAATAAAAGCACAATAATAGCAGTACAGGCATATTTAATGCCCATAGTAATGTTGATATTCGATTCGCTTGAACACTGTATTTGCTCACAATACCAATCATAGGTGCATTAACATTAAACCCTTTATATAGCTCATTCAGCTCCTTGTTGATTCTATTGTGAGCCTTTATCAGCGACCCTATGTTCTGAACCTTAATTTTATGATAATCTAAAGCATAATACCATTCTATATTTTTAACAACTAATTTATTATGCTCAATAAATTCTTTGACAAATAGCTGATGATCGAGCAATAAACTATCGCTATAACTGGATATATTTTTAAACCAATAAAGGTCACGCTGGTATTTAGGTGCAAACACACCTACTAGTTTTACTTTAATAGGAATATCAGGGATGTTTTTATCTGATCCTGGAAAGTCCATTATAAAGGTTTCACCAAGTACTACGTCCAATTTTCTCATCGCGGCTTCAGTAGCTAAAACCTCATATATCCCATTATAAACATCCTTGGATGGTAACCTGCCATCTACAATTTTTATATGTTCTTCTATGTCGCTCAAACTTTGCAATCTGGCAAACCGCTTAATAGAAGGATCTGCTTTTGACGGGTTCGCAGGTTCTAACTTATATACATCTGAAGAAGCATTGGTTACAAATACTTGAGGCGCCAACCCCAAATCGGACACTATTTTTTTAGTGATATATCTATTTAAACGTTGATAAACATCCTTTTTTTCAATCTCCCCAATATCCGGCTTGAATGAAACGACTACTTGATAATCTCCTGGATATTTATTAGAAGAAGCTTGATATGACTCCAATTCACTGGTAAGCATTTTTTGTAGAACGCCGCCGCTATAAATAGGTACGCTGCTTACCAATGCCACTGCTAATATAAGTCCAAGTGTCAGGCATGCTACCAACCATTTGTTGTTAAGTATTTTCCTGATCACTACAATTAGCAACAACAAATTAAGATGCCCTCCTCTTTAATAACCTTCACCACAGTTCAAATCACTTTAATTGTCTGGTGAAGCTATATAGCTTCACCAGACAATTAAAGTGGATAACATGCTATCCATCCAAATCTCATCTATTTTTAACTTCAGGTTTATCACGCATTTCAACTACGGGAGATTCACCAGACACTTCGGGCTGCCTTAAAAGGTCCAGAGCCTGATTTTCGTATATTGGTGACCCTTGAAAGTTATAAAGCTCTTCCATCGAATGAGTAACCTTCAATACCTCAGGCGCTTCTTGCAAATCTCCGCGCCTGTACATCAAGGCAAAGGCTGGGAACTGTCCTAGCACAGACGGCACCATCACTGGCCATTTTTGCACACTTGTCTCCCAGTCAGCGGTATTGACAGCAAACAGATGAATGGCATCCATCCCTTGGAGAGCCCCGTAACATGCCCACATGGGTACTGATTCTCCATGATATTTGTTGGGATTAGTCCACGCGGTCTCGGTAATCATATGGGGGTAACCCGCGACTTGCACTATCTGCGTTATACAAGAGGCCGGATTGGTCATCACGGAAATATCCTTATAAGTATCGCCGACCCTTACCGAATAACTAGCAGCCTCACCTTTATGATCGCACTCAAAGTATCCATGGCGGTCGATTACATCGCCCTCTGTGTAAGTATAACGTTCAAGTGCGTCTAAAGTCACTGGGTCCGCAGTAGTCCAGTTACTACAGCTTATCATGCTTTGCGTGCCTATTTCATTTTTGAAAAAAGACACCATATTATTATAAAAGCCCTTTTGCATTTCTGTAAGAAACCGCACCTGATCACTCATACGATTTTTAAATGCACCTGTGCCGCAACCATCTTTAGTCATAAACCAAGCATCTTTAAGTTCCATTCTGCCTTCAGCAATATTATCCAGAGGCTGAGCACTTCCATCTCCCCATGCGGCTAAAGCTGCATCTAAAGAGCCGTACTTCTTTATAAGCCAAGTGGCAAAGCGAGTTTCAAGTTTATTTATTTGTATCTCAGGTATATTATTTCTTCCAAAAGTCCAGAAGAAATAACTATCCTCATTCTGAATTTCTATTATAGCTACTGCCGGGTCTTCCGCAAGCGAAACTCCGGTATAGGGGTTTACTGTTTTGAAAATAGTCCGTGCCCAATTTTTATATATTTTCTGAAATTCGGGATCGAACTGAAGCAATGCAAAAGGATGCTTGTTGCTAATGGTCTCATATCCCTCCAAGCCATACTCAGGTCTGACATTTATCCACAGAGGAAAATAGAAGCTTATATTGGTATATATACCTTCCTTCTTCATCGCTGATACAAAATAATGCAGCTTATCTAGTTTTTCTTTATCAATAACCGATAGGTCGACATTATCCTCATCAAACAGGGCACCGTGTACACGCACCATATTGACACCATATTTGGCAAGACGCCTTGCCATATAATCTATGGTTTCATGGTCTTGATACATTGTGGCATTCACTGCCCAGAACCTGACCGGTGTACCATCGCCAAGCACAAACCCATCTCCATCACGCTTTACATAACCAGATTGGCCGGCAACCGCTTCATTAAGATTGCGAAGATCCATCCATGCCTCCTTGAAGGGATCAATATCAGGTTCAAAAGCAAAGTAACCTTCCTCGTGATTACCGGTTTTTTCCCCAGGTTTAAGCTCACCTCTGGGAACAAATAGATCCGGTGTAAGCATGAAACAGTCGAAGCCTGATACGGTGCTTTCACCCTCCGCCGCCGTAAGCTCGAATTCAAAAACGTGCGTCCCGGCAGTTAAGTTCACTTTGCCTATATTGACCCAGTTTGCGCAAATAAACGTTCTCAAGTCAACATTGTCGGCCAATGAAACATCACTGCCAACATAATTCCACTCTTGATTGTCAAAACGCCATCTAAATGGACCATGTTTCCAAAACTTTCTTACCCAAAAATTATATTCTCCATCAGCCGGTACTTCCAATTGATATTTAGCAAAATAAGGATCTTGGCCAGCGGCTCTTTCTCCATCACTGGTAAGCCAGTTGTCTCCGGAGAGAAGCTCCCATTCACCTTCCGTGCTTATATCGAAATCAGAGTGTTCGGGGTAGTTTGTCTCTATGGGCGATTCACCTTCCCACCAAATATAGTTGCCTGTCGCAGAATAAGGCTTTTTATCCTTACTATGTCCAGTATCCAGAGCCACTGTGAATATAGCGTCGGAGGCTAATGTAATAGTAGTACCGCTCATATCTTTTTTAACTTTAAGCTCGCTTTTTTCATAACCGTTTTCATCTAAAGTAATAACCCTATGAATCTGGCTTTTGCCTTTGAAAGTCACCTTGGCATTAATATTTTTTACGTTTAAAGGAATGCTCCCAAGGCTTGTAATTTTACCGTTCACGGTTTCTGCTCCATAGAATTTGTCCTCGGTCATAGCCTGTATCATTATTCTTTTAGATGATTTTAGCGGCTTATTATCGAGAGAAACTGCTACAATAGTAGCATAATCATTGCCTGATTCTATAACTATATCGCCAAGATCGATAGCTTTGACTTTGTTCAAAAAACCAGTTGCGCCTTGTGTATTAGGCGTGTCAATCTTCATAATACCATTGTCATAATCCCATAAAAGCTCACCGGTCATACTTGTTATAGTTTTTCCTTTGGTATCGATATACCGAGATAAATCCACCGACTCAATATTTGATTCAGTATCAGAAAATGATCGCGTTACTTTGCCCACAAAAAAGCCTAAAGATTTAAGAAGCTTATCTCGTGCCTCATCATCCTCACCATTAGATGCGTTTGTGGTAAATGCTGTTATAAATTCGCTCCTAGCTGATATATTGCCTGCAGCATCCCTTGCAGCCACAGAAAGTTTATATTGCGTATTCGGAGAAAGCCCCGTTATTTTAAAAGTTGTATTGGTTATATCCGATGTATTCATTTTTATATCTCCCACATAAATATCATAGCTTTTAATTCCTGTATTATCTATCGAAGGCTGCCACGAAAGGGTAATCGTAGTGTCCGTCTTTTCCGTAACCTTCAGCCCAGTAGGTACGGACGGCGCTTTATAATCGCTATTCGTGTAGTCTCCATATAATGTGGTCACACTATTGGGAGGTACCACAAGATCTCTAGTAATATCTTCCATTCTAGTGCATATCCTGTGATTTGACGTCATATAGCTCATAAAACCGGCCGGCAAATTATCGCCATCGATTTTTACGGAATGGGAAACGCTGTCTTTATTTATTACAACCACGCTTAATTTATTGCTGTGATCGTCTTTGAAAGCTAAAGTCAATATATTATCGTTTGAAGATATAGCTTCCACGCGCATAGCTCCTGGCTTTATAAACTTATAAAACTGCTTAGAAACACCGTAAAGTAATGATGGTTTATTGTTCAGAATCAACCCATAGGCCCCGGTACTACCGTCTCCAGAATCCATAAATGACCACCAGATCCATGAACTTATATTTCCATACCTGATGGCGTTATATATATTTCCTGCCAGCGTCATAGCTCCATCGATATTATTTATATGGCCCGAAGTCTCGGACATCCATGTAACCCTTTGCTTGCCCATTTGAGCCCAATTGTATATATCGCTCCATGTTTTGGCGCCTGCCCCTCCTACGTGTATGCCGTCTTCGTCATAATTATGGATAGCGATTATATCAACATATTTCCCGGCCTGTGGATCAGAAGCTATAGAATTTATATAATCATATACATGGCCCTGTGCAGGCAAAACTTCAGGCATAAATATTTTTGTTTTTATGCCCTCTTGCTCAAAGAGTGGCCCTACTACTTTTATTAGCTCCTTATACTCATTCCACAATAATACTGCCGAATCATACGGTTCATTGAATTCGGGTTCATTTTGTAAGCTTATAGCGTACAAATCAATACCGGTTTCTGCTTTTATTGTTTTTATCATACCAACCAATTCTTCAGCGTATTCTCTGTAATACCTCGGTTCCAGCACATTATTGGTAGCCCAGCTGTTCGCTACCATGCTTTTATTGCGTTTCATCCAGTAAGGAGGGCTCCATACCGTGAGAACGAATTTATCTATACTGGATTTATCCTTCAGTTCTCTCATTAATTCCAACGATAAATCATCGAGGTTAAAGGAGCCATAGTCAGTAATGGCCGGATTGCTATTATCGTTAATCCATTCAAAATGGCCTCCACCGCCAAATCTGGCAACGGTCAAGCCTATATCGTTTACCCATGGTATCATAAGATCTATTTTTTCTCTATCTATCTTACCGGCACCCAGGAAAGCGCCAAAGCCATCTATCTTTTGATATGTTTCAGAAGTATTTATGTCAACATTTACAGAATCAGGCCCAGATACGTCTAATACATCCACCTTGAATGAGATGCTCTTACTATCTGACCCACTCGCTGAAACGGTTAATGTTATAGTAGTACTTCCAGTCACTCCGCGGCAAGGTATCAACCTAAGAGATGCTTTACCACCTACTATCTCGCTTATTTGTGGATCAGGTATTAAATTAGTATCAGCACTAGTGGCTTTTAATGATACGTTATCGTTATGACCAATTCCATCTGAAATACCTGTTAAATTGACGTCAATGGCATCGCTATTGATTTTAAGTGCATAATCGGCAACCGGATCAATTGTGCAGGCAGGTACAGTCAACGGTCTGTGGGCTTTGCTTCCCACCCGCAGATCATCGAAATAAAATGTGCCTGTAAACATTTCACCCGGAGCAAAATTAAAAAGTAAGGCTTTAATCCTTGAAAAATCAACCTTCTGTCCATCTCCCTGTAAATCCTTACCTGTAAAATCAAAGTAGTATTCAACATACTCATCTGTGACTACTTGCTGAACGGTGCCGGCAGTATTGTAATGATCATAAGCATCCCATAAAAAAACCAGCATTTTCGTCCCGGGTTTATCCGTCTTCATTCTGATACTTATATATGGATACTGGCTGAGATCCAGTTCTTCCGGAATAGAAAACCATAGTCCAGCCCATACGTTGTTGGTTATAGTTTTATCAATATATATATTAAGTGCTCCATTCTCTTCGCTACAGAAGTGGCAGCCTTCACCGGAATTGAGCCAACGGGGGTCTGTGACACCATCATTAAAATCATCTTCAAATCCTGTTATCGGTTTTGCTCTAACAGTGATCTTGAATGTTTTTTCTGTAAAAGCATCACCATTGTTATTAGACCTCCCACCATCATCGCTCAATTTTAGCGTAATGTTAGTTTCCCCGATCTGTCCGGCAGTTGGTTTGAACTCTAGCACAGCATATGCGTTTCCTTGCATATACTCCACTGAAGGGTTAGGTACAACAGTAGGATTAGAGCTTACAGCTTGAAAGCTAAGGTTTTGTATAACGCCGTCATCACCGTCATCTATACCGGTTAACGACACAGTCTGTTCGCCGCAGTCTTGAAGCACTGCAACGTCTTTAATATTTCCCATTTGAGGAGCTTTATTAACCTCTTCATAAATACTCACATTAAAAGTCGTCTGAAATGTATCCTTACCCTCGGCAATGGTCCCGCCGTTATCTTTTAACGTAAGTGTAATGGTATAATTACCTACAGCCTCCGGCAAAAATCTCAAAGAACCATATCTGTCATCTGAGGTATAATTAACCGAAAGGTCTTTTATAGCTTCAGCATTAGACACTGTAGCGCTTATATCTATATTCTGCCTGGCATTAGGATTCCCATCGTCTATACCTTTTAAATCCACGCCGGCATATTCCCCTTTTTTGACTATCTGATCCGGTATTGAAATAATCTGAGGTGGATTGTTGCCTTCTACTGAAACATCGAATAAAACCTCTTCAACATCCGTACACTTAGACGATGTAGCTGTAATTTTGATAGTGCTGCTACCAATCTTATCCGATGTTGGTTTATATTTTAATACTGCCGTACCGTCCCCATTGCTAATAATTGTGGGAGTAGGTATGAGAGAGGTGTTAGAACTTGAAGCAGTTAGCTCAACGGCCGCATTTGGATCTATGGCGTTTTTTATGCCCCATACATTGACTGTTTGCTCGGGCGCATTTATATATGTCTGCTGATTTGAGATACTGGTTACATTAGGCACCAATAAAGCATCGGCACCTATTTTCAAATCATCAAAAAAAGCTGTGCCACTGCAACTAGGGTTATCAGGGTTAAATACAAAATTGAGCTTCTTTATTTTGGTTAGGTCCACATCTTTTACATTGCTAAAATTGAATGTATAGATTTTAAAATACTTCGATGATACCACTTCATATTCATTAGTAACATCACTGTAAGCATAGTGATCAGCACTATCCCAAACTGAAAAACTTAGCCTAAAGTCGAAATCCGATCGAACTTTAATACTCACATATGGTTTCTGAGATATATCTATAGATTCAAATGAGTATGTAAAGGAAGCCCAGGAATTATTGGCCTTATTAGCCTCGATCTTTAATTCCCCATTAGCCTCGGTTAGCTTATAATTAGCATCGCTCCACCACCCGGTTAAAGTATTATCATTGAAATCTTCTACAACTCCTCCACCTTGAGCAAACGCATCTTGAGGCGTTATCGGCATACACATGCAAATAAGCATGACAAACACCATAACCTTAGCACATAATCCTTGTTTCAATTTTAAATTAATACTCATCTACTAAGCCCCCTTAACTTAACTCTTCTTATAGGTAATGCATTAACTTGTAGAATAGCTGAGATACTATATGTTTTGTTACAGTGCGTATCTATTTACACCTCGGCTTATTTTTATTATAAATTAGTACAAGTTATCTTTCTACAATACTTTCTTTACATTTCTCGTACTATCTTTACTTTTATAAATGTAACTTTATCCTGTTCAAATTTATCACTGCAATTTCCATATCAGTTGTGCCCTAAACGCCTTTTCTGTAAAGAAAAATGTGCCTATGTCAGTCTTAGAACCATCAGCATCGTTATAATCGCTCGCTACCAAGGTCATCATTATTTATAGCCAACGATGGCGGTTTTAGATAGAAATTACCTTTTGCCTCGTCTGCAAATTCAAGAGGCCATTCAACAAAACTTATACCGTTATATGGATATACATAGGCGAAATTACCAGTCCAGCCGACATATATAGGATATTCTATATCGTTTCTGTCGTAAATAAGATTGTGCTTTATATCGATTCCTTTTTCTCTAAAAATAGTCTCTATGTCTTTGCCTTCCTCTAAGTATAGATCGGAGTAGCCTATTTGAAATGCTCTATTATCGCCTACGACATTATTGGATATATGCACATCATTTAAATTAGCAGAAAATAAATATATGCCTCCTGTAATCCAAAATAGCTCTTTATGTCCAGGATAGCCATACCCATTATGGACTATAATATTATTGTATATATTTACATTCTTCCTGGGCCCATCGCCTCCCCATCTGCCAAATAATATACCGGTCCCATAGTTGTTATAAATCAAATTATGATGTATTCGGACATCAACTAATATTTGACCGCCCTCTACAGATATAGCCATACCGGCGCCTCGACACTCAGTAACAACGTTATGATCAAATTCCACATCCGTTAATTTACCAAACCATGAGTCCGCATAAAGTCCCTGACGATCGACATTATGTATATAATTGTGATGTACCCTACCATATCTGCTGACCTCTTTAACATCAATGCCTTCTTTATCACAGTTATATACATGATTATATGCTACTTCAAAATTTGATGCACCCGCTATGCTAATCGCTTCATGAGGCGGCTCATTGCCACGTTTCATACCTTTTGGTATCATATCCCATGTATTGGCTTTTATTACCGTATTACCTATAATCCTATTGTTATTGCAATGCTGTGCGTCTGTATCGGTATCCCACATAGCAATGCCGCAGGCAAATGTATTTTCTGTAGTACAATGGACAACCTCTATATTATTAGAATTTTTTATATGGATACCTTTAGCATGGGAGTTAGCAATTTTTATATTTTTTATACATATATACGCTACATCATCAAGTTCAAAAACTCCCATATCTATTGAGAACGAACTGGCATCGCTGTCAAAGCTACTCGCGTCTATTACAACTTTTTCATCATTATAGCCGCTATAAATAATATAAGCTTGCTCAGTGCCTGAATTCTTAGGCACTACTGGAGAATTAACCTTGTATACCCCTCCGCGTATATAAGCAGTATCACCTTTTTTTAATATTGAAGCAGCATGTTGAATGGTAGCCCATGGTTTGTTGATTGTCCCAGGATTACCGTCATCACCATCGGTTGCTATATAGTAGATATTACTGCTCGTATCACCTTGATTTCCCATAAACGATCTATTCATAGAACCCTCCTTAATATTCTAAAGTCCCATTATTCTGGCGTCTTATAGCTTCTTCCATTATAACGCTCGTAGCAGTAGCACCGATTCTTTCAACCCCCGCTTTTTTAAATGCCAACAATGCATCCAATGTGCGTATCCCTCCAGCAGCCTTGATTCTAACATTTTGGGTAACCGTACGCTTCATGAGTCGGACATCATCTAATGTAGCACCGCCGCTGCCATAACCGGTAGATGTCTTGACATAATCTGCACCAGCTCTTTCCGCTATACGGCACGCCTGCTCTTTAAGTTCATCAGTTAGATAGCAGTTCTCCAATATTACCTTTACTATGGCATTTCGCGCATGGGCAGCATCCGTTACAGCACGTATATCATGTTCAACATATTCAAAGTCCAGTGAACGTAATCGCCCTATGTTGAGTACCATGTCCAATTCCGTTGCCCCTTCATCTATAGCTGTATTTGCTTCAAAAACCTTTATATCGGTCTTATTGGAACCATGAGGAAAACCTATGACCGCAGCAATTTTAATACTACTTCCCTCAAGCTGTTCTTTAGCGAGTTTCACATCACACGGTCTCACGCATACCGCTGCTACGTCGTATAGTTTCGCTACATTACAACCTTCTATGACATCTTTTATCGTTAATTCAGGTTTAAGCAAGGAATGATCTATCATTTTTGCTATATCCTTAACAGTAAGCAACATATAAATACCCTCCTTTTAGACTCTATTAAAGTTAAAAAATATTAGAAGTAAAGGCATCACCAGATCCCCACAGTATTACTTCGGTTTCTATAATCCTGATTATGTGCTACCATACCTCATAATTCCCACTTCATAATGATCAACTCACATAAATTTATTGTCTTAATCTTATCAGCTATAAGCCTATACATCTATAGAACTTTCTTTACAATCCTAATAATATATCAACCTTTCACACTTCCCAGCACCAATCCTGTGGTAAAGTACTTCTGCAGGAACGGGTATATGCATAAAACGGGTATGGCCGTTATAAATACCTGGGCGGATCTTATGGTTTTTGGTGACAGCTTAGACATAATGTTTTGCTGTTCGGTGGTTAAAAACCTCGATACATCTATGGTAAGGAGGGACTGGAGATATGTCTGCAAAGGATAATGGTAGGATTTCTGCATATAGAGCATGCCGTCGAACCATGAATTCCAGTGCCCGACTATGGTAAATAAAGTTATAGTGGCTATAGCCGGTTTGGATAGCGGCACAACGATCCTCCACAATATTTCCCAGTGGCCCGCACCATCTAAAAATGCTGCTTCCTCCAATTCCTTAGGCAAACCCCTAAAGAAATTGAGCATCAATATAATGTTCCATGTATTTACCGCACCAGGTATGACCAGCGCCCATATGGTATCCAAAAGCCCTGTATAGTAAACCACCAGGAAAGTCGGTACCAATCCACCGCTAAAGAGCATCGTAAAGAAAAAAATCCACACATACGTCTGGCGAGCCTTGAATTCTTCTTTACTCTTTGACAGAGGATAAGCGCATAATATGGTCAATACAACGCTTATGGCAGTACCCAGTACCGTTCTTTCTATAGATACAAACATAGCTCTCCAAAAATCACCTGATTGCAGCACGTACTGATATGCCTGCCATGTAAATTCCTTAGGCCACAGCCATACTTCACCCGCCGTAGCCCTCGCCGGACTGCTGAGCGATATAGCCAGAACATTTAACAGCGGTACAATACATACGGCAGCCGCCAAAAATAAAATTATATAGTTGAATATTGTAAACACCTTATAACCAGGGGTATTGAGATAAAATCTGTTACCTGTTTCCAACTTTTACACACCTTCTCACTAAAATACCTGATAACCGGCAAATCTATCTGCCAACCAGTACGATATAGATATCAGTATCATTGAAACGACCGATTTAAATAATCCCACAGCCGTACCGAAGTCGTACTGTCCACCAAGCATGCTTATCCTGTAAACCAGCGTATCTATTATATCGCCGGTTTCGTAAACCGGTACGCTGTACAAATTGAATATTTGATCAAACCCGGCGTTTAACACGTTACCCAAAGACAGTACCAGGGATAAAACTATTATAGGC
This sequence comes from Mahella australiensis 50-1 BON, assembly GCF_000213255.1. NCBI lineage: Bacteria > Bacillati > Bacillota > Clostridia > Mahellales > Mahellaceae > Mahella > Mahella australiensis. The sequence continues at coordinate 1,929,278 of NC_015520.1, forward strand.
ATCATGCCCGGTATGGTCACATGTATGGTTTGCTGAAATCTGTTGGCGCCGTCCACCACAGCCGCTTCATATAAAGAAGGGTCTATACCCGTGATAGCCGCCAAATATATAACCGTCCCGAATCCGAATTCTTTAAGCGTGTCGGTAATTATCATAAGCCAGGGAAAGAGCTGCTTGTCCCCCAGCCAAAACTTCGGCTGCAAGCCAAACAACTGCGCCAACATATTATTCAGCATGCCATCGGGAGCAAGTATTTCTTTCAACACACCGGCCATTATCACCCAGGACAAAAAATGCGGCAGGTAAACCACCGTTTGTATGGTGCGTTTATACCAACTTACTCTGACCTCGTTGAGCAAAAGCGCCACAACTATAGGAACAAAAAAACCCACTACTATTTTGCCCGAAGCAATGAAAAGCGTGTTGCGCAAAGCGCGCGTAAAGTCAGGGCTGCTAAATAATCTTCTGAAGTGGTATAACCCAACCCATTCGGATTCCCAAAACGCCCTGATGCCCAAACCAACATTAAAATTTTGAAAAGCTATCACTATGCCTATCATTGGAAGATAAGCATATATAAACAATATAATAAGGCCGGGAAACAGCATTAAATGGAGTGAACGCGTACCCAGGCGCAGATTATTGCTTTTATTTTTGTTACGCGTACCGGTTTTTACGGCAGCCTCATTCCTTATCACCTTATCACCATCCACCTTCATATAATTCTTTGATTAATAAGGGGAAGCATGTGCTCCCCCTGTACCATCCTACTGATTTTTGCTTTTCTGATACCATTCGTTGGCTTCTTGCGTCATAAGATCTCCGCCGTTATTATGGAAGTATTTGACCCAGGCATCGAAGTTCTCATCCACATTGCCTTCCATAACGGCTTTTATAAAGTACTCCTGAGATTTTGTAGCTATATCGCTGCCATACTTAGCCATAGCCGGCGTGTCGAGGCCGCCGAAAGCATCATAATACCAATATTTATCGGGTTCTGCGGTAGCCATCTTATGCGTTATGAGATCCGAGCCATTCTCAGCATTAAACAGCTTATACATGGCCCAGTTGACATCGAAGTTGGGCGACTTGGTGCCTTCTTTTATCCAACTATTCATCTGCTCGAACATAGTCTTAGCATCTACAGGAAGATCCGAGCCATCGCCGCCTTCGGCTATCTCTTTATTGACCATTTCGGCCACCTTGTAATTTTTGCCTATATTATCAAAGCTCACGACAGCATTCCAGAATTCCATATTGCCGCCGGGAGAGGTATCCCATACAGCGCTCGTAACATCCTTTAAGAAGTCGGGCTTGTTTTCAGGCTCGAATATAGCCGTTTTAAGATTTATCATCTTCATGATGGCTTCCGGATGTTTGCATTTATAGCTTATCACGTTGAAGTCATTGGCCCTGCTGGTCGCATATTGCTTGGCAGGCTGATTTGGATCGTTCGCCGTGGGTATCAGTGACCACTCTACATCGGCGTCGGGATTATTTTTCTTCAATGCCCTGCCCGCTCCTCCGTTCGGCAAATGCGTGCCATCGAGCATTAAACCCACTTTGCCTGCAGCTATGTCTGCCTGCAATTCATTGTTTGGATCTTTAGTAGCGAAGTCCCTCGCCAGTATCCCCTCTTTATACCATTCATGCATCCTAGCTAAAGCGGGTTTAATCTCCGGCTGTATTAGCCCGTATTCCAGCTTGCCATCCTTTTCTATCCAGCCATCACGCGCTCCAAACATACCTTTTACAAATTTCAAACCGCCGAAATTTTTATCAGCCGCTATACCATAAGTATCTTTTTTACCGTTGCCATCCGGATCATTGTCTCTAAAAGCACGGGCTATATTTTCTATATCCTCCAATGATTTAGGCGGCTGCAAATTCAGCTTTTTAAGCCAGTCACTTCTATACCATACCACATTATAAGTACCGTCCAAAGCGCCCGGGTTAGGTATGCCTATCATTTTACCATCATACATGGCACTCGTAAGAGCACGACCGTCCGCATAATTTAGATACTCCTTCACCAGCGGCGACGCCCATTTATCTACCACGTCCTTTACATCCATAGCCTTGCCGGCCATAGATATTCTCTGCGCTAACGAACCATACACAGGCATAAGATCGGGCAAATCATCGGTGGCTATGCACGTTGTTATCTTGGTTTCCAAAGGTTCTCCCCAGTTGGGAGCCGTCCATACTACATTAAGTTTTATATTGAGTTGATCCAGATATGTTTCACTCCACCAATTGTTGTTTTCATCCTTTCCCTCATCAAAGCCCATCCATGATGTCTTAACCCTGCACGCCGTGATCTCGATCGGCTCTGGATACTTGCCGAATGGATCTACTTGCGTATCACCTTCTGTTGTTCCCGCATCCGCCGTCTCGCTTTGCTCGGGCTGCTGTTTATCGCTTTCATCAGCGCCCTCAGGCATACACCCGACAAGTGTAAAGCTCAAAAGCAATACCAGAGCTAAAGACCAGGCAATCCATTTCTTTCCCATGTATTTACTCCTCCTCTTTCTGTTTGTTTATAACAACAAATATATTGTAATATGCCCGGGGCAGTATATCCATTAACTTTAATAACCTTTACTTTCACTTTTATAACATTAAAAAAGCGGGTCGTTAACCCGCCCTTTTATGCTATGTCAATGCTTGAACACCGCTTCTATACTCCTGAGGAGACATATTCATGTGCCTTTTGAAAAAACGCGTAAAATATGAAGCGTTATCGAATCCAAGAGTCAAAGCGATGTCTGCAATCTTGATTTCATTACGCATCAGCATCTCCTTTGCCCTATTCATTTTAATTTCGGCAATATAATTGGAAAATGTCATTCCTGTAATCTGTTTAAATAACCTGGATAAATAGAACGGGTGATAGTGGAGCATCTCTGCAAAACGGCTAAGAGATAGATCCTCATCTATGTGTTCCGTTGCATAATTATTTACAAAATCCAGTATTTCATTTGTGCCCGCACAGCCGCTTTCCTCTTTTTTCTTGAACAATTTATCGGCTATATCCGAAAAATATGATTCTACTTCATCCCAGCTTTGAGCTTCCGAAGGAACTTTTAAAATCAAGTCACCGTCGGCATTATTCATTTTGTTTATAACCGATAAAAAGTGAGATGTAAGGCTGAAAATGGCTTGCTGTTTTATGCTGTTATATCCTGGCGGAAGCTTTTTTAACGCCGCCATAATATCATCAAACATATTAAAAAATTCGCCGCGATTTCCATCGGATAGATGCACTTCAAGCGACGCTATTCTTTTAATAGCCAAATACGCCTTGCTTATAGCTTCTTTATCATTACAATTGCTTTCACTGCAAATTTGACTGATCGTTATAACGCTATTATCGATAAATGGACTTGCAGCCATAGAGATATCTAATTCTCTGAATGCATGTGCCAGATCATGCCATTGAACCGGATATTGAGCAACTGAAAACGATATATTTATGTCCAGCATTTCCGCGCACATCTTCTGTATGCTATCCAACCTGCCGATAAGCTTGGTTATGGATTGGTTCCAGACAGACACATCTTCTTCCAATGGCTGCAAAAGCCATAAAAGCCTTCTCTCATAAAGCAATGACGTGCAACACATGCTCTCCTTAAAGTACTCTTCTATCAAAATCTTGGTTTTGTATAATTTATCATGGGATATAACAGTGGTACTGCTAGAAGCAGGCTTACCTATTATAATAAAAACCGGCTTTGCAGGGCTAAGCGGAATTTCTACCTCTGAAAAACGCGATAATAGTTCATTTTCTTCATATTGATGACCATCCAGAATATCCGTTAAAAGGTTTTCGATAAACACAGATTTAATCAGCTTTAAGTTTTGAGCCGCACGTCGAACAATCTCGCTGTTTTTTATCTCGTCATCCAAAGCGTTCACGGCTTTTTTCACAGAGACTATAAATTGCTCTTCGCCCTCGGCTTTCAGCACATAGTCTATGCTATCATATCGCATTGCAGCCTGGATGTATTCAAATTCATCGTAACCGGACATCAAAACCACTTTAGTATCAGGCCAAAGCTCTTTTATCTTCCTTAAAAGGTCTATGCCGTTCATACCTGGCATACTTACATCGCTCAGCACTATATCTACATTTCTATTTCTCATTACATCTAAAGCTTCGAACGCCGATGTCGATTTCATAACATTCAGCAAACTCTCACCTAGCATATCCGAATTTATAAAGATGTCAGCTATATAATCGGCTATTATAGCCTCGTCATCTACTATCAGCAAGTTGTACATACCGTTTGTTCATCTCCTGTATAAATAACAATATCAGCTTTAAGTCCTCCGAGAACGCTTCTGCCCACTTTAACGCCGCTGTCCCGGCCAAAGCGTATACGCAGCCTATCGTTTACATTCTTTATTCCAGTACCTGCTACTTCTATACATTCAGGCTGAGATAGTTCATAACGCATCTCATCCAGTACTTGATCGGTCAGCTCTTCGCCGTTGTCTTCAATAGTTATATGCACATAATTCTGCTCTTTACAAAATGATACACGTAGCAAACCGCCGTTTAATTTATTTTTTAAACCATGCTTATAAGCATTTTCCACTATAGGCTGGAGTATTAGCCTGGGAACCCGAATATTTTTAATACATTCATCCGCTTCCTGGATCTCACACTTGATCCGTCCCTGAAAACGTATATTTTGTACCTCAGTATAATTTCTTATATGCTCGATTTCCTGTTCTAATTTCACGTCTCCCGGCAAAGCCTTTGTAATATATTGATAATAGCCGCTCAAATGCCCTGTCAGTTGAACGGCAGCATCATTATATCCAAATTCTATCAAGCCTTTTGCAACCAATAAGCTGTTATACAGAAAATGTGGGTTTATTTGATACTGTAATTGCTTAAACTCTGCATCTTTTAACATCAATTCCTTTCTGTAGACGTCGCTTATCAATTCTTTCAATTGGCCAACCAAATGATTGAATTGCTTATAAATATAACCGAATTCATCATTTTTCCCATAATCCACTTGAACATCGATGACTCCGTCCTCAACCTGCCTAAGCGCAGCTATAAGTTTCTCCAACGGCTTAGCTATCATGCCCCTTATCCATACACTAAACACCATAACCAGAAGCACCGTCAAGGCAGATATAATCCATATCCAGCCGCTAAAAGATTTAAGCGTTTGCATAAATCCACTCTCCGGCATATATATAACAAGAGCGCTGTGCAAAAATTGTGACGGGCTAAAAAAGATTTGATATCCTGTGTCGTTTATATCAACCTCACGGGCGATATCTCCATCAAATGGCCAAGCAGCGACCGCATCCCTTAATGCATCTTTTACATCACCCGATGATATATCCAATCCTCGGCCATCGCTTATCAGCAATGAGCCACCTCCTTCTACGCCCGCTATACTGACCATACTGGAACTAATAGCCTTTTGTGATATACGCGCGCTTACCAACAGCATATTGTCAGATCTATAAGGCATAGTTTGGCTGTAAAACTCCGGTGTCATATTAATATAATAACATCCATCTATATTACAAAAAGGCAAATTTTCGACAACGGTATTTTTTAGAAATATGTTGTATTCATTCATGTCGATAGGCATGATTGTTTGCGTTGTCACTTTTATGTTTTGCGATGGTAAATACACCGTTATTTCTTCTATATAGTCGTTCATATTCGCAACATTTCTCAGCGTATCCCTGACACGGTTTAACATTATAACTCTATCAACCGGCGATATAGAGGTTTCCGACCTGTTAAGCGTGGCTATGTCCGCATCGTTGAGCACATTGAGCTGAAGGCGCATAGCATTATACAATTGAGATTCTAAAGATGATATATAAAACTTACCTTTGGATTCCGCAGCTTTCAGCAGCTCATCCCTCACGCTGCTTTGCCCCTTCATAACAACGTACACGCCGGACATATACATTGGAAATATCAGCAATATAAACACCAACAATACTTTCCAAAAAACAGACAAGCGATGTACGCTTGGCATTGCATAATTACCCCCTATAGAACTTCTTTGCATATTGTGTCCGAGAACCCTTGCATAGCAGGTAGCCCTCGGACGATAAATATATTATTTCACTCCTATAAACAGAGCATCCGAGTTAAAATCGTGCATCTTTATAACAGATATATCGTCTCGAACTTCTACATTCGGTTTAGCAAACTTCCTGGTATAAAGCTCTATTAGCGTCCAATCATACCCTTCCAAATTCATTGCTATCCTTATATCTACATTATATGGCGCATATATAACAACTTTATTGGAAGAAGCCGACATTCTTATCTCGTGTGTATCGTTCAATATAGCTTCTTGTCTTGGGCTTAAATCGAACAGCTCATATATTTCAAAAATCTGTTTAGCAAAAGCTATATCCCATGCCCCTGGGAAGCGCAAAGCCGTCTCCCAATCAAAAGGCGTCCCAGAAAAACCCTCGCTACCGAACGATTTGCCTTTCTTATGCCATGACCATATACCATGTGCGCCATAAGTAACGCCTGCTTTAGCGCCGGATAGCAAGCTCTGCCATACAGCTCTGCGCACTTCAAAGGGTGAAAATCTGCCGTACCGGTTTCCATGAGCATGGCCCTCGTAACATGGTTCCCCGTTGACTATAGGGCGTTTTATTTCTTTGGCATAGAATTGTTCGGCCAATTTATATGCTAGATCCTGGCTCTCCAGCATATGGCTGGACTGATACATATAAAAGTCCAGATTCGGGTTATTTGCAAATGCATCGGTTATTACCTTCCCTCCACCCAAGTGCATGGTGGTCAATGCATTCTGGCTTAACGCTTTTATGGTATCAAGCGCTGTTGCATAATACCAACACGCCGTATCAGAATCCAAATCGGTATCGCCGCTTACAATATATACCGGATCGTAACGGTCAAATACATACACTATATGTTCGACATATGGCTTTACGGCATCTGCGGGCATGATATGCGCCGGATTGAATTTGGAGGCCCATGTATCCGGCACATAGTTACACCATAGCACCACTAGGGCGGGCATAAATCCACGTTCAACTGCCATTTCTATCATGGATTGAGCCCTGCCGAAATACTCTCCATTCGGCTTGAAAAAATCCCATTGACCATTCTCGTCCAATTCAAATGGCTTCACTCCTATATCGGATTGACTGGCATCCCACTGAGGTAAAATATCGATTTGCAGCGCATTAAAACCCTGAGTTTTCCTATAATCCAAATACTTGCCCCATTCTTCCAACGTAGCATTGGTAAAAACGCTCCAAACCGTATCCGCCAGATAGAAGAAAGGCTTATCGTTCATTATAAAATAATCTTTGGTAGGTGCAATTTGAATTTTGCTCACGATCAATTCCTCCTCATATTCATAATTTATTTATTTCAACTGCTAGATTGGCCTTATCGAGATTATATCCCAGCTTATCGCTTTGCCTGAGCAAAATATTCACATATAAGCTTTCCAGCACACACAGTTCTGCCAAGCGCTTGGACATAACCTCTCCTTTCACATATTCCGCGAAAGCAGCGGTCTGCAGCACTATGTCAGCGTTTTTGGCCAGCGGTGATATGGGATAATTGGTTATACATATTATAGTAGCTTGGGATATTTTAGCATATTTTGCCGCATCCACAACAGTTTTAGTTCTCCCCGAATGAGATATCGCTATAAACACATCGCCTCTAGCCAGCTGCGAAGCCGCTATAAGCTGGACATCGGGATCGGCTGACACATGCACATTAAGGCCAGCTCTGTAAAATTTTTGATATCCGGACTGTGCCACAGCGGCGGCGTCTCCGGTTCCGCATAACATGATCTTTTGCGCGTTGCATAAAGCCTCTACAGCCAAACCATATTGCTTTTTGTCCAATACATTTAGCGTATCTGTTAAGGCCTGTATCGACGATTGGAAAACCTTCGATACTATGGTGCTGTCATCATCGTTTACTTCTATATTCTCATACAGATGTACCGGGTCTGAGCTTTCTGTTTGAAGTAAATGAGCTTTAAGCTCCGGATAACCGGCATAACCAAGCTTCTTAGACAGTCGCACTAATGTCGCTTCGCTGCATCCCGCGCGTTGCGCCGCTTCTGTTATGGTAGCGTGGGATATGAAATCAGGCTGTTTCAACAGCAGATCGGCAGCTTTTTTTTCGGCATTTTTAAGCGAGTCATATACGGACTGTAATCTGACCAAACAATTATGAGGTATACTTTCCGCCGTAATCGAATCGATATCTAGAGGCATTTTCTCTCCTTTTATAATTGTCGATTTATACTCTTCAATGTATGGTATAGATCTTTATAGATATTATACCTTTTGTCATAAATATTGCAAGCCCTATAATTTGGCATATATACCTCGTTTATTGCTACCGTACGTTCCACCCCTTCGTCTACCGACCTATACGCTCCACATGCGGTACCGGCCAGTATGGCAGCGCCTAAACACGCAGCTTCCCTTATTTGTAATGTACATATATTGTGTTTTACTATATCAGCTTTAAGCTGAAGACCTTTTGGAGATTTCGCTCCACCTCCCACTGCTCGTATCTCGTTTATGAACATGCCGGCTTGGCTCATATATTCCATAATAAATTGGAGAGATGAGAGCCGCTTTTTAATTATATTGGATACTATATGGATACGATAAACTATATGAACACTTGTATTTACGCGATATCTGTGCTATAGTATATGCATGGATAAGAATAACTTAATTTATGCCAGAACATGCGTATATAACGTTAATTATCATATTGTATGGTCGGTTAAATATAGAAAGCCTGTTTTAACTGAAGATATACAGGAATTCCTTAAAGATCAGTTTACAAAAATAGGCAATGAAAAGGGATTCTCCATAGCTGCTATGGAGGTAATGCCTGATCATGTCCATGTATTTGCTTCAGCACATCCCCAAGTTGCGCCTTCCTATATTGTTAAGATGCTCAAGGGCATTAGCGCAAGAAGAACACTGATGCAATTCCCGCATCTTGCGCAATAACTGTGGAAAGGGCATTTATGGAACTCGTCGTTTTATATAGAGACCATAGGTTCAATATCCGAAGATGCAATCAAAAAATATATCGAACACCAAAATACAAGGGGGTGAAATAGTGAGATTAAAGAAAAATGAACCCGATACAAAGCAGAGGGTTATACAATTCGAGTTAAATCCCAATAAAGAACAATGCATTATATTAAGCGCTCTGACATATGCCTCATCAAAGCTTTGGAATGTGGCAAATTACGAGCGAATTACCTGGACGAAAGAAAGCGGCAATCCCTATCCGGACTGGTATGAACAAAAAGCGAGGCTAAAGGAAAGCTTTTGGTACAAAAACCTGCCATCGCAAACAGCTCAGGAAGTGCTCAAACAGCTGGACGAAGCTTGGAGCTCGTTTTACAAGCTGAAAAAGACCGGCGGTATAGAAAATCCAAGGCCGCCTAAATATAAGCATAGCAACTTCAATATACGGTACCTGAACAAAGGGTTTGTTATATCAGACGGAGTTATCAGGCTTACAGTACCAAAACAGCAGAAGTTGTATATGAAACAAAAATACGTTCTGGACACAGACTTTCTGTACATACAAATACCTGATAGATATAAAAACTTTACTGGCAAAGCAAAAGTCATCGAGATAATACCCATACCCAGGAGTAACAAATATAAGATTAATATTATCGTCGATTTGCCAGCAACCCAATATCAACAAGATAACGCAATATACATGGCCATCGATTTGGGAGTTAACAACCTTATGACATGCTATACGTCCACAGGCAAAAGCATGATCATATCGGGTAGGCAATTATTGAGCATAAACCGCTACTTCGACAAAGAGATAGCACACCATCAGTCGATAACATATGCGCAGCAAGCAGCGTCTGGGGCAAAGCACAAAAAGAGCAGCAGGCGGATACAACAGTTATATACAAAACGCAAAAAGCAGGTCCATCATCTTCTGCATACAGCCACCAAACAGGTTATAGACTTTGCTGAGCAAGAAGGGGTGACTGCCATTATTATTGGTGATTTATCGCATATTCGAGATGATAAAGACATGGGTAAAGTTAACAATCAGAAAGTTCACAAATGGCCGTTTAAGAAAGTAGAGGAGCTGCTTACATACAAAGCTGCTGACAGAGGCATATTTATTGACAAACAAGAAGAGAGCTACACCAGCCAGTGCAGCCCATATGCAACAGAGGTATCAGAAGCGAGCGCCCAAAAGAGCAATCGTAAATACAGGGGCTTATATGTGGTAGACAGTAAGGCCTACAACGCTGATTGTGTTGGAGCGTACAATATACTGAAGAAGTATCTGTGTAGGGTTGGCAAACCCAACCCAGCAGTAGTGGCGTTGGACACGCCGGAGATGTACCGATGGGATGGATATAGTTTCATCGGGAATCCGAAGCTCGCCAATTTATTGGCGATGTAGTTCACCCATGGCCACCGAGAGCATGGCCTATGAGCTGGCGCCTCATGGAATTCGCGTTAATGCAATAGCTCCCGGCTTAACGCTCAATGATGAGCAAAAGAACGAACATAAAGCTTTTATTGAATTAATAGAAAAATCCATACCTATGAGAAGAACAGGGCATGTCAAAGATATAGCTCAAGCCGCGGTATGGTTGGCATCAGATGAGGCCGATTATATAACCGGCATTACCTTAAGGGTAGACGGCGGATTGAATCTTCCAATGATGCAAGCATTAATAGAGGGGCGGCAAACCTTCATATAAAAACATGAATATAGGAGCTGTTTTTGATGTTATGCAGAAACAGCTCCTATGCTCCAAGCGATGCGTTTCTATGGCCGCACCGATGTACCGTCCGGTGTACGTGCCAGGGTCCACTGAGGTAATTCAGTGGAACATGGATATTTGGCTGCCAGATTCTCATCTATATCTATCCCAAGACCCGGCTTGTCATTAGGGTATACATAACCGTTCCTTACTTCTGGACAACCCGGGAATACCTCGAGCAGCTTGTCGGATATACCGCTCCATTCCTGTACGCCAAAGTTCGGTAAGCTCACATCTAGATGCACATTTGCTGCATGGCCTACGGGCGATACGTCTCCCGGTCCATGCCAGGCCGTGCGTACTCCGAACGCCTCGCATAAAGCAGCTAACTTTTTTGCCGGCGTTATGCCACCTATCTGGCTTATATGAACCCTTATAAAATCTATGAGGCGATGAGATATAAGCGGCACCCATTCCTGAGGATTATTGAATAATTCGCCCATAGCTATAGGTGTGGAGGTCTGATGACGCATCATCTCAAACCACTGCACCTGCTCCGGCGGCAGCGCATCTTCTAAGAAAAATAAACGATACGGCTCTAGATTTTTAGCCAATCGAACAGCCTCTATAGGCGACACACGTTCATGCACATCATGCAAAAGCTCTACGTCGAAGCCCACTTTGCTGCGCAAATATTCAAATAACCTCGGTACGCTTCGGGCATAAGCATCCGGATCGAAGTAAGCTCCGGGCAGCGCTCCATCCGGTCTGTGCACATCTTTACTGCGACCGCCATATCCGCCCATTTGACACCGTATATAACGGTAACCTTGGTCCATATATGCCCTGACGTTATCCTCCACTTCAGCCTCATCGCGACCATCCGCATGCCTATATACCGCTGCCGCTTCGCGGCACTTACCTCCCAGCAATTGATATACCGGCATGTTTGCCAATTTACCTTTTATATCCCAGAGCGCCATATCCACCCCGGATATGGCGTTATTTAACACAGGGCCATTGCGCCAGTAAGCGCTATTCATCGACGATTGCCACACATCTTCTATTCGTTGAGGGTCCTTGCCTATAAGAAATGGTTTCATATAATCCTCAATCGCTGAACGCACTGTTAAAAAACGCTGCGTGAACGTGGCACATCCCAAACCATATATCTCGGGCTCGGATGTCTCTATCTTTACAACTACTAACGGTATGCCTTCGGGTGCTGTAAGTATAGCCCGAACATCCCTTATGGTCAACTGTGACATCTGTTTAATATCCTCCATATTTTTACATGTTTCATATATAACCGCTATGCTTTTCAGAAGGTTATAGTACCAATATTTCGTCTTAACAGTCCACTTTATCTTCAGGGGCATAGGGATACTTTATAAATACCAACTTGACAGACTCATCAGTATCATTGATTATATCATGGGTATCGCCCGGCTCAACGCGAAAAGCATCGCCTTCTTTAACATGATACTCCACATCGTTAACATTTATAACAGGTATGCCTTTCATAAAATAAAATGTCTCTTCCACATGGTTATGATAGTGCTTTCCCAATGTCTCTCCAGGCTTTAGCAGCAGCACGCCCCAGTCTATATTTGGACCGCGAAACAAATATTTAGGACCGGAATCACCGTTGCGAAAGCTCAAATCATATTCATTGACCAATTGCATTTTATTTTGCCCCCTTTGAAATAACTCTCAATATTTGCCCAGCTCGAGACCCCTATCAACAAAATAGCGATAGGTCTCATAATTTACTGTATCAGGTATGGAATGATCGCTATGAAGTGCATAACCATATTTCCCTTTAACTATAGGTATTTTTGCTTCCAATTCACTATCGATCTTCTTTTTATCATTGGTATATAATACTCTTACATCTACGCCGCCCATAAACGACAATACATCACCGTAATTTCTATATAAACGCAATAAATCCATGCCTGCTTTAACCTCTATAACCTGCAAGCAGTCCATACCCGCCTCCAACAATCCTGGTACTAAAGGTTCTACATAGCCACACGAATGAATAATTACAGGAAGCCCATGACTTTTAGCGAATTGAAACGTCCTTATGTGCCCCGGTTGTATTATTTCTTTATACATGGCGGGTGACATAAATGGACGTTCCTTAAAGCCCATATCTTCATAAAACCATATACCATCTGGATATCCTTCTTCTGAAAAAAGGATTTCCTGTAATTGCACAGTCAGATTGGAATATGTATTAACCATATCTTTTACCCACTCCGGATCCAACGCCATGCCCATCAGCATGTATTCATGTCCGCACACCGGATGCATGAGTTCGAATACATTTACTCCGGACCATACAAAAAAGCGGTTTTTATCAGCGGCATGTTTTTTAGCCTTTCTGTAAGCTTCAAAGTTTATTCGCCTTCGGTCAGGCTTAAGCAAAGGTTTTATGTGCTCTTCCCATCCTTGCCTGTCTTTTACCATAAAATCAATATGTTCCGGGGTAGTATCATGCAATTTATGATGACGTAAAAGAGCCCCGTTCCCATCTCTCATCGATACAGTTTCTTCTGTTTCTTCTACTACCTCAGGGATAAAATCGAGATCGGCCGTCATGTTAAAAGGCCAGCATTCATCCATATCAAAGCCGAAATGATCAGCAAGATTCTCTCCGTTTTTCAAGTGACCCTCTTCAGTCCATTTTTTCTGAGTATCCCCCCAGAAGTGCTCGTACAGTCCTATACGATCTACGGGCCTGCGTTTCAATATGCTAGCCATGCGCTCAACGCCAGTCATGCTATTCATAATTATTATCTCCCATCTTATAATACATGTAAATATAGCCAAGCTTTTTACGCCTGGCTATATTTACATGTTTGCTCAATATGCGATCACCAGTATTTTTTTATCAGCTCTATAGTTCTTCGAACGCCCTCATATTGATCACCGCGGCCTTCGAACTCCACTGACAGGCAACCGTCAAAACCGCTTTCTTTTAATATATCCAAACATTTTTTAAAGTCAAATTCGGCTACTTCGCCATTTTCATCAAAATCATAGGTTTTGGCATGAGCTATATCAGCATACTTGGCAATTTTTTGCAATCCTTCATAGCGAATATCCGGTGCGAAATTTCCAAAATCAGGGCACGAACGAAAATAAGGAGAATTAACTTGTTCAAATAAGCCCACTATATTATTGGGATCAGCAGACAATCCACCATGATTTTCTAATAGCACCTTTACACCTACTTTCTCTCCATAGTCCGCCAGCTCTTTATAGGAAGCCGCCGTTATAGAAAGATCATATGGCGGTTCCTGCATGCCGGTATTAACCCTGATAGATGGACTTCCTATGTATGCGGCTATATCCATCCACAACTTTATCACTTTTAAATCAAAGTTGCGCTTTCGTTCTTCGCGATTGGATATATTGCCAGTATCTACCGGCATATTAACTACCGAAGCTTGAGCCTCTTGTAATTCTCTCTTTATCTCGTCTAGATAAGCTGAATCAGTATTGCGAAAATGCATAGAGCACAACTCTACGGCGTTGACACCATACCTGTCCTTAACAAAGCCAGCCATCTGCGGAAGTGAAAAATCCTTGTTGACATGGTCTCTTAAACTCCATGATGAAACTGCAATATACATACCTACCCACCTCTTTCTTAATTATGAATATACTATAACACCCTCTATTATATGCGTCAAGCACATATTTACCAAAACCTTCGATTCGTAATATATAACTGAAACGGGTGATACAAAGCGATACAAATGATATAAAGCCGGAGAACGCCTTGAAATATTGCGTAGGCGTACTCAATGAGTGCAGCGCAGAGCAAGCGTAGGTCGGGCATGGACGCCCGACCAGCCGACACTGAGCATGGACGCGAATTGCCGGCGCTAGCTTGCTGAAGCGAAACGAATTATAAGTACGCAATCATTACGTGGCACAAGGCTTGACATATATACCTCGCTACGGCTGTGAAGCTGGACCACTGCGCAATCAAAGATTGCTGTGGTCCTACGCTTCAAAAGCCCGCTCAGCATATATGTCAAGCCTGTAGCGGGAGTAAGATTTATATCCTTGCATCGCTGAATTTGTTATATTACGAATCGCAGTTACCAAAACCTCAATCCATAATATGGCAAGTTTAGGATCTAAGCCCCATCTATTGTTTTATCGCTTTAACGATCTCGGGTTCCCTTTCACCTGCCTCAACCATCCTGTGTTTTAATATCTCAGCCAATTCATCACAGCACATACCTGGCTATAAGCGAGGTCGCCTATAAGATTGTGCTGTTCATACGGATCGACCTCCAGGTCATAGAGATATTGCTCTACATATACGTTGCTGCAGCTATCTTTCCAGCCGTTTTTATTCTTATTTACAGTTTTGTATCTCATCCAATAGCAACGCTTTTATAAATGCATAATCATCGTAATCCAGGCTATAAAGATCCTGTGGACTTTTGGCCATAGATGGGTGAAAATCCTTGATATCCTGAGTCCTTAAAATCCTTGCCCATATCGTCTCGAGTATTGTTTCCGCTTCAGGATGTACGGCTTTTAGCATATGTATCAGCTCATAATCATCTATGCCCCGTTTTAGATTTTTATACCTCAATGTAAGCAATGGCCTTCCATCCCATGCGGGATATACAAAATTAGTATCACCTGCCTTCCAGTTTGGATATCTATATGAAATCCTCTCCCTCGGTTTTTGAGGCCATACGGTATAGTTCCACCTCAAAAAGCCATCAAAATCCATAAAGGCCGTCAATAATCCCATAAGCCGGCTTTCCAGCAGCGGCGAGCTTATAAATGTGTTTGGTAGCGGCGGCCAGCAGCAGACATACCACAGCAACCTTCCCTGAATTTCATTCTTAATACTCTGTAACGTTTGCCAGCCCTCGCATACACATGGCAATATCGGCACAAAATCCTGCACCTCATCCTTGAACTCGTCTATAAACTCAACATGGTTTATGGCCGTTTTATACTTAAACATCGGAGCTATACGTCTAAGCGTGTTCAACCGTTTTTTATATAGTTCCACATCTGCCGGCTCATCAGCCATAACCAAAACCCTGTCGATTAAACCCTTATCTATGAAGAACGCCTCAACAGCTTTTATATACTGCTTTATGCCATCAGCATTCTTTATATATTTATAGCAGCCATCATCTTTGTCCAAATACCGCACCCTTATGGCATCAGGATAATCCTTTGCCACGTAACCATACCCGTATTCTTCATCTATCCATATATTGGTGAGGCCAAATACCTCTATTTCACGATCTATACCATATTTGAAGCATAGATTTATATACCTATCCACAATTGAAAAATCATAATAAAACTGACCATCTTCGTCTTTCTCCACCTTCGCCATATTGTATTCGAATAGATCCGACAAATAATTGGTTGTCCTAAAGCAGCGCTGACCTGACCAGGGTATTTCTGACACAATAATAGTAATGGCTTTCTGCCCTAATGCGGCCAAGCTCTTCACATATTCTTCTATAATTCTGAAATGAGCATCGCTCCACAATGGCGTTTCATGTTTGCGCGCTATATTTGACAGATGCTGCCAAAGATCGAGGTGAAAACGGCGATCTCCGTTAACTGGTAAGGTCACATCCTTAACATTCACACAAAAATCAAGTGTGCCGATCTCGTCCTCATCATCAAACATGCTGTGGGCATAAATCCTAACCTTCCCATCATACATGCCGGGCTGCATATCTTCAGGTACAGCAATTTCCACCCATATAGGCTGCACTCTATTTTTTTCAACGTATATCGTTTCATCATGAAGCAGTATATCGGCCTTATATACTCGGTCATCGTCCTCCACAAATCCTATATGATACATGTCGACAGCATCCTTCGAGAAACCCTCTAATTCTACCGCGACCCTGACCTGTGCCAATGGGCCTTTAGGCGAAAATGCGGCACTATCTCCTACAGTTGACATGATATCCTCATCAGCCGCCACCAGCACCTGAAAAGCAGCCCAATCCCTTTTGCCTGTTGTCAACGACATATGCTTGCACTCAAACAATGCTGAATTATCTTTAGAATCGTCGACGCCAAACTGATGTTTATAGCTTTCCTCCTTCAACCCCGCAATCACATTTACCACTCTTAATATCTCCCCTTTCCGCCAAAAGACAAGCGTATCTTATGCCAATCCCAATCGCTCAAATTGTTCCGCCGGAGCATCGTTGGCTTTCATCAATTCAACCATATGCTCGATCATCATTTTCTCTACATCCGGATCATTTATAGGGTTCTCCTGTTTAGGATCGCTTTCCAAGTCAAATAGCATATTGCTCACCGTCTCTTTATCTGCCTTGCTCAGGTCACGACCCGGCACTTTTATCTTCATAGTCCTGCAGCCTTTGGTAAATGCAAATGGCGATGCAAGTTGTATATCCTGTAGCTCTTCGGGGTAAAATGTATGCCTCATGTGCGTCGGCATAAGCGTGTATTCATACAACGGTTCATTGTCAGCGGTAACCGGAGCACGCATATAGACATATCTACCATCGGTACAATTCACATGGCCTCCGTGTATGCCGAATAACGCCGCCTCCCTTATCTTAGCATCGGTAGATATTGTATCCTTTAATGCTATGCCCTGCATATTTTCAGGAATATTGACATTAAAGAAGTCTAATAACGTGGGCGCTAAATCGATCGTTTGCACAAGGGCTTGGCGCCGCTCACCTTTTATACCGCATCGAGGATCCCATATGAACAGCGGAATATGGGCGACCTCGTTGTAAAAAGGCATTGCACACTTGGCCCACCAACCGTGTTCCCCCAATAGGAAACCGTGATCGGTATTCACTATGAGCATAGTATCATCCCACAAATCCAGCTCATCCATCATATTCAGCACTTTACCCAGGTATTCGTCGCACATGCTGACCAAGGCGGCGTATTCATAACGACAATGCTCTACCTGTTGCTGCGTTTCTTGAACGCGCCTGTATGGCGGCCAATCAAAATGAGTGCCATCATATTTATGGGGATAAAGGTCCTTATATTTCTTTTGCGTAAAGTATGGCTCGTGCGGGTCAAATGTCTCTATCTGCAAAAACCAGTTATCCTCAGTATAATTCGTCCTGATAAATTCCAATCCAGCAGCAAATGTTTTAGCCTGAGGTTGATCCTCTTCTTTTGGCATATATTTTCTGTTTACCCAATCCTGCCGCCACAGCTTTCCTCCTTGACCGGGCAAAGACTCCGGAATATATGGGTCTTTGACCTCGCCTTTCCAGGGATCTCCTTCTTGCCCTCGAAAGGCCTCCCACGTGTTATACCGCGTATGATATGTGCAGCCGCCTTCTTCCCAATAGTGGTAATGGTCGCTTACCAGATGCGTATATACCCCGCTGTTTTTCAGGATCTCCGGCATCGAGTCGTCAAATGGTTCAATCGGCCCCCAGCTCCTGTGCAGAAAGTTATACCTGCCCGTATGAATTTCCCTTCTGGCTGGCATACAGGGAGCGCTTCCTATATAACAATTATCAAATGTTACCGTACTAGCCGCCAAACGCTCAAAGTTCCGCGCTTTAACCCATTCGCAACCATACGGCGGCAGCATATGGCGGTTTAACGAATCAAACATAACCATTATTGCTTTCATAATGCATACCCTTTCCAGTGCATACTCCTATAAAATCCTATATATTAATATTCGGCATTGATTTAATAAATCCTCTATCTTCTATCGGTTTTAAACGGCACTACATCGCATGTTTCTAAATAAAAAGTAAGCATTCTCTCTTTCAGGGTCGTCAATACACCGCTAAGCGCGAGATCACCGATGCGGTTATGCAATTCCATGGGGTCTTCTTGAAGGTCGTATAGTTCATCTTCCTCATAAAGCCGCCTTACATATTTATAATGATGAGTACGTATCATCACAGCCTTTGTATGCTCAGGGCCTTCGCTGACCTGCAGGCTCTGACGAGGCCAATACAAGCCCTGCTCCGGAGCCCCTTTATTAACGCCTTCCCATTCCATGCAATGTGTCTCTCCATGCAGCCGGCCACCTTCGCAAAAGACAGCATCTCGGTGGCAATCCGTTTCTCCTGCTATTATAGGTAACAATGAGCGCCCGAAATGCGTATGCTTTGGTTTTATGCCTGCCAATTCTTCAACGGTTGCCGGAAAGTCTATAAGCTCGACCAATGCATCGCTTACGCGCGGTTTCACTGGTATCCATACCGGCGGCTTTACTATAAACGGTACATTGGTTAGATCATCTTCGAATGTATTCTGATTTTTCTCCACCAATCCGTAATCCCCCGTAAAATCCCCGTGATCGCTGAATGCAAATATAGCCGTATCGTCATATATGCCGGCTTCTTTCAAGGCTTTGACCAATAATCCGAATTGATAATCCACGCGTGCACACATCCCAAGATATGTAGCCCGCATCTCCGTCCATCGTTCTTCGCTCCATCCCCGCAAATGCTGATTTTCATATATGCCCTTTAGGATGCTCGGCTTGCCTTTCCAACCGTCGGGCGTAGGTATTCGCGGCGGTATTTTATTTCGATCTATCATGCTGTACCACGGTTCTTCCACGCCATATGGAGGATGAGGATATTGAAGCGGCAAATATATGCATATGGGTTGATCCTTAGGTGTATTGCGTATAAAATCTATAGCGCCGTATATACAAGCCCAATCGGCGTCATAATAGACCTCATCATCGCCTTTATTGAGCTTGCCGGCATAAAACGAATAGTAATTATCGCCATCCGCAGGTCCTCTCCAGCTTTGTTCAATATGCAGATTGGGCTTGAGCGGTCGGTTCGGTTTGTAACGCACATCGCAATACGGCTCTATTGATTTCTGCCCCGGCGTAAGGTCGTTTTTGCCGCCCCACCATACAAAATACCCTTCATCTTTAAGGGTTTTGAGCAATACCGGCTCATCTTCCTGCATCATGTAAAACATGCTCCTGTGACCGCGTACATGCGGATACCAACCGCTCATAAAGCTACAGCGGCTGGGAGTACACACAGGATTTTGACAAAAGGCGTTGCTGAATGACACGCCATCTGTTCGGCACATCTCGTCAAAATTCGGCGTCACGGCAGCTGGATTACCCAGATGCCCCAACGCATCAGCTCGGAATTGATCTGGATTGAATATTAATATATTAGGTCGCTTATCCATATCACTCACTATACAGGCCTCCATATCAAAGATACCTTTCAAACCATTGTATCATATCCTGTACCATATTGAAATTAACCGCGTGGCCGACACCGGGATATTCTATCATCTGGATGGTGTCAGCATCGTAATAAATCGACTTCATAAAATTATAAAATTTTCTTACGCCTTCTATATCTATCAGAGGGTCTGCCGTACCGTTCAAGATAAGAAGAGGTAAACCATTCATATTCTGATAATACTTAGCGGGCTGGAGGGATTCCGCCATCTTCAATATCTCATCCAAATTGCTGCCGTTATCATGTGGGTTAATCCCAGCAGCTTTAAATAGAGCCTCTTTATTGGGCGAATTAAGCGCCGCTAATATATCCGGTGTGCTTATAAGCGGAACAGCCGCTTTTACCCTGCGATCTTTCTTTATAATGTACGAATACGTGATAATGCCGCCCATCGAAGCTCCGGCAAGGCCTATGTGCGTTATATCGACTCTACCGTCATTCACATAGTTGTCTATCAATGTATTAATATCGTTGACTGTTATAGTTACCGCGTTCATAAGCGCAGACAAGGGATTATTGGGTGCATCGGTTTTCCTTTCTCCATGCCCATAAGCATCAGGTGCTATGACAAAAAAACCACTTTGCGCCAAAAGATAAGCATGAAAGAGCATGTTCTCTTTCCTGGCGCTCCAGCCATGTACTATTATAACTATGGGCTTGTTGCTCTTGCCATCATCCGCCGATACCTCCAGAAAGGTTATATCGTTTATTTTACCTGGATTTATTGTAACATTCATGTTGTTCGCTCCCTTTTTATTTAAAAAATTTGATTTGACTACTTAGTTATAGAATAACAGCTTAACATATATGCCCTTCGGCATATATGTTAAGCCTTTAGTCATCAACCTAATCGCAGGTACTATTTATTACCATACTGTCTATCGTAGGCTGTTTGCGTAAGCTCAAGGTATCTGGCAAGTCCAAGATCGTCCAACTGGCTTATATAATCTTCCCAATCCTTATCTATATTCATATCGCCTGTAACAAACCTGGCTATACTCTCCTTAACATAATCGTTTATAGTTACCTTGAGTTCATTATACTCCGTAGCCTCATCCGCCGTAAATGCCAACGGCGGAAGTATTATATCGACAGGCGGTTCAAAGCCATCATACTTTTCCTGTGTCTCGACATACCATCTTCTCTCCGGATTATTAGGATCTCCATCCCATGCCTGACCACTTTGAAGCCTATCAGGCGTGAATCCCGGATTCTCAAATTGCCAGTGCGAATTCTGTATGCTACCCCACTTCAATATAGGCACTATGACAGCTGGTTTGCCATTTATACCTAATTCGCCTTCTTTAGGTTCCCGCCAATCCACTCCGGGCTCACCCCAACGCGACCATATGGAAGCTTCCTCACTGTAAAGTAAATCCGCCCATCTATATGCTACTTCAGGGTACTTACACGCTTTGGTTATTACAAACTTGTTTTGCGGTATCGGTAGATAATATCCCGACAGCTGCACGCCCTTAGGACCTTTAAGAGGAGGAACAGCCGCGTAATCAAGCCAGCGTTGATTGGCTATATTGGAAAAACCAAGCGACGTCCCTGCAGGAGCAGCGCCCAATATGGGGGCATCTGGATTATCGGCCAGTTGAGTCAATTGAGCATTGTCCTGCGTAAAGCTCACAGGGTCCAAAAGCCCCTCTGCACATAATTTCGCCATATATGCTAATCCATCCCGCCATTCCGGTTTATTATATACGATGTCCACTTTGCCATTATTCACGACAAATCGGCCTGCGCTGTCATTATATATAAACGCGTTCATGATAAATCCATCTATATTTGTATGCCAACCGGTTATCGCGCCGGCAAGGGGTATTTCGTCGGCTTTGCCGTTACCATTTGGGTCTTTCTCCTTAAACGCTTTCAAAGCATTGTAAAAATCGTCTGTCGTCTTGGGCATATCCATCCCCACGGCCGAAAGGAATTTTTCGTTGATCCACATCTTTTGGCCCCATCTGACATTATAGGGATCGGACACTTTGGGTAAAGTGTAGATCTTGCCGTCAGCTGAGGATATTTCCTGGCGCAGACTCTCAAACCCGGGATACTCCAAAACCTTCTTAAATTCTACTCCGTATTTATCTATATAGTCATTGAGCGCCACGAATGTTCCTTGGGACCCGTATTTCACCAGCATATCGTTTCCCATCTCTATGCCCATAAATATGTCTGGGAGATCCTGATTGCTGGCCAGCACAAGGTTTACCTTAGTCATAGCATCTTTTTGCGGCACCAAGTCCCATTCGATATGGACATTTGTCTTATCTTCCATATACTTGGTTAATTTGTTGGTATTATAATCTTCCACCATCGGACTCTGAATGGTAAGGATTCTGAATGTTATCTTATCCTTAACCAAAGGAAATGTACCTGCAGGAGAAACCGTGACATCGCTTCCCGTATTTGCGGTATTTTCACCGGAAGTTTCGTTTTCGGTTTCAGCGTCGGACGATGGTTGTTGCTGAGAACATCCTACCAATATTACGCCTATCGCTAAAGCCATACATAAAACTATCGACAATACTTTCTTCATAATCTCCATACCTCCAAATTTTTATTTCCTTTAAATAGTACACCCTAACCATATAATGCACCTATGTCATGATAACATTCAATAAGATCACCTCCTTCATAATAGGTCAACCTTTAATAGCGCCTATCATAACGCCTTTGACAAAATATTTTTGAACAAACGGGTATATACACAATACGGGCACACTAGCTACGACGATAAGGGAATATTTAAGTAGATCGGCAAGACCCTGCTTAGCTACCATGAGCTCCGTATCTGCAACCATGTTGGGATCAATGGAATTCATAATCAAAATGTCCCTTAAAACGATCTGCAATGGATACAGTTCCTTTTTGCTAAGATAGATAAAAGCATTGAAGAACTCATTCCAGTGCCCAACTCCGTAGAATAATACCAACACAGCCGTTATCGCCTTAGATAGCGGCAAAACGACGCTCCATATAAACTGGATATCGCTGCATCCATCCAATTGAGCCGCTTCAAGGAGCTCATCCGGTATGGTATTTTGATAATATGTTCTGGTTATGATCACATTCCATACACTGATAGCTCCGGGGATTATCAATGCCCACCTTGTATTGATCAATCCAAGTTGGCTAACCAACAAATATGTCGGTATAAGCCCTCCATTGAAGATCATCGTAAAAGCGAACAGAAACATAAACGCATCGCGACCATAAAAATCCTTCCGCGATAACGGATAAGCCGCCAATACAGTCATGACCAGATTGACCGCCGTGCCAACCACTGTATAAATGATTGTATTGCCATAACCGGTAAGTATATAGTCGTTCTCAAAAACCGCTTTATACCCTGCTAATGAGAAATCCACCGGAAACAGCCATACCTTGCCGGATGTTACCGCCTGAGGAGAACTAAACGACGCGCTTACTATATAAATGAGCGGATAAAGCACCACGATAAGGCAAATTATTAAAAATGTGTTGTTAACAGCATTAAATATCACATCCGCCCTTGTTCTCTTGATTTTTCCCATAAATCTCGCTCCTTTCCGTTCACCATAGACTTACTTCGCCAACCCTTTTGGCTATTTGGTTTACTGTAACGATCAATACAAAATTAACCACTGAATTAAACAATCCTATGGCCGTCGAGTATGAAAAGTCTCCTGCAGATGATGCTAGGCCCATTTTATATACATAAGTGGATATTATCTCCGAGGATCTCAAATTCAGAGGGTTTTGCATAAGGAAAACCTTCTCAAAGCCGATATTCATTATCTGCCCGGCATTCATTATAAGCAATATTATGGCCGTTGGCATTATGCCAGGGATATCTATATGAATAATCCTTTGGAATCTGCTGGCGCCATCCACTATCGCAGCCTCATGCAGTGACGGATCTATCCCGGCCAATGCCGCAAGATAGATAATCGAACCCCATCCAGTACTCTGCCAAACTCCAGACCACACATATATAGAACCGAAATACTGTGACTTGCCCATAAAATCAGTCGGAGTGCCTCCCAATATTTCAATGATTTTATTTATAATGCCGATTCGCGGGGACAAGAATTGCATAACAATACCTACCATTACAACGGTCGATATAAAATGCGGTGCGTATGTGATGGTCTGCACGGATTTCTTGAACATACCGTCTTTAGTGCTATTTAGCGACAAGGCTAATATAATAGGAATAGGAAAACCCGCTATCAATTGATATACGCTGAGGCTTAGAGTATTACCTATAATCCTCCATGCGTCATGCCTGCGAAAAAACCTTGCGAAATTGTCCAATCCGACCCACGGGCTACTCCAGATACCCTTAGTCGGCATATAGTCTCTGAATGCGATTTGAGCACCGTACATTGGGTAATAGTTAAACACTAAAATATAAATCACAGGAAGCAATATTATCAAATATAATTGAGAACTCTTTTTCATAAGCTTCCAGCGATTTTGTTTTTTGTTCGGTAATGCAATAGTACCTGAACTTTCAACTTTTGCCGTCATGATTAAATCAATCTCCTCCTTCTACAACTAATAAATTCAACAGATGTTCTGGATATAATATATTATTGGCCTTACTATAAATAAAGTTGAAATCCATCCCGTGCGATGATTTGTTCCGCATTTTAAATGATGAATCTGTGAGAAAGAATGATTTTATCCCGATGAGCAGCAAAAAAACCCCTTATCGGGGTTTTTAGCGTAGAGTTTTGATATTACAATCTTTAGTCATGGGAAATGGTATTCTCCATTTTATGTTGCCTATAAACGCTCGGGCTTACGCCGTATATCCTTCTAAAAGCCTTATAAAATGTATTATTGTTATTATATCCCACGTGACTTGCAATATCGGCAATAGGTAATTTACTCTCGATTAACATCTCTGCAGCATTTTCCATCCGAAGTCTTTCCACATATGTTGAAAGATTTTCACCTGTGCGGTCTTTAAAAAACTGAGACAAATACTTTTCCGTTAAACCGAATTTCGAAGCTATACTGGCCAAACATAATCCATCGTCGATATAATTAACTTTTATATATTCTATAATCTCTCTTAACATATCGTCCCGACGAGATTGTTTTTTTTGTTGGACATAAGCACATAGGCTTTTGAATATACTTATTATACTCTCAGATATATCTTCGATCGACTGATACTCATTCATTTTCTCCATCAATCCGCTTATGCCGATCGCATCTTGCTCTTGTTGGGTTAGAATCTCATTTTTTATTTTAGTTATAGTACCGCGGATTTCATAGATAAAATCTTCCATATCCTGTTCAGACAAATTATCTCGCGTGAAATTTTTAGCCAAAAGTTCGTTGAGCAAAGATAGTGCCTCTTCTTCTTCACCTGTTTCAGTAAGATTTATTAGGCGCATTTCCGTCTCTATAGGATAATGATACCCCAAACCAGGCAAGGCTATATCCTTAAACCAGGCAATTCTTTTGACTTTTCCCCCATATCTGTAATAATCCAATGCCTTAATGGCCTCCCTAAACGATTTGTTTATACCTAACAGATCTGTGCATATATTTCCTATGCCGAAAGACACAATAATATTATAATTCTGCTGCAGCTCATCGACCAGCGGCTTTAGAACATCTTCAATTTTATCATCGAACTCCTCTATATCGTTATGGCTTAAAGCTGTTAAGACAGCTACTTTATCTTGATCAACATCATGCAAATAATTCTGCCATGGTAACCTCTCAGTTACCTCTTTGGCAGCCACCACCCTTTTCACATTCGTTTCATTTGAATTATTCATGTCGTTTTCCATAGCAAAGCTATTTAGTTTCATAACCAAAACAATAAAATACTCCCCTTTAATATCTATTCTCGCATAAGAGGATGCGGCCTCAATATCCTTCAATTGGCTAAAGCCACCGCGAAGAAGTCGTTCAAAGAAACTTACTCTTAAAAACGGGACTTGTTTTTCCAAATATTCTCGCAAATCTTTATTGTTTCTAACTAACTGAAGTACCGTATCTTCTATAAAGTCATATTCATTGGATGTCGGACTATTGTTACCAACCGCATTTTGCAACCTTTTTATAAGTCTTTTTATAGGCATACTGTTTCGGCTGGCCAAAATAAATGCGGTAATAAGCCCTATAAGTAAGGTCGCCATAATGCTGATAACAAATATTCCTCTAACACCGCTGACTTGTTCCCGGAATATTCCAGACGGCAATACGGTTATATAAGTCCAATCCCTGCTGAATGACTCAGCATACAAAACAACCACATCTTGACCGTTCACCATTTCCTCTTTATATCCCGCGGACAATTCAAACGCCATATCAATGCTATTCAAATCATCGACTTCCATATTTGCGGAGGTAATTATCCTGTCAGAGCTATCCACAATACATGCCCAACCATCATTGGCTATATCTGGTGTCATAAGGTATTCTAACACTTTATTTTCATCGATCAATACCATAATAGCCCCTTTATAATTATAAGGCTCTCCCATAGGAATAGATTGTACATATGTCAATTCCGGTTTCGGATTATAGCCCTTTATAACCGAGTGAGCCGGCCAAATATCTTTATAATGATACGTACCTAGAATCTCATTCTTCCATTCCTTATAATCCATATTCTCATAGCTTAAAGATTCTTTGTAGAAACTTTGTGTTCTTACTGACATAGCATTGGATGAAATCAAAGCCTCCGTATTTTTTGAGAAAATATAAAAATCATCGATGAAACTGTTGATAATATTATAAGATGGTAGCTTCAAAAAGGCGCTGCGAAGCTTATAATAATCTTGGGTCTTCATAGGATTTTTTATATTCAGCATGTTAATAACTTCCTGATTCATCGCTAATTGATCTATCATATTATCGACTTCCACAAAACGCGCTTCGAGCACATCCCTGCTTTTCTTAAGAGCACTAAGACCATCTTGAATGGCATCCTCCTTTGCCATTTTTAAAGCCTCGTTATAAGCAAGGCCCCCTATCGAAATGGTCAAACCTAATATAATCAAATAAGATACCATAAATCGCATGAAACTATTTGTCTTACCCCTGACTTTGCGTTTCAACAACTGACAGTGTCTCCTCCCCCTGTTCAAATACTCATCTATATTATAACATCCTGATGAGAAAAGATAAATATCGTCGTAGCCCTTAGGCGTATAACGCCGTATCATTTTAATTTCATTTATGATAAAATGTATTATAATTGTTTACTGCTTAGCTTTCAACGTACATAGGCGAAGATAACGATCAGCTTTCTAGCTCATATCTTATCAAGCTCATAAGATGGTGCACAGTAAGTAGTAACATAGAGTATGCCAAAAGGTGGTATTATCATGAGAGAAATAGATGCAAAAATTATAACCGATACGGTGGAAAGCCTGTGTATAGACGCGGCCTGCGGTCTCGGCCAGGATGTCGAGCAACTTATACGGGATGCTGCTAAAAAAGAATCGTTGCCGCGAGCTCAATATATATTGAACCAGCTAATCGACAATATAAAACTAGCCCGCGAGCAGCAAATGCCTATATGTCAGGATACCGGCATGGCGGTGGTCTTTGTGGAAATGGGCCAGGACGTGCATATAACCGGCAGTTATATAATCGATGCTATAAACGAAGGGGTGAGGCGCGGTTATCGAAAAGGCTATTTGCGAAAGTCGGTGGTAAAAGATCCTCTTGAGCGCGTAAATACTGGCGACAATACGCCGGCCATAATACATGTTGAAATAGTACCCGGTTCATCCTTATCCATTACTGTCGCCCCCAAGGGATTCGGCAGTGAGAACATGAGCGCTCTTAAGATGCTGAAACCCGCTGACGGTATAGACGGTATAAAGGCATTCGTGCTGGATACGGTAAAAGCAGCCGGCGGCAATCCATGTCCACCGGTTATACTCGGCATAGGCATAGGCGGCACTATGGAAAAGGCTGCGTATATAGCTAAAAAAGCCTTATTGAGGGATGCCGGCCAACCCAATTCAAATGAATCTGTAGCTTCACTGGAGCAGGAATTGCTCCATACCATCAATGCCCTTGGCATAGGTCCGCAGGGGTTAGGCGGAGCGGTTACAGCCCTGGCTGTTCACATAGAAACATTCGCTACGCATATAGCAGGATTACCGGTAGCTATAAATATGCAATGCCATGCTTCCAGGCATAAAACCGCTGTTTTATAGGAGGATTGAAATATGGAAATTAAAAGCATAATAAGCCCATTGTCAAAAGCCGCTATAGATGAGCTTAATGCCGGCGACATGGTCAAAATGACCGGTATAATTTATACAGCCCGCGATGCAGCTCACAAGCGTATGATACAGCTACTAAATCAAAATCTACCTTTGCCCTTTGATATAGCCGGCCAAACCATATACTATGCCGGACCGTGTCCGCCTAAGCCTGGTCAGGTCATCGGTTCCGCAGGCCCCACAACCAGCAGCCGCGTCGATGTATATACACCGCCGTTACTGGCACACGGTCTAAATGCCATGATAGGCAAGGGTCCCAGAAGCCGCGCTGTAATAGACGCCATGGTAAAATATAAAGCCGTTTATCTGGCTGCCACAGGGGGTGCCGGAGCTTTAATAGCCGACTGCATAAAGAAAGCCGACATAGTGGCCTTTGAGGATCTTGGACCCGAGGCCATATATCGGCTTGTTGTAGAAGATTTGCCGCTCATAGTCGCCATAGATTGTCATGGCAACAGCCTATATTCTTGAGCTATATCATTGATTTTGCTTGTTCAAGCAATATACCCGCTTTATCGGTTTTTTCCCACGGCAGGTTCAAATCGGGGCGGCCGAAATGCCCATATGCCGCTACCTGCCTGTATATCGGGCGCCGTAGGTCAAGATTGTTTATAATAGCAGCCGGCCGTAGATCAAAATTGCGCTTGACTAGATCTACGAGGACGTCATCTGTTACTTTGCCTGTACCGAAAGTATCCACCAATATTGATACCGGATGAGCCACACCTATGGCGTAGGCCAATTGCACCTCGCATTTTTTAGCCAAACCAGCCGCTATTATATTCTTGGCTACATATCGCGCCGCATAGTTGGCCGAGCGATCCACTTTGGTAGGATCTTTACCTGAAAATGAGCCACCTCCATGCCTGCCGTATCCGCCGTAAGTATCTACTATTATCTTTCGTCCGGTCAAACCTGAATCTCCCTGCGGACCGCCTACTACAAATCGACCTGTGGGATTTATATAATATTTCGTGTTATCGTCAAGCAAATCGGCCGGTATAACCGCCTTTATGACATGTTCTATTATATCCCTTTCTATGGTATCATGATCGACTTCCGATCCGTGCTGTGTGGATATAACCACCGTATCCACCCTTACCGGTCTATCGTCCTGGTATTCAACTGTCACCTGTGACTTACCGTCAGGCCTTATATATGGCAGTATATCGTTTTTACGCACATATGCTAATCGACGGGTTAGCTCATGAGCTAGTGCTATAGGCATAGGCATAAGCTCAGGGGTTTCATCACAGGCAAAGCCGAACATCATGCCTTGGTCTCCTGCCCCTATAGTTTCATACTCTTCCGTTGAAAGACCTTTCTTTATCTCCAATGCCTGGTTTACACCCAACGCTATATCGGGCGACTGTTCATCGATGGATGTTATGACTGCACAGGTATCGCCGTCAAAACCATACTTTGCTCTGGTATACCCGATCTCTTTTATAGTGTTGCGCGCTATCTTAGGTATATCGACATAACAGTCAGTAGATATTTCACCCAACACCAAAACCAAGCCTGTAGTAACGGCCACCTCACATGCCACCCTACCCATAGGGTCCTTGGACATTATATCATCCAATATGGCGTCAGCTATTTGATCGCAGATCTTATCGGGGTGACCCTCAGTAACCGACTCTGAAGTAAAAAATCTTTTGTTCATGCTTTTATTAGTCCTTTCCTTTCTGCTCTACACCAAAGCCTTTTGAAACATTACATATGCAATAAAAAACCTCTTCTGAAATGAAGAGGTTTTATTCTATCACATACCCTCATCTTTCAGAAGGAAATACCTCCTGCAGGAATTAGCACCGGACCTAATGGCCGGTTGCTGGGTTTCATCGGGCCCGTCCCTCCACCTCTCTGGATAAAGGCTTTGCCGTATTTAATTTTCATAAATATAGTAACATAATTGGCTTTCAGCGTCAATAGGCTAATTCTCCTCGCCTACTACTTGTATCTCCAACTCCAATTCTACAGCGAACAGCTCTTTTATACGCTGCTTGACGATGTTTATAAGCTCCAGTACATCCTTTGCCGTAGCATTGCCGCGGTTTATTATAAAGCCGGCATGTTTCTCCGATACCTGGGCATCGCCCACGCACATACCTTTTAAGCCGGCTTGTTCTATCATCGGGCCCACATAGCAACCACAAGGTCTTTTGAATACGCTTCCTGCGCTCGGGTATTCCAGCGGCTGTTTTGCTCGACGCCTCAGATTCAAATCGTTTATATTATCCATGCATACTTGCGGTTCTCGCGGCTCAAGGCATAGTTTAGCCTCAAGCAGCGTATATCTCCCGTTCCGAAATATGCTGCTTCGATAACCGTATTTCAATTCTTCAGATCGAAACCATCTATCATTCCCATTTGCATCAATGGCGTGGACGGACTGCACCACATCTTTCATCTCACCGCCGTAAGCACCGGCATTCATGACCAATGCACCGCCCAATGTGCCTGGTATCCCCGCTGCGAACTCCATACCGCCTAATCCACGTTTGGCTAATACCCTGCACAACCTGGACAACAGTATCCCGCTTTGAACGGTCACCAATGTGTTCTCTATATCCACTTTAGCCCACTTATGAGCGATCTGCATGACCACACCTCGTATGCCGCCGTCCAGAACAAGCAAATCAGTGCCGTTGCCCATAACAAGCAACGGCACTCCATGCTCACCGCATATTCTCAATACGCCGTATATCTCATTTAATTTATCCGGAGTAACAAATATATCCGCCGGCCCGCCTATCTTAAAAGACGTATGAGCTTTCATAGGCTCATCTACTTTTATATTTACCGGATCAATTTCCGTACATAATAGGCGGTATATTTGTTCCTTGTCCAAAAGTCATAACCCCTCGCTAAATGAAATATTTATCGGTAGCCAGCATAGCTGCACCGATTATGCCGGCATCATTGCCCAATTCGGCCAACCTTATATCAGCAAAATCCAATTCTTTATAGAATATATGCTCCTTTACTTTTTCGGTCAAAGGTTTTAATAAAAAGTCGCCGGCCCCGGATACGCCTCCCCCTATTATTATCATTTCAGGATCGAAAGCGTTTATAATAGATATTATGCCCATGGTAAGATAATATACATACTCATCGAATACTTCAGCCGCCACGTTGTCACCTGCTCTGGCCGCGTCTTCTATGGTTTTAGCCGTTATTTTTTCCGGATCCCCACCAGCGAATTTCAATATCAGCGAATCGGGGTATTTAAGCACAGCTTCTTTACCTGCCGTTATAAGCGCCGTAGCTGAGGCATATTGTTCCCAGCAGCCCCGGTTACCGCATGTACATTGACGACCGTTTATCTCCACTATCAAATGGCCCAATTCGCTGCCCACATGATGGCTTCCGCTGTATATATGCCCGTTTATTATAATGCCGCCGCCTAAACCGGTGCCGAGCGTCAGCGTGATAGCATTCTTAACACCCTTGCCCGCGCCATAAACGCTCTCGGCTAATCCAGCTACTGTAGCATCGTTTTCCATATAAATAGGCAAATCAATATATTTTTGCAATTCACTGCGCAACGGCACATTATGCCATCCGAAATTATTGGCAAATATAACTATGCCATTGGTGTTATCTATGGCACCCGGTGAGCCGATGCCTATACCGCTTATGTCATCTATGGCGTAACCACCTTTTTGTATAACAGACAGTATCAATTTAGCCATATCGGCCGCTATAACTTCAAACGGCCTTTCGCGGCCCGTCGGCATGGTATCGCGAACCAATATTCGCCCTTCGTCGTTTACTACGCCGGCAGCCATTTTTGTCCCGCCTAAATCTACACCTACATAGAGCATATGCTATAGCCTCCTCCTCGTCAATCAACAGATTCTATTTTTTTGCCTTTTTGTTTTAAGAAATTCAGCAGCTTATATACGGACGTATTTATGACATTATCCTCTGTCATTCCTGCTTTAGTCACTATATCCATTGCATCCGTAAAATTGCCTATATCATAACATATATGCGCATCGCTCCCCAGCGCTACCTGCCAATCCAATGCTTTAACCCTTCTGGCTATGTTCAGGCAATTATCATAGCTGCCCTTGCGCGCTGTAAATGAATGATTATTGATTTCTAGCAACACATTATATTGCTTTGCTGCTTCTACTACTTTTTCTATATCGATAGCAAACACAGGATTGCCGGGATGCGCTATTATATCCACATAGGGGTTTTTCATAGCGTTTATAATAGCCCGCGTATTGTACTCCACATCGCCTGGCCGTATTGTCACATCATGAAGACTGGCTATCACTATATCCAATCTGGCAAGTAAATTGTCCGGCAAATCGAGGCGACCGTCGACATCCATAATATTGGCTTCTATACCCTTCAGTACTCTAACACCGCATATATTAGAGGGTACCACGCGT
Organism: Mahella australiensis 50-1 BON; assembly: GCF_000213255.1. Taxonomy (NCBI): domain Bacteria; kingdom Bacillati; phylum Bacillota; class Clostridia; order Mahellales; family Mahellaceae; genus Mahella; species Mahella australiensis. The sequence goes on from NC_015520.1 coordinate 1,961,989, forward strand.
ATATTACTAAAAAAATATGGTCTAGTAGTCCCTGGCATACTGGGGCCGTGTTCCGTAATAGCTATAAGCTCTAACCCTTTGTTCGCCGCTTCCTCCGCTATTTCCTTTATGGTGCTGTACGCATGCCCACATGCTACCGTATGGGCATGCGTATCCAAAACCAGTTTCAAATCCTACACCTTCTCTTCCTTCATCACATCTTGGCCAGCTTATTTTTCAGCAAATCTATCTTCTCGACGGTCGACGGATCGACGCCGTTCAATAAGGCCAGATATACGCTGGCGTAATCGCCTATATAGATAAGTGAAAATATTCTGGCTATATCGCCGTTACCTCTGGACCATATTTCGGTAACTCCGCCTTCCACTTGCTTTAATATCTCTTTTGTTATATCTATGCGTTTTTGTATACGCGGATGGTCATTTTTGTCCCTAAGCATTATGACTTGGAACCTCTTCAACAGATCTATAGGTACTTCTGTACCAACTAATTCATTGTGGTTCCACTCCGGGAATATATTGTAATGAGCAGGCGCTTTGGCATTCTCGCATATCTGCCCTTTCCAACGTTGAGCAACGACTTCGCTAGTACCTACAACACCATATATCACAGGCAAGTTATTATAAAATTTTCTGGCCAACTGTTTAGATAAATTATCAGCTTCAACTTTAGACGGATTTAATTCGTTTCTCATAATTTTGAGCAATTCTATAGCTTCGAGTATCTGGGGCTTTACATCATTTTCGTCCAATAAGCCTATTTTCGCCAAAGCCATAACAAGCGGAACAAATGAAACCCCTATAGCAGCCCTCGGTTGAAGTCCTGCCGGTATATTTATAACCGAATAGCCGTCGGCTTGAGCTTTCTTGAATAACTGGCCACCGGTAGTTATGGCTATAATCTGAGCACCTTTAGCTTTAGCTGTATCATAGGCTGATAACGTTTCTTCAGTATTGCCGGAATAACTAGACGCAAACACCAGTGTATCCTCGCCAACGTAACTGGGCAATACATAATCCCTATTTACAGCCATTGGTATATTCAACCTGCCGGCAGCGAATACGCGCACCAAATCTCCTCCTATGGCTGATCCGCCCAAGCCGGTTACTATTATATTTTTTATGTAGTTTTTATCGACATTTAACTGCATGCTTTCTGCTATGCTTAATGCTTGCTCCATTTGTTCCGGCAAACCGTATACCGCATCCAACATATTGCTCGGATCGGCTTGTTTTAATGCTTGTACATCATCGATGTTTATCATTTCCATCTGTCCTTCCTATTGTTTTTGTTCTATAATATTTTCCAAGCGCTGATTGAGCTCTTGAGCCGCATGATAGCCGCTGTTTTTAAGGCGAAAGTTCATAGCTGCCACCTCTACTATAATAGCCAGATTCCTGCCCGGTCTTACGGGTATGGTTATCTTCGGCAATGTAACGTCCAGGATATCCATACTCTCCTCTACCAGCCCCAGCCTATCATATACCTTATTATTATCCCATATTTCCAAAGCTATGACAAGGTCTATGGACTTTGTATTTATAATGGCACCGGCCCCGTACATTGCGCGAATATCTATAATGCCTATACCACGTACCTCCATAAAATATTTTATAAGATCGGGGGCCTCTCCTATCAACCGGTTATCGGTAACACGCCTTATCTCCACAGCATCATCAGCTACCAGCCTATGCCCGCGCTTAACCAGCTCCAACGCCGTTTCACTTTTGCCTATGCCGCTGTCCCCCATCAACAGTATACCTACGCCATATACATCCACCAGCACGCCATGGCGCGTTATCTGCGGCGCTAATACGCTCTCAAGATAATTCATGGTACGATTTATAAACTGCGTGGTGCTCTTATGTGTGCGAAACAACGGCCTTTTATATGTCTGAGCTATATCCATAAGCTCGGTCGGTATATCCATACCGCGCGACACTATAACACATGGTATAGGGTACTTGAAATAATCATTTAAGCGCTCATTTCGCGTTTTAACGTCTATGCTCATCAAATAGGTCATCTCTACCCTGCCTATCACTTGTATGCGTTCATAGGCAAAATAATCGAAAAAGCCCGCCAATTGAAGGCCAGGTCTATTAACATCCGATGTGGATATATTTATATATTTGCAATCGTCTTTGTATAAAACCTCCAACTGCAAATCTTCTACTAACGTTTCTATAGGGACAGAGAGCAAATTCATACACCTCTATTATATAATATCACGCATCTATTGTAACACTAAACGCATCGTTTGGAAATAGGTGTTGCAAATTATAGGATCGTATAGTCTTGATAAATATATCCACTAAATCAGGATCAAAATATGTACCGGCGTTGCGCATAAGGCATTGTACAGCACCGGCAACGCCTCTACAATCAGGTTCATCTGGCCATCGACCCATAAGCATCATATCGAAACCATTTGCAAGCGCTACTATTCTAGCTTCTAAAGGTATGTCCGTACCTTGCAGACCATCGGGGTAGCCCAAGCCATCCCAACGTTCATGATGGTGCCGTATAATCGGCACTATATGCGCTAATGATTCTACAGAACCGACTATATCAGCACCCCATATAACATGGTTCTTGAATATATCATCTTCAACCACTGATAAAGGCTGAGTTTTGACCAATATAGGAGTTGGCAGATCTATTTTACCTATATCGTGCAGATATGCACCGAACTTTACATCATCTATGAACCGCTGATGCATATTCAAAGCTCTGGCAAGCATATCAGCATAAGCAATAACCCTTTGAGTATGCTCATATGTAAAATGATCGCGAGAATTTAACATATTTATGAATACCTGCATGACGCTCATGCCTTCCATATGCACCATATGAATAGGATCGATATTATTATAAATAAGCTTTGCGAAATTTATATCATCAACGGCCGATTTTATCATTTCTTCCTTGGTTAAACCGTTCATAGGATAGCCCGCTATACCTGCATATACGCTTATCACGCCGCCAGGCATATTGTCTTTACCATAAAACGGATAATTCTCTATATTTCTTTTAATACGCGATACTATATCTTTTACATGCCTTAAACTGCAATCTGTAAAGATCAATCCGAACTTATCGTCCCCGTATCTAGACACCAACTGCGCACCCCTCGCCCCTTCGGATATAATAACTCCAACTTGAGTTAAAACGGCATTGCCCATGGTGTAACCGTAAAGTTCATTGTATCTCCTGAATTCAGCTATATCCAAAAGCGCCACCCACACATTTTCATAGCGCTTATTATCATTAGTCTCTTCTATATATCTAAGCAGACTTTCATGAAATATACGGTTGTTATATAAACCTGTCAATTCATCCGTTGTGGCCATTCTAGCCATATTATCAAAATCCTGTTTTTGGCTCATCGATATATATCCCATTATGAAGGCTAACACGAAGAAACTTACTATCAACAGCATGTCCTGCTCTAAATAAGCAAAACGCCTCAATTGTTCAAGCTTGGCTACATCGCAGAATATAACACTTGCTGACGATACGCCGGCCGACATAAAACCATATTTCATATCGAATCTGAAAGCATTGACCATGATTATAAATATATATGTCAATTTGAATATGCTTGTTTCAGGTTGGCTGGCACATAATATCCACGTTACAGCCACGATGTAAAACAGCGATTCCGCACAATCGGCCAGCCGCGGTTGTTCCCATAACCGCGGCTGATTATTTGTTGAAAGCCATTGCCACCACGAAATAGCCATAGTACCTAACACGAGCATTATTCGGACTTGTACGCATCGTATATCCAGTGCTATTATATTAGATAAAATGCTGGTAACGGCTATGCCTATAAAAACTGTACACATAACCTTCATAAGCGCTATTATTATACTTAATTTTGCCTTTTGTGCGTCCTTTGTGTTATTCACATTACGGCCCCCATATATAATCGCTATATACTATGAAAATACTCGTACACCTTTTTAGCTGCCGATATATTCATAGCCTTAATTGATGCCAACTCTTCTACACCGGCTCGTTTTATACTTTCCACAGAACCGAAATACTCCATCAATGCCTTTCTACGCTTATCGCCTATGCCTGGAATATTATCCAATACCGATTGGAGAGCGCTCTTCCCACGTAAGCTCCTATGATAGGAGATAGCAAATCGATGCGCTTCGTCCCTTATACGTTGGAGAAGCTGAAGTGCAGGGCTATCCTTGGGTAACACCAGCGGTTCGGATCTGTCTGGTATATATATCTCTTCATTTTCCTTAGCCAAACCTATAATCGGTATATAATCCAAACCTAAACGCGCCAACACCTGCCTCGCAGCATTTAATTGCCCACGTCCCCCATCTATAAGTATCAGATCCGGAAACGCAGAAAATTTGCCGTCCTTTATATCCAACCCTTTAGCTGCAAGCTGTCTCTTTTCGGACAATCCCTTGCTATACCTCCGATCCACAACCTCCGCCATACTGGCAAAATCATCGTTTTGAGGCATACTGATCCTGAATCGGCGATAGTCGCTGTTCTTCGGCCGTCCTCCTTCGGCAACCACCATGGAAGCCACAGTATCAGTGCCTTGAATATGAGATATATCAAAAGCCTCTATGCGCCACGGCATCTGATCTAATCCGAGTATCTCAGCCAATTGTTCCAGCGCTCCTTGCGTGCGCTGTTTATCAGCTTTTATCTTCAGGCTGAAGCGCTCTAAGGCTTCTCTGGCATTCTCTTCCGCCATTTCCACAAGTTCACGCTTCTCTCCTTTTATCGGCACTTTAAGCTGAATCCTTAAGCCTTTTTTATCAGACAACCATTTTTCTATAGTTTGCCCATCTTCGGGCCACACCGGCAACAATACTTCACTAGGTATAAAGTTTATTCCCGAATAAAATTGTTCCATAAATGACGCCAAGAGCGACGCCGTATCATCATGCCCTGTATCTTCCAATAAGAAGTGCTCTGCTCCTATCATCCTTCCCCCGCGAATAAAAAATACCTGAACCATGGAATCCTCATCCTGCTGGAAAACACCTATTACATCCTGATCTATGAGCTCTGTGGACACCACTTTCTGTTTCTCCTGTAAGCTCAATATGGCGTTTATCTTATCGCGCAATACGGCAGCTTTTTCAAAGTTAAGTGCATCTATAGCATTCCGCATTTGCTCTTTTAATTTATCTATAATATCTTCCTGGCGACCGTCCAAAAAATCGCATACCTGTCTTATGACATCGGCATACTGCTCGGCAGGTATGTCTTTCTGGCACGGCGCCATACACTGGCCTATATAATAATCAAGGCACGGCCTCTCCTTCTTTTTGCTATTTAGGTTGCGTTTGCACGTACGTACAGGAAACAGCCCTTTAAGAGTCTCTATAGTTTCTTTTACGGCAGCGCTATTCGGATAAGGGCCAAAATAGCGCGCTCCATCAGGTTCTGTCGATCGCGCCAACATTATACGCGGATACGGTTCGTTTACCGTGATCTTTATATACGGATAATGTTTGTCATCGCGCAGCGATACGTTATACTTGGGGTGATACTCTTTTATAAGGCTACACTCCAGCACCAGTGCTTCCACCTCAGAATCAGTCAATATATACTCGAAATCAGCGATATGCGCTATCATTGACCGTATCCTGGGGGAATGGTTTGTAGAAGAGCGGAAATACTGCCTAACGCGATTTTTAAGCGATACCGCTTTGCCTATATATATTATCCGCCCATCTTTATCTCTCATTATATAAACACCCGGTTTATCCGGAAGGTCTTTAAGCCGCTGTTCCAGATCGGGTATATTATCTATCATTTGTCGATGAGCTTCATCCCTTCATGTAAGGCTTTACGATTTATATCTACCATATGAGCCTTAGACGGGCCCAGCATTTCCTTAAAACAGCGCTCCACCACATCTACCGGTGCTATATCAGTACAAGCCAAAAATGCACCGAATATTACCATATTGGCCACACGCACGTTACCCAATCGATTGGCCACGTCGTTGGCCGGTATATAGTACGCCTTTATATCAGCTCTTTTTACTTCGCGGTCTATAAGCGAGCTGTTCACAAACACCGCTGCTCCGGTCGCCGCTATCTGCTCGAATTTATCCAGAGAAGGCCTGTTCATTATTATAAGGTCGGTAGGTGACGCAACCAGCGGAGAACCTATGAATTCATCAGAAACTACAACATGACAAAATGCTGTACCGCCACGCATCTCTGGCCCGTATGATGGATACCATGACACGTTAAAGCCGACTTCCATGGCAGCATGTGTCAATAATTGCCCTATCGACATGACACCCTGGCCACCAAAACCTGCCATTATAACTTCGTGCGTCATCGGCTAATCACTTCCTCGCCATCCACCTTAAGTTCTCCCAGCGGATAATACGGTATCATATTATCCTGCAGCCACTTAAGCGAATCTGCAGGCGTCATACCCCAGTTTATAGGACATGTGGATAACACCTCTACTATGGAGAATCCCTTACCTTCCATCTGAGTGGTAAAGGCCTTTTTTATACTGCGTTTAGCCTTGGCGATGTTCTTGACATCATGCACCGATACACGCGCTACGTAAGCTGCTCCTTGCAGCGTGGCTAAAAGTTCGCTCACACGTATAGGGTAACCGGCGCTGCCTGCGTCGCGGCCATACGGAGATGTGGTGGTGACCTGCCCAAGCAACGATGTCGGCGCCATTTGTCCACCCGTCATACCGAATATAGCGTTGTTTATAAATATGGTGGTTATTCTCTCCCCCCTAGCAGCGGCATGCACTATCTCAGTCATACCTATGGAAGCCAGATCGCCGTCGCCCTGATAGGTAAATACCACTCTATCCGGCCACACACGCTTTATGCCGGTGGCTACTGCCGGAGCCCTGCCATGTGCTGCCTCCTGCACATCTATATCAAAATAATCATGTGCCGATACTGCACAACCCACTGGCTCCACCCCTATGGTATTGGCTTGAATGTCCAATTCATCTATAACCTCGGCTACCAATCTGTGTACCAAGCCGTGGGTACATCCCGGACAATAATGAAACGGTTTATCAGTGAGCGAACGCGGCCTTTCAAATATGATCGACATCATCGCACCTCCAGTACATCGCATATATAATCCAATACTTCATTGGGAGATGGTATCATACCGCCCGTACGGCCATAAAAATATACCGGTTTTTTTCCGCTTATACCCAATTTCACGTCCTCCACCATCTGTCCTGCACTCATCTCTATCGAGAATACTGCCTTAACATTCGGTATATCGCCTATAGCAGCGACAGCATCATATGGAAAAGGCCACAAAGTTATAGGCCTCAGTATTCCAACGCTTATGCCCAATTCCTTGGCTTTTTTTGCTACCGTCCTGGCTATCCTGGCCATGGTACCGTAAGCCACCAACACGGCATCAGCGCCTTCGATATCTATTGATTGGTATTGCACTTCGTTTTGTTCAATACGTTTATACTTATCTATGAGTACCAGGTTCCGCTGCTCCAATTGCTCCGGTATCATAAACAGCGAATTTATCACATTCCTGGGGCGGCTACCATCGCACCCAGTAGTAGCCCAATCCTTTGCCGGAAGCTGTCTTTCTATTCGCTTTTTAGGCTCCAATACCACCGGCTCCATCATCTGGCCCAACATACCATCGGCCAATATCATGACTGGATTTCTATATTGATCGGCTATATCAAACCCCTCCACTATGAGGTCTATCATCTCCTGTATAGTAGACGGCGCCAGCACTACTAACCTGTAATCACCATGACCGCCGCCTTTTGTGGCCTGGAAATAATCTGCCTGGGATGGCTGTATACCACCCAGTCCGGGCCCACCGCGCATAACATTGACTATCAGACATGGCAATTCCGATGCAGCTATATAGGATATACCTTCCTGCATGAGGCTTATACCCGGGCTGGATGACGATGTCATCACCCTGGCCCCAGCTCCTGCTGCACCGTATACCATATTTATGGCAGCCAGTTCGCTTTCCGCCTGCAAAAAGCACCCTCCTACCTGGGGCATGCGTTTGGAAATATATTCGGCCACCTCGTTTTGAGGCGTTATAGGATAGCCAAAAAAATGGCGGCAACCAGCCATGATAGCCGCTTCCCCTATGGCCTCGTTTCCTTTAATAAGCACTTTTTGAGCCATAATACTCCCCTTTCTATGAAACCTTTTCTATCCTTATAGCTATATCAGGACATATCCGGGCACAAAAAGCACACCCCGTACACTTGGCCTCATCGGTGACGCCAGCCGGATTATATCCGCTGGCATTGATTCGATCTTTATTTATAGATACTATGCCTTCAGGGCATACAGATGTACATAGACCGCATCCCTTGCATATGTCTTCGAAAAATACTATATGGATCATTTCATTCTTCCTTTCGGTTACTGTTCCCAAGGAACGTGTAAAAATATTTTTATAGGCATGGCCTTGTCTTTATATTCATCCGGCAGCTGCTTTAAGACATCGGGCAAACCACATATTTTAACGACCGGTACACCAGCTTGTCGCGATAGATCTTCTACTAAAGCCTGCCCATACATTATATCATATATTGTGGTTTCTGAAGATAAATTCGTATTATTAATAAGGCCGGTTACTTTTAACCCTGATGTTTGCTCAATAGAATGCAACAAATTGCCGACAGCCGATATATCGGCTGAAAGCGGTCTTCTAGCGTTTATTACATACAACATATCGTATGTACCATCGCTTATATGGTCGCGCAGGTTACCCAATATCTTTGCTCCGACCTCATCTCCTCCTATATCCAGTACTACATTAAAATTCGTATTATCAAAGGCGCTGTAGACAGAGGCTGGAATAGATGGTACGTCCAACGCCGTACCGGCAAAATTCGGCGCTATAACCTTTATTTCGTTTTGTTCCAGATAATCCTTTACCTCCACCGTCCTAAAAAATGGATTTACTATATCCAGATCGACTATCATGGTTTTTAATCCCCGCCTTTGCAGGCCCAAAGCATAGTTTATAGATATCTCGGTCTTGCCGCTGCCAAAATGCCCTACGAATATGTTTATACGCTTGTCTGATAACATCATTTTAACAACACCGACACCGGCTGTGGTTCCACTTTTATAAGCTCGATACCTTTCGGCAATACTATAGTAGGTGTTACATCATAGCGCCCGCGGCTCATACCTTTAGCATTAACCACTACTTTTATATCGCTTGGCTTTAGGTTTTTTATAAGACTATACGGTCCTTTTACTGATAACGTTATACTACGCGGTTTATCGCCTACTTCAAGGTCTTCTGCCAAATTTTCTATTACTAAATCTGTCACAGCTACCTTCCCCTGTACATCTTGTTCTTTTACAGTTATATCAACCATGACGGGTTCCCCTTCTATGACCTCAATGCCGTCGAGCGATATCAATTGTGCCTTAACAGTACTGGTGGCTTGAACCTTGGATAGATCAATGGGTTCGGTTTCGATTACCGTCACCTTCGAAATATCATCGTCGGAACCAGCTACAGTCACATTACTAGGTTGAGCTGCAATGCTAACTATTTCCAAGCCATCAGGCAATTTTCCCGACGTATTTACTTTTACAGGTACGGCCTTAACAGCCCTTATCTTTTGATAAACCCTTACAAAATCAGCGCTCAAATTGAGGTCGTCTGTTATCTGTTTTTCCCGTTCATCATAAAGTATAATTGGCAATGAACGCGTTATATCGTATTTAGCCTCAGTTACATCCATCCGCACCACTGCCGAACGCACCTTGGAAACCAGGCTGCGCGGTCCGGTAACTATAATCTCATCCGGCACCAGCTCGGCTTCAAGCACCCTATGATTCACTGCTGGTTGACCCTCTAACTTCAATTCTACAGGCAATTGATTGTTCACTATATCTTCCACCTCTACTTCAATATAGGGTGGGGAAATATCGATTATATTTATATTGCTCGGAACATTTATGACTTTAACCGGTATTCGCTGCTTGCCGCTACTATTTATCGAACCTATATCGGCTACAGCCCTTATATCATATGGTTTAAAAGCGGCCACATCGCTACGGCGTCCTTCTATTTTTACGCTTACTTCTTGTATATCTGTATTCATGCGTATGAGATTTTTGTTTTTTAAAACCGACTCATTTTGTATCTCAACCGGTATATTACGTATGGTTCGCGCTATATTGGGATTTTGATCGCTGGCAACGTAAGTCCAAAGTATTATAGCAAATACTATAGATATTATTTTTTGCGGTAAATTACTTTTCATCGTCGCCCATATTTTGTCCATGCTTTTCCCTCCATTCCCTCCATATGCGCCAATTGAAAGCTTTTGTTTCGTGACTCGGAGCATACATTTGAACCAATACGTCCCTTAACATTTTGGAATCCAGATATCGGGTAAGCTTACCTTCACGCGCAATAGATATAACGCCGGTCTCCTCCGAAACCACTATAGCTAATGCATCGCTGACCTCTGAGACACCTATCGCCGCTCTATGACGTGTACCGAGCTGTTTGTTTATATCCTGCCTATCAGTCAATGGCAAAAAACATCCCGCCGCTATTACGCGATCATCTTTTATAATAACAGCACCATCGTGTAAAGGCGTGTTAGGCACAAATATGTTACTCAACAGTTCGGATGAGACTTTCCCATCCACCCTGATACCTGTTTCTATGATCTCATTCAGGCCCGTTTTGCCTGCTATGATAATGAGTGCTCCTATTTTATCCTTGGATAAACTCTGCACGGTTTTGACTATTTCTTCTATAGTATCACCATAATCGTTCTCACTGGGCATAAACGACGAAATGTTTATAAGCCCAGCTCGACCTATGTGCTCCAACGCCCTTCTGAGCTCGGGCTGAAATACTATAAGCAGGGCTATAACACCGACAGTCATAGCATTTCTAAGTAACCAGTTTACAGTATTAAGCCCCAACCATTCGCTTAATTGGGTGGATATTAGCAATATAACGAGGCCCTTGAGCACCTGCTCCGCCCTCGTTTCTTTTATGAGCATAAGTATCCTATATGCTATATAGGCTATTATCAATATATCTATAAGGTCTCTTATGCGAAATAATGATACCGCATTTAAGACTTGTTGCCACATCATAACACCTCATACTAATTGCAGGTACTATATACACTTTAATCTAGGATATACCAAAATAGGCATATATACGGTATAAACTGCGCGATGCAATCCAAGATATCACCGTTTGCTTCAAAAGCCCATTCGCCACAATCAAAGCATACACACTATAACAGCGATCCAACCGTTCTGCTACTATTATAATATATATATCCTTTTTGAGCAAGTTAGATACGATATTCTTCAAGCTGTTCTTTGAAACTGGCCGTGAGCTCCTCAAGCTGATTTATATAGTCCATCAATTCCTTTATCTTATTGGAATATGTAGTAACATTAGCGCTCATTTCTTCTGAAGAGGCAGAATTTTGCTCGGCTATAGCAGCTAACGATTGTATATTATCAAAAACCTTGCTTAACTGTTTGGTCTCGTTAAACAACCTATCTACTAAAGAAGCAATCTGCTGCGATACAGCCTGTATATTATCGGCGGCGTTCATAGTATCGCTGGAAGCATCTTGCAGCAACTCATTGCTTTCATCGATCTGATGAAATTGAGCGGCGATCTGCTCTGCCAGGTTATTGATCTGTTGCACAAACAGTTGTAAACTGCTGCTTATGCTTTGAGCCGAACGCTTGGATGTTTCCGCCAATTTCCTAACCTCTCCGGCAACCACAGCAAAACCCTTGCCGGCTTCCCCCGCCCTTGCCGCTTCTATAGAAGCATTCAATGATAATAAGTTAATTTTCTCGGCTATATCCTCTACAGCAGCGCTTATCTGTAATATATCATCGGCACTTTGAACCAAATTCGCACTTTGTTCGTTCACCGCTGAGAAATTATCCTTTACTTCCACCAATACATCCGATACATGACGAACATTTTGCGATGAAGTCTGAATGTTTTCTACGGCCCTCTCCAATTGTTCTCTACTGTTCTCTTCTTGTTCAGCCAATTGGTTTATATCCCTTATATCGTTATCCAATATACCAACGGCATTAACCGTTTCGTCGGCTTGGTAAACCGCTCCGTTGGCTACGTCCTGCACTACATCCGATATAGTATCGGAAACGCCTTTCATATCCATGGCTATATCAGAGAAGTTCCTGGCGAAATTATACATATCATCAGTACCGCCCTTTAAGAATACCATATCTTTGGTTATATTAGATTTAACTGTATTTATTTTATCCATTAAGCGCTGAAAATTATCATGGCTATGCAACAACACAGCATGGCTGAAATCCAGTTGTGCTAATTTATCCATCTCATCTTCTATGAGTTTCATAGGACCCATCACTATACGTGAAACTATGTAACCTATTACTGCCATAACAATCCCATACATAACCCTTTGCCCAACAGATAACCCGGGAAATAACCATGATGTAGCAAAAGTTGCTATACCTGTAATAAACCCTGATTTGAGATTTACGTCATTGAATATCCCAAATGAAAGGAAACGGCTTATATTATATGATTTTATCTCTTCATAGTTCTTTTGGAATTTCAACCTAACCTTCATATAATGTAGATCATTCCTTTTGCCAGTTTCTATTATATTGAAGTCCAATTGTTCATTAAAGAAAGCGGCGCTGCCTTCTAATAAGCCCAGAAAATAATCGAACAATCCTCTTTTAGATATATACTCCATATCAATCTGATCCGGCGTTATCTCTGTACATATTAGACGCGGAGGTTTGGCACCTCGTATCATCTTAGTCAACTGGGCATGGACGGCATCCATCATCAGTAAAAAGCCCTTTAAGCTGCTGCGTTCGAAATACGATGGAAACCATTTGGAAAATGTGTATATATTATGACGCCCTAAATCGCGCCACACATTTGCGGGCTCTCTGCCCACATCATGGGCTACATGCTCTATGATCGCCTTGGCTTGCTCATCAGCTATATCATCCAAAGGAGCTATGATCCTATTTGCATCCCAGCCAAGCCGCTCTAAAGCAGCGTTTACGGCGTCTTCACCGTATAATTCCCTTAGCGTGGATATCCACGTAGATACGACAGTACCCTTCATATTATTGAGGCACATAAAACGTATGTGCCCTTCCCTCCTCTTTTGAATTTTATTGATTGCCTGCAGGTTTTGTTTCAAAGCGAAGAACCTTTATTAATAATTATCGGTTAAAAAGATATGTTTCATTATATCTACAATATGTATAATGCATATCAAAAGCCCAAGATAAAAAAGTCGACCGACCATACGATCAATCGATTTCAATCATAATTCTATAAGGCCAAAGCTTATCTGTAATGCTTCGTCCACTTTTTTCATAGTCTCAGCCGAAAGATAGCCTATTTTTTCTCTTAAGCGTTTTTTGTCTATGGTACGTATTTGTTCTAAGAGTATTACGGAATCTTTAGGTAAACCGTAATCAGAAGCGCTTATTTCCACATGCGTGGGCAATTTCGCTTTATTGATCTGCGATGTTATGGCTGCTACTATGACAGTAGGGCTATATTTATTACCTATATCGTTCTGCACTACCAACACCGGCCGAACTCCGCCCTGCTCGGAACCAACCACAGGGCTTAGATCGGCATAAAACAAATCTCCTCGCTTTACAATCATCTAATTTTTCACTCTCCGCCAATAAAGCTTTCATACGCGTTAAGGGCATAATTGTCGGCCTTGACACCGATCTCGGCCATATCCTCATTTATCCTGGCCATATCCTGATAACCCTTAATCATTTGCTCTTTTATCTCTATCTTCTGCCTTTCTCTTATATAAAGCTTCATAGCTTCTCTTATAAATTCACTTCTGTTCTTCTTCTCCATAGCCACAATCTCGTCTACCTCTTTCAATAGACTATCGGGCAGGCTAACTAGTATCTTTTTGGAAACCGACATTTTCAGAACCTCCTCAAAAAATATGTAAGGAAGAACATAAACACTATGAATTATACTGCATATTTAATCCATAAGTCAATGGTTATAAATGTATTTTATGGCTGCCGGTATCATTTCTATTATGTCTCCGGCCACCAATCCATGCATTCCTTTGTTCTCAACGGCTTTATCGCCCGCCAACCCATGTATAAATGCACCAATATATGAAGCTTTATCAAAGCACCGATATTGGCACGCCATAGCTGCTATAACGCCGGTCAGTACATCTCCGCTGCCGGCCGTAGCCATACCTGCATTGCCGGTGCTATTTATATAAGTCCAACCGCTCGGGCAAGCTGTTACGGTAGCTGCGCCCTTCAGCACCATTACAACATTATGTTGACGAGCAAAATCCCTGGCTATATCAATGCGCTGGCATTGGATCTGCCCAATAGGCAGACCGGTCAGACGGCTCATCTCACCCGGGTGTGGTGTCAAAATAATATTACCTTTACTGTTCTTAAGCAAATCTTTTTGTTGAGCGATGGCGTTTAATCCATCGGCATCTACTATTATAGGTATATCAATAGAGTCGATAATATTCCTCAAAATACAAAAAATTTCATCATAGACCTGCATACCTGGACCTATAACCATGACATCGGCTTTTTGTGCCAAGGTAAGTATGTCAGCTAAAGCTTTGGCGGAAATTCTACCCACACCATCATCAGTTACAGGTTTTATCATAACCTCCTGTGCCGAAGCCGCTGCCGCATTGTATATACCATACGGTACAACCGCAGTAACCATACCCGCTCCACTTCTCATAGCAGCTTTAGCGGCCATGATCGGCGCGCCGGAAAACCCAACAGAACCTCCTACCACCAGTACGTGACCGTAATCGCCTTTATGACTGTCAGCTTCACGCACAGGCAAAGCTATATCATCGACAGTTATGTATCCAGCGCTTATATCCTCATCATCTATAGCAGCCCTCGGTATGCATATATCAGCTATACTCAAACGCCCCACATGCTTTTTACCCGGATAGACAATCTGGCCTATTTTGGGCAATACGAACGTTACGGTTTCATCGGCTATCACCGCACATCCGCATACCTCGCCGGTATCACTGTTTATGCCCGACGGCATATCGACGGATATCACATAGCCGGATGATTCATTTATGGCGTTTATTACATCGGCAGATAAGTCCGTTACCTCTCCTTTGATACCAGTACCGAATATTGCATCGATAATCACGTCGGTATTCTTTATATCGGCGTAAAATTCATGCAAGGCATACTCATCGTCTAATTGCATATAAGGTACGCCCGAATTCTTAATGATATTAAAATTTACAGCGGCATCGCCTTTAAATTTAGAAGAATTGGTCAAAAGATAAAGCTTCACGTTTAACCCATGTTGATGAAGATGCCTGGCTACTGCTAAACCATCGCCTCCATTATTGCCCCCGCCACATACAATGGCAGCGCGACGGTCGTTATGATGTTGAATACGTCTCATCACCCTGTTCACAACAGCCAAAGCAGCATTTTCCATAAGTACTATACCGGGTATACCGTAACGCTCTATTGCCGTTCTGTCTATAGAGCGCATCTGTTGAGCCATCACAGCTTTCATATTATCAGCTCCTATTGTTCTATGGCAGCTATTACTATCTCCATGCTTCCAAAGCGATCCAGATCCATTGGCACGGA
The DNA here is from genome assembly GCF_000213255.1 of Mahella australiensis 50-1 BON. Classification (NCBI taxonomy): domain Bacteria; kingdom Bacillati; phylum Bacillota; class Clostridia; order Mahellales; family Mahellaceae; genus Mahella; species Mahella australiensis. The sequence continues at coordinate 1,977,671 of NC_015520.1, forward strand.
TATAGCAGGCGTTTTACTGGAGATTTCGATGCTATCCCCCGTCAGTATAGTAGGCGGCGTTATGTCTATTTGCAGTCCTTTCTGTGCATATATAGTGCTGGTATTGCCCATCACCATATTGCCTATTTCCCCTATTGCGCTTACAGCTATCTCATCTAATTCTTTTACTTCCATACCACCCATCATATAAGATGCTATACCCTTTGCATCCTCCTTAGATAGAAGAAAGTGTACTTGGCCTTTTATCTTACCGGTTATACCTATAATTATTATGAGATCATTTGCCGAAAACGGTGAGGTCCTAAGATATATTTTCCCAACTTTAGGTTCAATGCCGCAAACCATGGACAACACCATATGTCCTGCTTCTAAAAACGGATTGATATATTCTGCTTTCATCAGTATTTTCTCCCGTACATATAATTATAAAAATAATGAAATTATCCGTTTCCAATGATACCACATAATTTCATTATGGGCAAGAATTTAATCCAAAATGGGCATATGGTAAATATTGTAACATTAAATATGAAAAAAGTAGAACAGTAAAATAAGAGAAAAATGCGGTTATACTTGGGAATAAGCTCAGGTTCTTAATAAACAGGAATATTGGTGGAGGCGAGGGGAATCGAACCCCTGTCCGAAGATATGGCCTCGACAGTATCTCCGAGCGCAGTGATCGTTTTAATATTCGCCTCATGCATCTCCCGATCACAGGATATGCAATCAGCTAGCTTCATATAATCCCATCTGCCGCAAAGCTTAGGCAGACTGGTTCCCCGCTACATCGACGCCCGGATCTTACGCTGCGGGAAGCGTAAGTCGGACGTTAGCTGCATTAAGCAGCTAAAGCTAATTCTGCGTTATTGTCCGCAATTACTTTTTGTTCGGGTTTTATAGTGGTCCCGGCCACTGCTCGCTGCTCTCGACACCATCATCCCCGTCGAAACCAATACGCCCCCATGTTATCAATAACGCTGACGCTCTTTAAACTCCTTCTCAATATCGAGCTTGGCGTCGCGTTGTGCTATAGCCTCGCGTTTGTCGTATATTTTTTTACCCTTAGCCACTGCCAACGCTATTTTGACCAGACCATTTTTTAAATATACTTCCAAAGGTATAAGCGAATAACCCTTTTGCTGCACATATCCTATAAGTTTATTTATCTCGTAGCGATTTAACAGTAACCTTCTGGCACGTTCAGGATCAACGTTAAATATATTACCCTTTTCATATGGGCTTATATGCATCCCCAATAACCATACCTCACCGTCACGCACTACGGCATAGCTATCCTTTAAATTGAGCTTGCCCATGCGTATGGACTTTACCTCTGTACCTGTCAGTGCGATACCAGCCTCATATACTTCTTCTATGAAGTAATCGTGGCGGGCCTTTTTATTCTGAGCCACTGTTTTAACGCCTTTATCGTTCATCGATCATACCTTCCTCTTTAGGAAACAGAACCCTACCTGCATAGCACAGATAGGGCTAATTCCTATTATTATTATACACTTTTAATGCACAATGTCAAGGGCTACAATATTATGCATATCAGGCTGCCACTGCCTTCGTTTATGATACGTTGTAATGTTTCCTGGAGTTTCATCCTCGTATCCTCCGGCATACGCTGCAATTTATTATCCAATCCTTCTTTGACAAGATCGTGCAGCGATTTGCCGAATATATTGGTTTCCCATATCTTTGCCGGATCATTTTCGAACTCTTTCAGCATATAATTGACCAGTTCTTCGCTCTGCCTTTCTGTGCCCACTATAGGCGATACCTCAGTTTCTATATTGGCCAAGATCATGTGTATGGAAGGAGCCTCGGCTCTTAAGCGTACACCGAATCGGCCGCCTTGCTTTACTATCTGAGGCTCCTCGAGCGTCATTTCCTCTAACGTGGGTTCTACTATACCGTATCCCTTTTCGCGCACGTCTGCAAGGGCTTTAGCGATCCTGTCATATTCCCTTTTTGCGTGGGTTAATTCTTTCATAAGCCCTATAAGCTGATAATCTTCATTTATCTCATAACCGCACTCATCGCTCAGTATTTTATAGAACAAACCTTCCTTGGGCAATAACTGGGCCAAAACCCTGCCTTGACCCAAAGATATATCTTTTAAATCAATGCCCTCTATATCGTTCATATCGGCAAACAATAAAGAAATTTTCTGGGCATCTCTCACCGTATCTATATCGTCTAGATGTTGCCTGAGCCTATTGATTATACCGCTTATAAGCCAATTTTCTTCTCCCAAAGCCTCCAGCCATTTTGGCATCTGAATATTTACCTCAGTCAACGGGAATTCAAAAAGTAGCTTTTCTAATATTGTCTCTATATCGGCCACAGTCATATTCAGCACATCTATGACCAATACCGGCGTATCGTACTTCTCTTCCAGCGCATCGCGCAGTTTCTGCGTATCCTGATCACCAGGTTTGGCTGTATTAAGCACGATCACGAACGGCTTATGCGCCTGCTTTAAAGCATCGACTGATTTTTCTTCAGCTTCTATATAGCTGGAACGCGGCAACTCGGTTATACTGCCGTCAGTTGTCATCATGATACCTATAGTAGCATCTTCTATAACCTTCCTTGTACCAAATTCGGCTGCTTCCTCAAACGGAATAGGCTGATCAAACCACGGCGTCTTTACCATCCTGGGAGCATTATTTTCTATATGTCCCAAGGCTCCTTTTGCTAAAAATCCCACGCCGTCCACCATTCTTACTTTCATTTTGGCCACATCTTTAATGGCTATCTCGACAGCCTCGCTGGGTACAAATTTAGGTTCGGTGGTCATTATTGTCCTGCCGGCAGCACTTTGCGGCAGTTCATCCTTCGCCCGTTCCCTTTTATGCTGATTTTCTATATTGGGCAAGACCAATAGTTCCATAAAGCGCCTTACAAATGTCGATTTGCCGGTCCTCACCGGCCCTAACATGCCTATGTAAATATTACCCTCGGTCCGTTCTGCTATATCCTTATATATATCGAAACTTTCCATTCACCCGCAACCCCCTCGATAAAATGTGGCTTGTATCCAAAATTCATCTAGGGTATATATATGGGCAAATGAAATTTAATATTACACTTTTTTTGCCTTTTCTCCTAATTTAGATTCGCTGCCGCTCAACAAGCGCTTTATATTGTTGTTATGTCTGGCTATTATCATAATGCACGTAAATATGGAGAACAGTATAAGCCACGGATCCGGGCTAATTATCAATACTAAAATAGGGTATGCTATAGAGGCTATAATCGAACCGAGAGAAACATAACGCGTAACCAGTATTATTACACCTGCTATAAGCAATATAAGCAAGCCTATAAGCGGTGATATGACAAGTGCAGCCCCTAACGTGGTGGCCACACCTTTACCTCCGCGAAATTGAAAATAGATAGGCCAGTTATGCCCAGCCACAGCGGCCATACCGGCCAATACTGCTCCCCACTGACCGCCCAGCCATTGGCCTATAAGCACAGCTATGACACCTTTTAAGAAATCGAAGACCAGCGTAATGGCACCGGCCCGCTTACCCAACACTCTGGCTATATTTGTAGCGCCCGCATTACCGCTGCCATATTGCCTGATATCAATATGGCCCAGCATTTGGCTGACTATAAGCGCAGTGGATATACTGCCTATTAAATAACCTATTATAACAGCGATAACTATCCCCATAGTTTCTCCTTTTCTATTCTTTGCGTGCTCTTACAGCTATCCTTATAGGCGTGCCCTCGAACCCAAAATTGCGGCGTAGGTAATTCTCTAGATAGCGTTCATATGAAAAATGCATGAGTTCCGTATCGTTCACAAAGAGCACAAAAGTCGGCGGCCTCACAGCTACTTGGGTCGCATAGTATATCTTGAGCGAACGGCCTTTGCTGGACGGAGGAGCAGATATAGCAACCGCTTCCCTTATCACATCATTTAGTACGCCAGTAGATATTCTCATACTGCTCTGCTCAAATACATATTTAACCATCGGAAGTATTTTATCCATACGTTGGCCAGTTTTTGCCGATATGAAAAGGACCGGAGCATATCCTATAAACCCTAACTTTTCTGCTATATCCTGCTTGTATCGGCTAACAGTCTTATTATCTTTTTCTATTAAATCCCATTTATTCAACAAAACAATAAGCCCCTTGCCCTTCTCGTGAGCAAAACCAGCTATTTTAGCATCTTGTTCGGTAACACCTTCTACCGCATCTATAACCAGTGCGGCAACGTCACTGCGTTGTACGGCTTCAAGCGCTCTGGATACGCTGTACCTTTCAACCGCTTCATTTATTTTAGCCTTTCTTCTCAACCCTGCCGTATCTATTAAAATATATCTGTCGCCCTCATGCTCGATAAGTACATCTATAGCATCACGCGTAGTACCAGGCTGGTCGCTTACTATAACGCGTTCCTGCCCTAACAACCGATTAACTATAGACGATTTGCCAGCATTTGGTTTGCCTATGACCGCTATCCTTATAGTTTCCTCATCTATTATATCCACCGAAACATTTATATGCGCCACTATTTTATCCAGTAAATCCCCAATGCCGAGGCCATTACCAGCAGATATAGGTATAGGATCACCTAAACCCAATTTATAGAAATCGTATAATAAGTCCTTTCTGTTGAAATTATCCACCTTATTACATACAAGCAATACTGATTTATTGGACCGCCGCAATATATCGGCTACCTCCTCATCAGCAGACGTCATTCCCTCATTGGCATCCACTACGAGTAAAATCACATCGGCGGTATCAATCGCATATTGAGCCTGTCGGATCATCTGATTTACTATGCTATCCTTGCCGGAAAAATCTATCCCGCCTGTATCGACCAATGAAAATATCTTGCCTGTCCATTCTACATCGGCATATATTCTATCTCTGGTAATGCCAGGCGTATCGTCTACTATAGAAATACGCCTACCGACTAAGCGGTTAAAAAGCGTTGACTTGCCTACATTTGGCCTCCCTATAATAGCTACCGTTGCCTTATCTATATTTCATCACCTCTCTTAAAAATGCTTCTCCATCGACATCTACCACCCGTATGCGCGCATTTAGTGCTTGCCGGACTTCGTCTAACGTCATATCGTCTAAAAATACAGTTTCTCCTTCCCGTAACATACATTTAGGTATCAATAAGGCATCTCCCAAATCCACGTTTCTCAATTGTTCTATTATATCCCCACCTACCACCAATCCGGCTACTGTGACCGTCTTGCCAAAATAATTATTTTTTATGGGATAAACATTAATATTTATACCATAATCGTCGGCCAACTTATGGCTAAGTTCTTGCATAAAATCGGCCGCTGATAAACCGGTAGCCACAGATAAACGAACTTTGGTATGAGTATCGATTTTATATTTTTCAAGGCCCTTATAAAATTGCTTTTCGAACATTGCCAGCAATCCGACGCCGTTTTCCAACTGAGGAAAGTCTTCATATGACTCATATGGCGGCCAATGCCTTTGCGCTATAAGATAAAGTTCATCGGCCGCAAAGACCCAGCGAGTGCCCAATCTATCAAAGCACAGGCTTTGCCACTTCTCTATCTGATCCAATACGGACACCGCAGTATGCTGCTCATACATTCTTAAAGGATAAAGCTTCTGCCTGTGCTCGGTGAGGCCCACTGGTACAACTGCAAGCGATTGAAGCGACGGCCACAGCTCCATAAGTCGCTTTATGCTGTCATCCAAGACATCGCCATCGTTTATGCCCGGGCATAGCACCATCTGCCCATGCACCATTATATTATGCTCTTTGAAGCGTTGCAATATATTCATTATATTATCGGTTTCCGGTATGCCGAGCATAAAAGAGCGCACCTTTGGATCTACCGCATGTATAGACACGTAAAGCGGGCTTATATGCATCTTTGTGATGCGGTCTATATCGTGTTCGGTAAGGTTGGTAAGGGTAATGTAATTACCATCTAAAAATGATAACCTCCAGTCGTCGTCTTTATATTTTAATGTCGGGCGAACGCCTTTCGGCAATTGATCTACAAAGCAGAATATGCAACGATTTCGGCACACCCTCTCTTTATCCATAAGAGGATTATCAAATACCAAGCCTAAGTCCTGGTCATAATCCTTTTCTATAATAATATTTCTTACCAAGCCATCCTTCCCTTTTATCTCCAATTCAACACGCTCATCGGCTATGAGAAAGCGATAATCAAGCACATCCTCTATAGGCATGCCATTTATAGTTAAAATAACATCTCCCGACTTTATATCGTATAATTTAGCCAGGCTACCCTCCATCACATCCGCTATATAATGACCCTTCACGATTATATCAATACCACCGTTCCATCTTCTGGTTGCTTTAATACGCTATCATATGCTTGAAGCAAAGTCTCAAAAACTAAATCCCAAGTAAGAGTTAATGCATATTGTCTAGCATTATAGCTCATACGCTTGCGCATATATTCGTCCTCTATAAGCCTGACTACCGCAGAAACAAATTGCTGGGCATTATCCGAATGCACCAAAAATCCGTTGTATCCGCTTTCCACATTATCTTTCACACCACCAGCTGCGACTGCCACAACCGGTAGTCCTGAAGACATGGCCTCCAGCACCACATTACCAAATGTCTCGGTAAGCGATGGAAAAACAAACACATCTGCCGATGCATAAACTTCGCTTAGTTCTTCGCCGAAAATATATCCCGTATATACAACGTTATCCGGCATAACGCGTTTAATATGCTCCAAATAAGGACCGTTGCCAGCCATTATTAGCTTTATAGAGTCTTTATACTGGCGGTTAAGCATATTCATAGCCTCGACCAACAAATCCATGTTTTTCTCTCGGCTTATTCTCCCCACATATAAAAGCCCTACTTTATCCTTTAGTCCATATTTCTCACGCAAGCCTTCATTTCTTTTATCGGGACTAAATATATCTGGATGTATACCGTTGGGACACACCTCCACATTATATATACCGTGCTTTAATAACTCGTTTTTGGTCTCCTGCGATGGACATAAACTAAGTTGGCATTTGTTATGAAACCATTTTATATAATCCCATAAGCCCATTCCTATAAAATTGGCATAATAATACCTCATATACTGTGCATAATTTGTATGGTAAGTCGTTACCATAGGTATATCCATCTGCTTACCGCATAACAATCCGCACAACCCTATGGTAAACGGCGTTATTATATGTATAATATCGGGATTAAAGTCCTTTAATAGTTCTTTCACCCTCATATAATTGGGCACCGATACGCGGCATTCTTTGTAAAATATAAAGCTCATGCTTTTTAATCGAATTATCTGCCCTTTGAATCCGCTATCATCGACACGGCTGTATCGTGGCGCAAATACCATATACTCTATATTATGGGCATCAAAGTATCTCAGTTGCTCCTCCAGTACCTTCGTTACGCCACTGACCTGAGGCAGAAAACTATCGGTAAATATAGCTACTTTCATAAAAATGATGAACCTCCCTTCCTCTGGTCAAGTTCTACATTTATATTATACCATATACTGCACGCTATATCACAATAATTCTTTTTATCTCATTGACAATGCAATTATTTAATGATATTCTATGCAATATGATAATGATTATTATGAAATAATTGAAACGAGGGATATGTTTGAGCAATACAGTGTCTATTCTGGAACTTTTTAAAAAATATAAAATAAAAGCAACTCCCCAGAGAATGGCTATCTATGAAATGTTGAGAGGCACAAAACAACATCCAAGCGCAGAAATGATCTATAAAACTCTGGAGAATGATTATCCTACCATGAGCCTAGCTACCGTTTATAAAACTATAGACATACTAAAAGACGCAGGTTTGATTCAGGAATTAAAAGACATGACATCTACTGGTAGATATGATGCCAATACAGCACCACATCCGCATATAATATGTATAAAATGTAATAAGGTAGATGATCTTGATCTAGACATATCATTTGACGATGAGTTGCTGCACAAGGCGAAAGAAGCAAGCGGCTATGATGTATTGTACAGTCAGGTATACTTCTATGGTTACTGCCCTGATTGTCGTATATAAGCATAGCACAGATATAGGATCTGTGCTATGCTTGCCCTTCTTGTGCCATTTCCATGCTGTCATTATTATCTTGATTATCATCATCCAAATTAAACTCCTGTGATCTGGACATCATTTCCGCAAGCATCATGAATTTATCCAGCGATTCTTGCTGTTCTTCATCCATAAGCGGTTTTATAACATTAATCACAGACTGCATCTGTTGGCCTTTTGATTGGCTATCGTCGGTTATAGTATCGATACTGTTTATAGCCTCAAAAAGTTTGAGCTTTTTTAAGAGATTGTTTATCTGATTTTGTTTGTCCTCCGCCATTAGCGGCTTCACAGCCTCAATAGCACACCAGATTTTATCTTTATAATCCGCATCTTCAACAGCAGATGGTTGAAAAATATCCTTTATCTGCTTTACAGCTTCATGGAGTTTAACTATCTCATCCAATATTTTTTTCCCATTGTCGTCGACATGCTTTTTAAGTTCTTCCAATATGGCTCTTTGACGTTCATACAATGTCATAGAAGATGTAGATGGTTCTAAAGTAGAATCATCCGATTTACCAATATTTATAAAATTATCGATATCCTCTATAAACCTGGCCATGCAACAAAAACTGTCTATAGGTTTATGAACATCTTTAGGCATATAGGGCTTTATCCCGCTAAGCAATCCGGATAGATCAGTCATGTTGTTTTTAAGTATGGTTAAATCTAACGGTTTACTTTCCTCCCCATCCTCCGGGGGAGGAAGGTCAGGGACGTTGATATCATCATCCTGACCATCCTGTGGTTGTTCAATTTGTGTCCACTCAGTATATTCATCTGTAGGTTTTGTACTTTTGCTATGTACGGCCTTTAACAATAGCAGCAAAATTATAAAATACTGAAACATAAACAATCCTCCTCTGGTTTTTTATGTATAGGCAGGCCATAAAGCGGCCTGCTTATGGGACTCGTCAAGCTGTCTCGCCACAAATACAACCTTGATATATTATGACTAACAACAGGAAGAAGAAAAGCAAGCTCTCATCAACTCCAGATGCACCTGTAGCAGCAACATCATCATTCTTGCCGAAGCCCGTAAAGAGAAAAAACAGTATTATAATCCACAACCACGCACCTCCAAAAAATCCGCTTCCAGTAGGCATAGTCTTTATCCTCCTTTCCAATCTAAAGCATCGCTTCTATACAAAGCTTTGCCTATGTAACAATAAACGGACGTCGATTTACAACCTCTAAAATCAAGAGAAAAAACAAAAGCTCGTCATCATCAAATCGCGCATCGGTTATAAGCGTCAACAGTATAAAAAAGAATAATAAAGAACTCCCACTCATCGCCTTCATAGCCTACTTTTCTATTTTTTACATGCTGCAAGTAGTTATACTTGCAGCATGTAGCACATAGCCCCTGTATCTTATTTGACCGTGCCGCACCCGCACTGATAGAATAAAACCAGTAGCAGGAAGAAGAATAATAAACTATCGTCGTTATTCCCACATCCGGGCCCACCTCCGGGTTTTTTCCCAAAGCCGCACGAATCAAACAGGATAACAAGCAGTAGGAAGAAGAACAGTAAGCTTTCATTATTACCGCCGAACATTTCGCTCATAAGAATACCTCCTAAAAAATAATGTTGTAAGCTTGCGCTCTACTCTATATTACGCTGCAGATATAAAATGTGTTACTTATCTGTGATTCGTAATATGTGACTGAAACGAATTGTAAGTACGCAATCATTACGTGGCATAAGGATTGACATATATGCTGAGCGGGCGTAGGCTTTATATCATTGCATGCGCTGAATTTGTCATAGCACGAATCGAAGTTACTTATAACATTTAGCGCGCTTATAACATAAGATGAATTATAATGAAGGGAGGTACAATAATGAGCCTTTGGTCCAATGTTTTAATACAGCGTAAGGTAGATCCTGATATTCTCATGCATATGATGCGGACAGATAGCATGGAGCAAACCGTATCGGTCATAATATTCGCAAAAGATTTAGCAAATAAAGTTACCGAAGAAGCTATATATAAAGCCAATGGCAGGATAAAATATAAGCTCCCACTGATAAAAGCTTATGCGGTGGAACTTTCTTATAAGCATATAAAAGACCTAGCGTTATTGAAAGATGTCATATATATATCCAATGATGCAAACGTTAAGTGTTTTTTGGATATTGCACGGCCTGAGGTCAAAGCACCCCAGTGTCATAGAGCAGGGTATACCGGCAGCGGGGTAACCATAGCCATACTGGATACCGGGATATATCCTCATCCAGATTTGATACAACCCAAAAATAGAATAATAGGGTTTAAAGACCTAATAAACGGTATTAACAGACCATACGATGATAATGGTCACGGTACCCATGTAGCAGGAGATGCTGCTTCCAACGGTATTTCTTCCAATGGCAAGTATAAAGGCATAGCTCCCGGGAGTAATTTGGTTGGCGTAAAGGTGCTGGATGAAAATGGAACCGGAAATGTGTCCGATATAGTGGCCGGTATGCAGTGGGCAACCGATAATAAAGATAAATACGGTATAAGAGTAATGTCCATGTCTTTAGGCAGCAATAAGGTATTTGCCGGTATAGACCCGATGATGGTAGCGGTTAAAGCCGTATGGGACAGCGGCATTGTAGTAGTAGCCGCTGCAGGCAACAGCGGCCCTAAAGATAATACCATAGCTTCACCTGGTATCAGTCCCGTTATAATCACCGTAGGGGCCGCCGACGACAAAGGCACCCCGACAATCGACGATGACATCGTTGCCCCATTTTCCAGTCGCGGGACATTTCGAAGATGTCGCAGAGTTGATAAGCCTGATATAGTAGCGCCAGGCGTAAATATAACCTCTCTGGCGGCCGATATCGATTATTGCCCTGATAACATTGCAAGCAACGAGCATCGATCAAACGATGCAGCAACTGTCGGAACACATAAAAAAAGCATGAAGGTAAGCTCGGCCAAATATAAAACCATGTCCGGTACGTCCTTTGCTACTCCCATAGTATCCGGAGCTATAAGCCTGCTCTTGCAAAAAAGTCCATCGCTTACACCCGATGAGGTAAAAAAGATCGTATTATCATCAGGAAATCCGCTTAAAGGTCAACCCAGAAATGCACAAGGCAATGGAATAATAGATATAGAAAAAATGCTGGCTCAAGTAGCGCCTTAAGCCAAGCATTCATATAACAAATTGTAGAGGTTCTTGTCGATCTTCTTTACGTTTATAGGCTTCATATCCTTGTTTACAAAGGCATGCACAGTATAACCCTCGGCTATCAAAACCTGCTCAGGTTGCTTGAGAACCCGGTAGCCGAAGGTTATCCTAACACCCTTTATCTCTTTTACATATGTACGTATTATAAGCCGATCCTCATAATATGCCGGTTTTTTATAAACACAATGGCTTTCCAACAACGGCAGCAAAAACCCGTCCTTTTCCATCTGCCCGTAGCTCCTGCCCAGCGAAGCCAGAAAATCCGTCCGCCCCTCTTCGAACCATGGATAATAGTTTGAGTGATGCACTATGCCCATTTGATCGGTCTCTTTATAACGCACCTTTATATGCGTGTCATAAGAATACAAAGTAAAGCCTCCCAGTCTACATTGACAGGATCTGCGCTAATCGATATAGATCCTGATTAAATGAGCGTTTCATAGTCAAAGCTTCTTCTACTTCAACGTCCACTATATGATTATTTCTTATACCCACTACTCGATTGCCTATACCCTGCTTCAACAATTCTACTGCTCTGGCACCCATGCGGCTGGCCAGTATTCTATCGAAAGCCGTAGGACTACCACCGCGTTGTATATGGCCTAATATGGTTACTTTAACTTCCAAACCTGTTTTAGCCTCTATTTCCTTACCCAGCTCGATAGTACCGCTTATTTCTTTGTTTAATACCACCCCTTCAGCCAATACGATGATGCTATGTTGTTTGCCCCTGTTTCTGCCTTGTATTATGCGCCTGCATATCTCATCTGTCTCAAACGGCAGCTCGGGAACTATAATGCTCTCGGCTCCGCCGGCTATACCGGAATAAAGAGCTATATCACCGGCATTACGGCCCATCACTTCTACAATGCTTATTCGGTCATGTGAGGAAGCAGTATCCCTCAGTTTATTTATGGCATCGATCACGGTATTAATAGCGGTGCTGAAGCCTATAGTATAATCCGTACAAGCTATGTCATTGTCTATAGTTCCCGGTAACCCTATGGTAGGCACGCCCAGTCGGCTCAAATCTCTGGCTCCTCTGAATGAACCGTCGCCTCCTATTACCACGATACCCTCTATTCCATATTTCTTTATAATTTCCATCGCCTTTTGCATACCGGCTTCGGTTTTAAATTCTTCGCTGCGAGCGGTCTTTAAGATGGTGCCACCCCTATGCAATATATCGCCCACGGCTGATATATCCAACTCTTGAATCTCATCGTGAATAAGGCCGTTAAATCCCCTTATTATACCTAAAGTCCTCATATCGTTGTATGCGCCGGTACGCACTACAGCCCTTATAGCCGCATTCATGCCTGGCGCATCTCCACCGCTGGTTAAAACGCCTATTGTCTTCATATGTACCTCCACTTTATAATATCATGTCTAAGTTTAACTAAAATTTCTTATTACGTCAAGCATCAGTCGCTGCTAAGCTCGCCCATTTTCGTAAGTATTGTGGCTTTGCCTCTGATTTTTATGGCAGCGGTATTCTCAGTAAATTGGGCTATCATTACCTCTCCCTTATCCAGTTTCTCGGTATGATGAAATTTCGTATCTCGCCCTCTAGTCAAACCTATAACGGTTACGCTGTCTTCTAATGCTTTAATGCATATATAATCTCCCAATATTTCATCCAATTTATCCTGTTCCATTTTTTAAGTCCTCCTTAATTCTCAAATACGTGTTGTTAAAACACGGCCAACATTATATCACTTTTACACACTCACGGCCCAGAAGCTCTTCAAGCCTGTTTAGCAGCTCCGGCGTAAGTTCTATCCAAAGTTTCTTATCAGCCATAAACCGATGCTTAGATGCTTCATCATACAAATAAACGGGTACTTTGCCGCTGTAGCATTCTAGCAACGGCTTTATATCCTCTGCCATACTCACATTCTTTCCTTTACCTATAATAAGATAAAGACGATGGGCTTTACTCGATTGCGGTAAAGGATTGACTTCATCGCATATAAGTTTCGGCTCTTCGCCTTCGCGCGCGCTTATACGACCGCGTATCAGCACAATGTTATCCGGTTTCAGCATGGACAAATAACGGTTGTACACTGTAGGGAAGACTAACACCTCTATAGCCCCGTAAAGGTCTTCCAGCGTCATAAAAGCCATTAAGCTATCGTTTTTTGTAGTTTTGGTCTTTATAGCACTTATTATACCGCCCATTACCACACTATCGCCATCTTTGACCGATACCCCATCTTCTAAAATATCTTCATCGTTCTCATCTATTTTCAATGCCTTTATATGCGCCGTGTTAGCGGTGCAGCAGCTTTCCAGGACATCGCTGTGCTCTGCAAGGGGATGACCACTAACATATATGCCCAACGTTTCTTTTTCCATCGCCAGTATATCTTTAACAGGATATTCGGGTATATCAGGCAATTCATCGCTTTCACTTGAGACTTGTCGCGTTGCAGCCTTATCGAAAATCGATACCTGACCATCCAGATTCTCCTTTTTATTGCGCAACGTACTTTCAATAATACGCTCGTAAACCTTCAACAGAGCAGAGCGCTTTATGCCCAATGAATCGAACGCTCCGCATTTTATAAGACTTTCCATCATCTTTTTATTTATAGCATGCATGTCGATTTTACGGCACATATCGGTGAAGCTAGTAAATAAGCCCTGGCTTTCTCTAGCATTTATTATAGCATTTATAGCATCTTTGCCTACGTTTTTTACGGCGGCCAGTCCAAATCTTATTGTATCGCTCTCAACGCTGAATTTGGCATTACTATGATTTATGTCCGGAGGCAATATTCTTATGCCTATGCGCTTGGCTGCTTGTATATAATAAGCTATTTTATCGGTATTATCCATAAAGCTGTTCATCATAGCTGCCATAAATTCAATAGGGTAGTGGCACTTAAGCCATGCTGTTTGGTACGCTATAACTGCATAGGCAGCAGCATGGCACTTGTTAAAGGCATAATTAGCAAATTCCTCCATCTCATCGAAAATCGCACTGGCGCTGACTTCATCTATGCCTTTGCGCACCGCGCCGGGCACTACTATATTGCCCTCCTCATCTACTACGCCATATATGAAGCTTTGGCGCTCTTTTTCCATTACGTCAGCTTTCTTTTTGGCCATAGCTCGGCGTACAAGATCAGCTCTACCCATGGAATAACCGGCAATATCCCTAACTATCTGCATAACCTGCTCCTGATAAACCATACACCCGTAGGTCACCTCTAAAATGGGACGAAGGCACGGATGCGTATACGATATGTGCTGAGGATCTTTTTTGCCTGCCAAGTATCTCGGTATTTGTTCCATAGGCCCCGGCCTGTATAACGATATGCCCGCGATTATATCCTCAAGGCAAGATGGCTTTAACTCCTTCATGAATTGTTTCATTCCCGCGCTTTCCAACTGGAACACGCCATCGGTATCGCCCCGACCTATCATATCATACACTGCGGCATCATCAAACGACAAGCTATCCAAATCTACATCGATATGCCTGTTGGATCGTACCATATCCACAGCATCCCTTATAACCGTCAGCGTTCTCAAGCCCAGAAAGTCCATCTTAAGCAGGCCTAATTCTTCCAGCGTTCCCATGGTAAACTGTGTGGTTATCACATCATCATTGCGCTGAAGGGGTACATATTCCGTCAATGGCTTTTCTGATATAACTACTCCTGCAGCATGCGTCGAAGCATGTCGCGGTAAACCTTCCAAGGCTTTAGCCGTATCTATCAGGCGCTTTACTCGCGCATCCTGATATGCCTCGCGCAATTCGCCGCTTATGCTCAAAGCTTTATCAATGGTCATGCCCAATTGAAACGGTACCATCTTGGCTACAGCATCTACTTCGGCATAACTCATATTAAGGGCACGCCCTACATCGCGTATAGCCGCCCGAGCTGCCATGGTTCCGAATGTGATTATCTGTGCCACGCGGTCATAACCATACTTATGAAATACATAATCTATAACCTCCTGGCGACGCTCGAAACAGAAGTCGACATCTATATCCGGCATGCTAACCCGTTCAGGATTGAGCAAGCGTTCAAAAAGCAGGCCGAACTGCAGCGGGTCCACATTTGTTATATTCAATGCATATGCCACAAGGCTGCCTACGCCACTGCCCCGACCTGGACCCACCATTATGCCATTGTCCTTTGCATATTTAACAAAATCCCATACTATGAGGAAATAGTCGACATATCCCATCTGGCATATAACGCTCAATTCATACTCCAGCCTATCCCTTATCTGCGGCGTTATGTCGCTGTAACGCCGTTTAATTCCCGTTTCACATAATTGCCTAAGATACTGTTCTGATGTAAAACCCGATGGTACATCGTACTTTGGTAAATAACGCTTGCTAAAGTCAAAGGTTACATTACAGCGATCAGCTATTGCAATACTGTTGGTTATAGCCTCCGGTATATAATCAAAGGATTCATACATTTCCAATGGCGACTTAAGATAAAATTGATCTGTTTGAAAACGCATTCTATCAGGGGTATCTATAGTCTTACCAGTTTGTATGCACAATAGGACGTCGTGAGCATCGGCATCAGCCTTGTCCACATAATGGACATCGTTAGTCGCTACCGGCGGGATGCCGGTACGCCGCGATATCCTTATCAGCTCCTGAAGCACACGCTGCTCATCCTCTATGCCGTGATCCTGCAGTTCAAGATAAAAATTACCATCGCCAAATATATCGTTAAACTTCAACGCCATTTGTTCGGCTTCTTCATAGCGCTGCTCGAGTATAAGCATAGGTATGTTCCCAGCAAGGCAGCCGCTTAAAGCTATAAGCCCTTCATGATATTGCTGCAGCAACTGCATATCCACCCTCGGCTTGTAATAAAACCCGTCTATAAACCCCGCCGATACCAGTTTTATAAGGTTCTTATAGCCGTCATTATCCTTAGCTAATAACGTCAAATGCGCATATGAATCATCTATATGAGGCTGTTTATCGAACAAAGACCGTGGAGCAACATATACTTCACAACCGATAATCGGCTTTATACCTACTGCACTAGCCTCTTTATAAAAATGAACCACACCGTACATGTTGCCATGGTCAGTAATAGCTATGCTGTCCATACCTAGCTCTCGGCATCGGTTTATCAGATCTTTTACACGCCCTGCGCCATCTAACAAGCTATATTCTGTATGCACATGCAAATGGCTAAATTTAGGCATACATCACTCACCCAGCGCCGTCTCTTCATTTGTATGTTTGCCTTGATCCTGAAGGGCTTGCGGGTGTTCTTTACGCCAACGCTCCATTTCTTCCGGATCATTATGATTGGGCATGGCTTCCAGCATCTTAGCATACATCGATGCATCAAAAGGCATGCGCAGAAAATCCACCAAATGCTTAAAAGCCTCTTGTTCGTCATCGCCTGATACCGTAATCTTCACTATACTACCATCATAAACGCCCATAGCCATTAATCCTAGTATGCTTTTACCATCTACCTTTTTATTATTGATCTCCAGCCATACATGGGCTCTGAATTTGTTGGCTATTTGAACAAACGTGGCCGCAGCTCTGGATTGAAGACCGATTCCGTTGGTAACCTTAACCTTTTCTTGTATCATTCTGTACCGCTCCTTTCCTCGCCTTTAAATCTTCCGCCAGCTGCTCTATCTTCTTCAACCTATGATTAACGCCCGATTTACTTAGCGGAGGATCTAACATTTCGCCCAGTTCTTTTAGGCTGGCTTCTGTATACTCCATACGCAATTGCGCCAGCTGTTTTAATTGCTGCGGCAAAATGTTTAATCCGACCGTATCCTTTATATATTGTATATCGCTAACCTGCCGCCAAGCAGCATCGACAGTTTTAGTCAAATTCGCAGTCTCACAATTGACCAGCCTGTTTATATTATTACGCATATCTTTATATACCTTTACATTTTCTATCTCCAACAATGAATTTGTAGCACGAATTATATTTAGAAAGCGAATTATTTGCTCGCTTTCTTTTAAATATATCACATAACTGTTCTTGCGTTCAATATATTTAGCATTTATACCAAAATGGTGTATCAGTTCGACCAGACTTCGAGCATACGTCTCGTCGCCGGCTACCAATTCCAAATGATAGTCTTTTTCAGGGTCCGTTATCGAACCTATACCCAAAAATGCCGCACGCAGATATGATTTTTTGCAACAGCGTTTTTTTACCACATCCTGATCTATATTATAATTTAAAATATTATTCGCCTGCGCATCATCGTACAGCACACCGGTATCTCTCATAATATGAGTAGCATCGGCACTATCGGTAACGGTTAAAGTATAACCGTGCGCTTTTTGAAAGCGCTCATTGCGATATACGGTAAGTTCAGGTACTATATCATAAAGGCTTTTTATCAATTCATATATTCGACGCGCTATAGCTGCATTTTCAGTATGAAATTTAATACTTATATTATTATTCCCTTTTATGTTTACAATTCCTATTGTTTGTAAAAAAGCCGCTATCTCAGCCCTTTGGCAGCAGGCGTTTTTTATCTTTTGTCGACAAAGTTCATCTTTAACGTTATGGGAAAAAGACAATGGCTCACCTTCTCTCATTTATATCTCTATGTTCTACCATTACTTTATATCCTTGAGCCATCAAATATTCCTTTATAACCTCTGCTATAGTCACCGAGCGGTGCATGCCTCCGGTACATCCTACAGCTATAACCAGCTCGTTTTTGCCTTCTTTTATATAACCAGGTATCAAGAAACTCAACAAATCCTTTAACTTGGATATAAAAATAGGAGTTTCCGGCTGTTTGAGTACATATTCGCGCACGCTTTCCTCCAAACCTGTATGCTCCTTAAGACTAGGCACATAAAACGGATTCGGTAAAAATCTTACGTCAAATACAAGGTCGGCATCCAAAGGAAGTCCATACTTATACCCGAAGGATATTAGAGATATTGTCATACCTTCGTATCGCTCGTTCTCAACAAACAGATGATGCAGTTGTTCTTTAAGCTGTTTGGGCAATAGATCGCTGGTATCTATTATATAAGTAGCCTTCTCTTTTATATATTGAAGGCGACTCCGCTCTTCGGCTATAGCATAAGCCACTCTTCCCTCACTGGCTAGTGGGTGGCGGCGTCTGGTTTCTTTAAAGCGTTTTATTAGTACCTGATCCGAGGCTTCCAGGAATAATATTTCATACGGGTAACCCTGTTGTTTCAGCACTGATAAGCATTCGGCCATATCATTGAAGAATTGGCCTCCACGTATATCGGTAACCACTGCTATTTTATCTATATTACCTCTGGATTGAAAACACAATTCTGCAAATTTTGGGATCAACAATGGTGGCAAATTATCCACGCAGAAAAAACCGAAATCTTCCATAAAATGAAGTGTTTGGCTCTTTCCTGCCCCTGATAAACCTGTAACTATTACAAATCTCATATCATACATCCCTTCAAATGCATTTAGTATATCGCTCACCATCAATGATATAGCACTTGTTTACCAGTTACTGCTCTGCTATCCTATAGCCCTGATAACTATTAATCTCTAGTTAATATACTGTGGATACCGTTTAAATTTATGAATTAGGGGTTAAGCATCGATATTCATTATATTATAAGGTGGATATAAAATGCCTTTTTCCGTTATTATAGCTGAAATATAATCATGTGGAGTAACATCAAATGCTGGATTGATAACCTTTACATCATCCGGCATTATCTGCACGCCGTTGACATATATCATTTCCTTGGGATCCCTTTGCTCTATAGGTATATAACTGCCATCAGGCAAGGTCTTGTCTATCGTAGACACAGGGGCAGCTACATAAAATGGTATTTGATGATGGTGCGCTAAGACCGCCACGCTGTAAGTACCTATCTTATTGGCAGTATCCCCATTGACAGCTATTCTGTCAGCCCCTACTATTACTTTATCTATTTTGCCGTTTCTCATGAGGTATCCCGCCATATTATCGGCTATAACCGTTACATCTATGCCATCTCTGGCTAATTCCCACGCCGTCAAGCGCGCTCCTTGTAGGAACGGCCTCGTCTCATCAGCATAAACCGATATCTTTTTGCCATGAGCTACCGCCGCGCGGATAACCCCTAACGCTGTACCGTAACCCACCGTAGCAAGAGCACCGGCATTGCAATGCGTAAGCACGCTATCGCCGTCATTTAACAAAACCTGCCCAAATTCTCCCATAGCTTTGTTGGCTTCTATATCATCTTTGGCCATTTGATCTGCTTCTCGCTGCATGGCCTCTTTTATAATCTCAACAGAGCTAGTTTTAGAAGCCTGCTGAGCCACTGTAAGAATTTTGTCCACAGCCCAAAACAGGTTAACGGCCGTGGGCCTGGTAGATTTTATAACATCTGCTATATAATTGAGGCGTTGCATAAAAGCGCTGGCATCGGCTGTTTCTATCCCCATAGCGCCTAACACCATGCCGTACGCCGCCGTAACGCCTATAGCTGGCGCCCCGCGGACCTTCATGGTTTTTATGGCATCAGCCACATCTTCATAACTGCGGCATTCTATTATTCTCTCTTTCAATGGCAGTACAGTTTGATCTATAAGCTTCAGACTGCTACCAGTCCATTCCAGCGTATTCGTCATTTATACACCGCCTTTGAGTATTCTCAAATAAAGGTTCATAAGAGCCGTTTGCTCTACCAGCTCTGTAAGGTTATAAGCGGCATATAGGTCCTCACCCAAAGCCACTATACCATGGCGCTCCAATATAAGGGCATGGGCATTCATCGCCGCCTGCCCCGCCGCATTAGCCAATTCAGCGCTGCCAAACGGATAATAAGGCACCGTTATCATGTTAGAAAGATACTGCATGCTTTCCGGATTAATAGGTATTATCGGTTCTCCCGTATAGGCGAATGCAGTAGTAGCTGCAGGATGCGTATGCACTATACCGTTTACATCCTCCCTAGCCTTGTATATCTCAAGGTGAAGATGAGTCTCAGACGATGGCTTATGCACGCCAAAAAGCACATTACCGTCCATGTCTATAACCACAAGGTCATCCTCTCCCAATTCGGCCAATGCGAATTTCGTCGGAGTTATAATAACCTTGTTGCCAATACGCATGCTCACATTGCCGCCATATGCGGTAATAAGGTTACGTTGGTTCAACTTCTGGCATATGTGTATAATAGTACTGTTAGGAGCAGTTTTTTTCATAATATTAAATATAACATTCCTTTCTATTGTGCAGCATCATGGCAGCTGCAATGAACGCTTATGTCCATGCGCTCTATCATATTATATATAAGTTGTTTTACCTTATCATTGTTTTGATCAAATACGCGCAGAACCTCCTGCTCGGTCACCGGTTTTATATCATCGCGGCCCTCTAAACCGGCATCATAGTCGGTTATAAGCGATATATTTACATAACATATACCGAGTTCTCTGGCCAACATGCATTCAGGATATTGAGTCATATTTATAACATGCCAATCCATCTTATGAAACCACTGACTCTCCGCTCTAGTGGAAAAACGAGGACCTTGTATTATAACTATGGTACCCGCCTCATGTACCGTTATGCCCATCTCTTTCGCCACATCTATCGCTAGTAGGCGCAATTGTGGACAATATGGGTCCGCCGAGCTTATATGCCGAGTTACCGGACCGTCATAATAGGTATCCTTCCTTCCCCATGTCCTATCCACAAATTGATCGCATACCACGAAATCGCCCGGTTTTATATCGGGCTGCAGACTGCCTGAAGCCGTAGGCGCTATGATCTGCTTAACACCCAATTGTTTCATAGCGTATAAGTTAGCTCTGTACGGTATCATATGTGGCGGATAACGATGGTCTTTGCCGTGTCTCGGCAAAAACGCCACCTTTTTGCCATTCACCTCTGCTATAGCTATGGCATCGCTGGGGCGCCCATAAGGCGTATCGAGCTCCACTTCCTCAACGTTATCTAAAAATGTATAGAAACCCGAACCGCCAAATACGCCTATATCCGCTTTAGGTTCCATATCGCAATCATATCCTTTCTAAATCTGCATAAACTCGTCCTATTCTTCTATTATAGCAAAAACTGCAGCATATACAATAGCTATCACATATGTCCGGAACGCAATATATCAATCAGCAGCCATATACCAGCTATCCCGGCCACTATAAACCCTACGGTGCCTATAGTGGATAAAGGAACATAGATGCTGCTGCCCTCTACTCCCACAATAACGGCTGAACCTATTATGACAGCAGAGATGATCAATGCATTTATAAGCCTGTTTACCATACGGTTAAAGCGCGATACCGCCTTATCCAATCCTTCCAGTTGAAATTTCACTTCGGCTTCTCCTTTGGATAGCTTGTTCAATACATCCAAAGCTACAGGCGATATCTTGAATAAAGAATCTGCGCTATCGTATATTTCATCCAGACGTTCCTTAACAGCCTCCTTCGAAAAGTGCCTTTTGCGCATCATATTGGTTACAAAAGGCCTGGCTAATTCAAATACGTTCACTTCAGGGTATAATTGCTTTGCTACACCTTCTATGGTCATCAATGATTTATCCAACAGGGTAAATTGCGACGGCAAGCTTATGCCATATCGGAACGCCATACTTACGGTTTCATTTATCAATTCACCCATATTTATCTCGGCCAATGTTTTTTCATAGTACTTTTCTAACAATTCCGTAACATCTATATAAAACCCGCGCAGATCCACGTCTTTGGATAGCACTCCTATATTAAAAAAAGCTTCTATTATGCCATTTACGTCCCTATTGATTACCGCTGATATAAGATCCACCACATGCTCCTGATCCTCTTTTGTTAATCTGCCCATCATCCCAAAATCTATAAATGCTATACGGCCATCGCGTATTATAAATATATTTCCCGGGTGAGGATCGGCATGAAAAAAACCGTCTTCAAATATCTGTTTCATAATGGCTCTGGCACCATTTTCGGCTATAGTTTTGCGATCTAAACCCATAGCATCTATCTTTTCTATTTCATTTACTTTCACACCATCTATATATTCCATTACGAGCATGTGCTTTGTGGTATACTCCCAATACACTTTAGGCACATATATTTCGGTGTACCCTTCAAAATTACGTCTAAAATGATCTATGTTCATGCCTTCTCTTACGAAATCCAGTTCGCGGCGTATCGAACGCGATAATTCGTTTACTATACCCATAGGCTGATAACGCCTGCTTTCAGGCATCCTAGCCTCCATTAATCCGGCTATTTCTTTTAATATCGCCAAATCAGCCTCCACTATGTCATCTATGTCCGGACGCTGTATTTTTATTATAACCTCGCTGTCATCCTTAAGTATCCCCTTATGTACCTGTGCTATAGAAGCTGCCGCTATAGGTTGAGGATCTATATATGCGAAAATATTCTCTATCGATGAACCGATCTCTTTTTCTATAGCCGTTTTTATCACATCAAACAGCAATTCCGGACCTGCATCCTGGAGTTTGCTTAATTCCCGTATGTACTCTTCAGGTATCAGATCCGGCCTTACACTGAGGATTTGCCCAAGCTTCATGAAAAGGGGACCCATTTCTTCCAACATAAGGCGAACTCTTTGCGGTCCGGACAAAGTGCTTATCTTAGTACCTTTAACGCGATTTCGTATATTGAACAATATACTGGTTATACCTATCCTATCGGCTATGAAACCAAAGCCATACTTAAACAGCACATTGACTACTTCTGCATAGCGCCGCCAATGCATGTATCGTTTTTCCAGCGGATTTTTCATCCTAAACAACACCCCTTATTTAATAAAGAAAAAAGGGGCGATTACAGCCCCATTTAATCCATCTAAAGGCCTTTATTGAGGACCATCGTTCAATTTACGCTCTATAGCGTCCAATCTTACTTTTATTTCCTCTAAATCCTTTTTTGTAGCCAGGTTCATCTTATCCAGCATTTTGCTCAATTCCTCTTTGACCTTATTGCTCATATCCTGCTGATTAGCCTTAACCTTCTCCTTATACTCATCGAGTATCTTCTTGCCCTCTTCAGCAGTAACATCCCCTTTAGCTACCAGCTCGTCCACCAACTCGTCTATCTTCTCTCCTGTAGCCGCCATAGCACCTATGCCGATTAAAAATGCTTTTTTTAGTTTATCTTTCATAGCTATTGTGCCTCCCTTATTTTTTTATTGTAACTAATGCTATTATACCATATCTTTCTGCGTTTGATTAGATTTTTATTTAAATCTTGTGGAAATATTATAGTCAGGAGGTGTTAGTATGTCTAAAAAAACTTATAAAATCAAAAAGGACGATGAATTAGAAGATGCTTTGCTAGATAAAAGCGCATATGGAGAATTTATAGCTAATTTCAACCACTGGACAGGCTTAGAGGGCAGTAAAGAACGGGCTCAATATCTATCCGAAGTAGCTGAAAAAACCAGCGGCAAAGATAAACGACAAGGTGATGTACAAAATTACAAAAAAGAAGAGTAAAAGATGAAATAAGGGCGTCTGAAGCTTAGGCGCCTTATTCCCCTTCGTCCATGACAAAGTCTATATTGCGCGTTGAAAGATCCACCTTGGCTACCTTTACCCTGACTTTATCGCCTAAACGATATATCTTTCTGGTATGCTCTCCTATAAAACAGTAGTGTTTTTCATTATATACATAATAGTCATCATCTAAGGCGCTTACATGTATAAGACCCTCTATGGTGTTTTCCAACTGCACATACATGCCGTAATGGGTGATACCGGATATAATACCATCAAAGGTTTGGCCTATTTTGTCCATCATATATTCGGCTTTCTTTAAATCCTCAGTATCCCACTCAACCTGCTGTGCCACCCTTTCCCTCTGCGATGATTGTTGAGCTATGGACGGTAATACTTGAGCAAGATGTTCCACACGTTTAGGTGTGAGCCTGCCATACAACATATCCTTTATTATACGATGGATCATCAGGTCCGGATACCGCCTTATAGGCGATGTAAAATGCGTATAATAACGTGCGGCCAATCCAAAGTGCCCTATATTTTCAGTATCATATCTCGCTCTTTGCAACGATCGCAATAACACGCTGTTAACTACCGCTTCCTCCTCGGTGCCTTTCACCTCATTTAAAAGGTCTTGGAGCGCTTTGGGATGTATTTTGCCTCCTATGCCCTTTAAATGATAACCTAGATTGTGTATAAAATCGTTAAAAGCCAGTATCTTTTCCGGATCGGGCTCTTCATGAACTCGATAGATAAAAGGCACTTGCGTCCAAAACATGTGCTCAGCCACCGTTTCGTTGCACACCAGCATAAATTCTTCTATTATCTCATCGGCTATACCACGCGAGTGTAGCAAGACATCAGTAGGTTTACCGCTTAAATCCAGTTTTATTTGAGCCTCATCTATATCGAAATCTATGCTTCCCCTTTCCCGACGCCGCTGCCTCAATATGCCTCGTAATTGTTCCATTAGCTTAAAATCATCAATGAGATAACCATATCTGTCCATTAACCCATCGTCCGGCTCAGTAAGCAGCTTTGTCACATCAGTATACGTCATCCGTTCGCAAGTTTTAATAACGCTGGTGGTAAACCTATGTTCGACCACATTGCCCTTACTATCTATTTCCATAAATACAGAAAGCGTTAAGCGATCCACACGCGGATTAAGGCTGCATATACCGTTGGACAAAGCCGGTGGAAGCATAGGTATGACGCGGTCTACAGGGTACACGCTGCATCCTCTGGATAACGCCTCTTTATCGAGCGCGCTGCCCTCCTTTACATAATGGCTGACATCCGCTATATGAACACCGAGCAAGAAGTGGCCATTTGGCAACAATGATATGGATACGGCATCATCTAGATCTTTTGCATCTTCTCCATCTATAGTAACTATATGAAGATCTCGTAAATCCTCCCTGCCATGCATGTCCTTTTGGGAGACAGCTTGCGGCACAGAAGCGGCTTCCTCCATCACTTCCTGAGGAAATTCTTCTGGCAATTCATATTGACGTATTATAGATAAAATATCTGTACCGACATCATCCTTGTGACCGAGAACCTCTATAACTCGCCCTTCAGCCCCAATGCGTCCACGCGGCCACCTCGTCACCTGTATCACCACTTTATAGCCATCTTGAGCCCCATTCAATGCATCGTCTGGTATGAGGACAGTCGTATGCAACCTCGGATCATCTGGAACCAGAACTGCAAAATGCTGGCTTTTTTCTATAGTGCCTACTATTCTCTCGTTGGCTCTTTCAAGGATTTGTACTATTTGTCCTTCGCGCGAGCGATCGCCATCGCTGAACAGTATTTTAGCCATTACGCGGTCGCCATTCATGGCACCGTTTATATCATCAGCTGATACATATACGTCTTTCTGACTACCATCATCCGGTATTATAAACCCAAATCCCTTAGCATTAGCTTGAAACCTTCCGGTAACATATCCCAATCTCTTGGGCAAACCGTATTTTTTAGTTTTGGTCCTTACTATAGAGCCTTCTCTCTCCATAGCATCCAGCACAGATAGAAAGCTTTTTTTGTCTGCCCTCTCTATTCCCATAATATCCATTAATTGAACTGCCGTCTTGGGCGTATAATCGGATTGGCCCATAATCTCTAATAGTTTTTCTTTTATGTTCATTATTCACCTCCTCATGCATTTATGTTGACCATTTGTCGCATAGCATCCAACGATATCTCTATAAATTCATCCAAAGTAATGCCCAATTGATCGCAGCTGTTTATCTGCTCCCTGCTGGCACCTCGGGCAAAAGCTTTATCTTTCAATTTTTTCTTTACCTGTTTCACGGTTACGTCAGCTACGTTCTTGCTAGGTAATACTAAGGATACAGCCGTTATAAAACCAGTCATAGGATCAGCTGCATACAGTGCCTTGTCCATTAGTGTTACCCTATCTATACCATGGTATTCATTATGAGCCTTAACAGCATGCACTATATCAGCATCCATGCCTATGCCTTCCAAAAGATCGGCGCCTACTATACCATGCCTGGCCGGGTCCTGATCCACTTCTTCATAATCTATATCATGTAACAGACCAACCAAGCCCCATTTTTCCTCATCCTGTCCCAGCTTTTTAGCCAGTGCCTTCATTATAGCCTCGGTCGCCAACACATGTTTTAAAAGATTTTCTTCTTTAATGTGCTGTTGTACCAGTTCTAAAGCCTCTTGTCTCGTCAAATTCGACACACCCTTTCTAAGTATTATATAAAATTAGCCCGGCGTTATTCTATTCGCCGGGCTTTCATATCTTACCTTATGAATCGCTATTGTAGCAATACCAATACAAGCGACAGCACTATAAAAACTACAGCAGCATACTTGGTCAGGCGCTTTAATTTTGCATCATAAGTACGTGCCTTGTTTTTGCCAAAGAATGTTTCGGCTCCACCTGCGATACTGCCCGATAAACCAGCCGTCTTGCCCGACTGCATCAAAACGACAACGATTAAAACAATACTGGCGATTATATACAACGCCATAAGAACATTCTTTAATATATCCATCTCACTATATCGTCCTTTCATCAATACTCTCGATCAATAACGATGATAATTATAACTCATCTAATCAACCAATGCAACTTATTATTTCATCCAGCGTCGGGATCGAGCTTATTGCGCCTTTCCGCATAACGCTTATAGAAGCGGCCTTGTTAGCAAAATCTAGCATCTCATACGCCGCATCTTTGTTTATAGAGCATAAGCCCTCCAAATTATGCAATAGCTTATACAAAAACGCCCCCGTAAAGGCATCCCCGGCACCGGTAGTATCGACGACCTCTACCTTTCGGGCGGGCACGGATATATTAAAATCTTTTGTATAAAGCTCGGCACCCTGAGCACCTTTAGTATACGCTACAACCTTTACATCACCTACAAATAAAGACGCTATGGCCTTTGGCTCTTCGGCTATACCTGTTATAAATTCAAGCTCCTCATCGCTTATCTTTAAAATATCCGCATATGGTATAAAATCGTTTATAGTTTCTCTGCACCGTTGCGCATCATCCCATAAAGCAAGCCTTACATTAGGATCAAAGCTTACCAGGCCGTCTTTTGATTTAATGCTATTTATCGCTTTTATATGTGCATACTTAACAGGAGCTTCTATAAGGTCAACGGAACCGAAATGAAGTATATCTTTTCCTGAGAACCATTCGCTATCAATTTCATCTCCGGATAATAACATATCAGCGCTCGGATTCCTATAAAACATGAATTCCCTATTCCCATCGGCCTTGAGACTTACAAAAGCGAGTGCAGTATTGGCTTGATTCGTTCTACTTATATAGTTTGTATTAACGCCAGCACTATTTAGCGTATCCAGAAGAAAATCTCCAAAAGCATCAGCACCAAGCTTGCCTATAAAAGCGCTGGTACCTCCAAGCCTGCTTACCGCACAAGCAACATTTGCTGGAGCTCCACCAGGTGCCCTTTGAAACATACTAACCTGCTTAAGCGGCACACCTCTTTCATCCGGTATAAAATCTATAAGCGCTTCACCTATAGTATAAACCGTTGCAGCTTTGCTCACGATGCTTTTTGCACCTCTACCACCTTGGTCCCTGCCCATACATCACCATAGCGCTTCCCTTCGGCATCATTCATAGCCTTAACGATCTCAACCACATATATTATTACTCCAATGATACCGCCTATAATCTGTCCTATAATCGGTATGATCATAAACAGGCTTGGTATGGCGAAGATTATATTTCTTTTAACAGAATCGCCATATGTAACGGCACCATGGTCAGTCACCACTTTAATGTCAAGCAACTTTTTGCCAATACTTTGCCCGTCTAACAGACCGTCTCTTAAAAGCATGTAGAAAAAACCAATAACGCCACCTATAAACGGTATTAAGGCCACCAAATAGGTTATTGCCACATCGATTATAAAGGCAAAGGCCCTGCGCACATTATCCGCTTTTTTATACATAACTCATACCCCCTAATCAATAATCTAATATAATTATATCAATTGCTCACAATAAACACAAGCAAAAACACCATTCCATCTGCGATTCGTAATATAACAAATTCAGCGATGCAAGGATATAAATCCTACGCACGCTCATGAAATATTGCTGGCGTACTTACAATTCCTTTCGCTTGAGCAAGCTAACGCCGGCAATTCGCGTCCATGCTCAATGCCGCCTGGTCGGGCGTCCATGCCCGACCTACGCTTGCTCTGCGCTGCACTCATTGAGTACGCCTACGCAATATTTCAAGGCGTTCTCCGGCTTTATATCATTTGCATCGCTTTGTATCATCCGTTTCAGTTATATATTACGAATCGAAGGCCATTCCATGTTCTTGTTTTGCTTGTACCATGCATAGTTTATACTGTATAATAGACATAGATTATTGATGTATAACCCGACAATAATTGCAAATTTATCGAAGGAGAGGAAATAAAACTTTGAAACGTTCAACTATAACATGGATTGTCATAATAGCTGTAATATTGATATTGGCTATTGTATTGATAAGCAGCTATAATAATCTGGTCAACATGGAAGAAAACGTAAATAGCAACTGGAGCCAGGTTGATAATATGCTGCAGCGGCGAGCTGATTTAATACCCAATCTTGTGGAAACAGTCAAAGGATATGCGGCCCATGAACAGGCTGTATTTGACAGTGTAAATCAGGCCAGAGAAAGCCTCTTGGCCGCTCAAACGGCAGGTGAAGCAGCCCAAGCCGATCAGGCATTAAACAGCGCTTTAGGAAGATTACTTGCCATAGCGGAAAACTATCCAGAGCTTAAAGCCAATCAAAATTTTATAGCGCTGCAAGATGAGTTAGCCGGTACAGAGAATCGCATAGCAGTATCCCGTCGCGATTATAATAATGCCGCCCAGCAATACAATGCTGCTATACGTCGTTTCCCTACCAATATAATAGCAGGCCTATTCGGCTTTGAGCAGAAAGAATATTTCCAGGCCGAAGAGGGGGCTCAAAAAGCTCCCCAGGTGGATTTTTCCGAATAAGAGGGAAAGTCAATGGTAATTTTTAAACGCATATGGGTGTGCTTTTTGGCTTTTATGCTGATACCTATTGCAGTATCAGCAACGCCTCCTATACCACCCAAGCCATCCGAGTTCGCGTATGTATATGACTATGCCGATCTCATCGATGCCGAAGACGAGCAGCGCATCAACGAGTTGGGTGCTGCTATAGACAATGCATCCGATGCGCAAATAATAGTAGTGACCGTAGATAACATGGGAGATTACCCCATAGAAGATTATGCACTGGAGTTGTTCCGCAACTGGGGTATAGGCGATAAAGAGAAAAACAACGGCGTTTTGCTGCTGGTAAATAAACAGCGCCTTATGGATAATCAATCCGGGAAAGTGCGCATAGAGGTAGGTTATGGTCTGGAAGGTGCCATACCGGACAGTGTAGCCGGACGTATATTGGACGAGTATGTGCTCCCGCAATGGAATCAGAAGGCATATTCCACAGGCATAACAGACGGTTATATGGCTATAGCAACGCGTGTAGCCGAGGAATATGACATAGATTTGAACAGCATTGACGGCTATACACCCATAAGCGTTGATACAAGCGCTGAAGAGCAAGATTCAAATGACGCTTCATGGAGCGGTGTAATATTTATATTGATCGCCATAGCATTTATTTTCTTTAACATCAAAAGCGGCGGGGGGCGACGCGGCCGTTACAACCGCTGGGGCGGGCCACCATTCGGGGGCGGCGGCTTTGGTGGCGGTGGTTTTGGTAGTAGTGGCGGGGGCTTCGGTAGCGGCGGATTTGGCAGTGGCTCATCCGGCGGCGGAGGTGCGAGTAGGTAACGCATGAATGACTTTACTAAATGGCTGAGCGACTGCCGTCTATGTCCGCGACAGTGCCGCATAAACCGTTTGGACGGCCAATGCGGCATATGCCGTGCCGGTGCATTGCCTAAAATAGCATTAGCCTCGCTGCACCGGTGGGAAGAGCCATGTATAAGCGGCACCAGAGGGTCTGGTACGGTATTCTTTTCCCATTGCAATTTGAGCTGCCTTTTTTGCCAGAATTATGATATAAGCCAAAATGATTTCGGCAAAGAGATAAGCATAGACGAGCTGGCTAAGCTATTCATAATGCAACAACAACGAGGTGCCCATAACATAAATCTGGTTTCACCAACATCGTTTATGCCGCAAATAGCAGAAGCTTTAATAAAAGCTAAAGAACATGGTTTGGCAATACCGGTGTTATATAATTCTAATGCTTATGAATCAATAGATGCATTACATTGTATGGATGGCTTAATCGATGTATATTTGCCGGATTTGAAATACTTCAGCGACGAGTATGCTGTAAAATATTCAAAAGCACCGCATTATTTTGAACATGCTACGGCCGCTATAATGGAAATGCATCAACAAGTCGGCTCGCCTCAATTTGACGACGAGGGTATAATAAAAAGAGGTCTCGTAATACGGCATCTTATGCTCCCTGGATTGATCGAGGATTCCAAACAGATACTGTTATGGATAAGAAACAATCTCCCTATAGAGGTTTATGTAAGCCTAATGGCACAATATACGCCTATGTATAAGGCCAAAGAACATGAGAGGTTAAACCGACGTATAAGTCGACGTCAATACGAGGATATTATAGATTATTTCTTCGATATAGGATTGGAAAACGGCTATGTCCAAGAGCGTTCTTCGGCTAAAAGCACATATACGCCCGATTTTGATTTAAGCGGGCTATAGATAATAGCGTTTATGCTTAAGCGAATCTGAAATTAGACGACTACCCCCGCATATTTCAGATATATCAAAATAAGCAAAAAAAAGCTTATGATAGAAAAACACATACTGTTAAAATCGAGTTCCAATTCTCTTACTCGGGATAAAATGTTAGATTTTTTTATCACCAAATGATATGCTAAGAATCCTATCAGAAGGCTAGTTAGGAAAATCATGATTTTATTTATGTAAGACCCTGGAGTTATTACCATATATTGATCGAATAAAAACCTCATCAACTCATTTCCTAAAATTCCCCCTCCCAAACACGCAAACCCCATTGCTAAAACAATAAATTTCCTATTAAGGCCCATGTTTATCCTCCCCGTCTCACCATCACCAAAAACCATAGTTGAATACCTTACAAAAGAAATAATAGTACCAAGATTTATTAATACAATACCGAACTCAGCCAAAGATCCCTGGGCGCCGTAAGAAATCCAATACTTCGATATACTTCCATTAAAAAACGGTGTCCCAATTATTCCCATTATGGCCATTATCATAGCTATTGATACTGCCGGCATGCTTTTGAATAAACCTCGGATTTTATATAAGTTTCTCGTTCCGTATGTTTCAGTTATAATACCTGCTGTTAAGAAAAGCGTAGATTTAAATATAGCATGATTTATAATATGATAAATCGCCCCCCAATACGCCTGGATATTACCCATATTAATGCCCATCATTATGAGACCTATTTGTGAAACGGTACTATAAGCCAAAATTAACTTTATATCTTTCTGGGAGATGGCCAATACGACTCCGATAATCGCCGTCAGAAAACCAATTAGCAAGAAAAAATCCATAGTATTAATATGAGTTTCAAAAACTTTTTGCATTCTGATAAATAAATAAACCCCATTTTTTACATATAGTCCAGATAAAATAGCAGAAACTATCGATGGAGCGCTAGGCGTTCCATGAGCTTTGGGCAACCAGCTAAAAAGCGGCATTAATGCTGTTTTTAGGGCTATAGCCGTCATTATAAAAGCATAGGGTAAAATCAAGCTTTGAGAATTATGTATAAATGCCATTCGTTGTTGGATTAAGGTTAAATCCAATACTCCAAAAGTTTTATATAACATCCCTACTCCAAATAAAAAGAACAGCATCGCAACAACATTTATCATCATATATAACATGCCGTCATATATGGCACGACTATCTTTTTTAAACATTATCAGAATACTCACGATTATAGTCGAAACTTCTATCATAACGAAAACATTAAACAAATCGTTAGAAACAAATATACCAATCATCATGCCCTCTAATGATAAAAATAAAAATATAAATAAATTATTCATGTAAGTTTCTCTATAATCAAAAATAACCATGGCCAAGAATAATGTAGCAGTTAAAACAACCATAACCCCCGATATTGGATCCAGCTTTAATGTTATTCCAATACCGTGACTCCAGCCACCCAATGTTTCCATATAAGTATTATGTTGCTTTACATGCAAGAAATTAATAATGGCCATCGCTAGGATAAAGCACTGAAATATAGGGATTATAAATCTATGTCTCGGTTTAAAAAATAGATAAAATATCATTCCCACAAGAATAGGTGCCAATATAAGAAAAAATAAAGGTATCATTTATTTCTCCTTTTTTTCATGGCCTTTTGCCAATTTGTCGTTCCATATTTATGATACATATGAATAAACATAGTCAACGCCACTGCAGAAACAGCTATACCGATAACGATTTCGGTTATCATCAGCGCCTGAGGTAATGGGTCCGCCACTTTATCGGCGTCAAAGGGAACTATTGGCGGTACGCTCCCCTCAACAAAGGCGGAAGATATAAAATATAATATTATAGCTGATTCCATAATCTCCACACATATTATAGTTTTAAGAATATTTTTCCTCGACAGTAGACCGGCAAAGCCTATGAAAAATATAATAATGCCAGCTATTTCGCCATTTATATATCCCAAAATTTTACCTACCTTCGTGAAATATAAATCTCAAAAATATTATAGTCAAGCCACAGCTAACTTTCAATCCTATGAAGATATTCATAGATATTAAATATATTAGATTGATATAATTATGCAAATAATCATTAACATACCATTGTTGAAAGAGAACTAATATAGGAAATAAAATTATACATATAAACAATATCTTTTCTATAAGTTGCAATGATTCAATGCGAAAATCGTCTGCAGGAAAGGCTATATAACGGCTGATAAAAACCGATGCAATGATCGCTCCGCCTTGGAATCCTCCACCGGGAGTCAAATGACCGTTAACTATTACGTATATACCGAATACAATAATGAAAGGGTATAATAAACCAACCATCCTTGTTATAATTTCAGAATTAGAACTCATCGTCATCCCTCTCCCATGATAAATGTATTACTGCAATAACGCTTAATAGTAACAATAAAGCTTCAAATATAGTATCAAAAATCCTATAATTGAGATAAATAGCTGTGACGGCATTTGACGCTCCCGTATCACTTTGAAAGGATTCCAGATAATAATCATATACCGGCTTATCTATAGTTTCCATATTGCTGCAATATGAAATTATTATCAATACTGCAAAAGTTCCACACACAAGTATTAAAGGCAATTTACGTATCATTGTCTTCATATCCTCGCATCCTTATAATGGATAGATTTAAATGATTATATCTATTACTATTTAAAAAGTTTTCTAATTCTTCGAATTGATAATTCTCTAAATTCCCATATATTATTATAGAATCGCCTTTTTGATTAATCACCATATCGTAATTATGTGCATTTAAAATATTATCTATTTTCTCGGTTGTATAAACCGCCTGGGGTTCTAATTCGCGTTCTGCCAAAAAGTCCTCAATATCATTTAATATTTGAATTTTGCTGTTACCTACATAACTATCATTAAAATTCTTATCTTCCGCATGAACAACACATATGGTAAAGACTTTATATTTCTTTAAGGCGACCAAAAATAATATTGTCGCTAATGCACTCCCAATGACAGCCTCGGCCATAGCAACGTCAGGAGCGCCGTAATATATATAAACAAAGGAGCTTATAAGAGAAAAAGTACCCATATAAACTATCGCTCTTCTTATCTTTGATGTCTGAACCGTAATTAACGCAAGTACCAACATTAGCAAGAGAAATATATTCTCCAACATATGGTTTCTTACCTTTCTATATTTCGCAAATATATTGCCACGCAATGATTATTGTAATAATAATCATTTTTCAATTCACTCATCGTAATGATCATTTACTCTATAACCACTTATATATGCCGATCTAGCTATAGCATGAGTAGAAATAGGATTTGTTATAATAGCTAGAATTATAATAAAAAGTACTTTCAGACTAAAGAAACTCATCCCTGCTTTAATCATTATTCCTATCATCAAAGTAATAAATCCCACTGTATCCACTTTTGATGTAATAAGGATACGAGAATAAAAATTTTTAAATCTAAGGATCCCGTAAACGCCAAAAAAAATAAAAATTAAACCTATAACAATCAACACATTTCCCAATAATTGCATCAAAGATCTCCTCGTCTTTCTATAAACCTAGCAAGTAATACCATTCCTATAAATCCTATAAGCGTATATGCTATTGCAATGTCAAGCAAATAGGATTTGTCTAATATAAGTGCAAAGACAACTATTGCCATTATAATCTTTGACGAAATCAAATTCATCCCAAGCATTCTATCCCATATAGTTGGACCTAATATAGTTCTTATAATACCACCTACCATAAAAACAGCAATGATGATAATCAAATATTGTTGAAAATCCATTTATTTATGCCTCTGATAAAATATCTTCGAATTTTAATTTAGTAACATCATGTAAATTTTGATTTCTAGAGTTCCCTAAGCAAAGCACTTTAAGTTTTTTCCCATTTTTATCAAGAGTTACTGTTCCAGGTGTTAACGTAATTGAATTGGCCAATATACCTATCGTAAAATCTCGTTCTAATTTAGTTTCCATATCTATTATATATACATTTGTTTCATTTTTAATAATACGATAAATAGAAATAATGCCTGCCCGATAAATTTCAAGCATAAGATAGGTTATAAATTTGACAACCGTCCATAGTTTTAAGCTGTAAAAATGCTCATAATCCCCCAGAAGCAAATAATTATTAGTAAAGATAATGGTTAATACACCCACAATCATTCCCGCTAAAATTTGCTTAAAACTAATTTCTTCAACCAAAATCACCCAAAATACCAGAAGTATTAAGATTATCCTTCTGTAATACAAAAATCTTCTCATAAATACACAGAACCTCCCATCCAGGCATAGAAAAGGCTTTCTCAATGAAGATGAATATATAGCTTTTTCTTCCCACCACAATTTCATATCCTAGCCGATGAGCTCACTCTCCCAGTATTCTTCCTATATACATTTTGATCAAATTCAATTACCTATCCGTTAACGGATAGGTAATTGATAAAGAAATCCTCTCGCAATATAAAACTATCTCTTTGAGAACTGAGGCGCACGTCTGGCAGCCTTCAAGCCATACTTTTTGCGTTCTTTCATTCTTGGATCCCGAGTAAGCATGCCCGCCTTCTTAAGCGGCTCACGCAGCTCTGGATCCACTAATTGCAGCGCACGAGCTATACCATGGCGTACCGCTCCTGCCTGACCTGTAAAGCCACCACCGCTTACTTTCACCACCACATCGAATTTGTCGGCCATATTCGTCAGTTCCAGTGGTTGACGAACCTGTATTCTTAAAGTTTCTATATTGAAGTATTCATCGGCATTTTTGCCATTCACGGTGATATTACCCTTACCACCTGGTATTAATCTCACTCTGGCTACTGAGGTTTTTCGCCTTCCAGTAGCATAATAATGTACTGCCAAGAATTACCCTCCTCTTTATATATTCAATTCCAAAACTTCAGGTTGCTGGGCCTCATGTTTATGCTCAGCGCCTTTATAAATCTTCAACTTCTTTATCATATGACGTCCCAAGCTATTGTGCGGCAGCATACCCTCTACAGCCTCATAGATGGCTTTCTCCGGCCTTTGTGCCAAAAACTTACGGTACGGAGTCTCTTTCATGCCACCTGGATACAAACTGTGATGTCTATACATCTTCTGATCCAATTTTTTACCGGTCAATACTACATTCTGCGCATTTATTATAACTACATAATCCCCTGTATCCACATGAGGGGTGTATATAGGTTTATTTTTGCCGCGCAATATTTTAGCCACTTCGCTGGCCAAACGGCCTAAAGGCTTGCCTGTAGCATCTATCACATACCATTTGCGCTCTATTTCATAGGGCTTTGCTACAAATGTATCCAATCCTTTCCCTCCTCGCAAGATTGTGTCTTTACTTTATTCGAAAATCATAATAATCGATATTGTTTTACGTCAATGTCCGGGACTTCCACAATATACTGTATTATTCTAACCCATACGCATACAGCTGTCAATAGCCAAACGCAAATTCTACGTGACTATTCAGCTGGCTTGGTAACGATTAGCCTCCGGCTCATATGTTCCGGATATCGGTGAAACTAGAGCTTGTTTCAGGAATTTCCAACCACCTGTTTAGAGAAGGCTTAATATATATGCTGAGCGGGCTTTTGAAGCGTAGGACCACAGCGATCTGTGATTGCGTAGTGGTCCAGCTTCACAGCCGTAGCGAGGCATATATATTAAGCCGTGTCCACACTTCGCTAAGTTTCACCAGATATCCTCCACAAAATCGCCTTGAGGCTAATCGTTACCGTCGCCTATGCACAACTGTACCTGAGCAGTCACAGTTCTACAGTATCAACATTGCGTCGCCGAAACTAAAAAAGCGATAACGCTGTTCAACAGCTTCTTTATAAACGCGCAATATCTCTTCTCTGCCTGCAAAAGCGCTTATGAGCATGAGCAACGTGGATTTTGGCAGATGAAAATTGGTTATCAATGCATCTATAGCCTTAAACCGATAACCCGGATAAATGAATATATCGGTCCAACCATCGCCCGCATGGGTTGTGCCTTGCTCATCGGTCACAGTTTCCAATGTGCGCACGCAGGTGGTACCGACCGCAAACACTCTATGCCCGGCTTTATGCGTATCATTTATAGCATCTGCCGCCTGTCGGCTTACCTGATAATACTCTGAATGCATCTGATGCTTGGTTATATCATTTTCTTTAACGGGACGGAATGTACCCAATCCTACATGAAGGGTTATATGCACTATATTCACGCCTTTATTCTTTATACGCTGCAGCAATTCATTGGTAAAATGCAGTCCTGCAGTGGGAGCAGCCGCTGACCCTTCATTCTTGGCATATACCGTCTGATAACGTTCTTTATCGTCAAGTTTTTCTTTTATATACGGCGGTAGAGGCATCTGACCCAATTTATCTAGTATTTCCTCGAATATGCCGTCATACATAAATTCCACTATGCGCCCACCCTGCGATGTTTTCTCCAGTATACGGGCTTTCAGTTCGCCGTTTCCGAATACGAATACAGTTCCTATCTTGGCCCGACGACCCGGGCGCTCTATTATCTCCCATTTATCAGCCTCCAAGCGCTTGAGCAATAGAAACTCTATCTTCCCGCCGGTATCTTCCCTATAACCTATCAGGCGCGCCGGTATAACCCTGGTATCGTTTATCACCAAAGTATCTCCTGTTTCCAAGTACTCTACTATATCATGAAATATCCTATGATCTATAGATTTTGTCTTTCTATCATATACCAATAGCCTTGACATATCGCGCTGTTCTAAAGGTTTTTGAGCGATTAATTCCTCCGGCAAATCATAATCGAAGTCTTCTAAACGCCACATTATATATAGTATTATCTCCTTTATAAAGCTACTTAAATTTTCCCATTATATAAAAAAGCAGTGACAGCACCGCGCTTACAACCAAACATGTCACTATAGGAAAGTACAGCGTAAAATTGCCGCGCCTTATCACTATATCGCCGGGCAAGCGACGTATGCCGGTTCTTCCAATAAGCCATATAAATCCGCCTACAATCATAAACAGGAGCCCTATGGTTATTATAATCTTTCCCATCTGTTGCAGATTCATTTATAAAGTTCACCCTTTTTCTTGGATATATACCGCTCCATCTCGCTGTATATACAGCCGCAATACTGTTGTCTGTACAGCCCCATGGCTTTGGATATTTCAACGCCTTCTTTATAACCCTCCCTGAAATCCCGGTATAAAAAAGGCACGCCGTATTTCTCGCCGGCCTCCCGGCCTATCTCCTTCACCCATTCGTGCTTTTGATACGGACTGACCAGCATAGTCGTGGTAAACGCATCGAAACCACCGTTTCTAGCCACGCTAGCCGCTCTTTCCAGCCTCATGGCATAGCACATCCGGCAGCGCATGCTTTCCCTGAATGCCGCATTGCGCAAAAATTCCACCAGGTTATACTCATCTACGGTTATGAGCTTAAGACCAGCAGCCTGAGCAAATTGCCGCGCCGTTTCCATGCGCTTGCTGTATTCGGTATATGGCTGTATGTTAGGGTTAAAAAATAACCCGTATAGTTCTATATCATCATCTTGTTGCAATATTTTCGTCGGATACGTGGCACACGGCCCACAGCAAATATGCATTAAAAGCTTCAAATCCTAGACCACCTCATCTATCTTCAAATGGTATGCCCATATGTTCATAGGCTAGGCGTGTGGCTATCCTGCCACGCGGTGTGCGGTCAATGAAACCGAGCTGCAGCAGATAGGGCTCATATACATCCTCTATTGTATCGGCCTGTTCGTTTACCGCCGCCGACAGCGTATCCAAACCGACCGGTCCGCCTCCGAATTTGTCTATCATTATACTCAGCATCTTTCTGTCCACCTCGTCCAGCCCTAATTCATCTACTTCTAAAAGATCCAATCCTGCCTTTGCCACATCATAGGTTATTATACCGTCGGCCTTTATCTGAGCATAGTCCCTGACGCGTTTGAGCAGCCTGTTGGCCACCCTGGGTGTGCCTCTGGCGCGCCTGGCTATTTCACAGGCGCCTCGTTCATCTATGCCCACTTTTAAAAGATACGCCGATCTTATCACTATTTCCTTGAGTTCATTTATGGCATACATCTCTAGACGATTTATAACGCCGAAACGATCGCGGAGCGGTGGCGTCAAAAGCCCTGCCCTTGTAGTAGCGCCTATAAGCGTAAAATGCGGCAGGTCTATACGCAGCGAACGAGCCCCCGGTCCCTTACCTATAACTATATCCAGCGCATAGTCCTCCATAGCGGGATACAATATTTCCTCTACTGCCCTGTTGAGCCTGTGTATCTCATCTATGAACAGCACATCGTACTCGGCCATATTGGTCAATATAGCTGCTAAATCGCCGGCGCGTTCTATAACAGGGCCCGATGTTATCCGTATGTTCACGCCCATCTCATTGGCTATTATATTAGCCAATGTAGTCTTGCCCAGCCCCGGCGGTCCATACAGCAATACGTGATCCAATGCTTCATGGCGCTGTTTTGCAGCATCTATAAATATGCGCAGCTTTTCTTTGACACTATTCTGCCCTATATATTCGCTCAGTGTCCTCGGCCTTAAGGCTGTCTCCAACTCTATATCATTTTGTGCAAGCTCCGCCGCTATTATCCTGTCTGACATCATGTCCTCCAATTAAAAACGCCTCAGCGCTTCTTTAATTACTTCTTCCAAGCTCCGACCATCAGTGGTCACGCCTTCTAAAACCCTGGCAGCTTCAGCCGGTGCATAACCCAATGATATAAGGGCCTCTACGGCTTGTCCGTACGTGCTTTCGTCTATTCGTTCACCTATATCGCTCGATTTTATTTCCCTGGGCATATGCAGCTTATCCTTGAGTTCCATTATAATGCGCTGCGCTGTCTTAGCCCCTATACCCTTGGCCCGACTCAGGCTCTTTTCGTCTCCCTGTACTAT
The DNA here is from genome assembly GCF_000213255.1 of Mahella australiensis 50-1 BON. Classification (NCBI taxonomy): domain Bacteria; kingdom Bacillati; phylum Bacillota; class Clostridia; order Mahellales; family Mahellaceae; genus Mahella; species Mahella australiensis. The sequence continues at coordinate 2,017,660 of NC_015520.1, forward strand.
AGCCAGCAGTATCTGCTCATAGGAAAGAGCATCCATTAATGCCAGAGCTCCCTTAGGGCCTACACCCGATACCGATATGAGGCTCTCGAACATATCCACCTGCTGTTCCGAGGCAAATCCAAATAGCGCCATATTGCCCTCGCCTATATGCCAGTGGACATACAACCTCGTCCGGCTTTTGACATCGGGCATATCCGCCAATATCTTTGTAGTGGCATATACCTTGAACCCAATGCCATTCACATCTATTATAACATAATTCGAGCTTTTGTGTTCAATTAAACCATCCAAATACGCTAACATATATTCACTCCCATTGCCTCAGAATAGCAACAACATATGGCCGCTGCCAGCGCATCGGCAGCATCATCCGGCTTGGGTATATCATCCATGGATAAAAGCAATTTAACCATGCGCTGTACCTGCAGTTTTTGAGCCATACCATACCCTGTTATGCCTTGCTTTATTTGCAGCGGCGTATACTCATAAACAGGAACGGCATTATTAGCCGCCGCCAATATAGCCACTCCTCTGGCATGTCCTATGGTCAATGCCGTTTTGGCATTCTTGTTGAAAAATAGTTCTTCCACAGCACAAGCGCGCGGCTCATAGCGTTCTATCAAAGCCGTCACATCATCGTATATGCTTTTGAGACGCTGCGGCAACGGCATATCAGGCTGTGTGGTCACAACCCCGTAATCGATGAGCTTTAATTTATTTTTATCATAATCCACCGCACCATAGCCCAATGTAGCCAGGCCTGGATCTATTCCTAATACAATCATCTGACTTCCTTCTTTACTTATGCTCTGTTTTGGAGTATATTAATTTGGAAAAACATATAGCAGAGGTTAATATTCCATGAACAATTATAGCAGAATAATGACGGTTTGTATATTGACCATGATAATACACAGCATCGATACGCTGTCATATTCCACACGAATAGCCGGCATACGCACCAAACGCTTGGCCGTAGCTTTATCGTTGTTTAATATAATAGTGCTGGTATCGAGGACATCCAATATGATACAGGCTCCTTTGGTGGGCAGTATAGTGGATCATGCAATAAAATACGGCAGCAGCGGTGTGCTTGAAGATTTTCGGCTTATAATATTTTCCGCCACAATAGGCAGCATAGTGGGAGCTATTGTTATACCTACTTTCATAAACATATTTTCTTATGCCATCAACCGTTTAGAGATAGCTGGTTCGGTGCCTAATTTATTAGTACAAACATTGTCCATAAAAACGCTTAAGCGTGTCAAAAAAAGCATAACCATACCAAAGCCGCAGTATTTGCATGAGTTTCGTCACTCTGGCATACCTATTAATTTAATACTGTACCATACTATTATAACATCTATTTACACGGTCGGTGTCCTGGCTTCTGTATATTCCGGGACAATAATACCGGAATATCGATTGACAGCCAGTCAATTATCCGGGATAATAAATGGTATAGCAACTATATTGTATGCGGTAGTGGTAGATCCCACAGCAGCTATGATAACCGATCAAACGCTTCAAGGTAAAAGACCGTATAAGGATGTTAACTTCATGGTCACATTGCTCGTACTCGGCAAGATAGGAGGTACATTGCTCGGCCAGCTTATATTCCTACCGGCAGTTGATGTGATAGTAGCTATAACCAAGTTTATAGCCTAATATATTGCATAAATATGCACTATGATGTATAATTATTTATTATAACGATATGGAGGTAAAAATATGAGCAAGGAAAAAGTAGTATTGGCATATTCGGGAGGCTTGGATACATCCATAATAATCCCGTGGCTAAAGGAAAACTACGATTACGAAGTGATAGCGGTGGCCGTCGACGTAGGCCAGGGCGAAGAACTGGAACCGCTACGTGAGAAAGCTATAAAGACCGGAGCCAGCAAGATATACATAGAGGACCTGAAAAAAGAATTCGTAGAAGACTTCATATTCCCTACGCTAAAAGCTGGCGCAATATACGAGGGCAAATATCTGCTGGGTACATCCATGGCACGTCCTCTCATAGCCAAACGCTTGGTAGAAATAGCCGAGGCTGAAGGCGCACAGGCTATAGCTCATGGCGCCACGGGTAAAGGCAATGATCAGGTACGCTTTGAGTTGACCATAAAGGCTCTCAACCCGCACATAAAGATAATAGCACCATGGCGCATATGGGATATAAAATCCCGGGATGAGGAGATCGAATATGCTCAAAAACGCGGTATACCAGTACCGGTTACCAAGGAACATCCGTACAGCATGGATCGCAATCTCTGGCATCTCAGCCATGAAGGCAGCGATTTGGAAGACCCATGGAACGAGCCTAAAGATGACGTATACCTTATAATAACGCCACCAAATAAAGCCCCCGACAAACCGACCTATGTGGAGATAGGGTTTGAACAGGGCACACCCAAAACAATAAACGGCCAGGCTTACGATTCGGTTGAACTGATAGAAGAATTAAACCGCTTAGGCGCTCAAAATGGCGTTGGCATAACCGATATGGTGGAAAATCGCCTGGTAGGTATGAAATCGCGAGGCATATATGAAACGCCCGGCGGCACCATACTCTACCTTGCTCACAGGGAATTGGAATCGCTTACCTTGGATCGCCAGACAGCGCATTATAAAGAGATGATAGCGACAAAATTTGCAGAACTTGTCTATGACGGATGCTGGTACACGCCGCTTCGAGAGGCTTTGTCGGCTTTCGTTGATAGTACTCAGCAGACTGTTACCGGCACTGTACGCATGAAGCTATACAAAGGCAACTGCTCGCCGGCTGGTGTAAAATCCGATTACTCTCTGTACGATGTAGATCTGGCCACTTTCGGTGAGGAGGATGTGTATAATCAAAAGGACGCAGAGGGATTCATAAATTTATTCGGTCTACCGCTTAAGGTCAGGGCCCTCATGATGGAAAGGAATAAGAAATCATGAAGTTATGGGGCGGCAGATTCGCCAAAGAAGCCGATCGAGCTATGGAACGATTCAATGCTTCCATAGCTTTCGATAAACGCCTTTATAGGCAGGATATAGAGGGCAGCATAGCACATACTAGTATGCTGGCTAAATGCGGTATAATAAGCGAGCAAGACGGACGAGTCATAATAGAAGGGCTTAAAAATATATTAAACGATATAGAAAGCGGACAATTGAAGATATCTGAAGATATCGAGGATATCCATACATTCATAGAGCAACAGCTCACCGATCGCATAGGCGATGCAGGCCGACGCCTGCATACTGCCCGAAGCCGTAACGATCAGGTAGCGCTGGACATGCGCATGTACATGAAAGAAGCCATACGTGGAATACAGCGTTCGCTATTATCGCTCATGCAGATCATAACAGATAAGGCGCAGGACCATATCGATGCTATAATGCCAGGTTATACGCATATGCAGAGGGCTCAGCCGGTAACACTCGGTCACCACTTGATGGCATACTTTCAAATGCTTAAGCGCGATTACGAACGTCTGGACGATTGTTACAAAAGGACCGATGTAATGCCTCTAGGTTCTGGTGCGCTGGCTACCAGCACGTATCCTATTGACAGGGAATATGTGGCCCAACAGCTTGGCTTCGGAGCTGTATCAGAGAATAGCATGGATGCCGTATCGGACAGGGATTTTGCCATAGAATTCTGCTGCTGTGCGGCCATGATAGGTATGCACTTGAGCCGTTTTTGCGAAGAACTTGTATTATGGTCATCGGTCGAGTTCAACTTCATAGAGATGGATGATGCATTCAGCACAGGCAGCAGCATCATGCCTCAGAAGAAAAATCCCGATGTAGCTGAGCTGATACGTGGCAAAACCGGCCGCTTATACGGCGATTTAATGACGTTGCTCACCGTCATGAAAGGACTGCCCCTAGCCTATAATAAGGATATGCAAGAGGATAAAGAAGCCGTTTTCGATGCTGTGGATACATTAGCAATATCCATTCCGATATTCAGCGCCATGCTGGATACTGCTTCATTTCACGAAGATGTTATGTTGAAAGCCGCACAAGGTGGATTTACCAATGCTACTGATGCCGCCGACTATCTGGTCAAAAAAGGCATGCCCTTCCGCCAGGCTCATGAAGTGATAGGCCGCCTTGTGGTCTATTGCCTGGATAACGGCAAGGACTTATCCGATTTGTCGCTGGAGGAATACAGGGGTTTCTCAGACCTTTTCGACGAGGATGTCATGCAAGCCATATCTCTGGATACTTGCGTGCAAAACAGGAAGGTGTACGGCGGGCCGGCGCGTCAAAGCCTGTCCGTGGCCATAGAGCATGCCAAAGCATTCATACGGCAGCATCAAAATAGCGACAATTGAGCGGTTTCAGGTAATCCTCTAAGGCAGCCGTGATTTTTCATTATATCTACTACGGTGCGGCTGACCTTGGCTCTTTCTTTTAAGTCTTGTATAGATGTGAATTGCGCCTGCCCTCTGGCAGCAACTATATTACGGGCAGCATTCAAACCCACTCCTTGCAGAGCGGTGAACGGCGGCAATATACCGTTATCGGTCACTATAAATCTATCGGCCTGAGACTTGGCTATATCGACCGGTAGCACCTGTATACCGCGCGCATACATCTCTCGTGCCACCTCCAATATGGTTAATAGATTCTTCTCCTTGGCAGTGGCATTATTGCCCTTACGTTCTATCTCATGCAAGCTATCCTGCACAGTATCCGGGCCCTTAGACACAATATCGGCATCAAATTCATCGGCCCTTACGGTAAAATATGCAGCATAAAAGGCCTCAGGATGATACACCTTAAAATATGATATACGAAAGGCCATTATAACGTACGCAACGGCATGTGCCTTTGGGAACATATATCTTATCTTTTTGCAGGAATCTATAAACCATTGCGGCACACCTGTATCATGCATAAGTTGCTCATCTTCGGGCTTTAGGCCCTTACCTTTGCGCACACTTTCCATGATCCTGAACGCCTGTCCCGGCTCCACCCCCATATGAATAAGAGAAAGCATTATATCATCGCGCGTCGCTATAACTTCCGATAATTTGGCTACGCCCTGTTTTATAAGATCTTGAGCGTTATTTAGCCACACATCGGTACCATGTGACAAACCGCTTATCCTTATAAGTTCGGCAAACGTGGTCGGGCGGGTATCCACCAGCATTTGTCGTACAAATCTGGTACCGAATTCCGGTATCCCTATAGTGCCTACTTCGCTACCTATCTGCACTGGTTCAACGCCAAGAGGCTCCGTGGAAGAAAATATCTTCATGACGGTTTTCTCCCCTATTGGTATGCCTTTGGCATCTATCCCTGTTATATCCTCCAACATGCGTATAACCGTGGGATCGTCGTGGCCCAGTATATCCAGTTTGACTAATCGGCTGCTTATGGAATGGTAGTCAAAGTGCGTGGTTATAACGCCGGAATCTTTCTCATCAGCCGGATACTGTATCGGTGTAAAATCCAATATATCCTTGTCTTTAGGTACCACCATGACCCCACCCGGGTGCTGACCAGTGGTACGTTTGATCCCGGTGCAATTTTTCACCAACCGATTCACCTCGGCATTGTGAGCCACAAGCCCCTTTTCTTCCAAATAATTTTTAACAAAACCATATGCCGTCTTATCAGCTATAGTAGCTATGGTGCCGGCACGAAAGACATGCCCTTCTCCGAAAAGCTCTTCAGTGTACTTGTGCGCTCTCGGTTGATATTCGCCTGAAAAGTTAAGATCTATATCAGGGACCTTGTCCCCGTTAAACCCCAAAAAAACCTCAAACGGCGTATCATAACCATCCTTTTTAAGTGGTTTACCGCAAACTGGGCAGTCCTTATCGGGTAGATCGGCCCCGCAACCATACTCATCCACATCTATATCGAAATCGCTATAATGGCAGTGAGGGCATACATAATGCGGCGGTAGAGGATTAACCTCAGTTATACCGCACATCGTGGCTACAAACGACGAACCCACTGACCCTCTTGAACCTACCAAATAACCGTCCTCCAGCGATTTTTTAACCAATTTTTGGGCTATAAGGTATAATACCGAAAATCCATTCGTTATGATAGCATTTAACTCCTTATCCAGCCTTTGCTTAACGATAGGCGGCAGCGGATCACCGTATATAGCCAAAGCATTGCTTAGAGCCATATTCTGTATCTCTTCCTCCGCTCTATCTATATGCGGTGGATAAAATTCATCGGGTATGGGCTTTACGAATTCTATCATTGACGCTATTGCATTGGGATTGCTTATGACCACTTCACGGCATGCATCATCGCCAAGATACTTAAACTCTTCGAGCATCTCATCGGTAGTTTTGAAGTATAACGGCGCCTGCTGATCGGCATCGGAAAATCCCTGACCGTGCATGAGTATGCGCCGGAAATACTCATCATGTGGGTCCAGAAAATGCACATCGCCCGTGGCTACAACCGGCTTATCGAATAATTTACCCAGCTCGTATATGCGCTTGTTTATGTCCATAAGCTGTTGCCTGTCAGCCACCTTGCCCTCTTTTATGAGGTGAGCAGCATTATCCAGCGGTTGTATTTCCAGATAATCATAAAATGCTACTATATCTTTTATAACCGAATCAGCTGCCGACTTAATGAGCGCCTGATACAATTCTCCCGCATCGCACCCCGAGCCTATAATAAGATTATCCCTGTATTGCACGAGAACGCTCTTAGGTATACGCGGTTTCCTATAAAAGTAATCTATATGAGATACCGATATGAGTTTATATAAATTCTTTAAACCGCCTTGATTTTTTACCAGTATAACAGCATGGTACAACTCGGAATTATTGGATATACTGCTGCCGAATACCCTATTCAGATCGCTTAAGAACTGGCAGCCCATTTCAGACAGCTTATCCATACATCTGAACAATATTTCTGCCGCGGTACGAGCATCATCCACAGCACGGTGATGATTATCCATATCTATATGCAGATGATGAGCCAGCGTATCCAGCTTGTAATGCTTGAGCCCCTTAAATAGTTGCCTGGCCAATGTTAATGTGTCCAAAACCGGATTAGCAAATTTTAGATTGTATTTCTGACCATGCTGCCGTATAAAGCCCATATCGAATTGGGCGTTATGCGCTACCAATACAGCATCCCCTGCAAACTCCATGAAGCGTTGTAAAACGTCGCCTTCATCAGGGGCATTGGACACCATATCATCGGTGATGCCAGTTAGATTGACTATACTAGGCGGTATGGGTACGTGAGGGTTTATGAAACTGCTGAATTCATCTTTATACTTACCATCTTTTATCCTGACAGCCCCTATTTCTATTATTTTATCAGTACCGGCATTTAAACCAGTAGTTTCTATATCCAGTACCACCATATCGCTGTTTATAGGTCTATCATCGGCATCAGTAACCATGGCAACGCAGTCATCGACCACGTAAGCTTCTACACCGTATATGACATTTATGCCGTACTTGCGGCCTGCCTCATAAGCCTCAGGAAATGCTTGTACCACACCATGATCGGTTATGGCTATAGCTTTATGTTGCCAATAAGCTGCTCTTTTCACTAGGTCCGCCACTTTGCTTACTGCATCCATAGCGCTCATCTGCGTGTGTAGATGCAGTTCCACCCTTTTCTCGGGACATGTGTCCTGGCGTATCGGCGCAGGTATCTGGATTATATCCATAGCCATCACTACTAAATCCCTCTGGTATTTATCATATTGGCACTCACCGCGCACTTTCACATATAAGCCGGTCTTTAATTTATCCAATAAAACTGTTGCCTTTTGTGTATCAACAAACAATTTTACAGTAATAGAACTCGTATGATCGGTGATATCGAAGGTTATTATCTTTTTGCCATTCTTGGTATCCCTTATGCTTATATCTATAACCTCGCCCTCTATGGTAACACGTCCGGAATCTTCAGCCACAGAGCTTATAGGATGACTATCTTTTGAAATAGGCGAACCGTACAATATACAAGGTTTTTTATCGTTATTTTCCGATGAAGTAGATTTTCCTTTATTATTAGAGCTCTTTACCATTTCAAGCAGAATTTCATCTTCGAGCTGATCCCGCTCCTGTTCGACCTGAGCACGCCACGCCGCGGCTTCCATAGCATTATCGTTTATTTCGATGCGCACCTTATTGCCTGTACGTTGCTCGAATAATTCACCGAGTGCCCTATCTATACCCCTCTTATATAATACAGGCACTATATGCTCATCACCTATATTCAAAGTAAAAACGCCCGCTGCCTCATCCAAGTTATACGACGCAGTCGTAAGCCAACCCTTGCATAGAGGCTCCATATCTATCATCAATCGCTGCATCTCAGCCCAAATTTCATCTATCGATGCATTGTCGGTAAAAGCCTGTTGTATAACCTTTATATTTACAGCTGTCAGCGACGGTACAACAGACAGCATGGCACTTTCTACATCGCTTATATAAGCTTTATCTATGCTATCTTCTGAAAATACTTCTATAGTCCATTGGGCTTTCTTTCGATTGACTAATATTTTATTCAATGTAATACGAGAAAAAAAATCATTCAGCTTTTGTGCTGTATTCTTATCCGGAAATTTATCTAACGGTAACGGCTGTATCATAAGTTCGTCCTCTCCAAGTTAAAGCAAATCTTTTATAGCCTCCATGAGCGCATCCACCAGTTTATCCTGTGGTACTTTTTTAACTATATTGCCGTTCTTAAATAGCAAGCCCTCTCCTTTGCCGCCAGCTATACCTACGTCGGCCGCTGATGCCTCCCCCGGCCCATTCACGGCACAACCCATAACAGCTACCTTCAACGGTTTTTTTATATACTGCGTGCGCCGTTCGACTTCATTGGCTATCTCGATGAGGTCTATATTGCATCGGGCACATGTAGGACATGATATTATCTCAACGCCTTCTTTACGAAAGCCCAAAGCCTTGAGCACGGCTATACCGACACGTACCTCTTCCACAGGATCGCCGGTCAGCGACACGCGCAGCGTATCGCCTATACCCTCGGCCAGCAGCGTGCCTATTCCCACGCACGACTTTATGGTACCCGACCATACGGTGCCGGCCTCGGTAACGCCAACATGCAAGGGATAGTCCACCTGCTGGCTTATCAGGCGATATGCTTCTATAGTGTCCATTACATCAGAAGATTTTATAGATATAACTATGTCATAAAAGCCCATATCCTCGAGTAATTTTACATTATTCACAGCGCTTTCCACCAACGCCTCCGACGTGCGCCCTTCGTATTTCGCCAATATATCCCTCTCCAAAGAACCGGAGTTAACGCCTATACGTATGGGCACATTGTGTTCTTTAGCAGCGTCCACCACCACTTTTACCCTTTCAGCACTCCCTATATTACCCGGATTTATGCGCAATTTATCGGCGCCGTTGTCTATAGCCGCTATGGCAAGGCGATAATCAAAATGTATATCAGCCACCAATGGTATGTGTATGCGCTGCTTGATAGCCTTCAATGCGTGGGCCGATAGCATATCAGGTACCGATACGCGGATTATATCGCACCCCGCCTCTTCCAACGCCAGTATCTGACATACGGTAGCATCGACATCCGATGTGTCTGTATTAGTCATCGACTGGACTGTTATCGGATAACCTCCGCCTATATACCTATCGCCTATCTTTACCGGCTTTGTCTTGTTTCGCTTCAAATACATCCCTCTATCTCATTATATCGTGGAAGGTAACCGCTATCATAAACAACATCAAAATGACAAGCCCCGCAAAGTGTATCATACCTTCCTTCTCTCTGTCTATCGGTTTGCCGCGTATGCCCTCTATGGCAAGGAAAACTATTCGGCTACCATCCAAAGCTGGAAAGGGAACCAGATTTATCAAGCCCACATTCAGGCTTATAATAGCCACCAACCATAAGAGGTCCACAGCGCCTTGGCTCGCGGCCTGACCGACTATTTCCACTATACCGTACGGACCCATAACCTGGTCAAACCCTTGGCCTATTAATAGCTGGCCTATACCTACTATCATCATCTTGGTCATATTATATACCTGCACAAAGCTGTAACCCACAGCCTTGAAAAACGATACCTTTTGCATTTGACCCTTAAAGGTTATGCCTATCTGAGCCGTTTGCGTTTCAGCATTGTACTCCGGTGTTATTTCAAGCTCCAAGCGCTTGCCATCGCGTTCTATAACGGCATCCAGAGCTTCCCCAGGGTTAGCTGACACTATAGCCCTAGCGTCATCGGCGCTTTCCACTGCCTTTCCTTCTATGGATATAAACCGATCTCCGGGCTGTAAACCGGCTTGCTGAGCCGGCGTATCAGGTAGCACTGTGTCCACCACCGGCAGATAAACCGCTATGCCCACCATAAAAGTGATGATAACAAGAAGCAATAGGGTCAATACAAAATTCATGATAGGACCTGCAGCAATGACAGCTATACGCTTTAACACCGACTGGTTATTAAAAGCTCGCTCGTCATCTGACTGTTCATCCTCTCCCAACATCCTTACAAAACCACCTATAGGCAAAATGCGTATAGCATAATCGGTCTCTCCCCTGTGAAATTTATATAAAGCGGGACCCATACCTATAGCGAACTCCTCCACCTTTATACCTACGGCTTTGGCCACTACGAAATGGCCGAATTCATGAAATATGATGAGCACACCAAAGGCTATTATGGCAATGATTATGGTGCTAGGTGTCAATATACATCATCCTTTTGCTAAATTATTTACAAACATTCTGGTCTGTGCATCAACGCTATGTATCTCTTCCAAAGATGGATTAGGCAACGGTACATGAGCCTGCATAGCACGCTCTATTATATCGGCTATATCAGTAAAGGCTATAGACCCATTGAGGAATAAAGCTACGGCCGCTTCATCGGCAGCATTGAGCACCGTCGGCATACTACCGCCTGTATTCAATGCATTTTTAGCCAATTTGAGGCATTTGAAAGCATCCATATCCGGATACTCAAATGTCAACTTGCTTATGACACTTAAGTCCAAATCCCCTACCCCGGTGGTCAATCGCTCCGGATACGAGAAAGCATATCCTATAGCCATGCGCATATCCGGCAACCCCATCTGTGCTATTATGCTGCTATCCACAAATTCAACCATCGAATGCACTATGCTTTGAGGATGCACCAATACATCGATTTGATCGGGCCGCACATTGAACAACCATCGAGCTTCTATTATTTCAAAGCCTTTATTCATCATGGTAGCCGAATCGATCGTTATCCTCTTGCCCATATTCCAGTTCGGATGCTTCAGGGCTTGTTGTGGTGTAACCTGTTTTAAATCTTCTACAGGCCAACCCTTGAATGGCCCACCTGAAGCTGTAAGCAATATCCTCTTAATCTCGCGGTCCGGATTATATGACGCTTTAAGGCACTGAAATATGGCCGAATGTTCGCTGTCTACCGGTATAATGTAGCCCTTGCTGCGCTTCAGCTCCGATTCAACGAGGTGCCCTCCTGTCACCATCGCCTCTTTTGTCGCCAATGCTACGATTTTATTGTTCTTTATAGCGGTTAATGTCGGCTCCAATCCGGCAATGCCCACCACTGACACAAGTACTATATCAGCATCATCGAGCGATGCCAAATTGTTTATACCCTCCCGGCCGGTGCGTATATCCTTGTCGGGCATACGCTGCCTCAATAAAGATGCCTTTTGCGTATCCGACACCGCTATATAAAGCGGGTCAAATTCCTTTATTTGCAGCTCCAAAAGGTCTATATTGCTATAAGCGCTTAAGCCTACAACCTCATACCGGTCGCTGTGCATCCTTATGATTTCTAAGGCCTGCCGGCCTATAGAACCTGTGGAACCCAGTATTACAATACGTTTCTTTTTTAGCATATATTATGTTTCTCCAAAAGAAAATAGGCCATTTTTTATAGCCTGAACTATTATAAGGGCTATAAGCGGCCCTATTATGACGCCTATAAAGCCGAATATCTGCATACCGATATAGAGTGCCATCAGCGATACTAATGGATGCAGGCCTACATTATCGCTTACAAGCCTCGCCTGCAATACCTGGCGCGATATACTCATCACAGCATACAATATGGCTAAACCGATACCCAGCCATATATCGCCTACAAAAAAGCAGTATATTATCCAAGGTATAAACAGTATGGTAGGTCCTACTATAGGTAGTATATCGAGCAGACCGCTGATTATTCCGAGTATCACCGCATAGTTGACATTGAGTATGAAAAAACCCGTGATGGTAATAGCGGTGCTTATGAGCACTAATAAAGCCTGCGTCCACAATAGCCGCCATGCAGAACCGAGCACATCGGATTGCAGCCTATAGGCTTGCTTGCGCCATTTCTCCGGAACAGCATAAGAAAGCGTCCGACCTATAACATGTTTATCCTTGCTTATAATATATGTAGCCAACACGGAAAAAACTATAAAAAGCGTGGCACCCGGTACAGCATTAAACATCTGTATAATCCAGTTCATAGCAATCTGCAATATCTGTTTTAACCACTGATATAATTGATTCAATGCCTGATTTATTATACTTATGGTTTCCGGCGACAATTCGCCATACCATTGGCGTATGGCATCCATAACATCAGTAAACCATACCTGTATATCCGAATAATAAGAGGGCAATCCATTTATTAGATTGCTTATCTCGGAAACGATAGCGGTTATGCCCAGCGACAGTATGAGGCCAATGACGACCAATATAAGTATCAGCGCTATAAGCGAGGATATAGCCCTTGGTATTTTAAGCTTCTCAACCATAACATTTACCAGCGGATCCATCAACAAAGCTGCTACAAATGCCACTACAAAAGGCCCTGCATATTCGAAAGCCAGGACTAACAAGAAATAACCGCCTACAATAGCGGCAACGAACAATCCGATCCTAATCGCAAAGACCTTGGTTCCCTTATCCATTTTACCTCCCAAGTAATATCGCGGTATAAACATATACCAACGGCATAACATACACTATGCTGTCAAATCGGTCTAACACCCCGCCGTGACCAGGCATGAAATTGCCAAAATCTTTTATGCCGTAATAGCGCTTGACAGCCGATGCTGCGAGGTCGCCCAACTGGGATATAATTCCTGCAAGCAGTGCTATTATGATATAATTATACCATAAAACATCGGCATATACCATATTTTGAACGAGTAATCCATATATCAAGCCTAAAACAGCGCTTACAACAACGCCTCCCACAGAACCTTCAACAGTCTTTTTAGGGCTTATGCGCGGGCATAAAGAATGCCGTCCAAATAAATAACCAGAGAAATAAGAGCCGCTGTCGCATCCCCAGGCAAAAAGCATACCGCCTATTATCATTATAAAGCCTATCTCAGACGGTATATGATTCAAAGCTATAATGGATACGAAGCCAGCTGACGGATAGATCAGGCTGAATATCGTTGACTGCACGTCCAAAGCACTGTAGCGTTCCGAAAAAACTGGTAGCAGCATAGTCAGCATAGCAGCGAAAACCAGCACAAAGAACAGATATTGCATATCAAAAAATACAACCGTCAATGCCAGAGCCACAAGAGAAAGTATGCTTATAACGAACACAAGATAAGTGCCCTTTAAAGCAAACGCTTTATGTAATTCCAATATCCCCGCTGCACTTAGGATTAACATAGCTATATCCAGCACAAATCCGCGAAAATACAATATAATGATCAGTGCCGCTATACCTATAGCGGCACTGATAATCCTTTGTCTCAAAATAATTACCCCCATATCATATAGCGCCGTATCTTCTGTGACGGTTCTGATAATCCATTATCGCCCTCAAGTATTCGGCATCATCGAAATCCGGCCAATATACATCGGAAAAATACATTTCAGTATACGCTATCTGGTACAGCAAAAAATTGCTTACACGCCGTTCCCCACTGGTTCTTATGAGGAGATCGGGATCGGGTATGGAGGCCGTATAAAGATAGCTGCTGAAAGTATTTTGATTAATATCAGCATCAACAGGCAGCTTGCCAGTTTTTATATCGTTGATAACAGCATTTACGGCATCCAATATTTCGATACGACCGCCGTAGTTCAATGCAAGATTCAGCGTTAAACCAGTATTGCCGGCAGTATAATTCATAGACCTCACAAGCTGCTCGTATGCTACTTGTGGCAACTCACTTATGCGCCCTATAGAGGTTATCTTGACGTTATTCGTGTTTAATTCTTCCACTTCCTTGTTGAGGTATTCTACCAGCAATCTCATCAGGAAGTTTACCTCTTCGCCAGGTCGTTTCCAATTTTCGGTGGAAAAAGCATATAACGTCAAAAACTTTATGCCCAATTTGGAACTCATCTTAACTACGTTCCTTATAACTTCCATACCAGCCTTATGGCCCATAATCCGAGGCAATCCGCGCTGCTTAGCCCACCTGCCATTGCCATCCATGATTATGGCAACATGTACAGGCAATTTATCTTTATCTACTGCCCAAAAAAGATCATCACCCGAGGCCATGCTTATATCAGCTGCCTTTCCGTGATCATACTATCATTATATCCTTTTCTTTCTGTTCGATGATGCTGTCGATTTCATTTATTTTGTTGTCGGTGAGTTTCTGTATGTCATCCTGTTGGCGCTTTTCCTCATCCTCGCTTATATCGCCATCCTTTTTTTGCTTTTTTAAATGATCTATAGCCTCTCTGCGTATATTCCTTACAGCCACCTTGGCTTCCTCACCCATTTTTCTAGCCAGTTTGACCAATTCTTTACGTCTCTCTTCGGTTAATTCTGGAATGACTAGCCTTATTACCTTGCCGTCATTGGATGGATTTATACCGAGATCGGACTTCTGAATGGCCTTCTCCATATCTTTAATAATCTTCGGATCCCATGGAGCTATCACCAACAGACGAGGCTCTGGCGATGTTATGTTGCCCAGCTGAGTTATAGGAGTAGATGCCCCATAATAATCCACCGTTATATTGTCTAAAATCTGGGGATTGGCCCTGCCTGTCCTCAGCGTAGAGAGCTCTTTCTTTAAAACATCTATAACCTTATTCATTTTTTGTTCGGTCATTTTATGCAATTCACTTGCAGCCAATGTTATCCCTCCTCATCATCATTTTATTACGGTGCCTATTTGCTCTCCTTCTACCACCTTTTTAATGTTATGCGATTTATCCAATCCAAACACTATTATAGGTATCTTATTATCCATACACAAGGATATAGCGGTAGCATCCATAACACCTAGACCCTTGTCCAACACCTCTATGTAATTGAGACTATCGAGCTTACAAGCATCTTTGTCTTTTTTAGGATCGGCATCATATACGCCATCTACGTTTTTAGCCAGCAAAATAACCTCTGCATCGATTTCTGCCGCTCGCAATGCCGCTGTTGTATCTGTAGAGAAGTATGGATTACCGGTACCACATGCAAATATAACTATGCGTCCTTTTTCAAGATGCCTCACCGCCCTACGGCGTATATACGGCTCCGCTATCTGACGCATTTCTATAGCCGTCTGAACCCTGGTCTGCTCGCCTTTGCGCTCCAGTATATCCTGAAGGGCCAGGGCGTTTATTACAGTAGCAAGCATTCCCATATAATCTGCCGTGGTTCTATCCATCTCTTGATCATTTCTTCCTCGCCATATATTACCTCCTCCTACTACTATGGCTATTTCTACTCCCATATTTTTTACTTCTATTATCTGATCGGCCACAATATTCAACATGGTTTCATCTATTCCATAGCCTTTATCACCGGCTAATGCTTCTCCGCTCAGCTTTAGCATAATACGCTTATATTTTGGAGACGACAAATCTAACTTCCTCCTTAATTTTTATGACTATTTTACCTTATAACCGCGCCATTCTTAAAAAAAGGAACACAGGTGTTGTGTTCCTTTTTTTGTTTCGCATCTTTCAAAATTAACAGCTAGCTACTTTTTCCAAACCTTCGCCCATTTCATACCGAGTAAAACGGCGTATATTTATATTTTCGCCGAATTTGGTTATCTGTTCCATAACAAGATCCTTTACGGCGTGATCGGTATCACGTATAAACGGCTGCTCCAATAGACATGCTTCTTTATAAAATTTATCTATGCGGCCCTCTATGATTTTATCTAAAATATTTTCGGGCTTACCTTCATTGATAGCTTGCTGCCTTAATATCTCTTTTTCTTTTTCCAGGACATCGGCCGGCACATCCTCTTTGGATACATACCGTGGATTAGCTGCCGCTATTTGCATAGCAATATCATGCACAAAAGAACGAAATTCTGCAGTGTTAGCCACAAAATCGGTTTCGCAATTAACCTCTACCAGTACACCTATCCTGCCACCGCCGTGAATGTAAGCATCCACTATGCCCTGAGACGCTACACGACCGGCTTTTTTTGCCGCCGCTGCCAATCCTTTTTCTCTTAATATCTCAACGGCACGGTCCATATCGCCATTGGCTTCTATCAATGCACTTTTACAGTCCATCATACCGACGCCTGTTATTTCTCTTAACTCTTTTACCTGTGAAGCTGTTATAGCCATTTTATCCTCCTCATACGTTTATAGGGTTTCAGGTACATCTATAAAGTCATCTGTTTCATCTATTTCATTTTTTGTAATGACATCTTTTTCTGGTTGATCGGCACTATAATCATCCGTGACATCCTGCTCGGGTTGTTCCGGGGAAGACGTCTCCTCATCACCCAATTGCTCGCCTTGTCTTGCTTCCAGTACAGCATCGGCTATCAGCTGACTTATAAGCTTTATAGCACGTATAGCATCATCATTACCGGGTATTACATAATCCACTTCATCCGGATCGCAATTGGTATCTACGATGGCCACTATCGGTATACCCAATATGCGGGCTTCGCTGACCGCTATATGCTCTTTACGGGGATCAACAACGTACATAGCTCCTGGAAGCGATCTCATATTTTTTATACCGCTCAGATTTTTCTCCAGCTTTTCCTTCTCTAGCCTTAGCTTTATAACCTCTTTTTTGGGGAGCATATCGAATGTGCCGTCCTGCTCCATATTTTCCAACTCAGTCAAACGTTGAACCCTCTGACGGATGGTTTTAAAGTTGGTAAGCATCCCACCCAGCCAGCGCTGGTTTACATAATGCATCCCGCAACGCTTGGCTTCTTCCTCTATAGCCTCCTGAGCCTGCTTTTTGGTGCCGACAAACAGTATATCCTGGCCGCTTTCGGCTACCTCTTTTATAAATTTATAGGCTACGTCCAAATTCTTTACCGTTTTCTGAAGATCGATAATATATATGCCGTTCCTCTCGGTAAAGATATAAGGTGCCATCTTTGGATTCCACCGGCGTGTCTGATGACCAAAGTGTACGCCGGCTTCCAAAAGCTGTTTCATTGATACTACTGACATTATATACCTCCTGAATTTAGTTATGCCTCCATCCGGTCATATTCTGCGACAACTTTATCACATAAAGCACTTATCGCCGAATCGCGGATGTGCGTATTTCACGATTAGTAGTATAACATAAAATATTCACCTTTTGCAACTACATATTTTTCAAGGCAAAACTCAACATGCAAACCTTATGTCTACACTGCTCAGTAACACAGTTATAACGCTAAGTACATTATCATGCATCTCGCATACATATATGATACCTTTATATTCCCTTATCTCACGGCCGCTGAATTGCGCCAGAGCTATTAACCGGCTATGCTCTATATCCTCCATTATATTGTTGACAGCAATCTGCTGACTGACAGGCCTTATGCGTTCACGATACCTTTCCACAGCATGATCTGTAACGAATATAGACATTCCAAGCAAGCAATCGCCTTTCTCCGCACGCTTTTGTTTACACTGGCGCCGCAATGACTTTGCTTTAGAATGCACCTCCGCCCCTCCTCTTCTCGATTTATATATTTATAGAAATATTATACCTTTATTTTTAACGTATGGGAATGGTTAGTTAACATCATTTTTTTATGCACTTATATCAAAAAAGCGCCCGAAGGCGCTTTTTTGATATATCAATTGTTCACATTATGCGTGATGGAAGTATAAGGTCCATTAAACCTATTATCAAAGCTGCTATGATGGCAGCAAACAATGTTATGCTCATACCCGGTACCAAAAATTGTGTAAGATATATAATAGCTGTCGCTATTATAAACCCTATTATCCCTCTTCCAAAAGGTGAGGCATCGAGCTTGAATATCTTCTCAATCAAAAAATCCATGATGGCTATAACGATAGCGGCTATCAAAGAGGTGCCTACTCCCATATTTTTGAAACCGGGCACCAACCAAGATGTAATCATCAATACCACCGTCGCTACCACAAACCTTACTATCAAGCCCCACCAATTGATACCTTCATCTTTAGGTTGTTCGGAATTATCGTTCATTTCGTCAGCCAACAAAAATCACCTCCGCATATAGAATATCCGCGTTGGCAATTATTATTCAAAAACTTTTCAAAAAGTTAATATAGAATTTACATTAACTTAACATATGGCCGATATAAGTATGCTATACTTATAACTGTAAGAACACCACAGCCAATACCAAAGCAACAAACCAATATTTCTTAATCTTCCTCCTTTTTATATAACCCCTTTCACGAGGGGTTTATACTTTTTTCACCCTTATCTCCCACAGCCAGACAAACCTGATTCTTACCATGCTCTTTAGCCTGATATAGAGCCTTGTCTGCTTGCCTCAACAGCTCGCGCGTAGTCCAACCGCATTCGGGGTATGAAGCTATACCGAAACTTATAGTAACTGAGATATCATGTCCCTCTTCAGACACCGTAAGCATCTCTATGCGTCTGCGCAAACGTTCCACTATATTATAGGCCTGATTCATGTCGACACCCGGCAGTATAATAACAAACTCTTCCCCACCATACCTGGCTATTATATCGCCCTGCCTCAAATGGTCTTTTAATATAGATGTTACGGCCTTTAATACTTTGTCACCGGCTATATGGCCATAAATATCATTTATCTTCTTGAAATCGTCTATATCGCCAATTGCTATGGTTAAAGGGTATTTGCCTTTAGCTTTGTGTAATTCTTCTTCAAAAGCTTCTTGAAAATACATCCTGTTATGCACCTGTGTAAGGCCGTCCAATATAGCCATTTTATGCATCCGTTCATATAATCTGGAATTCTCCAAAGATATGCCTAAATTATCGGCAATTATCTTAAGCAGTCTCAATTGATCCTCAGTCAAGGCATCAAGGCGCTCTTGCTCCACCAATATCATACCGCAGCGTTTGCCTCGTATAGACAATGGCACACATATAAAAGAGTTTATGCTAGGATCACTTAATGTAAAGTCTCGATTGAATTTGTGATTTTTAAGTATCGCACCCTGCTCCTCCAGACAAAGCCAAAGCACATGACTATCATTCTCAAGGAAAGCCTTTATTTTATCCGGTTCCATGTTACTGGCTTTGACCGATAATGAATTTTTTTCTTCATCGAACAACAGTATAGAAGAATAAGTAGGACCTATAACGCCTAATATGACGTCATTTACCGTATTGAGCAAGCGATCGGTATCAAGTATGGAGCTTATAGCGGTATCCACTTGCTGTAACATATAAAATTCGGCTATGGTTTTGCGCAATTGATCGTTCGTCTGCTCTAATTCATGTTGCTTATTTTCATAGTTGCTTACTATCCTTAAACTGAAAATAGCTATAGAAGCCGTCATCAAAATATAAAATAAAGCTGTGACTAATTGAATCAACATACCCGGTTTAGCGCTATAGTGGGATAAAAATACCATTATGTAAAATACCATGCTTATGCTCAATACCGCATAACCTATTCGGCTGCCCATAGCCATAGCGCTGGCTAATATCAATATCGAATAGAAAAAGACAAACGGGGTTTGATAACCTTCGATGAGCATAAAAACGGCTATACACGCCGCGTCAATCACGCGCATGCCTAAGAATAACGCTTTGCTGTCTGTAGTCAAATGTCTGCTCATGCGGCTTTTCAGTAAGGCTGATATCAATACAAGCAATATGGCCCACATATAATAGTCAAATTTTACGTTGCCACGCAACGCAATAAAAGCATATATAAAGGCCACGGCCATTATATAGAGTTCTATTAGTATAATCCTATTTTCTAATCCTCTAAGCTCATCCATCTATAACCCCGCTTCGCTATTATAAAAATCACAATACTGCCTCAACCTACATTCATCGCATTTTGGCTGCCTAGCTCTGCAGACATTTCTACCATGATATATAAACCAGTGATGTGCCTGCGACCACAATACCCGGGGTATACATGCCATCAATTCTTTTTCCGTACCAAGAGGCGTAGAGCTTTTTGCCAATCCTAATCTGTGTGTTACTCGAAAAACATGTGTATCCACTGCTATAGCAGGCCTGCCGAACGCGTTGCTCACCACTACGTTGGCCGTTTTGCGTCCCACACCGGGAAGCTTTTGCAACTCATCCGGATCACTCGGCACCTGCGATCCATATCTTTCTACTAATATCTTGCTCATATTTATGATGTTTAGGGCTTTAGTCCTATAAAGACCGCAACTCTTTATTTCCTCTTCCAGCGTTTGAGGCTCCAATGCCGCAAAATCTTCCGGCGTTTTATATTTCCCAAATAGTTTGCCGGTTACTTTATTCACCTGCTTATCGGTACTTTGCGCTGATAATATAGTAGCGATCAGCAATTCAAAAGCATTGGAATATACCAGAGCCGTTTTTGCCTGAGGATAGCAGTCAGCCAGTATATCCAGTATATGCTCTATATCATCTCTTGTCTTCAAACTTTAATCTCAACTTCCTTCTGTTGCAAAATGCAGCAATATATCTAAGTTTCATTATACCATAGAAATATATTAAAATGGTAGCGTTTATTTCAATATTTTATTATATGCCTCCAATGTTTTTTGAGCGGCCTTATCCCACGTAAAATGCGACAATACATGCTCGGAAAGCCTGTTGCTTTTAGGCGTGCTTAGTGCATCCAGCAAAGCTGCCTTTATACTATTTATGTCGTTCGGATTACAATACCATGCCATATCGTTGAAATACTCGTTGGTGCCACCGCGATCGGTGATCACTATATTGCATCCGGCCATAGCTGCTTCAAGGCTGGCCAACCCTGGGGTTTCAAAAAAGCTGGGCTGCGCATGCACCTTAGCCGCGGCATATGCCGAAGCCAATTTCTGCTGTGGCATAAATGGCATATAATAAACTTTATTTCCGGCCGAAAGGCATTTCTGGGCGTAGCCGCCATCGCTTACTGAGCCTATGAGCACCAGCGGTATGTCTATATCCCTCATCGCTTTTATAAGAGCCAATTGATTTTTGCGGGGCGACAAGCGACCAACACATAATACAAAATTATATACGGCATGGGCATTTACAAAATCCGATGCGTCCGCTTTGGCAAAAGCAGCATCGGCTCCATTCGGCACTATCTCATAAGGCGTATTAACGCCATATTGTTCCTTTATTAATTGCATTTCAGCCATCGAATTAGGCAACAAAATATCAGCTTTATCCATGGCATACTTTCGCAATGGGTAAGCTCTGTTCCATATCTCCAGCTTGCTTTTAGGCGACCCGGTATTATTATAGTATTCGCTCATGTCCCAATATATAGTTGACAACGCTATAGACTTATGCTGTTGTAGAGCGTTTAAAACAAAATTATACGTCTCGGCTATACGGGTTGTGTTGAAGATATGCACTACATCATATGTTTCAAGATAAGCATTTGTATCCACGTTTATATCTACATCCACTCCCAATTGTTCCAAACATTTTTTTGTATTTAGCAATTGGATGCTATCGCCCGCGACATTGTTCTCGAAATCCGGCCTTATTTGAAACAATACTTTCATGTTAGCCTCCTAATACACCATGCTGGTGAACTATGGTATCCATATGCACCATTGATTAAAACGATTAAAAACATAATATATCATACTGTATTTCAATCTATTTAAGCCATAACATATAATATGCCCGGTTGCGGCTCAAATAGACATTTGCTGTATCGTTTAATAATTGTTACAATTATGTTAAAAATATTAAGCAATTATTGCGAATCGCTTAATCCGCGCATACGCGCGGAGCGGGGGAACCAATTTATACAGGGGCTAATCCACTAATGTGGTAGGGAATCCTTTGTCCCGAACCCGTCAGCTAACCCCGTAAGCGAAGAAAGGAGAGATTCTCATTAAATCTATAAAAAACATATTGTTGTCCGCCGGCATAGCCGGTGCCATGGCTTTATTCGCCTTTATGCCGGCGTCTAAAGCAGCCCAGACCTACACGGTGCGATACAGTGCTCCGTCAAGGTATCATATAACAACCGCCGATAATATCGCTTCTGTACGATATGCCGTCATACGCAACGTCAATGAAACATACAATACAGCAATACCGGATTCGTCGAGCACAAAGCCTGTTGCCCAACAACCGCTTACTGTATCGTACCCCAATACATCGAGCGCTCCAAAGCCATCAACGCCTGCCGCACCTGCTGCTGGTGATACCGAGTCCACACCGGTGACGTCCGATGAAGACTATGCGCTGACCTCGGAAGAGAACGAAATGGTAGGATATATAAACGAGGAACGCGTTAAATCCGGTTTAAAAGCCTTGGCCATCGACCCGGAGTTGGCTAGTGTAGCGCGATTAAAAGCACAGGACATGAGGGATAAAAATTATTTCTCCCATACATCGCCTACTTACGGCTCACCCTTTGATATGATGAAACAATTCGGTTTAACCTACCGCACAGCAGGTGAGAATATAGCCAAAAACAGCAGTGTTTTAAAGGCTCACCTGGCTTTTATGAATTCGGACGGTCATAAAGCCAATATACTAAACGGCACGTTCACGCATGTAGGCGTAGGTATAGTGGACTATCAAGGCGGTAAAATAGTGGTAGAAATGTTTATAGGCAGATAATCGGCTCAAAGGCGGAAAGCGTGCTTTCCGCCTTTGATACCTTCCATTATGGCTCTTCGTACGGTTCACCGGTAAACTGCGGGGGGAAGAAATCCGGCAATGGCTGCGTCATAAAATCGGCGCAGATATCATCCGGCGATATCTCCTCGCATTCTCTGGGTGCCGGGCAAAAACCCCTAGCTACAATCAGCAATTGGACCTTGCCTATCACTTTGACAACCACAAATACACCTATGGCCAATATCAGGCTGCCATTTACCATCTCCGCCCTCAATATCTGTGAACGGGTTTCTATAACGATATCAAAGCTGAATTCATCAGATGACGTCGGTATATACATAGCAATATCCTTGCTGAAATCCACCGATCCGTTCAGCTCGACATTAGTCGCCGGGCAGGCGCAGTCATCGCGCAATATCGCTGTAAACGGTACTCGGAATACAAAGCGTACCCTTGCGAAGTTAGGCCTGCCGGTGATTGGGGTTATGGTGAGCGTCCCATCTACTATAAAACCCGATTCAAATCGAGTATAAAGATAGGTGAAGGGACCTCCGGTTGGGAGCGCCAGACTGACAGCCGGCTCACATTCCCTCTGGAAACATGAATCATATACTTTATCCGCTATTATGCATTCTGTTGGAAGCCCCTCGTAGGGTTCCTGCATAATAGTAAATAAATCGTTTTTATCAGGCATGTATTATACCCTCCCTTTATGGATTATGTTTTCTATGATTAATATACTCCGCCAAGCATATAAGTGTTACAAAATTTATCCTAAATCTTCGCTTATTCACATATAATTCTTATGTGATTACTTATTCACGTCGCATAAGCAAGAGAGGAGGAAATCAGCATGGGGATACAGAATGTCACCAAAGCCCTAATAAAAACCGATGACCGGTTATGGTATATCTACAGCGATAAAAATCGTTTGGAATACCGGTCTGTGGATAATGGCCAATTATCGGCACAAGCCGGGACTATTATTCAAGACGTGCCGCCGGGATTTTCAGCTGATGTAGATGTTAAAGGTCATATACATCTTATATGTCAATCGTCGTCGGGGGAAATATTGTACTTTCATTTCGCCGGGCAACAGTGGGATAAACAAGTGCTTACAAAATACGAGCCTTCGCGTTATTCTATAAAGTATCCAGTGATAAAACTCCTAGGCAAAGACATACATGTATTTTTCGCCATGGGCAATCTATACAACAGCATCGACTGGACGTTGTACCATTACTTCTGGCATAATGGTCAATGGAAGACGCTTAAAATAGGTCATATCAATCTCGGCCGTCTTATGAGCCAGTTTCAGGTGGATTTTGACCTCAACGGTAATATACATATAATATACCGGGATAAGGATCAAAAGAGCTACGCTATATATCATGCGGGTTTCGATAATGAATTCGGGATATGGTCGTCACCCGAAGCCATCACATCAGGTGACAAAAGTCCGGGCTATCCTGCCTTTTTGATACATGGCAATATGATGCATATTGTATGGAATAACGTATATAAAAACCATATATGCGTAGAGTATGGTTCTATAGATTTAGACAGAGAAAAAAACAAGGTTATAAAAAAATCAAGCGTTATATCGCCTGAAGGCATCGATGCCATGCGTCCCATTATATCCTACGCTGACCAAAAGCTATGGATTACGTGGTTAAACGGCGGGGATATATATAGCGCCTGCTCGGACGACAGCGGGAACACATGGCAGTATAACGATACGGTACATTTACCGGAAAACACTCAGATCGAATATTTTGCATATATAGACAAAAATCTGCCGTATTTGAACCTTGTTTACGGATATATGAACGGCACAATAAACTCCGTCCCGCCCATATCGTATCAGCAAACGCATGAATATCTATCGGAGGATAAACAGATACGAGCAAGCGCTTTGGATGACACCACAGTCATAGATATGGTCATGGAAAGGATATCGGCACAAGTAAACGAAATAAAAACGCGACAAGCCGATCTGCTTCAATTATTGGTAAACGCAGACCGGCAATATCAGCAAATTCTCGATGCCATAGAACCGCTGGAACAGCTTAATAACGACATAAAGGCCAAAACTTTGCATAAGAAAGGAGTAATAGCTCTATTGAGAAAATGGTTATCAATATGATACCTTAAACCAGCGATTTAAGTTGTCTTTTTGGTAAATACCTATTATCTCTATGCCCAATGCCTTTATAGCCGATGCTACAAGAGAGGTGTCCTTGGCGTAAAACCATAAAGATAAACTGCAACCTTTACCCAAACCTACCGGCGTAGAAGCAATGGCTGCTTTTATACCCCTGGAAAAAAGATAGTTTTCCAGGGCAAAAGCCTGTTGCCTTGAACGCACGACCACCACGCGGTCCATCATAAAGTTCACCTCCGAATCATACCGTCTAAAACATCCGATACCCTTTTTGCCCTTTCGGCCCATGAATTAGCCCTTGCGAATTCCCTCCGTTGCTTTACATGCTCCTCATCATTGCTTTCAATCCAATAAGTTATATTTTTAACAAATTCGTCTGTATTTTTGGAAACCGACACAAAAGGTATATCCTCCAATTCATATATATCGGTACTCACCACAGGCTTGCCGGCGCTTAAATACTCATATAATTTAACCGGATTTACCGCATCGGTCATGCCGCTCTTGCGAAACGGTATCACGCACACGTCAAAGCAGTTTATATAGCATGGCAACTCTTCATACGCCTTTCTCCCAAGGTAATATATATTGCTACCGTGCGCCACATCGGAAAAATTAAAATACAAAGGGCCTATAAAGACAAAATCCCATTGTTTGCATCTATCGGCCACGGATTTTATAAGCTGCCAGTCCAGCCAGGAAGCAATGGCACCGCTGTACCCTATCACAGGTCTTTCTCCATTGGGCATATCACCAGGCCTAGGGTTTTTACCATTTGATGCAAAATGATCATAATCGGCCCCGTTTGGGCATAGATAAACGTGCGGATGGCGTGTCTTATATTCATCACATAGTTTTTTAGACGTCGCAAATATCACATCAGCACGCCGCACCAACTCCGGTATACCATGGGCCCATCCTGCAAAATCCTCGCTGGCATCATCTATAGCGTCAAATACCACCAATCGCTCGCGCAATTTGTCTATATATTTTATATTTGGCGGATAAGTTATCCATAATATTGGTCGTTCTTCCAGTTTGCCTATATTTATACTCACCTTTTTGGTACATACATAGAAATTGGGCTCCACTTCCTGTATGGGTTCATGCTGAGGTATACAAACTGGGGCATTATAAAAAATCACCCTATATTCACCAGTTCGGCATAAATATTTTAATAACTGCTGCGGCCGTTGGTAGAGCCAGTAATAATCTATAGTAGGCGGATATATAATTGTATGCATATTTCCCCTCCTAATCGTATATGTAAAAGGAGGGATGGCATACAGGCTCTATAGTTGAGCCTGATAGCATATATGCAACGATGTGGATTCGGCTATATTTACCGACCGATATGCGACGCGAAGATATCGCCCAAAACGTGCAGGCACCATGGCTTTCATCATGCCCGGCGCTAAGACATCCTCATCGCTGTCATCTATATATGAGCTGTCGTCGGGGCTTATCTGTAGCTTAACCATGGCATCGTTAGCACCGTCATTTTTTATAAAAACCGTGACAATGCTCTGCTGCGATACGTCAAAGGCCTCCGAATATCGCCATTCATCGCCGCTATCTGTCGATAAATATACATTGGTAAAAGCACGCTGAGCCAGATTTACAGAAATAACGGATTGATAGCTGACCTCCAGTATAGGGCGCAGCATCGGGTCATCTGTAGCCTCTTTGCTATATACCCGCTTGGTTTCAAACTGTGTCGACTCGTCGCTTTTGAGCAACAAACCGTAGTTGGGATATAAGCCCATATACCAACCTCTTACCAGCGCCGTCACATCCCATTCGTACCAGCCCGGGCCAAGCACGATAGACTGGCTACCATATACGGTAGGATCAAATGACGGCTGATTATTCCAGGTTACAGTCATCTCATTCCATAACGCGGTAACCCTATAAGGCGTGAATATGCCTTTTACATCCATTCTAGTGACCTCAGCCACATAGAGTCGCATCACGGCCGCTGTTATCCACGTATCAGCCGGCAATGCGGATAGATCAAACTGGATCAAAAGACGATAACGCGACGGCGGATAATATAGTCCCATCCATATAACTTGATCCCAACCTGTATTTGTATTCGGCCTAGCTGTCTCCAGCCCGGCGTCCTTTAACGAAGACTGTATTATAATACTCGGCATATCCCAACACCCTAAACCTTTTGTCCAAGCAACGATTTAAGCATATCCAAGCTCTCGCCGTCGTAAACCTCAAAAGCCTTTATGGAACGCAACAGCTCTTCTCTCGCCAGAACGCTATAGCCGTACCTATAATAGAGCTTACCGAGTTGCATCAACACGTCGTCGCTGTCTATAAGGTTAAGCAAATTGAGGGCGCGTTCAAACAGTTCAAATCTTTTAAAGCCCAGCAGCCTATCCAGTATTTCAAAGATGATTTTTTCATATTCACGAGATGACTCGTCGCCACCGGACAATGCCTGTATCGCATCGCTCTGCTTTAAGATGGCAAAAAACGCCTTATACACATCTATAATGTGGCTGGGCAGCGATTGCTGTTCCATAAAATATATGGCTACTTCGGCATCCTCCCATTGCTGCTGCATCCAGAAACACCATACTATATCCTTCAATGCCGCAGGATAATACGGTATATCGGACGGTATATCGATCAAGCACCTATAGGCCTCTTCAAACCTATCCAAATGCATGAGACACTGCGCTTTCAAATAAAGGAATTTAGGAGAAAGCTCTATATCTTGAGCAGCTTTTTCGATATAATCGATAGATATATCGTATCGATGCTCGCAAAACAGTATATCTGCTAAAATCAACTTCGAATTAGCCGTACTGTCAAAATATTGTTCTAATTTATTCAATGCCTGCTCAGGCTCCAGCAGCAAGAATAATATATGACCTATTCTATAGATCGGCTCAAGAAAATCCGGTTTTTGCTGTAGTGCGTAAAGATAATGCTTATATGCCATCTCATAATCCTTAAGCTCCTCATATATTTCACCCATAGCGGCATAGGATCGATATCCTCCGACGCCGAGCAAAAATGCGTAAAGCAGTGGGGCCTCGCCCATGTCAACGCACTGTTTAAATCCCCTTAAAGCTTGGGAATACAATCCTAACTGATGATATATATCCGACTTAATATATACGAGATCTGTAAGCTTCGGGAAATCTTTAAGCCCCTTTTGGATTATCTCCAAAGCTTCACCATATCTACCCAACCTTTGGAGACACAATGTCGCTTGTATATATATCTTGGATGCATAGCCCAGATGAGGGTTTAAATCTTTAAGAACCTCCTTATATAAATTTAAGGCCTTCTCATAGTTGCCTAAAGCAAAATATTCATTACCAAGATTATACATAATAAACGCTTCACCCGGATAACGTACTAACTGTTCTTCCAATATGGCTATATTTCGCTGCCTTTTATGCTGCTTTTCCACATTATAGCGCAAATAACCGTAATGGTATACCCTTACATCGGATATTCTAAGCTTAGCCTCCGGATTAACACGCGTGATCACAGAGGCCAATTGTTCGTGTATAGCACCTATAAATCTGTATTGTTCGCAATTTCGCACTAATTTCAGGTTCAGGTTGCTGACCACATCGGAACCGGCGTACTCCCCTATATAACTCAGAACTTGAAAGAAATAACCTTCGGCGTCCTCATGCGTCAGACCGATTACTTTTCGGCAATCCTCTTCGACCAGCTCCTCGTCAGCGTCCATAAGCAATATCCATTCCCCATTAGCTTTATCCATAGCTACATTTCTCGCTTGACTGAAGTCATTATTCCAAGGCACCTGATATACTTTACATCCGAAGTCCCTGGCTATATTTATGGTGGTGTCCGAAGAACCGGTGTCTACTACGATCATTTCATCGACAATACCTTTAACACTGGTAAGGCACCTGGCAAGGCTATCCTGCTCATCCTTTACTATCATGCAAAGGCTTATTAATGGCTTTGACATAAATAAACCCCCAATAAATCCTTCAGGGGATAGCTTTTATCCCCTGAAAGTCAATTTATCCTCTTTTTATACTATATGGGAAACTGTTTTATTAAGTGATTAAACCTGGCCATTAAAATAAAATTCGGCCGTAGCGGTGTCCGTGCCACTATCATAATAAACCCTCGTATAGCGCAGGAAATTCTTTGCCACCAATACCGCTTTTTGACCGGCCTCTACGCTTACAGGACCGCTGCCATCATCGACAAAGTAGGCGTCTGTCTCGGTAGGGCTTATTTGCAACTGAACCGTTATGGCAGCCTCACCGGTATTGTTGACATAAAAACTATACAGCGAATACTGCGAGGTGTCTGTCTGCAACACCGTACCAGTACCTACCACCCCATCTATACCAGTATTGGTTTCGGTAAAAGCCCTGGCTCCCAGCTCTACGCTGTCAGCGGCAGCTGTCAACGGACGTATATCGAAGTCGGTAGCCGTCACTGTCACTACATCGGCGTCTGTCAGTGGACGTATATCAAAGGCTATGGCGGTTACCGTTACCACATCGGCATCTGTTAACGGACGTATATCAAGGTCGGTAGCCGTTACTGTCACTACATCGGCGTCTGTCAGTGGACGTATATCAAAGGCTATGGCGGTTACCGTTACCACATCGGCATCTGTCAGCGGACGTATATCGAAGGCTGCCGCAGTCACCGTTACAGAGCCCAGATCCAATCGCCCATCCGTAGCGGTTAATATAGGCCTGGCAATACCGCCGCCATCCACACCGTTAATAGTGGTCTGCAATTGGCTGGCCACATTGTTGAATACAAGATTATTGGGCATATATTCTCATCACCTATCATCATAAATTAGATATACCGCTGTCATGTCAAAGGGACGGGAGGGTATTACTCAATCCAGCAGTATATCTAATATATATATATGCATAAGGATATAAAATGGGATATACTTTACGCAAAAAATTTCACTGCCTCAGAGATATAGTTAAAAGAAGGGTATTTTACCGATATTCAAACGATATATTCTAAGATGTGCTCCACCAGTTCGCCTTTTGATTCAAACTCATCTACATTAAACCAACGTATGTTTTTATCCCTGTTAAACCATGTCCATTGGCGCTTGGCCAGCCTGCGCGTATTGCGCTTTATCAACATAACCGCCTCATCCAATGTGCATAATCCCTTCAAGTACGCCAACAGCTCTTTATAGCCGACTGCCTGCATAGCCACCGGATTATCAGCATAGCCGTTAGCTTTAAGCCACTTTACCTCTTCGAGCAGCCCTTTTGCCATCATGGCATCGACGCGCTGCTCTATCCTGTTGTAAAGACGTTGGCGGTCCATAGTGAGGCCTATCATAACAGCATTATAACGCGGCGGCACGCTTTTTGAACGCTGCTGATAATACGATATCGGCCGTCCCGTCTTATAGTATACCTCCAGCGCCCGTATTATCCGCTTAAGATCATTGCGGCTTATTCTTGCTGCCGCATCGGGATCTACACTGGCCAACTCGTCGTATAAGGCATCAGCCCCGTATTCCCGAGCTTTATGCCGCAAATTTTCCCGCAATTCCGCATCAGGCGCACCTTCGCTGAAATCCAGATTATATACCATAGAATTTATATACAATCCTGTGCCCCCCACCAGCATAGGCATGCGTCCATGGGCTATTATTTCATCTATGCATTGTTCGGCCATGCGTTGGAATAGTGCAACGCTAAAAGCCTCGTCGGGCGTTACCACATCTATCATATAATGCGGTATACCCTTTCGCTCCTCCGGCGTCGGTTTAGCCGAACCTATATCCATATATTTATATACCTGTGTCGCGTCGGCCGATATAATAGAACCGTTTATCCTTTGCGCGACTTCTATGGCAACGTCGGTCTTTCCCACAGCGGTAGGCCCCACTATAACTATCAACGGTTTTTGCATTACTGAACCCTCTTGAACATTTTCTCCAACTCATATTTGCTTATGCTGCGCACTATGGGACGCCCATGCGGGCAGGTAGGCGGCACGTTGCCAGATAATATCTCGCCCGCAAGACGTATTATTTGGGATTGATCCAAATGGTCATGCGCTTTAACAGCACTCCGACAGGCCATCATCATAACCTCTTCGCGGCGATAGTCGTAAGGGCTGTGCGCATCAAATAATCTCATACCATCTATTATATCCTTCAATAGGCCTTCGGCCCTGGGCCGGCCGAATAACACCGGCACCGCTCTCAATACATAGGTATCGGAATCGAATTCCTCTATTTCAAAACCCATCGAGCGCAATAGCTCCATATTATCCTCCAAGAGCTGTCGCTCTTGAGGCGTAATGTCCAGCACCAACGGTGAGACCAGATATTGGAGCTCTAAATGCTGTTTTTGCAGCATACTCATATATTGCTCGTATAATATGCGTTCATGAGCCGCATGCTGATCTATAATATAAAGTTGGTCGGTTTTTTCTATTAACAAATATGTGGAAAACAGCACGCCTATCACGCGCATAGAGGGCGCCTCATAAGCTCCTCTGTCATCGTTAACTTTATCTATGGATGCAAAATTCTGTTGATGATAGGAACGCCCGTTGTCTACCCATGGCAGTACAGGCTGTCGATCAAGGTTTCTCTCAGTCTGGGCTTGTTGTCCATCTTCTCGCACAGGTTCAATAATACCATTATCCTGATCCTGTTCACTCGACATACCGTCGCCACTCAGTGCCCGCTTTATGGCATGGAAAAAAACCGCAGCTACCCGCCTATCATCCGTAAAACGCACCTCGGTCTTGGCAGGGTGTACGTTTACATCCACATCATGCGGATCCAGCGTTATATTGATGACACACATAGGAAAACGGTTGACCATTATTAGCGTGCTGAAGGCCTCTTCCAATGCTCTGGACAGAAGCGGCGAACGTATATACCGACCGTTTACAAAAAACGTTTGAAATGCTCGGTTGGCTCGGGCCGTATCGGGAGAGCCTATATAACCGTTTATCTCTATACCTTCCCATTCGTATTGCACAGATATCATCTTTTTAGCTGTTTCATGACCATATACGGCTGCTATGGCCTCATCGAGATGGCCGGTACCCGGCGAATACAGCACCTGCTTGCCGACACTCAAATATCTGAATGATAAATGTGGGTATCCTAGTACAAATCTGTCAATGATATCCTTTATGCGCGACGCTTCGGTCTTAGGACTTTTTACATATTTAAGCCGCGCAGGAGTATTGTAGAACAAATCAGATACCGTCACGGACGTACCTCCCGGCCTGCCTATTACTCCTTGAGATATGAGCTTCCCGCCCTCGATCTCCACAAATGTCCCTTCGCTGGAGCCCTGCCTTACCGTTTCCATTCTGACCTTAGACACAGCCGCTATGCTGGCCAGCGCCTCTCCCCGAAATCCAAGCGTAAATATAGCCTCAAGGTCGTCGGCTCGAGCTATCTTGCTGGTAGCATGGCGTTCAAAAGCCAAAACAGCGTCCTCCCGCTCCATACCTTCTCCGTTATCGGTAACGCGTATAAGAGTCATGCCCCCATTTTCTATCTCTACGGTAATGGCTGTGGCAGCGGCATCTATAGAATTTTCCACCAATTCTTTTACCACCGAAGCAGGGCGTTCCACTACCTCGCCTGCAGCTATTTTGGAACGCGTATCTTGATCCAGCACGTGAATATATGCTATAGCGCCTCACCCGCCTTTTTATCATATATATCCAACACCTGGCTCTGTATATCGTGCAGAACATTCAAAGCCTCTATAGGCGTCATCGAGTTTACGTCTAATCCTTTTATATACGCCATTATACCGTCTATTTTATAAGAGAATATATCCATTTGTTGCTTCAACTTAAGCTTGGGTCTATCTTTAACGCCCAGTATATTACCGCTTATTGATTTTTTATTTATATCGGAGGCATTCAATATATCCAGTATCTCTCTGGCACGGTCTATGACATCCTGAGGCAAACCGGCCAGCCTGGCGACTTGTATACCAAAGCTCCTGCCGCTGCCCCCACGCATTATCTTCCTTAGGAAGATGACATCATCACCATGTTCTCTCACGGATATATAATAATTCTTAACGCCCGTCAATCTGCCTTCAAGCTCGGTAAGCTCATGATAATGAGTAGCAAAGAGGGTCTTAGCGCCTAAGCGCCCAGGGTCGGCCACATATTCTATAACGGCCCATGCTATACTTAAGCCGTCGAACGTGCTAGTTCCACGGCCTATCTCATCCAATATGAGTAGGCTTTTTGCGGTGGCATTATGGAGTATATGGGCTACTTCGGTCATCTCCACCATAAATGTGCTTTGGCCGGTGGACAGGTCATCCGACGCCCCCACCCGCGTGAATATGCGATCGACTATACCTATTTCGGCCATATCAGCCGGCACAAAGCTGCCTATCTGAGCCATAAGCACTATCAACGCTACCTGTCGCATATATGTGCTTTTGCCTGCCATATTGGGACCGGTAATTATACATACCATATCCTCGCCATTATCGAGCAGCGTATCGTTGGGTACAAATGTATGAGGCGGCAACACTTTCTCCACCACGGGATGTCTGCCATTTTGTATCACTATACGCTGCCCTTCATTTAACACCGGCCGCACATAATGATTTTCAATGGCAGCATCGGCCAGCGAACACAGGCAGTCCAGCTCGGCTATTGCAGATGCGGTCTGCTGAACGCGCTTTATATGCCCCACCACCGTATCGCGTATATCGGCGAATATCTGATACTCTAAGGCCACCAATCGTTCTGATGCGCTGAGTATCTTATTCTCCATCTCCTTCAATTCCGGCGTGATATAGCGCTCGGCATTGGCCAGCGTTTGCTTGCGTATATAATCGGCCGGTACCATATCGTAATACGATTTAGTTACTTCTATATAATAACCAAATACCTTGTTGTAGCCGACTTTAAGCGACTTTATGCCGGTCCTGTCGCGTTCCTGCTGTTCCAGACGACTTATCCATTGACGGCCATTATGCGATATATCGCGCAATTCATCGACCGACTGGTCATACCCATCTTTTATTATATTTCCATCTTTTACAGATAAAGGCGGATCATCGGCTATAGCTTTATCTATAAGGGTATAGATGTCATCCATAACATCTATGCGCTGCCCCAATGTTTTCAACCGCGCCGCCTTGCCTTGTAGCGCAAGCTCATTCAAACGCGGCAATCTGCCAAGAGACTGTTTGAGCGCTATAAGGTCGCGGGCATTTATATTGCCATATACCGCTTTGCTCATCAATCGCTCTATATCGTATATGCCGGATAATGCCTCTTTTATATCATCCTTCCACAATGGCTGATTTGCCATGGCCTCTACGGCCTCCTGCCGTTCATTCAATGCATTTATGTTCAAAAGGGGCTGCTCTATCCAAGACTTGAGCATACGCCCACCCATAGCCGTAGACGTATGATCCAACACCCACATAAGTGTACCCTTGTGGCTGCCGCTGCGCATAGTCTCGCATAATTCGAGGTTGCGGCGGGTAGCCGCATCGAGTATCATATATTGCTGAATATGGTAAACCTCTATCCCGCCTATATTGGCAAGAGCGGTCTTTTGTGTTTCTATAAGATATGATATGAGCGATGCCAGGGCGCATACCGCCTGCGGCATTTCCTCTTTGGATACGTAATCCAAAACGTCGGCGCTCATATTGGCCTCCAGCATGGCATAGGCCTTATCGACATCGTCAAATTCAACGCTGCAATGTCCCGGCTTTATATCTAGGCGCTGTTGAACGGTCTTGAGCATACCGGCCTGATCAAAGAAAGGCTCATTGGCCATCATCTCGGCAGGTTGTATACGCGCCAATTCATCAGCCAGGCCAGCCGTCTGCAACTGCGTGATGCTGCACCGACCGGTAGATATATCCACAAAGGCTATGCCGCAGTTATCGCCATTGACATGAGCGCACAAGAGATAGTTGTTCTCCTTTTCATCGAGCATAGAACCATCTGTTATGGTGCCCGGCGTGATTATGCGTATGACATCGCGCTCCACCAACCCTTTGGCTAGCGCTGGGTCCTCCATCTGTTCACATATGGCGACTTTATAACCTTTCTCCACCAGGCGTGCTATATAGGTATCGACAGCATGATACGGCACGCCGCACATGGGCGCCCTCTCCTCCATGCCGCAATCACGGCCGGTAAGCGTCAGCTCTAGCTCTTTAGAAGCCAACACAGCGTCGTCGAAAAACATCTCATAGAAGTCCCCCAAGCGGAAAAACAACAGACAATCCTTATAGCGTTCCTTTAGCTGTAGATATTGCTGCATCATAGGCGTAAGCGAGGCCATCAAGCATCATCCCCTTTATTTGACATTCATCAATCGGCCATTCAAAAACCACGTAGACGGTTCTGTTATGAGCACATCGACCAACTTGCCGATCAACGATGCATTTCCTTCGAAATTAACCACTTTATTGCCGGTAGTCCTGCCCATCATCTGGCCCTTACCGTTTCTACTAGGTCCTTCGACCAATACCTCCACCACCGCACCGTTTAATCGTTGATTTTTCTCGCGCGTAATAGCGGTTTGCAGATCTATAAGGCGCTGCAGGCGCTGCTGCTTAATCTCCCTCGGCGTTGGGTCTTCCAGTTTTGCCGCAGGCGTGCCGCTACGCTTTGAATATATAAACGTATAGGCCAAATCATATTGCGCCCGACGTACCACATCCAGCGTATCCTCGAAATCCTCATCGGTTTCCCCGGGAAAGCCTACTATTATATCCGTAGAGAGCGCTATATCCGGTATATTGGCCTTTATCTTCTCCACCAATTCCAAATAGCCTTCTTTTGTATAATGGCGATTCATGCGCCTTAATATCCGAGTGCTGCCCGACTGCACCGGTAGATGCAGTTGATGGCATACTTTTTTGCAGTCCCGCATGGCATAAATA
Organism: Mahella australiensis 50-1 BON; assembly: GCF_000213255.1. NCBI lineage: Bacteria > Bacillati > Bacillota > Clostridia > Mahellales > Mahellaceae > Mahella > Mahella australiensis. Next base: position 2,053,682 of record NC_015520.1, read on the forward strand.
AGGTTATCCGAAAGGTCTTTTGGATGAGAAGTCGTAAATCTTATACGCTCTACACCTTCTATATCATCGAGCATCCTAAGCAAATCGGCGAACTCCACTTTCTCATCCGAATCTTTGCCATAGGAGTTGACATTCTGCCCCAGCAACGTTATCTCTTTATAGCCCTGATCGGCCAGCTCTTTTACTTCGTTTACGATATCATCCGGCCGGCGGCTGTGCTCACGGCCGCGTACGTACGGCACTATACAATAGGTACAGAAATTATTGCATCCGTACATCACTGTTACCCAAGCCGATACTTTGCTAGCACGCCTTATAGGCATAGACTCATCGAATTCATGATCTTGCTCGTGTATATCCACGACGGTAAATCTCGAGGCTTTAGCCTCATCTATCAGCTTGGGCAGTTCATTCAGATTGTGTGTGCCGAATATTATATCGACAAAAGGAAATGTCTGAGCCAGCTTTTGCGCCATTCCTTCCTGCTGCATCATACAGCCGCACACACCTATTATAAGATCGGGATTGACCTGTTTAAGAGGCTTGAGCATGCCTATATTGCCGTATACCCTCTGCTCTGCATGTTCCCTTACACAGCAGGTATTGAACAGTATTATATCGGCCCCTGCTTTATCCTCTGTCCATTCGTAGCCCATATCGCTGAGAATACCGGCCATTTTCTCCGAATCATGTTCGTTCATTTGACAACCATATGTGACTATAGTAAATTTCTTGTTATCCAATAATCATCCCTCATTACAATTAGAATAAAACACATCTATCTATATAAAAAGAGACCTGTAAACAGGTCCCCTTTTATTGTAATCTAGCTTTAACCATTTGATTTACGATCGCCCCATCGGCCCGTCCTCTGATACGCGGCATCAATACCTTCATTACGGCACCGATATCCTTGACGCTCTGAGCGTTTACCTCTGCTATAGCGTCATCGATCAAACGGCTTATCTCTTCAGATGAAAGTTGCTTAGGCATATATTCATTTAAGATGGCTATTTCAGCCTCCAGCTTTTGTACCAGATCCGGTCGGTTACCCCGCTCGAATTCAGGTATAGCATCCTTTCTGGATTTTATTTCTTTTGCCAAGACATCTATTACGCCATCATCATCCAATTGAATCTGCTTATCTTTTTCTACCTGTAATATGGCCGCTCTAGCCATGCTTATGGTGGTCTTGCGGAGGTTATCCCTGCTTTTCATAGCAGATTGCATATCTTTAAGCAACTGTTCTTTAAGGGACATCTCACATATCCCCTTCCATTAATATTTCCTCTTTCTAGCCGCTTCGGATTTCTTCTTTCTCTTTACGCTCGGCTTATCATAATGTTCTCTTTTCCTTATCTCCGACAGTACACCGGCCTTGGCACATTCTTTCTTAAAACGCCTTAATGCGCTGTCCAAGCTTTCATTTTCGCCTACCACTATTTCTGAGGCCATTCGTTTCCCTCCCTCCGCTTTTGCAACTCTGTGTTTACGTTATCTATTATACTATCCGTAGCCATACGCTGTCAACAGCAGAAAAAATATATGGCAGAAAAAGTTATTAAAGAGTTGATTCATGTTTTATTCTCAAAGATTTCGGCCAACCATTCCTTGCACAGTTTCATCCATATAGCGACATGCGGATACACACCCATATTCTCGGCAGCGGTCTCTTCAGTCGCCAAGGATAATCCATGAGGACCATCGGGAAAGATATGAAGTTCAAATGGTATATTATGCTTACGCATGGCTTGCGCAAATAACATACTGTTTTCTACAGGCACAGCATCATCTGCATAAGTATGCCATATAAACGCAGGCGGTGTTTTGTCATTTACTTGCAACTCTAAGGACATTTCATCAAGCAAACTTTTATCGGCATCACTGCCAATAAGATTTTCTATAGAACCTCTGTGCGCGAATTGTCCGGACGTTATAACCGGATAACCCAGTATCAACGCATCTGGCCTGTTCATACCCTCTTTTATGCCATCCACATCGCTCAAATACGGTTCAGCCCAATGTACTCCCAGACTGGCAACCAAATGACCCCCGGCGGAAAAACCACAAACAGCGATTTCGTCGGCCTCTATATTCCATTCTTGTGCGTTATCTCTTATGATGCACATGGCACGCGACAGGTCCAGCAGCGGTTGAGGATGCCTTCTCGGAGCAACGCTGTAATACAAGACAAATGCGTGGAAGCCGGCAGCATTGAATTGCAAAGCTATTGGTTCGGCCTCTCTGTCCGATGTAAAGGCATAACCGCCACCAGGACATATCAGCACGGCCCCTCGCTTACGCTGTCCCGCCAGTACATATGTAGTCATAGTAGGACGAAAATCGTCCGGTCCCTCACCAGCATATTTATACGGCTTCCATATATCTATAGTTTCATTTATCATGCTATGATACCCCTCTTGTTTCAATTTATATTGTATATTATACTATGCGAGGCGCAAATTGGCAAATTCGCGCCTCGCTATACCGTACAGTCGAGCGGCCGGTTCTTTGTTACAATATGCTTACATGATAATCCGTCAACCATATGTTTATCTGAATCAGATAGGCCAAAAGCTGCGGTCCGGTCATAAGCTGCCCAAACCACGGCAAATCAAAAGTATCCATGTCCGACTCCAATATGCTCCGTACCATTTTGACGTCTATAAGCGGCAAGATGGGCGACGAATGGTCGTCCAGTATATCCGACAGCCATCGCCGTATTGTATTCAGATAGGATGGATTTTGGGTTTTAGGATAAGGGCTCTTCTTGCGCCATAATATATCTTCGGGCAGTATGCCTGTCAACGCATAGCGCAGTATGCCCTTTTCCCTTTGGTCATAGTATTTCATGTCCCAGGGAATATTCCATACATATTCGACGATGCGATGATCACAGAAAGGCACGCGCACCTCCAGGCCGCTAGCCATGCTCATACGGTCCTTGCGGTCCAATAAGACCGGCATCCAGCGCGTAAGATTAAGATAAAACATCTCCCTCATACGCGATTCTTGGGCATCATCGCTGTCCAAGCGCGGCACCTCTCCCAAGGCTTCTCGATACCGATACTCTATATATTTCTCCGACTGTATGAGCTTAAGCACATCGGGTGAAAATACCGAGCAGCGCTCTTTAACCTTTACGGACCATGGAAACGTGTCGGCATTCAACGCGTCTTCCCTATAAAACCACGGGTATCCGCCGAATACCTCATCTGCACATTCTCCGGATAAGGCCACCGTAGCGCCCTTTTTTATCTCACGGCAAAATAAATATAAGGACGAATCCACGTCGACCATACCGGGTATATCTCGGGCATGTACGGCAACTGTCAATGCTTCCGCTAGTTCCGGCGTATCTATGAATATATTATGATGGCGCGTACCTAAAAAAGCCGATATAATCGGCACCCAGTCCGAATCGGAATTTGGCTGAAAGGCACTGCGCTTAAAATAACGGTCATTATTAACATAATCTACAGAATAAGTATCGATCGAATCGAGGCCGTTCTGCTTAAAAGCGGCTGCTGCAAAAGCAGTCAGGGCGCTTGAGTCTAAGCCGCCCGACAGCAACGTACATACAGGCACATCGGATACCAATTGCCGTTCCACCGTATCCTTGAGCAACCAGCGTACAGTATCGGCAGTGGTATCCAAGTCGTCGTTATGGGCATGGCTGTCAAGCGCCCAATACTGGCATATTTTCATGCCATCGTGATTGTAAGTCATATAATATCCCGGTCGCAGTTCCTTTATGCCACGGAATACGCCATGTCCGGGCGTGCGGGCCGGCCCTATGGCCAATACTTCGGCCAGGCCCTGCGCATCCACTTCGGGCTTTATGGCCGGATGAGCCAATATGGCCTTTGTCTCGGAGCCGAATATAAGGCCATGCTTCAATTGGGCATAAAACAACGGTTTGACTCCCAATCTATCCCTGGCCATAAAAAGGCTTTGCTTACCATCGTCCCATATGGCAAAGGCAAATATGCCATTTAAATGCCGCAGGCAGTCCGGGCCCCATGCTATATAGGACATAAGAAGTACCTCTGTATCCGAACGCGACTGGAACGAATAACCTAGATATTTCAGTTCGTGCCTCACATCCTGGGTATTATACAGTTCGCCATTGTATACTATGACGTATTCACTGCCGTCAATCCTGCGTATCATGGGCTGACCGCCGCCCTCAGGGTCGACTACTATAAGGCGGCGATGCCCGAAAGCGGCATGTGGCGATAACCACATACCTTCATTATCTGGCCCCCTATGTGTCAGCACGGCAGTCATATCAGCTATAATGCGTTTTTGATGTACCAGATTTGCCTCCCAATCTATCCAACCGACTATTCCACACATATATAAATTCCCCCATGTAAATCAATTAAGGCAACGACGTCCGGATATCTTTATCCAGGCGCCGTTGCCTTATAAAATAACAGCAGTAAAGCTATTACGTTTATAATATATGCCGATTATGACAGAACGGTTAACGCCTTTTTATAATGTTGACGGCAAGCATGATTATAAGCGAAATAGCTATTATAGTGCCGCCGGGTGATAAGTCTAAATAATAGGACAAAAATATTCCTGAGAATACCGATGAAAATGAGAATATTATAGAATATGCGATAGTCTGTTTAAAACTTTTAGCTATGCGTAATGCAGTGGCCGCAGGTATTACCATAAGTGCGGACACCAGCAAAGCTCCTACAACACGCATGGATAAAGCTATTGTTACAGCTATCATAGCCGTGAACAGTGCATTTATTGCATTTACAGGTATGCCTGATATAGCGGCTGCATCCTCATCGAACGTTATAAAGAGGAGCTCTTTAAAAAGTAGGTATACAACAGCAACTATCATAAACCCAAGTACCGATATCGTGATTATATCGTTTCGTGTTACAGATACAAGGCTACCGAAAAGAAATCCCATTATATTCATGCTACTGCCTTTGGAAAGACTGAATAATATGGCGGCCAATGCCATGCCTCCGAAGGTGGCAGCCGCTATGGATATCTCAGAATAGCGCGCATATGCCCTACGTAGACGTTCTATGCCCAGGGATGAGGCGAGAACGAAAACTACGGTGCCTATGGTCGGGTTTATACCTATCAGCGCGCTGCCCGCTACTCCAGCCAATGCTAGGTGAGACAAAGTATCGCCTATCTGAGACAATCTCCTTAATACAAGGAAATTGCCAACCAACGGACATATAATAGCAATAATAGTACCGGCTGTAAATGCCATTATCATAAAATCATATGTAAATATCTCCATTTTTTAACTCCTATGCACATGGGATTCAAGCTTTATAGGGTATCCATAGAGTTCGCTCAACATATGGGCATCCATGTTATCCAAAGAGCAGTTTGGGTATATATGACCATTGCCCATGCATATAACGCGATTCACCTTATCTGTGATGACCCATACATCGTGAGTTACCATAACTATGGTTATACCTCGTTCTTTATTAAGTTTCTCCAAAAGATCAAACAAGGCTTGCTGGGATTTAGCATCTACACCTACAGTAGGCTCATCCAAAAAAAGTATCTGCGGATCGGAAACCAATGCTCTCGCGATGAACACGCGCTGCTGCTGTCCACCCGACAAGTGCCCTATTAGCTTGTCTTTATAATCCAGCATATCCACCAACCCCAATGTGTCATACACTTTTCCCCAATCTGATTTTTTCAAGCGGCGGAACAAGCCTACCTTCGTGTATAAGCCCATGGACACCACTTCTTTGACATCAGCTGGAAATGCCTGATTAAACGCGAAGGAACGTTGTGGGAGATAGCCTATGTTATGCCCTGCTATCCGCACACTACCACTATTTGGCGTTAAAAGGCCTACCATTATATTGATCAATGTGCTTTTGCCGGAACCATTCGGGCCTATTATGGCGCTGAATTCCCCTTGTTCTATCGTCAGTGAGATATTCTCCAATACAGTTTTATCTTCATAGGCAAATGTTACATTACTAATTTCAATTGCGCTGCTCATATATTTACTCCAAAGCTTTCTGTAAGTTCTCTAGGTTTTCTCGCATTATAGAGATGTAATCATCCCCGCTTTTTTCTTCCTCCTCGGTTAATCCGTCCAGAGGATTCAACGTCAATACTTGCGCTCCAGCCTCATTCGCTAGAGTTTGCATAGGCTTAGGCGTAACCAACGGTTCGGCAAATATGTATTTGATCCCGTTAGCCTTGCAATAATCTATAACTCGGCTTATCTGAGCAGGACTGGGTTCTTGCTCATCATCCAACCCTATAACAGTTATCTCTTCTAAACCATAATCCCTAGCTATATAGCTGAATGCCTTGTGATATACAACAAATGATTTCCTAGGAGCATTGCTCAGAGCTTCACTATATTGTCTATCCAGTTCTTCCAATCGCTGTTTAAGCACATTATAATTTGCTTCAAAATATGCGCTATCATCGCTCTGATCCATGCTAATCAAAGCTTCTTTTATATTATACGCCACTATCAAGGCATTTTTAGGCGATAACCATACATGCGGGTTTACGGTATTACCTTCCTTTATCGGTTCTATGTTTTCAGAGGCCTTACAATAGATGGCATTTGAATCGCCGTTTTGAGTTTTAAGTATCCACGAATCCAAATCCAATCCAATGTATATTATCAAATCAGCTTCGTATAAGCGAGCCATGTCGCGCGTGCCGGGTTCCCATTCGTGTACGCTTATGCCAGCTGGTATTATGTTGGTAACATCGACCCTATCGCCGCCTATTTGTTTGGCCATAAAGTATAGAGGATATATAGTAGTATATACCGTAGTCTTACCGGTATCGGCAACTGATTGACGCTTACATCCCACAAAGGACAAAGCTAATATCATAACGAGGGCGAGCCCTATAAATCGTTTCATCTATCAGGTTCCTTTCTGTCGGCGCATTTATTGCAGTATCCTAAAATTTCTATGTGATGTTCCACTACTTGAAAGTCTTTTATGCGGTTTAAACAGTAATCTAAAGGGCATATATCTAACTTTTCGACTTTGCCGCACATTAAGCATTTCATAATATGAGTATGTGCATCTCTATGCATCTCATATACCATATTGCTCCCCACGTTTGATTTATCCACAATACCAATAGAAGACAAAATCTCAAGGTTCCTGTACACGGTATCCGGACTTATGCATGGCAGCTTTCCTTTTACACGCTCATATATATACTTTACCGTAGCATAACCGTCTATAGACAGCAAAGTATCCATTATGATGTCGCGCTGAGGCGTAAGCTTATAATTATGTTCGCGCAATACATCTATAGCTTGTTGCTTAGTCACATTATCACTTCCAATTAAGAATTAATTACTAGATAAGATAATAATACGAAATATCAAATTTGTCAATGCTAAAAAATAGCAAGATTTTTGTATAAGTTTTGATGCTCTAGCGCATAGTATAAAAGAGCGATGTTTTACCTTAAATATTATCCATATAGTGGCAAAAAATTTGACAGCTTATATATTTGAGTGTAAAATATCCATAATCCGCGATTCACTAAGAAGGAGGATAAATCGATGGAATCAAATAGCAGCTTTCATCGACGGCCTTTGCGGCCGTGGATGATATGTATACTGCTAATAGTGGCAGTAATCGCCGCAGCCGGCTCCATACACGAGATACTGGCTAAAGATGTGACGGTTACGGTAGACGGCCGCAAAGCCTCAATTGCAACAAAGGAAGATACAGTAGAACAACTGCTGAAAGTATATGACATAATATTGGGGCCGGCTGATAAAGTAGTGCCTGCATTGGATACTACATTAAAAGACGGCATGGACATAAGCGTTATTCGTGCTACATTGGTAAGGGTCAACGATAACGGGCATATCAAAACGATCTATACTACAGCTTCTTCAGTAAATGATATGCTTAAAGAAGCCGGTATTTCGGTGAGACAAGAGGATAATATAGAACCTGCCGCAGATCAAAGCATATATCCTGGTTTATATGTAAATATAACTAGAGCTGTGCCTGTTACCATATTGGCCGATGCTCAGGTTAAAAAGATATATACCACATGCACGTCTGTAAGCCAGGTATTAGCCGATGTCGGCATAAAGCTTGCACAAAAAGACAAAGTAAATCCCGGATTGAATACTGCAATAAAGAGCGGTACCACGATAGAAATAGTTCGAGTAAACGAGACTTATGAAACCGTTGAAAAACCTATACCTTACAAAACCATAATCCGAGACAATCATGACATGGCTAAAGGCGTGCAAAAGGTAGTCCAACCAGGCCAAGACGGTCGCATACAACGAAAAATTCTAGTTGTATACGAAAATGGCAAAGAGGTTTCGCGCAAGGTAGCATCTGAAACTGTAGTAGCACAACCCAAAAATAAAATAGTAGAACGCGGTACTGTACAGAGCTTTGTGACCTCACGTGGTGCTTCCATACGTTACAGCAAAGTGTTGACCATGAGCGCTTCGGCATATACCGCCGGATATGATGGAGTAAACAACACAACAAGCACCGGGCAAAGCGTACGACGGGGAATAGCAGCAGTTGATCCGAGAATAATACCATTGGGTACTAGACTATATGTAGATGGTTATGGTTTCGCAGTAGCAGCTGATGTAGGCGGAGCCATAAAGGGAAACAAAATCGATCTATATATGGAAACGCTATCCCAAGCCAGAGCTTTCGGCCGAAGGACGGTAAAAGTGTATATACTCAAATAAGCCGTCATACCTACATAGGGAGTACAGCATGTACTCCCTTAATTTCATACTAATATTTACAGCGAACTTCATCCCAATATAATACTATACGATAAACAGCAGTTAAAGGACATACTAGAGCTTACTTTCGCTCGTGCTAATCTAGCGCCGGTCTTTCGCTAGTAATAGCATTAGGCCTTATTATTTACAAAAAGCTTAAATTAAACATTTACGTATTAATATATAACTAATTAATACAATTTGAGAAAAGAAGGGATCAGTTTATGGATAAAACAAAGGACCTTTCGTCGAAATCCGCAGTGCAAAGGCTTATCGATCGGTATAATTTTAAACCTAATAAAGCAATGGGACAAAACTTTCTCATAAACAAAGAAGCATTGAACGCTATAGTAAATGGAGCTGATATATCAGCCGAGGACGAGGTATTAGAGATAGGACCGGGATTAGGAACATTGACCCTCAAACTTTCAGAGCGAGCAGCTCACGTTACTGCGGTGGAAGTGGACAAGCGTATTATACCATTGCTAAAACAAACGCTACAGGATGTAGGCAATGTAAGTATAATAGAAGGCGATTTTTTAAATCCAATGGTAGCTGAAGAAATAAAGGAATGCCTAGCAGGAAAATCGGCTATAGTAGTGGCTAATCTGCCATATTATATCACTACACCGGTGCTTATGGATATTATAGAAAATTATATCATGATCAAAAGGGCTGTGCTTATGATGCAAAAAGAGGTTGCATATAGGGTTGTAGCTCAGCCTGGCAGCCGATTGAGCGGATCAGTAAAGGATTATGGTGTGCTGTCGATATCGGTTCAATATTATATGGATCCGCAGATATTACTTGAGGTACCGCGATCTGACTTCTTGCCATCTCCCGACGTAGATTCGGCTGTAGTTAGGCTAGACAGACGCGATAAGCCGGCTGTAGATGTCCAAGATGAGCGAATGTTTTTTTCTCTTGTAAAGGCTGCATTCGGGCAAAGGCGCAAGACCCTATTTAATGCGCTAGCTGGGGGCCTAGGATATCCATTGGGTAAAGACGGACTAAAGCGCGTTCTTGAACGAGCGCACATAGACGGCAATCGCCGGGCTGAAACTTTGTCGCTGCAGGAATTTGCCGATATAGCAAACGAGCTATTTTATACCATAAACAGCTAACATCTTCATATCACCTCATATTCCGCTTATGAATGCGCACAGCTTTATCTATCGCCCAAAATATCAGCAGCAATACGACAACTCCTATAATGCCAGCTATAATGGTAGATGCTGCTCCATCTTCTACAACAGGTATTGTATAATCTGGCATAAGCGATATGCCAGCGTCCCTTTCAAGGGATGTAAAACCAAGATCATCAGCCACCCTTTCCAGGCCATCTGGGAACGATGAGGCAAACGGTGTTAAAACCAACAGTAAGACAACCAACAACCATGGCCACAGTTTCTTTAATTTATTCATTATTCCTCGACCTCCTGTTTTCGCCACGGCTTTAATACTGTTACTTTTGCCAGGAATGGCACAGTCACTGCCGTAATAATACCTTCTATTATACCTATGATGGCATGCCATAGCAGCATAGGCCATACAACGGCATCAAATGGTACTGTTGCCGATACGCCGAGTTCTACGGATGCCGCAAATGCCGCCAACTCTATCGATAGCCAACCGCTAGCAAACAATGAGACTGGTTTGATTTTTCCACCGAATGGAATACGCTGCACAGCATAAGCCACCCAACATCCCAAAACGGCCATATTGAGTACGTTTGCCCCCAATGCCATAATCCCGCCATCATGAAATAACAGCGCCTGCAGCGCTACCACAGCAGTCATTATAATCATCCCGGCTGCCGGACCAAACAATGCCGTGACCAACGCCGAACCCAAAAGATGGCCCGATACTCCGGGAGCTATTGGAAAATTAAGCATTTGCGCAACAAATACGAACGCGGCCATCATACCCATCGAAGGAACAGGCTGTTCGTCAAATGCGCGTTTTATATTCCTGTTACTAATGGCTATAACTGCCACGCTAACCGTCGCAGAAGCGATCATCGTTTTGGTATCCAAAAAACCATCAGGTATATGCATATATGTATCCCCTTCCCTCAAATGATAACAAAAAGGCAGCTTGGAATATCTCATCCAAACTGCCTCCATGGCAATCTTATTATAGGCAGCTTTGCTGCCACAAGGTCTCCATGACCTCGATCCGCGTATATCATAACATATGTGCTGGGCCTATTGCAAGTAGGAATTTCTATTTATACTTCGGCAGCCAATCGCCATGCGCTTCTATGAGGTCATCGCACATAGCCCTTATCTCATCTATAGTAAGTTCCGCAGCGGTATGCGGGTCCAGCATGGCAGCCATATAGATATAATCGCGTTTTTGGGCAAGAGCTGCTTCTATGGTTACAAGTTGCACGTTGATATTGGTGCGATTTATAGCGGCTAATTGCTGCGGTAATTCTCCCACATAGCACGGATTAACGCCATTTCTGTCCACTAAGCACGGCACCTCCACCACAGCATCCTGCGGCAAATTGGTTATAAGGCCGGTATTCATGACATTACCGTGAATGCGGAATGGTTTATCGGTTTCTATAGCTTCCATAATATAAGAGGCATACTCGTGTGTGCGGCTGTGCTCTATATTTTTATTTTCCACAAGATCCTCTCGCATGGTTTCCCAGCGTTTTATCTGTTCCACGCACCGACGCGGATATTCATCCAGTGGTATGTTGAAACGCTCTATGAGCTCAGGATTCCGGTTCTTTATAAAATAAGGCAGATATTCAGCGTTATGTTCACTGGATTCGGTTACGTAATAGCCAAACTGCTTCATTATCTCATAGCGTACCATATCATTATGAGGCGTCGGACGTGAAAAGGCTTTTTCTTTGATTTCCGGATATAGATCCTTGCCATCTTTGGTTATCTCTAACAACCATGCCTGATGGTTTATGCCGGCTATCCTCCACTGCACACCTTCGGGATCCATACCCAAAGGCTTCAATAAACCAGGCACACAACCCTGCACGCTATGGCACAAGCCTACCGTCTTTATAGCGGTAGCCTTGAGCATAGCCCCTGTCAACATAGCCATCGGATTGGTATAATTCAAGAACCATGCGTCTGGACATACCTCTTCCATATCCTTGGCAAAGTCCAACATAACCGGTATAGTCCTGAGGGCGCGGAAAATACCGCCTATACCAAGTGTATCGCCTATAGTCTGGCGTAAACCGTATTTTTTGGGTATTTCAAAGTCGGTTACTGTGCAGGGCTCATATCCGCCGACTTGTATGGCATTGACCACATAATCAGCACCTTTTAGCGCCTTTTTGCGATCAGTGTAAGCTACAATTCTGGCATGTCCGCCATTGTTTTCGTTGATATTATTGAGCATCTTCTCGGAATCGCTGAGCCGCTGAAGATCGATATCATATAAAGCCAGCTCAGAATCCTGCAATGCTGGAGTCAGTATACAGTCGCCCAGTACATTTTTGGCGAAAACAGTACTGCCAGCACCCATAAATGTTATTTTAGCCATATCGAATTCCCCTTTCTGATTTTCATAATTCAATTATAACTTGTACATACACAAATGGAATGATACAATGCTATGAAAATATGGTATAATGTTAGATATAAAAGGGGTGAAATGTATGAACGATTCATATTTTCCGGATGCCAAAGAAGGTATAGATGTGAGCGTATACCACTGTGGTATAGAACAATGTCAACCGGGACATTCATATGGTCCGGCTATAAGGGACCATTTCTTGATACATTATATACTGGATGGCTGCGGAAGGTTTTTTATTGATGGTAACGAATACTATTTGCATAAAAATCAGGGATTTCTTATATGCCCGAATATAGTGACATATTACGAGGCTGACAGTCAAAACCCATGGACTTATACATGGGTGGGCTTCAATGGCGTAAAGGCTGAACAATATCTGAAATACGCCGGTCTCGATCGTTTTGATCCAATTTTCACTTATGATAAAGGCAGCTTCGTAGCTCAATGCTTTTCAAGGATGATGGATGCACGCCAGTTAAAACGCGGCGACACCGTACGCCTTCAAGGGCTTCTTTATATATTCCTATCGGAATTAATAGAATCCGGCGAGCCCAAAGCATGGAACAGTAAAAGCCCTACGGAGTTATATATAAGAAAGGCTATGCAGTATATACAGGCAAATTATTCGCAACATATGAGTATAAATGAGCTAGCAGCTTATATAGGGCTTAATAGGAGCTATTTCAGCGCTCTCTTTAAGCAATACATTCACCTATCACCTCAAGAGTTTATCGTACGCTTTCGTATGGATAAAGCTTGCGAGCTTATGAGCAACGCGGAGCTGTCTATAAGCGACATATCCAGGTCGGTGGGTTACGACGACCCATTGAATTTCTCAAAGATTTTTAAAAAGATAAAAGGGGTATCTCCATATCAATATAGAAAAGGGGTTATGACCAAATCATAACCCCTATCTTCCAACCCGTATGGAATTTAACACCGCCAGAATGGCCACGCCTACATCAGCAAACACCGCCGCCCACATCGAGGCCATACCTGCAGCGGCTAATATCAGAACCGCCGCTTTTACTCCCAAAGCCAGTATTATGTTTTGCTGCACTATGCGTTGGGTGCGACGGGCTGTATCGATAGCACCCAATATACGCGACACATAGTCATTCATCAGCACCACATCGGCTGCCTCAATAGCAGCATCAGAGCCCAATGCTCCCATAGCCACACCTATATCAGCCCTTGCCAGTACAGGAGCATCGTTTATGCCATCGCCTACAAATGCTAGCTTTTGCCCGACAGCAAGATCTTTTTGCAATTGCTCTAATTTTTCTACCTTTTGATCGGGCAACAATTCTGCAAAATATCCGTCCAACCCCAATCGGTGCGCAACCGCTTTGGCAATAGGCTCTCGGTCGCCGGTTAACATCACGGTTTTTATTCCCATATTCTTAAGTTTCCTTATGGTTTCGGCAGCATCATCCTTTATTTCATCAGCTATAATTATATATCCGGCATATCGGCCATTTACAGCAACATACACTATGGTACCGGCTTCATCTATCATAGGATGTTTTACGCCATATCTATCCATAAGCGCGACATTGCCCGCTAATATCTCGCGATCGCCTAATACAACCCTAACACCTTGGCCGGCTATTTCTTCATAAGCCTTTATGTCCAGGCCTTCCAGCGGTCGGCCATATGCTTCTATTATGGATTTGGCTATGGGATGGTTGGAATGGCTTTCAGCCGCTGCCGCTATCCTAAGCAGTTCATCCCTGTCCATGCCGTCAGCCGGTTCGATCTTAGTTACCTTGAAGGTGCCCTTGGTCAGCGTCCCTGTTTTATCGAATACAACGGCACCTACGTGATTCAATGCCTCGAGATAGTTACCGCCCTTGATCAATATGCCGCGTCGCGACGCGGCTCCTATGCCTCCAAAGAAACCCAACGGTATTGATAAAACCAAAGCGCATGGACAGGATACCACCAAAAACACCAATGCCCTGTACACCCAATCAGCAAATACAGCCTGTGGGATGAGCAGTGGCGGGATGACAGCTATGGCTAATGCCGCAAAGACCACTACTGGCGTATAGTAGCGCGCAAAGCGCGTAATGAATTTTTCAGTAGGAGCCTTTCGGCTACCGGCCTCTTCTACCATTTTCAACACCCTTGACAGCGCCGACTGATCAAACGGTTTATTTACTTCTATCTCTAACAACCCAAATGTGTTTATAAAACCAGCCAGTACTTCATCGCCGGTTTTCACCGTCCTGGGTACAGATTCACCAGTCAAAGCGGAGGTATCCACCATAGAATCTCCTTGACTTATGGTACCATCCAGCGGTATCCTCTCTCCCGGCTTTACAACTATAGTATCGCCTATACTAACACTTCGAGCGTCCACTTTGCTTACCTTATCTTTAACCTTTAAATTAGCATAATCCGGCCTTATATCTATAAGCTGTTTTATAGAGCGCCTCGAACGATCCACCGCCCTGTTCTCAAAATACATGCCCAATTGATAAAACAGCATTACCGCTACACCTTCTGCAAATTGCCCTATGGCAAAAGCACCTAACGTAGCTATAGACATGAGCAAACTCTCGTCAAAAACCATACCTTTGAATATATTCATCACAGCCCTAAATAAAACATCGCCGCCGGAAATGATATAAGCAGTTCCGAACAATAAAAACTTTAACCATGTAATATCGGGCACTAAAAACGCCGCCGCATATACGATCCCAGCCATGATCAGGCGATACAAGGAGATATCCTCTTCGCCCTCTTCATCATTACCTTCCTCAGCATCATTCAAAGAACGCATATTAACCTGAGGCTCTATATCGTTTACTATATTCTGGGCCAGTTTTATAACGTGCCCTTTGTCATGCCCATCATCCACGTCGATGGAAAGCCGGCGTGTCGCGAAATTTACCGATGCATCGCATACGCCGTCTATGCGTTTTATTCCATCCTCCATTTTAGCCGCACAATTAGCGCATTCCAAGCCATCTAGTATGAATTCTTCTCGCTGCTCTGCCACAAATATCACTCCAGTCACATCAATATATGCTCAATTGTTCATATGTTAATTATATTATATACCTTTCTGCAGCGAAGTCAATATCAGGTTTTATATTAATATTATATCAACCAAGCTATTTCCGCCAAATATTAGTAATAATTTAAAATTAAAGCAGGCGTGTATGATCATATACGCCTGCTTTAATTATCTTATACTGCTAATCCCGCTCTGTAACCAGCTTCAACAGCCTCCAAAGCCTTGCATACTTTGACCGCATCGCCTATAGCTATAACCTGAGGGACCTTTCCTTCAAGCTGCTCAATCAATGTATTCACAGATCTGGCTCCTACGGCCATTACTATTGTATCCGCTGGACCTATTTCGGTTTCCGCCCCGTCTATCTCAACTATGACGCCGTCGTCTAGTATCTCTTTTACAGGTGCATTGACATATATCTTCACGCCATTTTGTTCTAAATCTTTCATCAAGAAGTACCTTACCGCAGCTTCTTCATCCTTTGCAATCTCCGGCAACATCTCAACTATCGTAACCTCTTTGCCGTGGTTGGACAAATGATCGGCCGTTTCGGATCCTACCATGCCACCGCCTATAACTATCACCTTGTGCCCAACGTTAACCTTACCCAGCAGCACATCATTTGCATTGACCACATTGGATCTGTCTTTACCTGGTATATTGGGCACCAGCGGTTCTCCGCCCGTAGCCACTACCACAGCGTCAGGCGCTTCTTTTTCAACGATATCTACCGTCAGTTCGGTATTAAAGTGTATATTTACACCATATTTTTTTAACTGGTTATATTGCCAAACAATAAACATATCCACTTCGCCTTTATTTGGCGGTATAGCTCCTATAGCATATTGCCCTCCCAGTCGATCGCTTTTTTCGTACAGGTGAACCTCATGGCCGCGCTGCGCTGCTACTATAGCAGCCTCCATTCCTGCCGGACCTCCTCCTGCCACAAATACCTTTTTCTTTTCTTCAGCCGGTTTTATAACAAGCTCAGACTCCCTGCCCGTTACAGGATTGACCAAACAGCCACCCGGATTCCCCCTATTCAGGCTGCCTATACAGCCTTGCAGACACCCTATACAGTAATTGATATCATCAAATTTTCCCGCAGCAGCTTTATTAGGAAGCTCTGGATCGGCGAGCGAGGCCCTGCCCATAGCCACGAAATCAGCTTTGCCTGAAGTAATGACAGTTTCGGCCATTATAGGATCATTAATTCTACCGACAGTTATCACCGGTATAGAAACCACTTTCTTGACCTCTGCAGCAAAATCGGTGATCCAGCCATGACGTACTGCCGCCGGCGGTACTATAGCTTGCATGCTGGCATATACACCTGCAGAAACATGGATAGCATTTACCCCGGCATGTTCGAGCAATACAGCTATGGTCTTCGTGTCTTCTATAGTTCTGCCTCCAGGTACAAATTCATCGCCCGAAATCCTGAATATTATCGGAAAATCATTACCTGCCTTAGCCCTTATATTGGATATGATCTCTAAAGGAAATCTCACTCTGTTTAAGAGACTACCACCGTATTCATCGGTTCGTTTATTAGAATAGGGAGACATAAATTGGGCTATGAGATAGCCATGCGCCCCATGTATTTCTACGCCGTCAAAGCCCGCTTTTCTGGCTCTCAATGCACAATCACCGAATTCCTCGACAATTTTATGAATCTCGGCTACGGTGAGTTCATGTGGTATCTCTTGGTTAGCCGGACATGGTATCGGCGATGGAGCCACTGGTTGCATGCCTATAACGAAATGATTTGTTTGCCTGCCGGCATGGTATATCTGCGCTACTATCTTACTGCCATACCTATGTACCCTTTCTGTCAATTCGGAATGTCCTTCTATCTGAGCGTCATCCCACAATCCCGGAATACCAGTAAAGCCTTTGCCCCTGGGATCAACAGCATAGTCTTCGGTGATTATGAGTCCCCAACCGCCTTTTGCTTTTGTTTCGTGATAAGCTATAAACTTCTCAGTAGCAGTGCCATCGCTATTACAAAAGTTCATTACCATAGCTGGCACAACTAATCTGTTAGCCACTTCCATTTTGCCAATATGCATAGATGAGAAAACGTTTTTCAACATGCTATATATCTCCTGTTTCTTTCATATTTCTCGTCAAAAACAACGAGTGCACACCACAAGTACTACTATTCCCAGATGTATTGATAATATTTTATCATAAACACCGCTGAAAAACAACACATCTCTCACCCATAAATATACAAGTGAGAGATGTAGATGATTATTCAGCCTTAACACAAGCCTGCTGACTGACTAGTCACTATAAACTACTATACTTTTATACCTCAGGCAATGCCTCCAATGCTCGTACCAATTCGTCCTCCGATAAAGACGAATCCTGCAACCGGCCAGACAGATACGCATCATAAGCGCCCATATCGAAGTAGCCGTGACCACTTAGGTTAAACAATATAGTTCTCGATTTTCCAGCTTCTCTTGCTGCCAGAGCTTCATCTATAGCCGCTTTTATGGCATGCGACGATTCAGGCGCCGGTATTATGCCCTCATTCTGGGCAAAGAGTTTGGCAGCATCAAATACCTCACGCTGATCATAGGCTTTAGCCTCTATTAAGCCATCATGCATTAGTTGGCTTTCTAAAGGTGAGGCACCATGATAGCGCAATCCACCCGCATGTATACCCGGCGGCATAAAATCATGCCCTACCGTATACATCATCATCATAGGGGTCAACTTAGCGACATCACCGTAATCATAGGCAAACCTGCCCTTGGTCAGGCTCGGGCAAGCCGTGGGCTCCACAGCCATTATACGGGTATTTTTACCCTCTTTTATCTTATCGTAAACAAAAGGCATGGCTATACCGCCGAAATTGCTGCCGCCACCCGAGCACGCTATTATCACATCAGGATAGTAGCCGGCCTTTTCCATTTGCTTTTTGGCTTCTAAGCCTATAACGGTTTGATGCAATACCACGTGATTGAGCACGCTGCCCAGAGCATAATTGGTGTCGCCATGGTTAATAGCATCCTCAACAGCCTCGCTTATAGCTACACCCAGGCTGCCCATAGAATTCGGGTTCTTAGCCAATACATCCCTGCCAGCCTGTGTCTTATCACTTGGACTCGGTATAACAGAAGCCCCAAATAGCTGCATCATTGAACGCCTGTATGGCTTCTGCTGGTAACTTACCTTTACCATATAAACCGTACATTCCATCCCGAAGAAATTACACGCCATAGCCAGAGCGCTACCCCATTGACCCGCTCCGGTCTCGGTGGCCAATCTCTTTATACCAGCCTTTTTATTATAATAAGCCTGCGGTATGGCAGTATTTAGTTTATGGCTGCCGGCCGGGCTAGCACCCTCGTATTTATAATATATTTTGGCCGGTGTATCCAAAGCCTTTTCTAATCGCTGAGCCCTATATAACGGTGACGGTCTCCACAACCTATACAACTCGCGCACCTCTTCAGGAATCTCTATCCATCGCTCGACGCTCATCTCCTGCTTTAAAAGCTCCATAGGAAAGATCACCGAAAGGTCCTCTGGCCCAGCCGGTTGGCCGGTTTTGGGATTAAGCGGTGGTTTTACCGCATTTGGCATATCAGCCTGGATATTGTACCAATGGGTAGGTATTTCGTTTTCATCAAGCAATATCTTAATATCGCTCATCTCAACTCAACTCCTCTGTTCAAAATTATGACGGGTACATTATACCATATCCCCTTATAGGCTTACAATAACAATTGTGCGGCAGCATATTATCTCTCACCTATTGCCTGCTCTAGCACATCCTCGAGTTGTTTCAAATATTCACCGTAGGCGGCCCAGTCTCCACGTTGCGATGCATCCTTAGCCTGCTGCAACAGATCATTAGCCCGCCTTACGAGATCCTGTTGCCGGGGTGTACCGGGAGATACAGGCGTTGTAGGCTGCGTTTGTTGCTCTTCTTCTATGCCAAATATTCGATTTAATGCAGCTTCAAGATTATCTTCCATAACCAGTTTATTTTCATAGAACATTATAATTTTCTTGACCTCGGGCAGGCTGCTCTCGGTGGCCGAGCGTATATAAATCGGCTCCACATAAAGCAGTGAATTCTCTATTGGTATGACCAACGTATTGCCTCGCACCACTGACGAGCCCTGCTGATTCCACAGCGTTAACTCCTTCGATATATTCGTGTCCTGATCAATGCTGTATTCGACCTGCATAGGCCCATATACCAGTTTGTCTTTGGGAAATCGGTATACAATAAGCTTGCCGTAATCGTCTCCATCCATGCGCGCAGCCATCCATGCTGTCATATTATCCTTCTTTACCGGCGTAAACGGTACCATAAGTATAAATTCTGCTTTATCCTCTTCCGGTAATTTCATTATTATATACTGCGACTCTATCTCCTGTATCTCATTGCCATATTTTTCATTAGCTATATTCCATGCATCTTCGCCGCTGTAAAATACTTGCGGATCAGTCATATGATAACGCCTATATATTTCAGCCTGTACATCGAATAGAAGCTGAGGATACCGCAGATTATCCTTAAGCCCATCGGGCATATCATCAGCATCTTTGAAAAGCTTCGGAAATATTCCTTTATACACATTGGCTACAGGATCGGTCTTATCCACAAGATAGAAATCCGTTTTGCCGTTATAGGCATCTATAATTACTTTAACTGAATTGCGCATATAATTCACGCCTAAATTCATACTATCCGGTTCTGAATACGGATATCTGTTGCTGGTGGTGTAAGCATCTATTATCCAATACAGCCTGCCATCGTCATCTATAACGATATACGGATCATCGTCGTAGCGCAAAAACGGCGCTATCATCCTCACTCTATCGGCTATATCGCGATTTATCAGTATCCTGCTTCCGGCGTTTATATCCGATGACAAAAGCAATCTGAAATCCCCTGTATACAGCGTAAACAGCAGGCGATTTGCAAATGACATAGCTATGCCAGTCTCTTCCTGATAGATTGTTTCCTTGTTTTGTTCGCCCATGGGATAATCGAATTCTTTTTGCCCTGTCTTTACTATAACATATTGATCAGTAGATTCGCCGAAGTATATTTCCGGCCTCTTTATGTCGACGCCATCAGCGTTCTTGGGCGGTATATCCTTTATAATCAACTGCGGTTGTCCACTAGGTGTTACAGCATTCACAGGCGACATAACAACGCCATAACCATGTGTATATCTAAGATGCTGATTTATCCACGTCTTAGCATTATCCGGAAGTTTATCGATATTTAGCTCCCTAGGTGATAGAAACACCTCGGTATAGCGTTCATCCAGCATATAACGATCTATATCTATGTCATTGAATTGATAGTACAACCTTATACCTTGCAATTGGTTATATACCTCTAACGCTGGTCTATAATCGTTAATCCGTATATTATCTATAGTATCCCTGTTTTCATTTAGATCCTGGACCGTCAAAGTCTGATCTGCGTTAAAATCTTTTTCTTCTATTTTATCCAAACCATAAGCCATTTTTGTATACTTTATGTTGTTCTCTATATAAGGCTGTTCTTTCTTAAATTCATTGGCCGATACAATCAAGCCTTGAACCACGCCTCCGGCAACGGCTGAAACTACAAGAAGCGCCACTATAGCTAGAGGAGCCGATGCAGCCCACCATATCTTTTGCCTTATAGCTCCGATAATAAACACAAACGCTCCTGCAACCGATACAATCATAAGTATTCTGTAAAACAGCAGGGTAACGTGAATATCGGTATATCCCGCTCCTACAACCTTGCCGCGCGTGGAATACAGAAGGTCAAAGGCTTTTAAGTAATAACCGAAAGCCAATGTCAAAAAGAATATGAAACCGAGCCATGCTATACGCTTTATAGCCGCGCGTACTATATCCTTGTTTGAAACAACCCTAACAACGTTATCCTTCTCGAACAAGCGATAAAAGCGCGTTTTATCCGACATATACATAAGAGCGTATACCAGTATTGTAAGTATCGCCAATATAACAGTAAAATTTAATATAAAGCTATAAAGGCTATGTAAAAAAGGCAAACGGAACATATAAAGGCTTAGGTCACGCCCAAAAATCGGATCCTTTATGCCAAAATCGGACGAATTGATAAACGTAAGCCATTGAGACCATATACCTGAGGATTCGGATAAAGCTATTACAGCCGATATGAATAGCAAAGCTGTGATTATAACAGTATTCAACAAGCGGGATTGCCGCTTTGTTAAAGCAGCCGCCATATAACGCATATAATCACGCTTAACCATACTGCTGTATGCATACAACACGGCAAACACTGCTATAAAAACGGGAATAGCGATCTGTGCCTGCGTTATAAAGCGGGTCATAAATACCGAAAGGTAACCTATACTGTCAAACCATTGGTAGTCCACAAAAAATCCCGTCAAAGCCAGCAATACTATGATAACGGCTATTATTATCGTTACAAGCCATCCTATCCATCGTTTCAGCGTCATTGCATCCATCCCTTCGTTATACTAGGCTATCTATATTTTACCCCCCATAGCCAATTTATGCAAGCTAATATTCTTGGCAAATAGCTTTATTACATATCCTTCATCATCGCAAAGTATAAATATATTTCCTCGCTTAACAGGAGCAGCGTACCAACCGGCAATCACTTTTTGGAAGATAGATATCAGTCTAGCACTTATCATTTCTTCTGGCAATGATGTTTTAAGCCTCTTCATTCCTCGATCAATGTTCATTTGTACACATATTCCATAGTAATATAACAAATCATAGCACCAGTAACTATAAAACCACTTCATACTATTATACTACTTTAAGCCTTCCTGCTTTAGCAATAGTAATAAGGCAAGTTGCCTCACAATAGGTGATGTTGTTTTACGCAAAAGTAAGGCGTGAAGTTTCTCCTTTAGTTTCAATTGCTATTCATTTCAAAAACCGCTTACTGATCACGCCTACATTTTCCTTATCCTCCATCTTCCTACAATGTTTGTTATAATAATATACATAAACGAGATTATGATGACCATTATGAGATTGTAAGAAATCGGCCCTTTTTCTGTCATATCTGGCAAAGCGGCAAGGCTTTTTGTATAATATCGCGGTATTATGTATTTAACGATCGGCGTAGAGTAAAATATATTTGAGCAAATGAAGATTCCGATCGATAATAAAATATTTTGAAGGGGTTTAAAGAATAAGCCGGTGAACAACGCGATATTTGCAAAACAAATGAGCTCAAAGGCCATAGCTATCATATTAGCGAAACAGTAAAACGAATATTTATCAAAAAAAGTTTGAGATATTAAAGAATTAGAGGTAATTATAATCTCGGAAACCAAGTAGGAGAAGATGCAGTACAATAGTATATGTATCAACAACGCCCCACTTAACACCAGGCTCTTTACAGTATAAAGGTTGTCCTTTCTCTTTAACCTCGGCAAATAAAGCATGAAATAATTACTATCGATTTCACTGGACAAAGTATTGGTCGCGATTACCGAAAAAAGAATATGGTATACCCCAAGGTCGGTGACAAAGCCTAAAGTCACAATCATCAGATAGAACCTCGATATCGTAGATACGCCTGGAGGAAAACTTATATCCAATCCGAATTTCGGATATTGAATACTAAAAGCAAGGATCAAAGGTACTATGAATATAATAAAAGAGAGCCAATATTCTACTTTCCTTGTTATTTTAAATATTTCTGCCCTAAATATCTCTCTCATCAGACATCACGCTCCATAAACAAATTTTTCAATGACAATTCTTCTACCCATATATCTACCACATGCATATTACAAGTATAGATGAGTTTAAGAAGATCATCTATGGAATATTTGTCCGCCTTAGATGGTTGGAACTTCAAGATATTATCAGACAAAAATTCTACTCCCATTTTTGATGCTTCGCCTATGAATCCATCAGGAATGTTATCTATCTGTACAGTATATAATCTGGAGCGCTGCATAGGTCCATTAAAGGTGCAACGTCCCTGCTTTATCATTACAACAGTATCACATATGTCCGCCACATCTTCTAAGTCATGGCTGGAAAAAAGCACTGCCATATTATGCTCTTTCGCTTTCGACACAATAGCATTCTTCACTATATCTTTCCCTATAGGGTCTAGTCCTAAAAAAGGTTCATCCAACATAAGGAAGGTTTTAGCCGTCATCAATGCTTGAGCTAAGCCCAATCGTTGTCTCATGCCGTAAGAAAAGTGTTTAACTTTTTTATTTTTTACATCCAAAAGCTTCACTAAATCGAGGCTCTCTTTTATTTTATCCCAAATTATCCTCGAATCTACTTCTCCGTCTGCCCATAACAACAATTTTAGGTTATCATTGGCGGTAAGGTAGTCTAAAAAAGCGCTTTCTATTAAAATGCCAAAATTCCTAGGTATGCTCATATCATCCTTCAAGCTTCGATTACGATAGTAAATATTGCCGGCATCAAATGACTGTAATCCCGCGATACACTTGAGAATCGTAGTTTTGCCTGCACCATTTTCTCCCAAGAGGCCGACGATTTGTCCTTTATGTATGTTAAAAGATATACCGTGCAGAACCTTTTTCTCGCCATAAGACTTTTCCAAATCTTTTACATAGATTATATCATTCCCCATGAAAAATAACCTCTTACATATAAATTAATTTGTAACTGTTCAACGCCTCATGCTATCATGATCACAACCGTAAATGAAAATGGCGCAAATTATTTTCGTAGTAGGTACTGTGAAACCTAGGCAATTTTATATAAACATCATCAATACCTACGTTCCACCGATTCGTTCAATATAGCCAGCATAATACGCTTGTGCTCATTATCTGGCAGCAGCTTTATGTCTTCAACCGCTTTAGCCGCAAAGTTGTTCGCTATAGAACGCGCTTTTTCTATGCCGCCCGCTGCCTTGACCATAGCCTTAACCGCTTCCACATCAGAAGCATCATACCTGTCTTTGTTCAGAACATCTAGCAAAGGCAAACGATACTTGGTATCTAATGCATATATCAGCGGCAAGGTATATACGCCTTCTTCAAAATCAGCACCCGCTGGTTTGCCTAACTCCTCCTGCTGGCCTTCAAAATCCAGTATATCATCTATGATTTGGAATACCATACCGAAGTCCATGCCAAAATTTTCTAAGGCGTTATATATCGGTTTGGAGCAACCTGCCCTTTTTGCACCTATGACACAGCTTAGAGCAAACAGATCGGCGGTTTTATGTCTTATGCGCCTTAGGTAAGAGCGCACAGAGACTGCAGTATTGTAGCGGTGTTGGTATTGATCGACTTCTCCCTCGCAAATCTGCTTTACAACTCTCGATACCTCATAAAGATCGTCAAACGACACTTCTTTGCTGAGCAACGAGAAGACCGTACTAAATAAAAAGTCCCCGGTAAAAACGGCCACATCTTTACCCCAACGCGATTGTACGGTCGGTTCGCCGCGCCGTATAGGCGCATCATCTATTATATCGTCATGTACCAATGTGGCCATGTGAAGGATTTCTATCGCAGCGGCCAGATGGATTATCTCATCGCGTTTATAACCGCCGAATCGCGACGACAATATCACCATAAGGGGTCTTAAGCGTTTACCTCCAGATCCGGCCAATTGATTTATAACATCAGAAAGCAAGCGTTGATGCGTCTTAAGCGCTCGCTTTATATAATTATCGACAGAATCCATATCTTGCTTAATGTCATCGGTATAAAGTTCAAATGCAGGCATACCTATCTCCTTATTTCATAAGCCATTTCATATGACTTTTTATATATCGTTCCAAAAACGAGGCCACCAATCCTATAAAATAACCGGCCATCACTCCGGTAATCAATAATGCTGGCAAATAAGCGAATATTCCAGCTGTATTGGCAACTATACTAAATACCAGCAGCTGACCTATATTATGAAACACGCCCCCAGCAATGCTTATACCAGCCAGGCTAAAATATTTATCAAACCTTTTATACATAATGCTCATCACTACGGTACTGAGCAAGCCTCCAGCCAGGCTGTAGAAAAACACCACAAACCCGCCACCGAATAGCGAACCCAAAAACGTCCGCAGTATGACCACTACAACAGCCTCTTTAAAGCCAAAAAACATTATAACTATTAAAGTAACGATATTGGCCAAGCCCAGCTTTGCTCCGGGAGGCATAATGCCCGAAAGCGGTATAAAACTCTCAAATATGTGCAACATAAGGGCTATGGACACCATTACGCCCAACAATACGATCTTATTAGTTCTGCGCATAGAATCTCCACTCATCAATAAGCCACGCTATCTACACCGGAAGGCTGACCCATAATCTGTACGGTCAGTTTATGCGGGAGGCATACTATAATCTCCCCGGGCTTATCTATCCATCCCGTATTAACACATATCTTATCAATACAATCTGCATCTTTTACTCTGATACGACCAGCACTCACTTCTATCGTATTATACCCTCCACCAGCTATCTCTACAGTAAAAATATCATCCTTCTGCATACGCGATGCCGGTATTTCTTTGTAGATATCATTACCTGTTTTTATGATCGCCCCTGTAGCCTTTGCGTCAGATATATTATCGCGGTAATACAATGTCCCATAGCCAACCATTACGGCAATGGCTATAACGAGCAGCAGTATTCTATCGCCCTTCTTCATATACAAAATCCTTATCGGTTATATTGATCTTATCCTGAAGACCGCTGGACACGGTAATTCTTTTATCGTTTGTTATCATGATGCATTCGATATTAGGCAGATCCTCGACAATCTCCATACCTTTTTCAGGGCCTAATAAAAATACGGTAGTTGAAAGAGCGTCGGCATCTATGGATTTACCCGCTATAATGCTGACACTGGCCAACCCGTTATCCGCTGGATAGCCGGTAGACGGATCCAAAATATGATGGTATCGCTTGCCATCTTTTATAAAGTAGCGTTCGTACGTCCCTGACGTCACGACAGTCTTATCTGTCTCTTCGACCACCGCTGCATAATTACCGGTAGGCTTAAAGGGGTTCTGTATGCCCACACGCCACGGTTTCCCATCCGGCCTGGTACCTACCACGACAACATTGCCCCCCAGGCTTATTATACCGTTTTTTACGCCATACTCCTTAAATATTCTTACTGCCTCATCGCCCGCATATCCCTTTGCTATAGCCCCGAGGTCTACGGACATGCCTCTTTCCGGCAATCCTATAGTACCCGCCGATGCGTCTATTCGGAGCTTTCTGTAATCTACAAGGGCTTTCGTGCTATCTATAGCCGCCTGAGACGGTACCTCCTCTTTCTTGCCTATACCCCATAGACTTACCAGCGGCCCTATTGTTATATCAAAAGCCCCCTCTGATAATTGACTGTAATGTTGAGCGGCCTGCACGACATACATGGTTTCATCGCTGACTTTTACAGGGTCTTGTCCCGCAGCTTTATTTATTTTATACACATCTCCCGTTTCAGAGCTTACGCTCATCAGTACATCTATTTCTTTTATACGCTTCATAGCGGCATCTATAGCTTTTTCGCCGTTTGGCCCATAAGCAGTAAGCTCCATCAATGTATCCATAAGGAATTCGGTTTTTACTGTTTTTTCGGGCTCTTTGCTGCATGCCGATACAATGAGCAGCAGGTTTACAATGATCAACCATAATGATACAAGCCTTTTATATTTCAAGCTATTTGCTCCTTCAAAAATAATTAAACTAATGAATAGTATAGCATAGTATTGTACAAAAATCGACAATATCTCATTGGTTAACATTATATCAAATTTTCTTCGGTATTTCATCTGTTATATTGCGGAATACCATGATTCCATTGTTTGTTGTATTAAGCCATTATAATGCTATTCTTCAGCAAAATATTGCTTGAAAAAAATATCGTATATGATACAATATTAAAA
Source organism: Mahella australiensis 50-1 BON (assembly GCF_000213255.1). NCBI lineage: Bacteria > Bacillati > Bacillota > Clostridia > Mahellales > Mahellaceae > Mahella > Mahella australiensis. The sequence continues at coordinate 2,080,943 of NC_015520.1, forward strand.
GCATAGTATAACTATTGGACTAATTATTTAACAATCATGGTTAATATTTTAACGCAAAGGGGAGATGTTATTTGCCACAAAAACGCATAGTGATACTTGGTGCCGGTTTTGGCGGCCTTACCGAAGCTAAAGCTATACATAAGTATCTCAAAAACGATCAAGATGTCGATATCTTAATGGTAAACCAAAGCCCTTATCACGTATACCTCACAGAACTGCATGAAGTAGCCGGAAGCAGGGTATCGGAAGACGGCATACTGGTACCTATAGAACACGTACTCGAGCATACCAAGGTACGTTTTGTACAGGATACCATTAAAACCGTTGATGTCGACAACCATAAACTGATATCGGATGAAGCGGAATATCCTTTCGATTATCTTATCGTCGCCTGCGGAAGTCAACCTGCATATTTTGGCATCCCAGGTATGAAAGAAAATGCTTTAACGCTGTGGTCGCTAGATGATGCCAAAAAGATACATCAACATGTGCTGGATGTATTTGAACAGGCCTCTAAAGAAAAAGACCCTGCCAAGCGCAAGGAATTACTAACTTTCGTGGTAGGTGGCGGTGGATTTACAGGTGTGGAGATGATGGGTGAGCTGCGTCAATGGACTGAAGTATTGTGTAAACGGTATGGTATACCAAAAGAAGAGCGTACCCTTATCATCGTCGAAGCATTGCCCAAGATACTGCCTAATCTGCCTGATTCATTGATCGAAAAGGCCAAAAACTACATGACTAAAAAGGGCATAAACATCATGACCGATTCGCCCATAACAGAAGTAGAACCAGGCATCATACACTTGAAATCCGGAGAGACGATAAAAGCGGGCACATTCATATGGACCGGCGGCGTGGAAGCTAAAGATTTTGTAAAGAATATCGGACTTAGAACCGGTAAGCGCGGCAAGATAGAAGTAAATAAATATATGCAATCGGTAGACGATCCTAATATATATGTCATAGGCGATGATGCATACTTCGTTACCGAACACGGTGAGATGCCGGCTTTGGTGGAATCAGCCATGGAAAGCGCCGAGTGCGCGTGCTATAATATAGCCGCTGACATACACGGGCAGCCCAAGAAAGAATTTAAGCTGGAGCTGCGCGGCGTTATGGTATCCATAGGCAGCACCTACGCCGTAGCTCATGTCATGAATATGAAGATGTCGGGCGTATTTGCGCTCCTGATGAAGCATCTTGTAAACCTTAATTTCTTATTCGGGGTAGGCGGCATAGAATCGATAGTAAAATATATAAAATATCATTTCTTCCAAAGCAACAGAGGCCGTCCCATGATCATAAAACATATGACGGTGAAATCCCAAACTTTCTGGCTGTCCCTCATACGTTTCTTCCTCGGGTTATTGTGGATAACCGAGGGCATAACCAAGGTACAGGACGGATGGCTTTCAGGTTACGCCAAGATAGGCGACGTCGGTTCCGGTGCCAGCTTGCAGCTCGTTGGTCCATCTACACCAGGTTGGTACGCATGGATAGCTGAACATATAATATACCCTAATGCGATATTTTTCCAGTCGCTCATAGTGCTGACCGAATTGGCATTAGGCCTTATGTTCATATTCGGTTTCCTAACGTTTATAGGAGGCATTATATCAGCCTTCATGAGTATAAACTTCATGTTATCGGCAAGCGCCAGCGCAGGAGCCGCTGTAACACCGTCATTGTTGAATCCGGGTAATCTTTGGATACTGGTATTGTCCATCGCCATGCTGGGCGGTGCAGGAAGGGCTTTTGGACTGGATTATTACTTCATGCCGTATCTGAAGGAATTGATACGCTATTACCAGCGCAATCACAGATTGGCACTGATTCCTTTGATAAAGCATGTGTTGAAAAAAGACCAATAAGTGATATAATTAAGGCAGAATTAAAGATTCTGCCTTAATTATTTAAACTGCAGGAGGTTATATAAAATGGAGAAACGCGTACTCGGAAAAACGGGAGAAAAGCTTTCTATAATCGGTTTCGGCGGAATAGTGGTATCCGGCATGGAACAATCTAATGCCAATAATGTAGTAGCTGATGCCATAGATAAAGATGTCAATTATTTTGACGTGGCTCCCACATATGGCGATGCAGAAGTAAAACTCGGATATGCCTTGGAAGGTAAACGCAATAACGTCTTTCTGGCTTGTAAGGCCGAGGAACGTACCAAGGACGGCGTAATGAAACAGCTTGAGCAATCGTTGAAAAATCTGCGTACCGACTATTTTGATTTGTATCAAATGCACTCCATGACCACACAAGAAGATTTTGATATAGCCATGGGACCTAATGGAGCTCTAGAAGCTCTGGTGGAGGCCAAGCGCAAAGGCCTGACGCGTTATATAGGATTTTCAGCTCATTCCGTGGAGATAGCCCTAAAACTCATAGATGCTTTCGACTTTGACACCATATTGTTCCCCACCAACTGGGTTAATTTCTTCAATGCTGATTTCGGCCCGCAAGTAGTAGAAAAAGCCGCTCAAAAGGGTATGGGGTATCTGGCTATAAAGGCCATGGCTATGACCCCGTGGACTGAAAATGAAGTGCGCGCTTATCCAAATTGCTGGTATAAGCCGGTCGATGATCCTGAGTTGGCAGCGCTAGCATTGCGCTTTACATTATCGCAACCTAATGTAACAGCAGCTATACCGCCCGGTGATCCTAATTTATTTAAGCTCGCTTTAAGCATAGGTGAAAGGCCTTTCGAGAAAATAACCGATGAAGAGGTAGAGTTTTTAAAACAACGAGCAAAGGGATTAAAATCCATATTCCCACAATGAAAGATAGGCGTTATACGAGGATTAGAGGCGGTCGTAACAGGCCGCCTTCGCTATTTAGCTAATCATCTGCAACAATCAACAAGAATGTTATAATTTGCGCCGCGGCATAGTCATAAATAGCTTTTCCATACTATCTATATCCCTCATGCCATCTGTAGAACCAGGCTCGGAGAGACAGCTTGCAGCCGCGGCAGTACCTATTTGAAGAGCTTTTTTTATGTCCCAACCTTTATAAATGCAATACAATACCCCGGCACAAAATGCATCGCCGGCACCCACCGTTCCCTTTATATACCCGGCCGGCAGTTCCAGCGATGGCTGAATATAGAAATCATTGCTGTCGTCCAAAGCGAAAGCCCCTTCAGGCGCATGCACAACAGCCCAATGACCAATCCCCATCTGCTTTAATCTAGTGCATATCGGTTTCATATTATCCAAAATTAGCTTCTCGTCCTTGTCTCTTGCCGGAATACCGGTTATAAGGGATGCTTCCACTTCATTAATGGTACAATAATCGGTATATTTTAAACTTGGGGGTACTATCTTCGAAAAGCGGTCGCTGTTTTCACTGACTACGTCCAGCGATGTTTTCATACCGCTGCATTGGGCTAAGAAAAATGTGTGGGCCAATACCGTACCATACTCGGGATCATAAGCATCCAATTTATCCAATAGGAGCGCATAACCTACGTGGAGTATATCAGCTTTTATACGGTTAAAATCAAAATGAGAAATATCCAGCAATGAATTGGCCCCTCTAAAATGGAAGAATGTTCTATCTCCGGTCGATTGCACGGTCATTACATCAGTAAAAGATGTACCCAGTTTATCTTGGCGAATTATCATATCTGTATTAATACCATGTTTCTTTAATAAATCTATAACGAAATCTCCAGGCTCATCGCATCCTGCCACACCAATGCCTTCAAGCGGAATGTCTCCATCCATTTTTGCCAAATCTATCAGCGTATTCGGCAAGGCCCCTCCGACTGACCGCTGTATAGACAATATGGTAGACAAATTCCCTTGTTTCGGATAACTGTCTATAATCTTGACATAGTCGAAGACTATATTGCCGCCTATGGCAATCCCATTCCGATTCATCATGCTCCTCCTTTAATTATTATCGCGCCGCTTTTATTATATATCGCCCCGCAATCACTTACAATACGCGCCACCTCGATCTTTAGCCGTCTCGATCACTAACAGCATCGAGCTATCCAAATCAAACGGTCGCTTGTCGAAATCACCGTAAAGGCTAATATCAGCAAAACCCGCATCTGAAAGGATTGAAACAAGCTTTTGGCTTTGCAGTGGCAAAAGCTTTACCGAATTCTCAAAGCATTGGCCACCAACAGTTAACTCAGTAATGAATTCTATGTACCCCTGTGGTTCAAAACGATATCGCCTATTGAATACAAGGCCTATATCGTCGTTGCGTACGGTAGGTAATTGATCGATGCGATATTTAATGATTCTATCATAGTTCATTATTTGGAGCAATAGCTTTCCAGGTGCTTTCAAGACGCGATGGAATTCTTTAAGAGCGATCGAAACCATCGCTTCATTGCTTAGATGCACTAAAGAATTGCCCATGCACATGACGCCATCGAAACTAGCCGGTTGGAAAACGGACAAGTCGGTCATATCCATAACATAAAATGCCGCAGTTAGCCCACCATCCGCGGCACTGGCCATGGCTATATCGATCATAGCTCGGCTTATGTCTATACCGATCATATTATATCCCATCTTAGCCATAGCAAGCGTATAGGTACCGGTGCCGCAGGCTACATCCAACACGCTGGCGCTTTTATCAAACACGCTTTGCACGAGGTCTAATTGTTGTTGTCCTACCGGAAATATATAATCATAATATCTGCTTATTTCTTCATAAAAGCCCATATCATAATCCTTTCAACGCGCTAGCATATACTGGCTTACCCCATTATAACCTCGACTTTATGGCATTTACCGTCTCGCAGATCCGGTAATTTATTGCCGTCGATTTTTTTGTCATCCAGCTTTATTTCTTTAATTCCGCTATTAACATGAGCGTTATTATTTATTAATATATCATATATCGTCCCGCGAAACAAGCGCGTATATCTAAATCCATCCCATGCTGACGGTATAGCGGGCGCTATAAGCAAACCGTCTTTCTCAGGCCGTATGCCGAGTATCCATTGCACCGCCACCCTATGCAACCATTGGGCCGAGCCGCTGTACCACGTCCAACCACCTCTGCCGAAATTCGGCGACTGTGGACCATCGGTATTGCCAGGTGTAACATAAGGCTCCACTTTATATGAATCAATATCATACGAACGGTTAGGAGGGCATATTTTCTGATATAGCTCGTATGCTTTCTCCGGCTGGCCCGCCATGATATACGCTACTACCGCCCACGTAGCTGCATGGGTATATACGCCGCCGTTTTCCCTCAATCCTGGTGCATACCGCGATATATATCCCAGGGCTTCCGACGGCTCGCTGTATGCGGGATATAAAAGCAAGGTACCGCAATCTTTGAATAGGTACTCTGTCACTGCATCCATGCACTGCTTTCGCCTCTTCTCATCAGCTATGCCACTTATCACGGCCCATGTTTGCGGATTCAAATAAATCCACCCTTCTTTGTTATCCTTTGAGCCTATTTTATCCCCCCAATCCGTAGTCGCTTGAATATACCACTGTCCATCCCAACCGAACTTATTTATATTTTCTTTTAATACAGACTGTACATCGACGCACTTATCGGCAAGAATATCATCGGCTTTCAAGCGCATGATAGGTATAAAATCGGTCAATATCGCATACAAGAATTCGCCGACCCAGAAACTTTCGCCCTTCATATCAAGGCCTATGCCATTTAATCCGTCGTTCCAATCGTTCTCACCGATGAGCGGTATACCTCGCGGGCTGAAACGCATAAAGCTTCTTTCAATGGCCTTAACGCAATGGCAATATAATGTATCCTCCCCACCATCGTAATATGGCACAACCTCATCCAATATAGAGTAGTCATCGGTTTCTTTGATATAATTTTCGGTTACATAAGGCAACCAAAGCAGATCGTCGGAGCAAGTAGTTATGCTACCCCAATTGCCCAGCGGCATCCACCAATGCAGCACGGTACCATCGCTGTGCTGTTTGCCTGCATGTATAAGTATCCTCTCTTTGGTGTACTCAGGTGCGCTTTCCAGAAATATAAGAGAATCCTGCAGTTGGTCTCTATATCCATAACCCCCGCTGACCTGGTAATAACCAGCTCTTCCCCATATGCGGCAGGAAATAGCTTGATATTTAAGCCATGTATTTGTCATAAAATCCATGGCCTTGTCAGGCGTTCGAATAATTTCATTCTGTAATAAAGGCTTCCAAAAATTTTTCATGCTCTCAAAAGCCGCCTCGCATTCGCGCGTATCATTATACCTTTTAGCAAGCACGATGGCTTGTTCACCATTATCAGCACAACCGAGGGTAAAACAAAGGCTTTCCTGCTCATATGGCTCAAGGTTTACACTGACCTGAAGGGAGGCTATGGCATCGCCGAATCGCCCTACGTTGCGGGCTAATACTCTATCATGCACTGCTTTTGGATTCTTCTCATCGCAGTACATGCCAATGAACGACTCTTTGTCGCCATCATATGATACTGGCTTTAAACTCGACGTGTGAAACGCTACATAATCCCAACTTCGGTTGCTATGCTGTCCTTTAGCATTAGCCAAATCGGACATATATTTTCTAACTGTGAACCCATTTATATCATTATTATATTGCGTATCTATAAACAGCTTATGAAATTCCCTATGCTCGTCAGGAGCATTGCCGAGAGTCCATTCCATATACGTGAACAGGTCAAGCGAACGCTTTCGATCGCTTTTATTGATAAGTTTTACTCTCCATATCTCCAGAGGTTGACCGGGTACGGCAAAAAGCGTCCACCGGCTTTCTATCCCTTTATATTCCTGTATAAAGGTCGTATACCCTATGCCGTGGTGAACTTCGTAGTGCTCAGGTTCACGACACATCGGTTTATAACTGAGTGACCAGCATTGAGCCGTATCGTTATCCCTAATATAGATGTACTTGCCCCACCTATCCTCTATTATATCCTGAAAGCTCCTGGTGAGACGATTTTCGCCAGCGCTGAAACGCCACGAATAGCCTCCGCCTGTCTGAGAAACGATAAATGAATATTCACCGTTGCTTATAGCATTTACCCAAGGCCGTGGTGTGAACGGCGTCTTTATTATATATTCGCTGCCATCATCAGAAAAATATCCATACTCATTTTCAAATAATCCCATAATCTTAACTCCTCTTAATTTTACGATTCACCGCATGATTTGCGAATTATAAGTTCGGCAGGGAGTATAATCTCCTCCTCATTTGGGAAATCTCCCTGCAAAGCTTGCATCAAAAGGCGTACTGCCAGGCAACCCATTTCATACACCGGTTGCTTTATCGTCGTCAACGGCGGATCGACATATTGAGCCAGCCTTATATCGTCAAACCCTATGATGGCTATATCTTTGCCTACCTTCAGGCCAGCTTCATCAAATGCTTCCATTGCCCCTATGGCCATCTCGTCATTAGCGGCGAAAATTCCCTGAGGCAAATCGTTCTGAAGTAACATCAGTTTAGCGGCTTGATAACCCCCTGCCTCTATGAAATTCCCCTTATAACATAATTTCGGGGCATACCCTATTCCATAAGCCTCTAAAGCCGCTTTATAGCCTTCAAAGCGCTTTATATTATCGTACGAATCATCGCTACCACTTATATATGCTATTCTCTTATATCCTAAAGATATAAGATATTCTACAGCCTTATAAGCGCCATTGAAGTTATCCACCTCGATATTTATAATATATTTGCTGCTTAATCGGCGATCCAGCAAAGCTATGGGCATATCTTGCCGTGCAGCCGATTTTATCAGATTATCATCCAAATTATGCGCAAATATGATCATGGCATCGGTTCGTTTTTCTTTCAAGAATTTGGCCGCGGTGCTGTCAAATCCCCCTATAGCGCTAAGTGCCATAAGGTCATATCCGCTGGCCAGCGTCGCTTCCTGCACGCCCCTTATAAGCTCTGAAAAGAAAGGACCTGCAAGGTCAGAAACTATAAGTCCTATCGTGTTGGTCTTACTCGATTTTAAATCCCTCGCATTACCGTTCGGACGATATTTAAGCTCTTCCGCCGCTTTAATGACCCTCTCTTTTGTCTCAGCACTTACCGGACCGCTGTTATTCAATGCATATGATGCCGTCGATATAGAAACGCCGGCCTTTTTGGCTACATCTTTTATAGTAACTATATTATCACCTCCTCTAAAATTATAGGATACGGGGTTAGACCCCGTATCCTAAGAATTTACTGCGCTTGACTGTATCTGTCATAAGCCGCTTTATAGATGCTTAAATACTCGTCCAATCCCATTTGCTTAAGCTGATTTACGTAGTTATTCCAACCCTCATCATCAAACGAATATTTGCCGTTTATAACCTGCTCTTGAATCTCATTCACATAGCCCTCTATATCTGCTTTCAACGCCACCAATCTATCATTCTCTTCAGTGGTAAATATAAATTGCGGCCATACTTCTTTTATAATATACGGCTTGGACTTTTCAGCCGCTTCCATCGGTGGTTCAGTAGATTCAGAACCCTTAAAATATTTCTGCATTGTAATCCCCGGCCAGCCGGAAACCGAGGGCATATATTGCGACCTAGCCTGATCCTGATTTAAACCATTCGGGTTATTAGTTATAACATCGGTGAATACATATTCCCCATTGGCATCCACCGTGTATGTTTCCCCTTCTATACCCATATTGAATAGCTTGATACCTTCTTCGCTATACATATAATCGAGCCATCTTACCGTTGCCTCAGGATATTTATTTTTATCGGTAATCACAGCCATAAACGGTGTTTCAGCAACCGGAGATAGCGAAGGTACTATCTTGTCGCCCTGCGGCCCTTCCAGCACACCTATACCTGTATAATCAGTAACTGTTAGCAATGTTGGACTCCAACCAGCATAAGCACCTATTGTACCATTATTTGCTTTTGCTATGACTTTATCCCAACCAGAAGTAAATATCTCTTGATCCAATAATTTTTCTGAGTAAAGTTTGCGCATATATTCTACCATATCCCTATACTTCTCATCTGCAGGCCAAAATCTGAGCTGGTTGGTACTCTCATCCATATCTACAAAATTAGCAGCATTTCCTCTGTTGCCTAAGCCCCACGCTCCTTTTATATTCTTTATGATACTGCCTAAATTTTGTCCTGTCAAAGGTATTTCATCTGCCTGGCCATTACCATTCGGATCCTGCTCTTTAAATGCTTTCAGAGCGTTATATAATTCCTCAGTTGTAGCCGGCTCTTTTATCCCTATTTTATCCATCCAACCCTTTCTTATCCACAAACGATCTCCTAATCTCATCGATAAGAAATCGGGGTCAATAAGTCGTGGGAAGGAATAAATACCACCATCAGGAGCGGTTAAGCCTCTAGCTACATCTGGGTTCTTTTCATAAAAAGCTTTTATGTTGGGCGCATATTTATCGATATAGTCATTGAGTTTTATGAATACCCCCTGCTGACTGCCATATGTTACTATGTCGGTAGCATCGATAAACATCCTGATAAATACATCAGGATAATCTTGACTGGCCAATGCCAGATTCTTTCTTTCGGTAGTGTTATCCCACGGCACCAATTCCCACTCTACGTGTATGCCGGTCATTTCCTCATATTTCTTTATGACAGGCATATCAGCGTTATTGGCTTGGCCAGGCGACTGGTTTGACATAACCTTGATGGTTATGGGCTCCTTTACAATAGGTAGACCCGTTTCATTTAAAGAATCCGGCACTGTCGTTTCCCCGTTGGAAGCCTGTTCATCAGATCCACCTTGTTCACCGCTCGGAGATGCACTATCCTCGGTAGTATCGCTATTTGAACAAGCCAACATAACAGATGCTATCATCAAAATAGCAAGCACTAAAGACAAAAACCTAAAACCGCGCTTCATAGAAATTCCTCCTTAAAAATATTTGTTTTATATTTGCTAAAGGGATACATCTATCCCTTAATAGCACCTATCATAACACCTTTAACAAAGTATCTTTGCAAAAACGGATATATAATCAGTACAGGTACACTAGCGACAACTATAGTAGCGTACTTTATACCTTCAGCCAACACCTGCTGCTGAGCTATCGACTCACTTGCTGAATTCATGAGCTGCTGCATTTGATTCTGAACTAATATTTTCCTTAAGACCAGTTGCAATGGATATTTAGCTTGGTCCCTCAAATAGATAAGTGCGTCAAAATAGGAATTCCAATGACCCACCCCGTAGAATAGTACCATAACAGCTATTATGGGCATTGACAAAGGTAAAATTATGCTCCATAATATTCTCCAATTTGAGCATCCATCCAACATAGCTGATTCCTGAAGTTCAAACGGTATGCTGGACTGAAAGTACGTCCTCATGATTATAACATTGTATATAGAAATAGCCCCTGGCAGTACCATAACCCAAAAATTATCTATCAATCCCAAATCCCTTATAATTAGGTAAGTCGGCACCAATCCACCACTAAAAAACATCGTAAAAGTAAACAATCCCATAAATATGTTCCCACCACGAAGATCCTTTCGCGATAACGGATACGCTGTAATAATAGACAATATAACATTTACTGCCGTGCCCACCAACGTATAGAGTATGGTATTCCAGTAACCGGAAATAATCTCATTATCCGCAAAAACCTTCTTGTAAGCATCAAGATTAATACCTTTGGGCAAAAGTATTATCTCACCGTTTAAAACCTTCATTGGATCACTAAAAGAAGCGCTGACAACATATATTAGAGGATATAATACTATTACCGTTATTAATACTAATAAAAATCCATTTACTATATCAAAAGCCTTATCGCTCCTTGACTCTATAAGCCTATTATTCATACATCATCGCTCCTTTACCACAGGCTCACGTCATTGACGCGACGCGAAATAGTATTTACTATAATCAAAAGTATGAAATTTATCACAGAATTAAACAGACCTACGGCAGTAGAAAAACTGTACTGCGCTCCTAATATACCCATCCTGTATACATATGTCGATATAACATCGGACGCTGGCATATTCAGATTGTTTTGCAGCAAGAACACCTTTTCAAAGCCCACGTTCATTATGCTCCCGACATTTAGGATTAAAAGTATAACAACCGTAGGCATTATCCCAGGTAAATCTATATGCCAAATCCGTTTCATCCTGCTAGCCCCATCGACTATAGCAGCCTCGTGCAGCTCGGGATCAATGCCAGCTAATGCAGCCATGTATATAATCGAGTTCCATCCCATATGCTGCCATACGTCCGATAATACATATATCGTTTTGAACCATGCAGGCTCTATCATAAAGTATATAGGTTGTCCCCCTAAAGCTACAATCAGTTTATTGACTATGCCATTACTTGGCGAAAGAAATGAAATTATCATCCCTGCTACAACTACTGTAGAAAGGAAGTGCGGTGCATATGTTATAGTCTGCACAGTATTCTTTATAACGCCGTTTCTTAATTCGTTCATCATTATAGCTAATATTATAGGAATAGGAAATCCAACTGCTAAACTATATAAGCTTATACCCAACGTATTCGCCATAAGACGCCCAAAATTATAGCCGTTAAAAAATCGTTCAAAATGCTTAAATCCTACCCAAGGGCTACCCCATATGCCCTTAGTAGCTACGAAATCTTTAAATGCCAATTGCACGCCATACATAGGCAGGTAATGGAATATAAGGAAATACAATATTGCCGGAATTAACATTATATAAAGATCATAATTCCTTATCGCATATCTCATAGTAGAGTTCTTGCCAATACCCCTATCCAACTTATTAGAGCTCCCCATTGTCAGCCAACTCTCCCTTCTGTACGGTTTAAAAATACCACCCGTTATCGAAACGTTTCTATAAAATGACTGGTTTATCGCCTTACCCCTGTTATTTGATTATCAAAACACATATAATATAGCTGTATCACCTATATCGAAACGTTTCTATAAATCTGCTTTCATTATACAATCCTAAAAGCATCTAGTCAATAGATATCACAAAAATTTTTTCTCATATTCTTTTACCTTGTCCACAAGTTCCACAAACTGACCATATGTACGCATAATACCCTCTATGCTGAGCGGCCGGCCCAGTTTTACCCATCTTAAGTGCCGTGACATATATCCGCCTATGGATGTAAGCGGATGAAGTGTTATCAATGCATCGACCATTATTATGTGGTCAGCAGTTATGCCTGATATATTAAGATAACTATATACAGCATTTATGGCCAAATCCTTATCACCTTTGACGCCGCATATATATATATCATTATTGAATTCATCTGTGCCCATAAATACCCATTTACCCAATTGATCCTCGTCCATTTCATCGTAAAACGGAATAGCACGGAATTGTCCATATGTCGGCATCCCCTTCCGTGGCAAGTAACCCAAATGTATAGCAGCAGCGGTAACAGAGGAATGAGAACCGCCGTAGCATGTATAAATAAGTTTCATAAAAAATCCTTATACTGAGATTTGATTCTTCACATAACTTACCGCTTTTATAAACGCGCTATATCGCTTTTTCAGTAGCATATAATACAATTGCTCAGGAAGGGATATATTTATGTCTAACCCACTTACATCAGCATAATATACCCCTTCGTCCATATGCAATATATAATCGACAGAAACCAGCTCGTTTCTTACAACAGAAATATTATTCTTAGTGCCTAATATATATACCTCATTGTAGCCTTCATCTATTCCTACATATATAAACAGACCAAAACACGAGGCGTATTTTCTCCCAAAATATGGTATACTTAATATCTGCTTATTGTCTGGTACATATTCTCCAGGCAATATGCCAATATGCATAGCAGCAGCCACCGCAGCGGCATATGAGGGTGAATAGCTATGGTATATTATTTTCATACCTACTTTTTATTGCGCCCCAAAAAGCTGGTCCAATTATTCTTTATTTTGCTGAACATTTCCTTGCTGCCCGAACTCACAAACAGGAATATGCCGCCTACCACAGCAATACCTACAATCCACCATATGATACCGCTGCCTGTGCCGGCATCGCTCTTTTGGGCCGGTTTGGTCTTAGCGGTTTGGCCTGTTTCGGGCGATTTAACGCTGCCGCCGAATATTGCTGTCGATACCACGTTCGCAAAAATTTTTGCCGAATTTTCTGCTCTTTCTTTTGTATGATCATAAGTGCCGAATTCGAAAAGCAGCGATCTGGGCGAAAGGTCCTGATTATAGTCGCCTTTACCATAGTATATATCCTTGACCATACCAGGATATGTCTTGTCAGCTAATGCCTTTATCTTATAGGCCAGTGCCTCGTTGGCCTTCCTATTGGGATTGCGGCGGCCTATGACAATGCGCACCTTTGCGGCATTTTCGCCGGCTACTGTGGTAACGTACTGCGTGTGAGGTACAGCATCTCTGTGTATATCAAATGTAGCGGCCGGTTGGGTTTTACGTATAAGCTGAAGCGCCGTGCGCCGTGAACGCCTATATGCTCCCGCATCATGCGGCACGTGTGATGTTTCATCTAAATTCACCTTAACGCCGTGCTTTTCCAAACCAGCCTTAAAAGCCTCGGCCACATCATATATACCGCCTTTTTCCGGTTTGCTCGAAGTGCCGTCGCTGGGTATATAAGACTCATCGCTATGCGTGCAATACATGGCTATCTTCTTATCATCGCCTTGTTGTGCCATAACGGCCTCCACATCATCTATCATGGATACATCTACATCCGGCAGCGTTATGGTCTCTATATATTCCGCTTTAGCAGTATGATTTTGCTGGTCTACCGATATTATACGATACCTCTTATTATCGCTGCTCAGATATTCGTCATCTTTGGACACATCCCATGCGATCATAAAAAGTTCTTTGTCATCTTGGTCATATATCGTAAAATATTTTTCTTCTTCACCATACCAATCGTCTGCTTTTACAAGCATTTGTATATTTCCGATTACCAGCGACAAACATATCAGAACCGATACAACCAACTTATTTATTTTCATCTTCATTTCCCTCCTGAACTGGCGTAATGATGATATTATCGTCGTCGGAACAGACTTCTACCACACTACACGAACTATCAGGTCCTATATCCGGTGTTGATAATTCATCGCTGATCTCCTGATCTTGACCCAGCATACTGGTGAAATGGCCTTTATCGTAGCCCATATCTTTTTTTGCCGTACCGCCTTGTAACTTTTCGCGGCTCTCCCCGACCAATTCTGCTAACAAAACAGCCAACAAGCCGGATATAACCGTGGCGTCGAACATGCCCGCACCGCCTATGCTAACCGGCCCCGTAATGCCTGAAGCCAGATTGGTCAATCCCTGCGCAACATCTGCTATGATCATTCCCATAATACCGGCTATAAAGGCTGAACGACGCGAGCGACCTAAAAGGTATGCTATAAGGCCGGCCATTATACCGTAAATATACATGGGATCTATAGGCATAGTCTCCGGCTCGGAAGGAAATAAACGCCCCACGAGAAATACGGCTGCACCTGCTATAAAGGACGCTATTATAGCCCTATTGCGCTCGGTTGACGTTTCAGCTTTTGCCAGTAGATATACTGCCAATATTATAGGCACTATACCGCCGCCTATATTTATCGACATACCGAACCCCAACGGTATATCTGGTATAAATGTGCCTACTATCATAGCCCCCACAAACAGCAAAGCCGCCGTATCGCTCAGCCGTAGCTTATCCAACACTCTCTGCGCCACACCGAATACTATTAAAATGGCTACGGCTATAAGCGCTACCAATCCAAAAGTCATAAAAAAATCACCTCTTTTCAATATTGAGCAATATTTATATTGCCCTCAAAGGTGATTTTTTATCAAAATCAAATATATAAAATGTTTTTTTACGCTTTGCCAGTCAGGCGCCTGTGCAGCCGACTTCCCAGCCAGCGTGCCAAAGCATTAAATAGCAATACCACTATGATCAATACAGCCGATGAACCATCAGCTACTTCTCGGGCATCCGGTAAAAGGCTCTCGGAATTGACTTTCCATATATGAACGGCCAGTGTTTCAGCCGGCCGCATTATATTAAGCGGCGAACGCGGATTAGTGAAATCCCATACCTCAAAGTTTATATTAGGCGATGACATGCCTGCAGTATACATTATAGCGGCCGCTTCGCCGAATACGCGACCAGATGTCAGTATAATGCCTGTAAGTATACCCGGCAGCGCTATCGGAAGTATCACCTTGGTTATGGTCTGCCATTTGGTTGCACCAAGCGCTAGGCTGGCTTCTTTTAATTCATCTTTAACCGTCCGTATGGCATCTTCGCATACCCTGGTCATAACCGGAAGGTTTAAGACCGTCAAGGACAATGCTCCACCCAGTAATGTATAGCCCCAACCGGTGAAATTAACAAATACCAGCAATCCGAAAAGACCTACTACTATGGACGGCAGCGATGCTAACGTTTCAACGCACAACCTTATAGCGTCGGTAAGTTTTCCCGGACGCGCATATTCGGCAAGGTATATGCCCCCGCCTAATCCCAGCGGTATCGTGAAAATCATGGAAATAATGAGCATCATAAACGAATTGAAAATTTGAGGTCCTATTCCTCCACCGGCATCCAGCGTTTTAGAAGGCGATGTAATGAAGTCCCAGCTTATAACATGTCCACCTTTATAGAGAATATATCCCAAAAGTGACGCCAATAGTAAGACTACAGCAACGATTATTATATAAAAAATCGTCGTAGCTATTTTGTCTGCGGTCCTCGCGCTCATTTGTAAGCCTCCTTTTTACCGATAGCACGGATAATCAATATAAATATAAGCGATATGATGAGCAGCAGCAAAGCGATAGACCATAAAGCATCGTTGGGCAATGTATTCATGGCTGTATTGCCCATTTCCATCGTTATAATACTGGTCATGGTATGAACCGGGTCCAGGAGGGAGGAAGGTATATTCATAGCATTTCCTATGACCATTTGCACGGCCAATGCTTCGCCCAGTCCTCTGGCCAAGCCCAATATGATAGCCGTCAATAGGCCCGGCGTCGCAGCGGGCAGCAGTACGCGGCGTATGGTCTGCCAGCGCGTCGCGCCCAAAGCCAACGAAGCTTCGTTTAATTCTTCAGGTATCGCTCTTAAGGCATCGGCCGCCACACTGGCTATAGTTGGAAACATCATGACGGCAAGCACAAGGCCGCCAGCCAGCACGCTAAAGCCCAATCCCCCTATATTATTGCGTATAAAAGGCACTAGCACGCTGAGGCCTATCCATCCATACACCACTGAAGGTATGCCTACAAAAAGTTCTATGACCGGCTGAAGCAACTTTTGCCCCCATGCAGGCGCGATATCGACCATAAATATGGCCGATGATATGCTCACCGGCGCGCTTATCACAATGCCGAGTATAGATACCGCAAGTGATCCTATTATAAATGTCAAAGCTCCCACCTGAGGCGGGTTAGCCTCCGTACGCCACTTGGTCGACGTCAAAAATTCGATTGGAGAAACGCCATCTTTTACAAAAATGGTTAACCCTTTAGAAGCAATAAATATGACTAACGAAAATGTAACTATGATTACCAATATAGCACAAAGGAAGGTTATAAAGCGGCCAAAAGCCTCATTGCGTTTTTTAGCTTTTAATGTATTCATCTTCACTCCTCCGTATATTTACATACGGCATTATTATACCATTCGTATCTTAAAACATTGTTAATTCTGTGTTAAATTTTCAGTTCCATGCTGCTATTACTTCGGACGCTATTTTATACTCGGCCACGCTCTCACTGAGCATCTGTGCCATACTGGACAATCTCTGTACCGATTCGTCGAGTGCACGCATTATTTCATCATGCTGCCTGGTCGCTACAGCTATCTCCTTATAACTTGCGGATATGTCCGATGCAGTACCAGATATACGCGACATAGCTTCTACTATGGCCTCCACTCCGCTATTCACCTGATTTATTTCTTCTACCATAGCACCTATATGTTCATCGGTGTTATCTACATTACTCAGAATACTACCGAATGACTTATCTAACCTTTGCATCAGATCATTCGCATCATCCATGAGATCCTTGCAGCTTCGCCCTATATCCACCGCCTTATCCACGTCATCTGACATCGACGTCATTATCTTGCCTATATCCTCCGCAGATGACGACGAATGCTCAGCCAATTTTTTTATCTCAGATGCCACCACCGCAAAACCTTTGCCGGCTTCACCTGCTCTAGCTGCTTCTATAGAGGCATTGAGCGAGAGCAATTGCGTTTGCGATGCTATATTCTTTATTATTCCGACGGCTTTAGCGACCAACTCAGAGCGATCATGTATGGTCATTATAAGCTGGAATGTATTCCTTATACCATCGGCCAACGATGCTATTCTACCTTCCATATCGTTAAGCCGCTCCTTACCGTGCTGCGCCGCCTCCAACATAGCTTTACTGGCTCTATCGGTTTCCTGTATTTTTTGCTCTATGACTTCTACGGATGCCGACATCTGTTGTGTAGCGGCCGCCGTCTCCTCTATCTCGGCTGCCTGCTCCTCAGAGCCAATAGCTATATCTTTTACGCCTTGAGATATGCTGCTCATACTCTTGGCGTTTATATCAGATGCTTCTATGAGTGTTTTACAGGTATACGACATGCTGACTGACGCCGTCTTTATATCGGTAATCAGGTTCTCCACATTATGTATCATTTTATTAAAACCATGGCTTAATTCGGTAATCTCAGGACTTATCGCCATTTCATCGGTTCGCACAGTAAAATCGCCGCTTTCTGCTCGTCGCATTGCATCGGCTATACGCCTTATAGGGTTGGTCAACATCATGCTGCCCATCCATCCTATTATAACCGCTAAGACAAGGCTTATAAGCGCTATCCATAATATGTACTTCCCTATTTCATTAACATATGTAAGATAATCGGCACTGCGGACGCCTACTGTATAAATCCAATCCTTGCCTGGAATATACCCGAAAGATATTTTCATGTCATGACCACCGACATTTTCATTTATGATACCATTTTTCTGTTCTACAATGCTATCCACCAATTGTTTATCATATGTATTCAGCACATCGTCTCGGCCATTGCCCATCCAATCTATGGTATTGCCATTTAAATCTATGAGATAGATGTAGGCAGTCATACCTTGGTTGTTGAAGCCGTTCCTCTCGGCTAATAATATCATTTTTAAGCGCGAATCAAATACCTGTGTATTTAAGCCAGACATTATAGCCGTAACCTGCTGTACAACGCTACGCGTAGAATTGGAAAGCAGCGTATCCATGAGAACGGTTATATTGCGGTTACTGTAATAATATGATACGCCGCCTACAGCCGCTATCGATATCAGGACTATAGCAATCAATAATCCCATTATTTTATATTGAATCTTTATGCGGGCATTTAATGCAGTAACGCCTTTTATAAGCTTTGCCATATGTGTCGCCTTCCTTTTATCATTTATAGAGTTAAAAAAAGCCGGTTCTCACCGGCTTTTGATTATATAGCGATTTATTTCAGCTTGGCTGCATCGCTACCCGCTATATAGTTCTTTTGTCTGGCTATTTCCGCTACGTCATCGGTAGTCATAAAGTCCAGGAACGCTTTTACAGCGCCAGTAGGCTCACCTTTGGTATACATATGACCCCATGACCATATAGGATATGTGCCGGCTACTATATTATCTACTGTTGGCTCTACACCGTCAAGCTTTAATGCCATCACCGTATCGTTCAAGTAAGCCAATCCAAGATAGCTTATAGCACCTGGCGTTTCAGCCACGGTTTTAAGCACGGTACCATTGGAATCTTCGGTAAGCGTATTGCCTTCTATAGGCTCTTCGCCATCGAATGCTACTTTTACAAAAGTAGCCCTTGTACCAGAGCTGGTAGGCCTGTTAACAACCACTACGGCCTGATCCTTGCCGCCGACATCCTTCCAATTGGTTATTTTGCCTAAGAATATGTCCTTCAATTGTTGTTTGGTAAGATTATCTACACCGACATCCTTATGAGCTATCGCCGTGAAGCCTTGCGCTACCACCTGGTGGTCAACCAATTCTTTAGCTTTATCGGCATCCAGTTTCTCCTCGGCAAACACGTCGGAATTGCCGATATCTACAGCGCCATCAGAAACCTGGCTTAAACCGGTACCACTTCCGCCACCCTGTACCGTAACCATTACATTGGGATGCAATTCCATGAATTTGGCCGCTGCTGCTTCCACCAAAGGCTGTAGAGCCGTAGAACCTGCCGCTGTCACTGTCCCTGACAGGTCATCTGCAGGGGCGGTCTCTTCAGAAGAGCCATTGCTCGACGTATCGTCGCTACCTGATGCACTATTGTCAGACGTCGACGCATCATTGCTAGGCGCTGCGGTATCACCGCTGCCGCTACATGCAGAAAGCACCACCAAAGACAGCATCAGCATAACTGACACCAATAATATAGACCATCTTTTTCTCGAGTTTTTCATAATGATATAATTACACCTCCAAAAAATTTTATTTAATCTTTCAACAAGTGTAATCATATCATAGCAATGTAAATTCTATATTAATTCCATGTTAAATTTACGTTAAGCCGATTTACCTCAGCGTATAGTTGGGAGCTTCTTTGGTTATATAGATGTCATGTGGATGGCTTTCCTTTAAGCCGGCATCGGTTATTCTTACGAATTTAGCTTTGGTGCGCAGCTCATCTACAGTATGGCATCCGCAATAGCCCATACCCGAGCGCAAACCTCCCATGAGCTGGAATACGGTCTCGGAAAGAGGCCCTTTATAAGGAACGCGCCCTTCTACGCCTTCAGGTACGAATTTGCTGCTGTCCTCTTGGAAGTACCTATCTTTGCTGCCTGATGCCATGGCTCCCAGAGAGCCCATACCTCGATACACCTTAAAGCTACGGCCTTGATATATCTCCATCTCTCCAGGGCTTTCCTCAGTACCGGCCAGCAGGCTGCCTATCATGACGGCACTGGCACCTGCAGCTATAGCCTTGGTTATATCACCGGAATACTTTATACCGCCATCGGCAATAACCGGTATATCGTACTTATCAGCTTCTTTAGCGCATTCATATACAGCCGTTATCTGTGGAACGCCCACGCCAGCCACCACGCGCGTCGTACATATTGAGCCCGGACCTATGCCAACTTTCACACAATCTGCTCCTGCTTCTATAAGTTCTCTGGTAGCTTCAGCAGTGGCCACATTGCCCGCTATTAGCTGCATTTCAGGATATTTGCTCTTTATAGCTTTCACCATATCTATAACCTTTGAGGAATGGCCGTGAGCGGTATCCACTGCTATAATGTCTACCTTGGCCTTCACAAGAACATCCACTCTATCTAATGTATCGCGTGCTGTACCTACGGCCGCCCCTACCAATAGTCGCCCGTTTTTATCTTTGGCAGCATTAGGATATTGTATGGCCTTCTCTATATCCTTTATGGTTATAAGCCCTTTTAACATGCCGTTTTCGTCCACCAATGGCAGTTTCTCTATCTTATGTTTCCTCAATATCTCCTGAGCTTGTTCAAGCGTGGTCCCCACAGGTGCAGTAATCAGATTCTCTGCTGTCATAACGTTGGCTATGGGTTGATCGAAATTGGTTTCGAACCTCACGTCCCTGTTGGTTATTATGCCTACAAGCTTACCATTTTCATCTACGATTGGCACGCCTGATATACGATATTTTTCCATAAGAGCCATGGCATCATACACCTTATGCCTGGGCGACAGATAAAACGGATCAACTATAACGCCGTGCTCCGAGCGTTTTACCTTGTCCACCTCCATAGCCTGTTCCTCTATAGACATATTCTTATGTATGATACCTATGCCGCCTTCGCGCGCTATGGCTATGGCAAGTTTTGCATTTGTAACCGTATCCATCGCAGCGCTTAGCACTGGTACGTTCAGCTTTATAGTTGCAGTTATATAAGTGGATATATCTACTTCTTTCGGTATAATATCGGATTTAGCCGGCAACAATAACACATCGTCGAAGGTTAAGCCTTCTTTCACAAATTTATCATCTATGATAATCACGACCTTCTGTTTATTATTTTAACGATAAGTTTAACAGAAAGATAATGGTATGTCAAGTTATGAAGATGATTGAATTTAGCGCTGTTCAACTTCATTTTTTGCACCGCCGAGGCTATAGAATTCGTTTATGATCAACGAAGCAGCCGACACAATGTCAATATCGTCCGGCAAAGATGACATATAGATCTTTTTATCGCATATGCCTCTTGTAATAGATGTCGCGTTAACAGTGTTCCTGATACTCGCGAGCAATATTTCCGGTTTATACTTAATATAACCAGTCAAAATCACAGCCTCCAATTCCAGCACATTCAACACGTTAACTATACCTGCGGATAGATAAGCCGCTTCTTTTTCTACAATGCCTTTGCAAAACGGATCCCCGGCAATAGCCTGATCAACGATAGCTTCCCATGTCCTTATATCCTTACGAACGTCAGCCACATCTTTCAGCACCGCCGATATGGAGGCATATGCTTCCAAGCAGCCTTTATTACCACAATTACAGCATCTCCCATTGATATCTATAGATATATGTCCTACCTCGCCGCCGAATCCACCTACGCCTTTATACAGTTTATCGTCGATGACGATGCCTGCACCTATACCAGTATCCACCACCAGGAGCATAAAATTGCGAAAATCTTTTCCCACACCGTAATCTTTTTCGGCTAATGCCAGTGTAGAAGAATTATTTTCAAGGGAAACCTCCATATTGAGCTTTTCCCCCAGCCGCTCTGAAATTTTAATGCCTCTCCATATATCGAAGTTAGGTGGATCGAGTATAATACCGGCAGCGCTGTCGAGCGGGCCGGGCGCACTAACGCCAAGCCCCAAAATCCTATCGCGCCCAACGCCCGTTTCTGCTATACAGCTTTCTATTTCTGTAACTATGATCATTAAAGCATCATCAGCGCTGCTGATGTGCGAAATATCTATTTGCTTTCTTATTACCACACCGCCTTTTAAGTTTACTACCCCCAATGAGCAACCGGCACGGGATAAATAAAGCCCAAAGGCATAATAGCTATTCTCATTTATATCGAGAATAATCGGTTTTCTGCCGTAATCAGCCTCACCGACTTCCTTTTCAATGACAATGCCTTCCTGCTTCAACTCATCTACTATATTTGTCACAGCAGCGCGTGTAAGACCTGTTTGCCGCGCAAGTTCGGCTCTAAAGACCCTTTGTTTGCGTATAATGTTCAAAATCCGCCGTCTGTTGCTCATCTTCATATATTGAGAATTACGTGCCGCATTTTTCATGTATTTGACACTACCCGCGCCTTTATTTCTTCTATAGTAGCCGTACCTGTCACGCCTATTTTCTTGATAGTAATGCTTGCGGCTATATTTGCTATAGCAGCGGCTTCATATCCCTCAGCTCCCAAAGCCAAAGCGCATGAGAAGGCCGAAAGAAAGGTATCTCCGGCACCGCACGTGTCTATAGGCGGTTCTATCTCAGGCGAAGGTATATAATAGGCCTCACTGCCTTCAATATATATACACCCTCTCGCCCCCAACGTCATGCACACTGGTGAACGATTTCTCTTCGAGAGCGCCAATGCTGTCTCTATGAGTTGATCAACAGTAGCATCCCTTGGATCTTTATCGCTGTTCATAGCCCTATAAGCCTCTACATCATTGGGCTTCAATATCACGTTATTATACAAGCCGATCCTGTCCCTGCTGTCTACGATTACTTTCACGCCTTTTGATGAAAGTTCCGTTATCTTGTCTCTTATAGCCAGCGTAATGCACCCGAACCTCATTTGATCGGTCACACATAACACATCCGAATCCGCGGCTATGCTTTCTATTTTATTCGTCAATCTTTGTTCATCAGTTTCAGCTAATGGACGGAAATTTTCAAAGTCGATTCTTGGATCCTCATACTCCACATCGGATATGCCTCTCCTTAATGGTTTGCAGTATGCATTGGTTACACGATCCACGCCTTTTATCACCCCTGTCGTATCTACGCCCCTCTTTTTCAGCTCCTTATAAAGCACATCCCCCCTCCAATCATCGCCTATAATCCCGATCATACAGGCTTTCAAAGGGCTTAAAGCAGCCACATTCGCAGCCACGTTACCAGCACCTCCTGGCGACATCCACTCCTGTATCACCGGCAAGGGGAAATGCGGTGTCTCTCTTGAAAGCTCGCTTTTGGTCATATCTGCCCGCCAATATACATCGAGAGCAATATCGCCTACAATCGCCACTTTCAGCGTGCCTATGCCATCCAATATATCCTTCGCCCGCTTGCTATCGATGCCGCCTATAATTTTATAGGTAATCCTTGACACCGCGTTCCACCTCCGGCAATTTCTCTGTCAGTCTTTTATATAAATTCGGTATGGTTTGCTTGTGATCTCCGCAGAAATGCCAGCCTTTGCCGCCCATGCTGGTCGGCCGGTTGACGATGTTTTTGCGCGGCCGATAATAATAATGCGGATCATCATATCCTATCTTTGCCTGGTAATCTCCCAAATCGATAATGTCAAAATTTGCGGTTGTTATATGGTATGTAGGGTATCCCAGATTCCTCGCAATAGATAGTGCTTTCAGAAACACCTCAGCCCCTATGACCGCCGAACCGAAGTTCAAGAATACCCCTTCATCCATCCGGGAAACGGAGTAACAGTATTTGTGGAAATCGATGCCGCTGGCTTTGCCTATCGCCTCAAAATCCACTATGGGATGCTGATGAATAATATCGGTACCCAAAGCGATATGATAAGTGGCTGGGACATCGTTTTTATAGGCTTGATACAATATGCAATCTTCTTTATACGGAAACCTTTCCGGATGTTTATCAATATATACCGCAAGGCTCTCACCATAACCAAGGCTCTTTGCGGCACCCTGCCGTATGGCCTCATTCATCCATCTGCCCGTTTCCTCCCACATGCCGAAGGAACCGTCTTCTATAGCTGTAGGTACATCTTCCGAAGTTCCGCCATTGAAAGCCAACTCAAAGTCATGTATGCTACATGCCCCATTACCGGATATATGTGTAATAAGTCCTCTTTTTATGAGCTCTATGATATACCGCGATAAGCCGTTTTTGATCACATGCGCTCCCATCGACCATATCACGGCTCTGCCGTTTTGCCTTGCTTCAGCCATCCTGCCTATCAATTCGTCAAATCCTTCTTGGTCCCAATCAGGTATCGGATCCCTGTCCGGCACAGCCATGTTATCTATGGTCACAAGGTTCTTCCTCTGGCTTACTGGATACGTCTTGATATTGGAAAAATCCAATTGGCCGGGTATCTTTACATTTTTATCCTCCATTTGTCACTCCTCCAATCCAAGCCACTTTAAAATCTCACAGGTCTTTTCAAAATCACCTACTATAGCATGGGCTCCTGCTGTGATAAGCCTCTGCCTTTTTGTAGGGTTTACGCCGCAGCGTTTCTCTTCATTGCTCGCCACGCCTATAGTAACCGCGCCTACCTCTCGGCCCAACGCGATCTCAACTTTTCCATCCCCAATGACCACAACCTCCGGGCCCCTGAGTCCATAATCATTTATCAACCTTTTCAATACCGCCTCCTTTGAGCAATCCGCCCTGCCTTCCGGTGCTCCGGCTATCTCCTTGAAGTAGCCGTCCACACCCAGAACATGCGCTTCATTGACCACGTCGACATCATCGGTGCCGCTGGCCGCATAGATATCTACACCGCATTCATCAAGTGCCTTTAAGAATTTCATACTATCCTTGATCAAATAGCCCTCCGGTGATTTTCCCCCGGAAAGTATTGTCGTTATCCTCTTTTTAACGGGTTCCATCAACCTTCGGTTATATTCGGCTTTATACTGCCATGGATCTTCAGGAGCATAAGGATTTCTTCGATATCTTTTTACGGCATCCGCAAGCCACTGCATTTGAAAAATGGTCTGAATACCGGTCGAAGCATCGATATATTCCCTTACTTCTCTTATAAGCTCGTCATCCGACGGCGTGCCGCCTGTTATCATCTCTATCATGAACGGTTCCATTATGCTTTCCCAGCCATGCCTGAGCGTGGATATTGTGCCGTCGAAGTCAAAAAGCGCTGCTCTAATCCTCGGCCTGTCTTTTGATAATTCCTCTAAAATCTCCATAATTTCACCCCTCAATGCCCTCTCTGATATTCCTCTGCAAGAAGGATATTGCCTGCTAATCTCTCGGCAGCACCCAAGTTGCTATAAGTATATAGCGAGCATAAGCATTTGTCAACTCGTTTAACAAAATTGCCTTGAGGCTAATCGTTACCCTCGCCTATGCGTAATAACCAATGAATAGTCACAGCTATATTTTTGTTAATCTTTTGTATAAAACGAGTCCCAAAGTAAGCAAAAAAGGAAAAGCGATAGCCGCAAACAACCCTGCTCTCAAGCTGTTTCCCATATGGTCCGATACCATTCCGACAACGGTCGGCCCCGATGAACAGCCAAAGTCGCCCGCGAGGGCTAAAAGCGCAAACATCGCCGTACCGCCCTTTGGAAATTTTGCAGATGCGAGGCTGAATGTACCTGGCCAAAGAATACCTACAGATAGCCCGCATAGGTCGCAACCGATGAAAGCCAGAATAGGCCAAGGTGAAAATACTGCCAACAAATAACTAACCATGCAAAAGCAGCCGCAGGCAATCATAAACATTTGCAAATTAATTCTTTCGCTGAATTTAGAATAAACGATACGGGATATTCCCATAAGCGCTGCAAATATGCATGGACCTGCAAGATCCCCGACGGTTTTAGGTACCCTCAAACCCGATTCTGCAAAAGCCGAAGCCCATTGGCTCATTGCCTGTTCGGAAGCTCCGGAACAGATCATTAACAGTATAAATAGCCAAAATAGATTTAAGGATAATAGTTTCTTAATAGACATGCCTTCGCCATCCTCAGTTAAAGTGGTAATAGGCACCTGCGAAAAATAGAATGCATTTAGCAATGGCACAATTGCCCATGTGAAAGCAAGGACTTTCCAATTTTCAATACCAAAAGTAACAAAAAACAATGTGGAGCCGATCACCACAAAAACGTATCCCCAGCAATAAAATGAATGCAACAGGCTCATAGCCGCAGATTTTTTATCGGTCGGACAAGCTTCCACAATCGGGCTCACCAGTACCTCAATCAATCCGCCGCCAATGGCATAAATAAAGATAGCAAGGAGAAGCCCTATATATGGGTCAGAGAATATTTCGGGGAAAACACCAAGTCCCACCAGCCCAAACGCAGCGAAGATATGAGCCAGCACTATAGACGTCCTATAGCCTATCTTGTCCACAAATTTTGCCGATATCAAGTCGACGATCAACTGAATCCCGAAATTTATGGTTACAAGCAACGTTATTTTATTTAGAGGAATTTGGTATGTATTTTGAAAGGTCAAGAACAATAGTGGCGCAAAATTATTGACAATCGCCTGAGTGATATATCCGATATAGCTTGCATAGAGCGTATGGTTATAGTTATCTTTTATATGCATATAGTTCCTTTCTCCCACCGTTTCGCAAAATATAATCACTGCTCCGCCTCAAAGCAGTAGAATCATATTTTATCATATAAAAGCAAAAAAGTCACCGCCTTGCTTTTCCAGTCATATGCTCAATACTGATTTTAATGACTTTCGTGTTAATGCTATTTTTTTCAATATATTTAATCCCTTCCTCAATAAACGCTTTAGAATATTTCTGAACAAGCTCAAGCAAAGCATTTTCCTTTTCCTTATCAAAGACTTCTATCGCTCGTCCAAATACAATTACGCTCTCATACCTGTAACTGAACTTATCGGGCAGTGGTTCTGTATTGCCGACTACACAAAAAGAGATTTTATTGTTATACTTAATATTATCTAACTTACTTCCTTCTACAGCAGAATGGAAATAAATGCTTCCATCATGGTATACATAGTTCAGCGGGGCTCCGTATGCATACCCATTTTCACCAACTGTCGATAAGATACCGAATTGACCGCTTTCCAATAGTTTAATAGCTTGTTTGTTATCGATATTTCTATCCTTCCTTCTCATATCTTTGAACATATTTTCATCTCCCTATCACCGCTTTTTCATTAATCAATATTTCTCGTACCGCCAGGTCGTAAAATTCGTCTACGACAAGTGGTACGAAAATAATGTCGAGCAACCGGAAGGTTGTTACCAATCTTCTGCAAGAAATATTATCTCATTTCTTTGCTTGCTGATAGCAACGAGGCTTAACTCACCGTGGTTCCAATCATTTAGCTGATAAGGCTTGCTATCAATCAAATAAATTGTAAAATTTTCCGGCAAATTTTCATATTCCAAAACATCAAATGGGCCTGAAATTATACCATTTTTCTCGGCTTCACTATCTTCTGGGTCTCCTATCCACCTCGCTATCTCAGAAAATTCATTAATATAATTTTGAATGGAATCTGGATCCGTCTGAAACTTTAAACCAAATATTTCACTGCCCTGCAAAAAAGCAGGATTATAGATAAATGTAACATTTTTTGCATTGCCCGGAATCTTATTTGGAAATTCTTCTGTTAAAGGATTGTTTGGATAATCTGTAAGCTTTAAAATCCTTTGATATTTATCGGTATCGGTTGTCGCGGTTGTCACTGCATCAAAGGATATATATGCAAAGGCGGATAATTGCACAAAACCCAAAACAAAAATTAATATTCCTGTTATTATAGATGACACACCGATCTTTAATTTCCCCTTCACAGTAAAAAAAGTGGTCACAGCGAATAAAACAAAGGGGATAGCAAATATTAATCCCTCTAAATAATACGGTTCGATTGATCTCACAGTTACCAATAAATATGCCACTATAAACCATGCCAATGAGATTATTGACATTATTGCAGGAAAAGGAGCCTTTTTAATCCATTCACGCACCATATCCGATCCCTCCATAATTTTACTATTGTTTTATTATATCAAAAATGTGCCTTTAATACAACACCGGCCATCGGCGGGACCTTTATCGTTAAATGGTAATCCTGATTATGCCACCTGCCTTCCTCTGCATAAAGCGTCTGACCCATCACCTGTCCCGAACCGCCGAAGCCGATGTCATCGGTATTGAGTACCTCATCATATGCGCCCGGATACGGCACGCCTATCTTATAATCATAATATACTATCGGCGTAAAGTTGCATATTATCACCAACGTATCCGACGGATGGTCGGTTTTGCGCATATATACAAATATGCTCTGCTCGGTATTGTTCGGGTCTATCCATTCAAACCCTTCGGCATAATAATCGAGCTGCCACAGCGCTGGATTCTCCAAATAGAAATGATTCAGCGTTTTGAAAAAATCATGTATTTTTTTATGCATATCGAAACGCTCTATAAGGAACCATTCGAGCTGCTCATAAAAGCGCCATTCGATAAATTGCGCGAATTCACAACCCATGAAGATGGTCTTCTTGCCCGGATGGGTATACATATACAACATGTAGGCGCGAAGACCTGCGAATTTGTTCCAGTAATCGCCCCACATCTTATCTACCAGGGCCTTTTTGCCGTGCACCACCTCGTCGTGCGATATGGGCAATATAAAGTTCTCAGAATAATGATACATCATGGAAAATGTCATCAAGCTATGGTAATACTTGCGGTATATAGGATCCATGGTTATATACTTCAATGTATCATTCATCCAACCCATATTCCATTTAAAATTAAAGCCCAGGCCGCCTACATATACGGGTTTGCTGACCATGGGCCACGTCGTTGACTCCTCGGCTATCATTATGAGATCTGGGTATTCTTTAAACAGCGCCTCGTTTAGCTGATGCAAGAACCCGATGGATTCGAGATTTTCCCGACCACCGTATATATTCGGAACCCACTGCCCATCCTGTTTGCCATAGTCAAGGTAAAGCATATTGGCTACTGCATCCACTCTAAAGCCGTCTACATGGAATTCTTTAAGCCAATAGAAGGCATTGGATATAAGGAAGCTTTTGACCTCGGGTCGCCCGAGGTCAAAATTAGCCGCTCCCCATCCCTCGGTCTCTGCCCTTCTCGGATCCTGATATTCGTATAAAGGTGTACCATCGTAGCGATATAAGCCATGAGCATCCTTGCAGAAATGACCAGGCACCCAGTCTAGTATAACTCCTATGCCATTTTCATGGCATGCATTTATAAAATATTTGAATTCATCTATCGTACCATATCGACTGGTCACGGCGTAATAGCCGGTTATAAGGTAACCCCATGATGCATCCAGCGGATGCTCCATTATAGGCATAAGTTCTATATGCGTGTAACCCATATCTCTTGCATATTTAGGTAATAAATTAGCCAATTCGGCATATGTCAGAAATTCTCCATTTTCTTTGCGCCGCCATGACCCCATATGCACTTCGTATATATTTAACGGGCTTTTGTATATATCTATTTGAGCCCTTTTGTTCAGCCATCCTTCATCGTTCCATGAAAAAGGCATCGGATTTGCCACTATCGACGCCGTATTCGGGCGTTTTTCGGCATAAAAGGCATAAGGATCGGCCTTAAGCAGCCTTTTCCCCTCGGGCGATATTATCTCATACTTATATATATCTCCCTCGCTTATACCAGATATAAATGCACTCCACAGGCCACCTTCCGATATGCGCTCTAGAACATATGGCTCGCCACCGTGCCAATCGTTAAAATCACCCGTCACGCTGACCGACCGGGCATTGGGAGCCCAGGTAGTGAATCGGACACCATTTTGTCCACCTTCTTGGCTTATATGGGCCCCCATGAACTCATAACATTCATAATGCTGTCCGGCATGAAAGCGCTTCATATCACCCTTTTTTACAATATTTCTTGCCATGCTTATACCTCTCTAACCAATTCGCGCTTCTTTGCTACTACAAAAGGCATATCCTTATCGCCTTTTAGCTCTTTGCCAGGTTCTATGTTGACATATTTATCAGCTATTATATTGGTGAGTTTACAGCCATCGCCGATTATAGCACCCTGAAATATTATACAATTATTTACCACAGTCCCTTTGCCGACATGCACCTTTCGGAATAATATGCTGTTTTTTACAGTGCCCTCTATGATAGAACCGTTGCCTATCATAGAGTTTTTTACCACATTGCCTTCAAGATATTTGGCAGGCACTTCAGTAGTAGTCTTGGTATAAATGGGCCGCTCATCCAAAAACAGTTGTTTATATACGCGTGGATTTAGCAGCTCCATACTGGCCTTATAATAAGCATGCAGCGAATTTATACACCTGAGATATCCATTATACCCAAAAGCCCTTACCTTATAGCGATCCAACGAGCTGTATATAGCGTTCTTTATTTTCCTAAAGCGCCCACTGGTTACGCATTCGGTAAGTATTTCTATAAAGGTAGATTTCCTCATTAAATACATTTCCATGCAGATATCCGCTTCGTTATCCTTGCCGATGTTTCTACCCACACCTTCAATGCGCCCATCCTCGCCTATGTCAAGCGTCTCACACAGAAAGAAATTATCCTGAGCATCATCGACGTGCTTATACACTATAGTTATATCATTGCCTGATCGCTTGTGAAAATCCATCACCTCATTGAAGTCTATATTGCACACCATATACGACGACGTCAGCAGAAGATACTCTTGAGCCGAACGTTCGAAATACTCTATATTATTGGCAAAGCTGTATACATCATCAACGCGTGGCTCCAGTGTACTGAAGTTGAATACGCGTATACCCTCTACCCTGCGGTTTAAATCCCATGGTCGGCCATCCCCAATATGATCGGTCAATGAGCGGCACTGCATCTTGGAAAATATACCGACATTCTCCACTCCAGCATTGCTCAAACTCGATAATATAAAGTCTATCACTCTATACCTGCCGGCTATGGGAACAGAAGCCAACAGCCTGTTTCGTGTAAGCTCCTGTATCATGTCCTCATTCTCGTCCAGATTTATAACGCCCATGCAATTTTTCAACATACTCAGTCCCCTTTCTAATTAGCTACCATACCGGTCTTTATCTCTTCATAAAGGCCTATGGCGGTAACATTTCTGCCGTCACCAACGACGCTGTTTTTGCGTATTATAGCATTACTTC
The DNA here is from genome assembly GCF_000213255.1 of Mahella australiensis 50-1 BON. Lineage (NCBI taxonomy): Bacteria > Bacillati > Bacillota > Clostridia > Mahellales > Mahellaceae > Mahella > Mahella australiensis. Next base: position 2,112,020 of record NC_015520.1, read on the forward strand.
CTACTATCGCTTTATTTACTATAGCGTTTTCACCTATATATACGTCGGGCATTATAACCGAATCTATTATCTTGGCATTTCTTTCTACTTTAACATTTGTAGATAACACCGAATGTATAACTTCGCCGTGTATCTCGCATCCGTCAACCACTATGGAATTCTGGACTTTAGCAGCGTTGCCTATATACTGAGCCGGCATGGCTTGTGCCAACGAATAGACGCGCCATGTAGGATCACCTATATTAAGATCATCATTTTCACTTAAAAGATCCATGTTAGCTTCCCAAAGGCTTTCCACTGTCCCCACGTCTTTCCAGTAACCTTTAAATGGGTAAGCATACAATCTCTCACCGCGCTCCAGGATAGCCGGTATAACGTTTTTACCGAAGTCATGAACAGATTCAGGATTATTAGCATCTTCTATCAAGGCTTCTTTGAGCAATTGCCAGTCAAACACATATATGCCCATAGACGCCTTGGTGCTCTTGGGGTGTCGAGGCTTTTCTTCAAACTCGTATATAGAAAGGTCGTCATTGGTATTCATGATGCCGAATCTTGAGGCCTCGCTGAGAGGGACATCGGTAACAGCTATGGTGCATCGTGCCCCTTTATCCTTATGAAATGCTATCATCTTATTATAGTTCATCTTATAGATATGGTCTCCCGATAGCACCAACACTAGATTCGGTTCATACGCATCTATAAAGGGAATGTTCTGGTATACGGCATCGGCTGTGCCCTGATACCAATTGGCCCCCGAGGCCTTCTGATGCGGCGGCAATATGAATACCCCGCCATTCAGCCTGTCCAAATCCCAGGGACTACCTACCCCTATATGCGTGTGGAGTTCCATAGGCATATATTGGGTCAGTACCCCCACAGTGTATATGCCGGAATTGGAGCAGTTGCTCAGCGTAAAATCAATTATCCTATACCTGCCGCCAAATGGCACGGCCGGTTTAGCTAAATTCTGAGTTAGAACACCCAGCCTCGAACCTTGACCTCCGGCCAATATCATCGCTACTACTTCCCTTTTTCTCATAACGCGCACCCCTTTACATGAATATTTTAAAATCTAATGCGTTTATATCTATGCTAACCCCTTGTGTAGGAACGTCTACAGATACAGCCCTCTCAACATTCCTGTTTATAAACACAAAGGCTTTGCTCCCTTCATATGACCTCTCATAGCATAACACATCTCTGCCGGATGGATGAAATTTAAAATCCCCTTTATCAAATATATCGGTATTTCTTAAATCGGACATTCGCTTGTAAAAAGCTAAAATATCATCGTTCTCTCTACCCCATGGATATGTTCTCCTATTATCCGGATCTGTGCCCCCTTTGATGCCGACTTCATCACCATAGTATATAAGCGGCACGCCAGGAAACGTCATCTGTATAACCACAGCCAGCTTGGCATACTTATATGCGTTTTCCCCCTTATCTTCGAAAACAGTAAATATCCTTTCGGTATCGTGCGTGCCCAGCACATTCAATGCCGCACAAAAGGTCTCGCGCGGATAATTTTCGTACAAGCTCATCATGCGCCTTGTAAATCCTGTAGAGTCTATATCACCTCTTAAAAAGCCTATAACCGCATTCCTAAACGGATAATTGGTCACTGAATCCAATTCGTTCCCAAAAAGATATCTCCGCCTTCTGGAGTAACTCACTTTATTTGATGCATCTTCCCACACCTCTCCTATAAGCACGCTGTCTTTATTCACTTGTTTCATTTCGGCCTTAAAGGCTTCTATAAATTCATCGGGCAGCTCATCTGCCACATCCAGCCTCCAGCCGTACGCTCCCGCATTCATCCAATGTTTTAATACCGAGTCACCGTCGTATATTATAAAATTCTGGTAACTAGGAGCGAGTTCATTAACGTTCGGAAGATTTTTTATATTCCACCAACATTCATACTCATAAGGGTATTGTGTGAACCGGTACCAGCTATAATAAGGAGATTCTTTGGACTGATACGCCCCAATGCTGTCATATCGTCCAAATTTATTGAAATATATGCTGTCAGCCCCGGTATGGCTGAACACACCGTCCAATATTATTTTTATGCCTCTCTTGCCCGCTTCTATGCATAGTTTTTTGAACAAGCTTTCATCGCCATACATAGGGTCTATTTTTTTATAGTCCCCTGTATCATATTTATGATTGCTGCTGGCCTCAAAAATAGGGTTTAGGTATATGGCCGTAACATTTAACGATTTAAGATAATCCAGTTTTGCCATAACGCCCTTCAGATTGCCGCCGAAGAACTCCCAGCGTTCTATATCATCCTCTTTATTTCTTATATACATCGGGTCATCGTCCCAGCATCCATATATAAAACTGTTTTGCTTGGGATTTGATACTTTGCCATCCTCATTGCCGTTCAAAAACCTATCAACGAATATCTGATAGACTATACCCTCCTTAAACCATTGTGGTACGGTAAAGCCTTTATAGACCGTGATTTGATAAGGCGGAGGTACCGCATCGTACAGCTTGCCCGTACCTCCCATACCGTCCTGTTGGCACCCATAATAGAGCACATTTTGCCCTGCATACAGTATAAAATAATAATTTATAAGGCCGGTATATTCATCGCCTATATCTACCCTTCCTTCAAAAGCGTGACCTTCTGCCCCGGCAGCCTTCGTCATAGATAAGATTTGTTCGCTGCCGTCGAAAAACTTCAGTGCTAATTCAGCGTTTTCGATACCACCCGCTTTAATCCTCAATGTCACTGTACTGCCGCTTTTAACCGCCCCAAACGGCGTACGATAAAATGTATCATGCGAATCATGTTTGGCGTAAACCTCTATCATAAAGCCCCTTCTTTATAGATTTTTGTATAAATAATCTGATCCCCATATGCCTACGGCATATTCCTCAATGGTCCTGTCGCTAGAAAATATGCCAGAATGGGCTATATTTACTATAGCCATCTTATTCCATTTAATGCGATCCTCGAACATTTCATCCACCCTAGCCTGTGCTTCCAAGTACGGCACGAAATCCTTTAGCACGAAGAATTCATCGTTATATGTCGTCAAACTATCATATACGGCACGGAATTTATCCTTATCTTTAGAATATTTGCCGTTTATAAGGTCATCCAGCACGCGTTTTAACGCCGGAGCAGCCTCTATTACATCAGCCGCTGAATAACCGCCGTTTCGATAATAATTCAGCACCTCTTTGCTGGTCAGGCCAAATATGACTATATTATCATCGCCTACCTCATCGCGTATTTCTATATTAGCCCCATCCAACGTTGCAATGGTTATGGCACCGTTCATCATAAACTTCATATTACTGGTACCCGATGCTTCTTTGGTGGTAGTGGATATCTGTTCGCTGAGGTCGGATGCCGGTATTATAACCTCAGCCAGCGATACTCGGTAATTTTCCAAAAAAACCACTTTCATGAGGTCGTTGACCCTCGGATCATTGTTTATCTTATCAGCTATAGCATTTATCAGCTCTATAATATTTTTTGCCAAATAATAACCGGGTGCTGCCTTACCGGCAAATATGAATGTCCTGGGCACTATATTCACATGCGGATTATCCAGCAACCTATTATAGAGGTCCATTATGCGCAGGCAATTCAGCGTTTGCCTTTTATAGGCATGTATGCGCTTTATATGGGAGTCGAACATAGAAGACGGGTCGACAGTTATGTCATTGTGTTCTTTTATATAATGAGCCAACCTCTCTTTATTAGCTTTTTTTATACTCTCTAACTCGGCTTGAACAGCACCATCATAAGCATATCTCTCAAACCGTTCCAAGTCGATGGGGTGTCTTATCCAACTATCCCCTATAGTTTGCCTTAACAGCGATGCAAGGCCCGGATTAGCCTTCATAAGCCATCTGCGATGCGTTATACCGTTGGTCTTATTGTTGAACTTTTTGGGATCCAGATAATAAAAATCCGCCATGACCTCTTTCTTAAGTATTTCAGTATGCAGCTTAGCCACGCCGTTTACGCTGTGTGAGCCTACCACTGCCAGATGGGCCATGCGCACATAGCCGTCTGCTATTATAGCCATCCTGGCTATCTTATCCCATTGCCCCGTATAAAGATTCCACAACTGCCTGCAGAATCTCTCATTTATCTCGTTGACTATCATATAAATACGCGGCAACAACTCCTGGAACATGGATACCGGCCATTTTTCCATAGCTTCGGGCATAATGGTATGGTTGGTAAACGACATGACATCGGTGGTTATACGCCACGCCTCATCCCATCCCAAACCCTCTTCATCCATCAGTATTCTCATGAGTTCCGGTATAGCAAGGGCCGGATGCGTGTCATTTATATGGACAGCTATACTGTCATCCAATTCCTTTATATTGCCTCCACAAGCTTTAAACTTCTTTATAATGCTCTGTATACCGGCAGATACGAAGAAGTATTGCTGTTTTAACCTCAGTTTCCTGCCTTCATAAAATGTGTCATCAGGATAAAGCACCTGGGAAATCGCCTCTACAGAATTCCTATAATCCACAGCTTTTGAATATTCGCCCCTGCTGAACGAGGAAAAGTCAAATTCATCCACAACAGGCTCGGCGCTCCACAGCCTAAGCGTATTTACAGTGCCATTTTCATAACCCACTATAGGTATGTCATAAGGAACTGCCATAACCGGCTCATAATCCCTCTGATAAAATACAAGGCGTCCACCCTGGTTTATCATATCCACATATCCCCCGAATTTAACTATCTCAGCCTCATCGGGTTTTTTTATTTCCCATACGTTACCGTTTTTCAGCCAATCGTCAGGCGCTTCCACCTGAGCCCCGTCGATTATCTTCTGCTCAAAGAATCCATACTTATATCTTATGCCGCAGCCATGGCCGTATATATTCAACGATGCCATGGAATCCAGGAAGCACGCGGCCAGCCGACCCAAGCCTCCATTGCCCAAACCTTGATCCTCTTCCAATTCCTCCAGCTTATCCAGATCTATACCCAATTCAGAAAGCGCCTCTTTACACATATCCCTTATACCTAGGTTGAGAAGTGTAGTTCCTAAAAGTCTGCCCAATAAGAATTCCATAGAAAAGTAATATACTTGTTTTTGGTGCGAAAATGAGCATTTTTTATTGCTGGCCACCCATAATTTTGCTACATAATCCCTTATTAAGCCGGCCAGCGCTTCATATTTATCATAATCCGCTCCTTCCGACAATTCTTTACCGTTTATCTCTATAAACTTCTCCTGGTAATCGCTTTTGAATTTATCTTTATTTATATTTAGTAGCATATGATTACCTCACATCTATATCCATTAAGTTATGCTTTTATATAACTCCATGTACTCTCTGGCAGAATTTTGCCAACTATTGTCGCAATTCATCGCCTGTACAACTATATTATACCATATTTCTTCATCATAACGATAGTATTTCAGCGCCATGTCTAAAATTTTTGTTAAAGTCAGTGGGTCATATGACACAAAGCTAAATCCAGTACCTTCGCCAGTAAATTCATTATAAGGTTTTACGGTATCTTTAAGACCACCCGTTTCATGAACCAGCGGCAGGCTTCCGTAACGCATGGCTATAAGCTGGCTTAATCCGCACGGCTCGAACAAAGATGGCATAAGGAAGATATCCGATGAGGCATATATCTTATGTGCCAACACATCATCGAATAATATATTGGCCGATACCTGCCCTGGATACATGCGCTCAAGGTTTCTGAAAAACCATTCGGCATTATGTTCGCCGGTACCCAGCACCACCAATTGGATGCCCATTTTAAGCATATCATGTGCTGCCGCCTCTATAAGCCCTACACCCTTCTGCCATGTCAGCCTTGATATCATGCCGATCATCGGCATATGTTCATCTATACTCAAACCCAGTTGCTTTTGAAGCTTTAATTTATTTTCTGTCCTTGTTTTGACAGTTTCCACATCATAATTTTTGAATATATATTTATCTACGGCAGGATCATATATTTCATAGTCTATACCGTTTATTATGCCATGAAGGTGATCGCGGCGACTTCTCAAAAGACCGTCCATGCGCTCTCCATATTGTGGCGTCTGTATCTCCTCGGCATAGGTTTTGCTTACGGTGGTTATTTCATCGGCAAAGCTTATGCCTCCCTTCATAAAACTGACGGCGCCATAGAATTCCAAAGTGCCGTTATAATAGAGTTCTTGTCCTAAGCCGAAAAGATCCGATAATATATTGGGATCAAAATTGCCCTGATATGCCAGATTATGTATGGTAAATACCGTCTTTATATCGCTGTAAAATGGATCATATTGATACTGAATCTTATATAGAACCGGCACCATCGCGGTTTGCCAATCATTGCAATGTATAATATCGGCCTTCCAGTGTATTTCTTTAAGCAGCATCAACACCGCGCGATCAAAAAATGCAAACCGCTCGGCTTCATCGTCATATCCGTAGCATCCGTCTCTCAAGAAATAATACTCATTGTCGATAAGGTAATATGTCACGCCGTCGACGTTATATTCAAAGATACCGCAATATTGATTGCGCCAGCCCACCGGCACCATAAACCATTTTACGAAATTAAGGTCTTCCGCCGGCACCTTTATGTTTTTATATTTCGGCATCACCACTCTAACATCCACCTCCATGCGCTTGAGGTATTTGGGCAATGCATATGAAACATCAGCAAGGCCTCCTGTTTTTATGAATGGCTCAGCCTCAGATGTTGCAAATAAGACGTTCATTCTTTATCACCTTTCTATTTTTGCAATAGGTTTTATGAATCGCGCAATTTTTTATCGATTCGTTCCAAAATAGCCCTGCCTTTAAATATACCTAAAAGAAAGAGAATCGCCGCTATAACAGCAATACCAGCCAACAGCCAGTAATTTCTCTCGACTATATTAGAACCCCAATAGGCTGAAATCAGTATACCGGGTAGCCTGGCTATAAACGTTATAATAAAGAAATTACGGAACCGTATAGGCGAAAGACCCGCTGCATAAGCCAGCACGTCCTTCGGCAAACCGGGTATAAGAAATATAAGAAATAATAAGGCCTCGCCCTTAGGCTGGTTTATAAAATCATCGAATTTATGAACCCTCTCGCACCCTATAATACTCTCTATAGCTCTACGCCCAAGCAATCTGGCCAACCCAAAACATATGAGCGAGCCTATTGTTATTCCTATGGATGACAAAAGCGTACCCAAGAGCGTCCCATATAAATAGCCTCCTGCTATCTGAACCACTTCTCCGGGTACTATAAATACTATGACCTGCAATACCTGTACTATGATAAACACTGCAAATCCCATGCTGCCGTAGCCCTGTATCCACAGGCGAAATCTATCGGCATCGCGTACCAATTCGATAAAGGGCTGAGCAAGGAATACCATAGCGATGATGATGGCAACAATAAGTAAGACAAGTGGCAGTATCTTCAGAAATATATTTTTTTTCATCGTTTAAGCGATTTAACCATACCTATAAAATTACTTAAAAGCTCTCGACCCTGATGGGTCAATATAGCTTCGGGATGAAACTGTACCCCTTCTATAATGTAATGCTTATGCCTTATACCCATAATCTCTTCATCTTCTGTAGTAGCCGTAACCTCGAGATCATCCGGTATGCTGTTCGGTTCAAGCACCAGCGAATGATAGCGACAAACACGGAGCGGATTATCAATGCCTTTATATATAGTCCGCCCATCATGTCGCACAAAAGATGTTTTACCGTGCACTGGTTGGGCCGCTTTAATCACCCTTGCCCCAAATACCTGTCCTATGGCTTGATGACCCAGACATACGCCTAATATAGGTATCCGTCCAGCAAACCGCCTTATAGCATCCATAGTTACACCTGCCTTGTCAGGTGTGCAAGGGCCGGGCGATATAACCAACATATCGGGTTGCATCTGTTCTATTTCGTCCAATGTTATGGCATCATTTCTGTATACTTTTATATCCTGCCCCAATTCGCCGAAATATTGTACCAGGTTATAAGTAAAAGAATCGTAGTTGTCGATCATCAACAACATAGCTAATCTCCTCTCGTCTCGTCTATTATGCATTTATTCTAACATTTTTTATGAATGGGCGCAACAATTCAAAACATATGTTTTATATATAAAAGGAGAGAACGACTTCGACCGCTCTCTCCTTTTCCATCATACATTACCTACCGTAAATCCGCCGGATGAGGCTTTAGAAGATGCTTCATTCTCAAAATGATCCTCTTCAAATTTTTGATTTTGAACCGGATCAAATCTCTGAAGCAGATGCGTCAATTCAGCAATATGCTCCTTTTCCTCGTCTCTTATATGAGCAAGGATTTCTTTTATTTCCGGGATATCTATAGAGTCGATGTGATACTGATAATTATCTGTAGCATCTATTTCCCCCGCTATATCTTCCCTAATCCATATCAAGAACTGCTCTAAGCCTTCCGTCTTATATTTGCTACCGCTGTTAGCAGCAGAACCATTTCCATATGCCATATCACTGCACCTCCTTGCAAGTTAACGCAACTATGCTGTCCGGACGTTTTATTCTCAAGCCTAGTATCTCCAATATTCTGAAGCGATGATTCATGTCGGCGGTTTCCACAAATGCTGTTATAATATCCTGACCGATAACAAGATCCATATTCTGCGCATTGGCCGATACAATGAAAGCATCTTCATCTTTCAGTACAGGAGATTGATACAATTTGACTCCAAGCCTCTCTATCCTTTCGGCATCCAGATAAGGCGTATCCTTATATACCTTATTGAGCGCTGCAAATAATGGTGGACTTGTAACCATAACATAAGGGCCAAATTGATAATGGCTCCTTAAAAGCGCAAGCGCCGCCACCACATCATCGTATGCGCTGCCTTTCTGCCAATCGTTTCTCGCATATGATAATTTGCCGTTGACCGTCAATATGCCTTCGGCTCCTTTTTCAGTATCTCCGTAGAATAAAAGCTTGTCCTCATCCGCAGCCAACATAGCAGCAGCGCTAAAGACCTTTCCGGTATCCAGAGGCAAGTTGTTCTCTTCAAAATACTGAATATCTCTCCATCCGTAAACAAAATCGCGGCAAAGCATGTTCAGTCTTACAAACTTCATACCCGCTCCTTCATTAGCCTCTCCGTTTGGTACCACAAAAGTACCAGCACCGACAGGGCCAAATAAAGGAAGGAACTTCCTGCCTACCAGCACAGCTTTAGCGCTCTCTACTACACTCTTATCAATGCCATCCCATTGCTCCTTCGTCAGCGGAGCATCGTCTCGCAATAAATAATCAGCCATTTTATTTACCTCCTATCCTATGTATGATATCTGTATCTATTTAATATTATATATCATCCGCTAATAATTTTCCAGTATAAATTTCAATTCTCTTTCATAATAGGCCTTCTTATTTCTGCAACTATCATACCCATTAATATAAGCAGGCAACCAAGCAGTTCGCTCCATATTATCTTTATATACCACTCCACGGTCGTTGTGTTATAATATTATTGCTTTATAAGCAAATTCATCCAAACCGAAAGGAGTAAAAATGGAATTAAGCGGTAAAACAGCGCTTGTAACTGGCGCCTCACGCGGCATAGGGCGTCAAATAGCCATTGAATTGGCCAAGGCCGGCGCTTCTGTAGCCATAAATTATAAAACCGATGAAGCCGGCGCCATAGAAACCCTACATGCCGTACGCCAAGCCAACAGATACGGCATAACGATAATGGCTGATGTAAGCGATTATGAATCGGTGCGGCAAATGCTGGATGATATCATACAAAAGCTGGGCAAAATCGATATATTGGTCAATAATGCAGGAATTTCGCATATAGGTCTTTTTATTGATACCGACATAAATTTATGGGGCAATATCATGAACACCAATCTCAAAGGCACTATGAATTGCTGTCATGCTGTCCTAAGGCATATGTTACCTCGCCAAAGCGGCAGCATAATAAACATATCGTCCATATGGGGCAATGTAGGAGCAGCATGTGAAGCAGTATATTCAGCATCTAAAGGCGGTATAAACGCCTTCACGAAGGCGCTAGCAAAAGAACTAGGCGCATGTGGCATACGCGTAAACGCCATAGCACCCGGCGCTATAGACACCGATATGAACAAATGGATGTCCGCCGAAGATAAGCAGATAACGCTGGACCAAATACCCATGAAACGTTTGGGGAAGTGCTCGGAAGTGTCAGCTTTAGCCGTCTTCTTGGCCTCTGAAAAATCCTCATATATAACGGGTCAGATAATAGCAGCAGATGGTGGAATATTCTAGGCGCTTATATCATAAAATGAACAAAGGAGATATAACTTAAAAGCATAAAGGAATGGTAAAATATGAATTCTCAAATAGTACGCACCGATGTACCATATGATTATCAGACCATGGTTTCTGACCTAGAAGCGCTTAAATCAGCATATCCTATTATACAAAGTAACATCATAGGTATCTCGGTTTTAGGAAAGGAGATTTACACCTTAAGCATAGGCATAGGACAAAGGCAGGTATACTATAACGGCTGCCATCATGCCAACGAATGGATAACAGCTCCTTTATTGATGCAGTTTGCTGAAAGTTATGCTCAAGCCTATCAAACAGGTACCACCATCCTTGGATGGGATATACGGTATTTATTCAACCATACGACTATATGGCTGACACCAATGGTAAATCCCGATGGCGTGGATTTGGTCATACATGGCATCGATACAAGCAATCCTTTTTATGAGCAGGTGTTAAGATGGAACAATTACAGCACGAATTTCAGCAACTGGAAAGCCAACATACGCGGCGTGGATTTGAATCATCAATATAACGCGCATTGGTATGAGCAAAAAAGCCGAGGTCCAGTCGGACCGGGCCCTGCAAATTATTCAGGCTCAGCCCCGGAATCGGAACCTGAATCCAGAGCCGTAGCTGATTTTACACGATATCATAACCCGAATTTAATTATAGCATATCACTCTCAAGGGAGAGTAATATATTGGGGATACAGAGGCCTGGAACCTCCCGAATCACAAGCCATAGCAACATATTTCAGCACATTGAGCGGATATACGCCCATAAGATACGCCGGCACCGACGCCGGTTACAAAGACTGGTTTATACAGGATTGGCGCCGTCCTGGCTTTACTATAGAAGTAGGCATGGGCATAAATCCTCTTCCGACATCACAGCTACCGCAAATATATCGTGAGAATCTGGGCACTATGCTACATGGTGCCAGCTTAACATAGATGCTATATGCTATCCGTGTCCAACAGGTCCAAAAGACGCTGTATATCTATAACGTGCTTTCTCTCTTCGGATATAAGGGCGCTAAATGCGGATTTAGCGGCTGGATTCTTTGCATGCGCAGCAAGTTCGCTGTAATATAATATAGAATCCTTCTCGACCTGCAGCGCCAAATCCAATACATCGTATATATCCGCCACCTGTTCCACAACGTCATCTATCTCTCCGACCGGCGGAAATACAGCTGACATCGATATGGCTTTAAGGTAAGAAGATACTTCCGGATCATATATGTATTCATCGCTGCCCGCAGGATTATCAGCCAAGTACTTATCATATATGGCTTGGAAGCGTGCGGCATGAGCTTTTTCTTCCCTCGCAAGCCTTTGAAATAGGGCTTTTACTTCTATATCCGATACCATTTCAATCGCTTTTGTATAGAACTCATACCCGTTCTCTTCTATCTCCACGGCTATACGTAATGCTTCCAATTCATTTATTTGATCCAATTCCATTTAATCGCACCTCTCTGTATATATAACAAAAGCCCACAGGCAGAATGCCTATGGGCTCATTGGTGGAGGGAGATGGATTCGAACCATCGAAGGCTGAGCCAACAGATTTACAGTCTGCCCCCTTTGGCCACTCGGGAACCCCTCCGCGTCACAATTGTTATTATACAATATCTATTTCCTGCAGTCAATAGCCATAGCACAAATTTTTATGGCTTATCACGCAGTCCTGGTAACTGAAGGAAATACTTTTGCGCTTATAAGCGAGCGATATACTGCCAACGATATGGCTGAATCTACCGCATGGTGAAGCGCCGTTCCTATGCCCACTATCACAAGGGCCGAATACATATCGAAGCCGAACGGCAGTACCACCAATGCCTCTAATCCTGCATGTATAGGCAGCGTAACAGCTAATGCTCCTGTAAACGGCACACCACGTTTTACAAGCTGAGCTCCTACAAAAGCAAAGATCGGATGCATAGCCGCCCTAGCTACTATTACCAACGGTAAACCTTTCAGCAAAAAGCCCAATGCCGAGCCTAAGCCGACTACCACAGCCACCAAAGGATTGACAGCCATAGCCAGCATAACAGGCACATGAGAGGCTATAGTGGCCGAGAAAGGTGGTATGGTTACAGCCAGTACACCTCCAAACCATAACGGTATCATTATGGAAAAAGCCGTCAAGATGCCGGCAAGCACTATATCTTTAGTTTTCATGTATATAAGTCCTTTCTATATAGAATTTCTAGAAATATTATATAGAAAGATTAATGTCTTGTCAATTGTATTGTCAATCCCTTAATATTGTTTATCCAAATCTATCTTGTTTATAAACTGGTCGTTACCATATATATATGCCCTTAAATTAGGTATAAATATATTCATAACCCTTTCAATATAACGCCCATTATCGCCCGCCGTATGCGGCGTTATGATGACATTATCCATATCCCACAGCGGGCTTTGCAATGGCAGTGGCTCTTGTTCGAATACATCCAGCCCGGCCCCAGCTATCCATTTTTCTTTTAATGCCTTTATAAGCGCCTTCTCGTCATGAGTGGACCCCCTTCCGGCATTTAAGTAATAAGCCGTCGGCTTCATAATTTTGAAACGCTCTTCGTTCATTATATGAAATGTGTCTTTGGTCAAAGGCAATACATTTATGACATAGTCGCTTTTCTTAAGCAATTCTTCCCAATTGGCAGGCCCATACATCTCATCCACGTAATCGGCAGGTTTACCCGAATAGCGAAATCCCAGCGTCCTCATCCCCAACGCTTTTGCCAATCTGGCCACTTCCAGCCCTATAGACCCTACACCTAATATACCTGCTGTCTTGTCGAACAATTCATCGGCATTATACGAACGATCCCACTTTTTATTCATTTGATTTCGTATATATGTATTTATTTTTCTAGCAAAGGCCAGCATCATACCTATAAGCGTTTCAGATATAGGCACGCTGTGAACGCCGCTGGCATTTGTAAGTATTATACCGTATTTCTTAAATGCGTCAAACGGCATGTCGTTAACCCCGGCGCTCCATGTCTGTACCCATTTGAGCGGCGTACCATCATACAGGCATTGCTCAGCGGCACGCTTATCCCAACCCAGCAGTATTTCAGCATCTTTCAATGAAATCTCGCAGTTATCATCAACAGCAAACGTGATCTCCCAGCCGGGAATTATTCTTCTTATTTCGTCTATATACTCATCGTCAATATCCCTAAAAACAACCAACTTATGCATCAATACTCTCCTTTACTTATATCCTAATATCAAAGCCTGCTCCATTACCTTGCGAGCTATAGGAGCGGCCTGAATACCTCCTGTACCGGCATTCTCCACTATAACAGCCACCGCTATAGATGGAGTGTCGGCAGGGGCAAAGCTTATAAACCACGCATGATCCTCTTGTTGGCCCCCAGCTTGCGCCGTGCCTGTCTTACCGGCAACATCGACACCGGATATGCGTGCAGATTTGCCAGTTCCATCGGTTACCACCGATACCATCATATCGGTTATCTCGTCAGCTATGGGCTTATCTATCACATGAGCATAGCGCCTTGGACTAAAGCGCCGTATGATACGCCCCCTGCTGTTTTCCACTGCCTTGACAAGTCTCGGCTGCATTATATCTCCATCATTGGCTATAGCTGATGTTATCATGGCCATGTGCATGGGGGTCACCGTCACTTTGCCTTGACCTATGGCATTCTTAGCCAGCTCATCGTCAGTTATATGCTCTTCTTTCGGAAAATTACTGGCGTATACCGTCATGTCATCCCATGTAAACGTTTTATTGAATAAAAATGTTTTAGCGGTTTGTGACAAAAGCTTATCGCCAAGCTGTAATCCTATACTGGCAAATGTGGTATTACACGACACCTCTAATGCCTCATTTATGTTCAGTTGTCCATGCGCTTTATTGCCCGAGCATCTGAGTTTATAATTTCCCACATTTATATATCCCTTACATGTAAAAGTTTGCGAATCTATATCTGGTATGTTTTTCAAAGCCGATACCAGCGTTACCACTTTAAAGGTAGAACCCGGCGGATATGTGCCCTGCAACGCCTTATTATATAATACATCCTTATCGTTCAATGAAGCCAGATTATTCGGATCAAAGTCCGGTTTGCTCACCATCGCCAGCACTTCGCCTGTGCGCGGATCCATAGCCACCACCGCACCCCGTCTATTGCCCAGCGCATCATAAGCTGCCTTCTGCAAACGATAATCCAGCGTCAATATAATGTTATTACCGTGCAATTCATGGAATACGAAACGTTGTACGGCCTGTTCAAGTACGCCATTATTCAAACCCAAAAGATAGGTGGCTTGAGAATTCTCTATACCGGCCCGACCAAGTTTCGGATCCACATATCCGACTACATGTGCAGTCACCGCTCCATGCGGATAATCCCTTACCCATTGATTGTTCCTTTGTCGACTTACAGCAAGCATTTCACCATTTCTGTCTTTTATATCGCCCCATACCACATCCCGGCTTTTCTGCGTTATGCGTTTATTATAATAGCTGTTGGCCAGCCTATTACCTTGGAAAAAATAAGTATACAACAGGTATCCCATTAATAGTATAAATACGGCTGCAAAAACGACCAACACCTGTTTGGTATTTCTCTTAATACGATTCACTGTAGCGTTCTCCTATTATTTCCTCCGGATAAACCCCATTGGAAGACTTAGGCTGGATAACCGTACTTTGCATAATGCCCACTAGCATAAAACTGGCCACCATAGAACTGCCACCATAACTGACAAACGGCAACGTCACCCCGGTAAGGGGTATAAGCTTTATAACGCCTCCTATGATAACAAAGGTTTGAAATCCCAACATAGCAGCCGCACCTATCGCTATCAGCGCATTAAACGGATCATTCGAGCTCAAGGCTATTTTCATTCCTCTGTAAATGAGGATAAAATACATAGCTATAATCGCCACAGCTATCAATATGCCAAATTCTTCGGCGATAGCAGCGAATATAAAATCGGTCTTAGCGGCCGGTATTATATATGGTTGACCTAAACCTAATCCGGATCCAAGCCACCCGCCGGATCCTATGGCTATCAGCGATTGTACTATCTGATAACCGCGATCTGTCGCATCTGCCCAAGGATTAAGCCATGCCTCTACCCTTGTCCTAACATGCCCCAAGGTCAGATATGCCACGTAACCGACTGCACCTGCCAGTATAAAGCTGCCAAAAACGTAAATGATATTGGAGGTGGCTACATAGAGCATTATAACAAAAACAGCAAAATATATGACCATAGTACCGAGATCGTTCTCTAATACCAGTATAAACATACATATGGCTGCAAAAGCCATCAACGGCAACAGCTCTTTTATGCTCCTTTTCTCTTTTAGTATAGATGCCATTGCTAAAATAAAAAGCAATTTTACGAATTCTGAGGGCTGAACGGTATAGCCGCCCACTTCTATCCAGTTTTTAGCGCCGCCCCTCATCGTGCCTATTATCATGGGCAATAACAGCAATACCACCGACACTACGGCATAAATATGAAAGTATCGGTCTAAACCACGCATATACCGAGACAATATCAGCATGACAAAAAAAACCGATATGCCGAGCACGAACCACTGTACCTGCCGTATGGCGGTTTGTGCATCCAACCTATACAGCATAATGAAACCTATACTGCTCAGAGCAAATATGAGCAACATTATATACTCATCGCATTGCTTAAAAAAGCTTATTACGATAATATAAGATATCACATATACCGCCGACGTAAATGCAGCTATATATAGCGCCTGATCATCTATAGGCGACGATCTAAAAGCCAGCAATATAAACCCTGCGAGATTAAATGCTATTATAGTTATCAATATATCCCATGCCCTGCTTCTAACTCGATAAGTCATTTACCCTATCTCCTGGTTTTTGGCTATAGATGGGGTTTTTACCATGAACATCACAGGGCCTATGGCGATGGAGTCACCATCTCTTATGCGGGTGGCTTTTTTGACTCTTTTGCCATTAACAAACGTTCCATTTTTGCTGTGCCTATCTTCTATATATATTTTTTTATCTTCCACATATATAACAGCGTGCTGTTTTGATACATCATCTCTATCTATAATTATATAGTTATCTCTGCTTCTGCCTATAGTATTCCACTCCTTTATAGGAAATTCCATGCCTGCCCATATAGTAGAAACACCGTCAAGACATTCCGCCACTGATAATATGCCATACGATGGCTCTATAGAAGGTTTAGCAGCTCCGGCAGCGGCCAACGCATATTCCATCTTTATACCCTTTATGGTGCGATACAGGATGATATATATGAGTATTATAAATATATAACGGCTGCTCAGCGCAGTTACTTCATAGAGGTCGGCCCTCATTACTATCATCCCCCAAATCATAAAATTTTACCTGCCTTATTATAGCACGCTGCCGCATTTGTTTCAAATCAGCACTGCGCTAAGAATACATCACGCGCTGTATAGCCTCCATTAGCCTGGATTTCTCAAATGGTTTGACCACATACTCTTTAGCCCCGCTTCTAATGGCCTCTAACACCATATTTCTTTGCCCCAATGCCGAGCACATTATTATATTGGATTTGGGACTTACTTTAAGCAGCTCTTTGACCGCCTGTATACCGTCCATATCAGGCATGGTTATATCCATCGTTACGATGTCCGGCTTGACCTGTGCAGCTTTTTCGACAGCCTGGACGCCATTGCTGGCTTCAAATATTTTATCATAGCCGTTTTCCATAAGCATATCTTTCACGACCTTGCGCATAAAAGCCGAGTCATCCACCACTAAAAACGTCAAATTATCCATTAAGAACCCCTTTCTTTTACTATAAAACACTATTTAAATCTATTATCCCCAAAATCATCATTAGCTGCAACACCAGTTCAGCCGCTATAAATATTATCCCTATCATAAGCGGTATAAAATGAACAAATTTAGGGTGTTCAATATTCCCAGCCGCAGGAATATGTGTCCTTTTATTCGCTGTTGTATCCTTCAACATATTTAGAAACCATATGAATAACATCAACGAAGCAAAACCTATTATTGCATACACGCCCATAGTAACCCATAATTGAGAAGCAGGCAGATCGGCCAACGATTGGGCTATCTCCTCTTCGCCCATCGTCCCAGCCAATATAGTAGCTATATACGACAGCGTTACAGCTACCGCATTATTTATAAAATGCGCTATCATTCCCGAAAATATAGAATCGGTAATATACACCATATAGCCTATGGTTATGCCGAGGAATATAGGCCCTATGAAATTCTGTATGTTAGCGTGCATAAGGCCAAATAATATGCCGCTGTAGATTACAGCTTTACGTCCCCCGTAAACCTCATAGCCTCTCAATATCACCCCTCTGAACAAAGTTTCCTCGCATATGGCTGCCGAACCAGCTATGATAGCCAGTGCCTGTAAGTACGCCCTTCCGGTATCGATGACAGGTATAGGCTGCGGGAGGAGTTGTCCAGCCAAATCCAGCACATACATCCATATAAGCGATAGAAATGTTACCACCCCATAACCACTCACGGCCACTAGCACGATGATCACGACTTGCCGCCATGTTATGGGATTTAACCGCATAACATCTTTTATAGGCATTCTTTGCGAACCTACATAAATCAGGGATGACGCTAGTATTATACCAAACTCGGTTATCAACAAGCCCATGTAAATATCATATTGCTGAGCCATAGCTCCCACAGTAAAAAATAAAATCACTACTATCAAGAACAATATGTTTACGCCTAATACCGTCGGTCTTTTAGTGATGCTGCTTTCCATAATAAGCTTGATACTCCCGTCTATATGCATTTAGTGATATTATACTACATTTATGTTGTACGATAAAGAAGCAAAATTTTTATTTGCATTTTTATGCATCATTATGTATAATTATTAATATATTAAACGCGTACGTTTTCGGAGGATAAAATAATGGATTTGAACCTTTACGAATATAAAGCAGAAACTGCTTTTAGCCATAAGGACCTGTTATCGATACATGACCTTACACAAGACGAGGTATATCAAATACTAAGCCTTGGATTAAAGCTTAAGGCTCAGTCAAAAGCCGGTATACCGCACCCGTTGCTCAAAGGTAAAACGCTGGGCATGATATTTCAGAAATCATCAACGCGCACGCGCGTGTCATTTGAGGTGGGCATCTACCAATTAGGTGGCTACGGGCTTTTTTTGAGCAGCAATGATCTGCAACTAGGACGGGGTGAAACCATCGCTGATACCGCCCGCGTTTTATCACGCTATTTAGACGGCATCATGATACGCACGTTCAAGCAAAAGGACGTCGAGGATTTGGCCCATTACAGCTCTATACCGGTTATAAACGGCCTGACAGACCTCTTGCACCCGTGCCAGGTGTTATCTGATTTATTGACCGTATATGAAAAAAAGCAAAGATTTTCAGGCTTGAAACTGGCATTCATAGGAGATGGCAATAACATGGCTCATTCGCTTATGTTCGGCTGCGCCAAGGTAGATATGGATATAGCGCTGGCATGCCCGGAGGGTTATATGCCTGATGATGATATAGTCAAAGCCGCTAAGACCGATGCACAGCTATCGGGCAGTCATATAACAATAACGACAGACCCGGCAGAGGCTATAGAAGGTGCCGACGTGGTCTATACCGATGTATGGGCCAGTATGGGGCAAGAGGCAGAAACGCAGGAGCGCAAAAAGGCTATGCAGAATTATCAGGTGAACGAGTCCCTTTGGCAATTGGCGAAGCCAGACGCCATATTCATGCATTGCCTGCCGGCTCATCGCGGCGAAGAGGTAACCGACGCTATTATAGACGGACCGATGTCGGCCATTTTCGACGAGGCCGAAAATAGATTACACGCTCAAAAAGCCATAATGGCGCTTTTGATGGCATAAAAGGAGGATTGTTATGGAAATCATAGTTAGAAAGGCCACTTTAGATGATGCGGCATCCATTTATGATATTATACAGGAGGCCTTCACAAAATACCAGGAAGACCTCAACACAGATACCAAAGTGGCCGCTTTATGCGAAACGGTAGAGGATATAAAGCGTGACATAGAATGCAAACGCGTTTTGATAGCGCATTTGGGCAACATACCGGTAGGTACCATACGCTATGAGATAAAAGCCGACGGCACCGCTTATTTGAGCCGTTTTGGCGTACGGCCGGCTTATCAAAAATACGGAGCCGGCACCGCCTTAATGAGAGCTTTAGAGCAGGACGCCGAAAAAAACGGGGCCACCGCCATAGTCCTCCATACTGCCTTAAAAATGAAACATCTTATAGGCTTTTATCAGCATATGGGCTATTATGTGGTTTCCACATCCGACGATACCGGCTATATACGCGCTTTGCTGCGTAAACCGCTGCAACAACAAGCCGAAGCGGTCAGTCCTTCATGATCACTGTTTTATTCGGGCTGTTTCGGCCTTCTATCATAGGAGGCCGTCCCTCAAGTATGGCCAACGATATTTCTATGTCTTCCTTCGCTTCCTGAGGCGTCAGACAGCCCACCGTTACCATATCACACGGCCGTATGGTATGCCATACGAATGTAAGCCCCACAAATGGGCTTACACGTCCTGCCGCCATCGGTTTTATGGTCATGACCGGTTTTTTTGCATTCCAAATGACTTTATTGATATACTCCACTTCAACCTGCATTAAAAATCCCATGCAGTTATATATCTGTATATACGTTTCAACATCGTACCCATTGAGATCAGAATAAATGATTAACTCCGGCATATGGCATGAAAGCCCTGGTATCATGCCTTGATCCCGTATCATCTTAAGATAATCCGGCAGTCTTTCTATAGTTTGTTTGTTTTTGCTAACCAACTGCTCTACGGACGTGTGGTGCGGCAAGCAAAATGTAGCGCCGAGCTTACGAGAATCGGCTATAACTTTTTCTGCTTCCTTTCTGGCCACGACATTGTTATCCACATTGATTATAGGCGTATCTATAATTATCATGCCTCTGCCGGTACGATCCTCAGCTAATTTCACAGCATCGATCAAATGTTGATTGCCCCCAAATGGAGCCATTATAGCATACACACCGCTCCGCAAAAACACTTCCAGCATATCAGCAATAGCCTCGGCAGTGGCATTCCTGTGTTTTATAAGCATATCGGCCGCAGATGTGGTGTGGCTGTATCCCAATATCCAATTAGTGCCTATTATCATTCTAGGTAACCGTACACCGCCAACCTCGGTGCATGGAAAAACATCGCTCATAGACTTTCCCCTTTCACATCGTTTCAACAACTATTATATCCTCGACACATAACTTTTGCAATATGGTGCTCCACGCAATTTTAGACCATGCCGCTCAAGCCATTCATAATAGTCCTCTGCATCCGTCTTAGCCGGTGTCGCATCGGCCTCAAGCCCGGCTATCGCCTTCTCTAACAGCATTTTCACTTTGTGCTCGGTATCCGTCGATATGCTGTAGCGCCATACAAACACCGTAAAATATCTGCCCTCCGATTGCCCCTTCCATATGAGCGGCTCCCATGGATTCTTTATCTCCTTATATTTGCCAGTATTGTTATCAAAACCAGTATTGTTCAAATAATCATTAGCAAAATCGTCCCTCAGCCACATTTCTATGCTCTTACCCAGTATGTCATTTATCTGGGCTTCTATGGCGCTGCTTTCGGCGCCGAAGTTGGCATATATAGCGTTATGCACGCCTTTCGCCATATCATATAGAGCCGCTACCCCATCGCTGCAATCGGAGAGAACGTGCCGAGCCAATGTTTGAAGGTATCGGGCCACCAATTGATCATCCCCAGGTTTCCGCTCAGGCCGGTGCCTGCCGGCAATTTGCTCCGATATATACCGCCGGTCGGCTGAACTTATACCGTACAGATCAAATATAGCCTCGTCTATGGTATCAACCATTTTCCCTACGGATAAATCATAGTCGTGCAGTTTATTTCGAAATGCCTTGCAAAGCCCATACATATCGGCCGTATTGCCCAGCGATAATTGTTCGGATATGCCGTCGACTTGGTATAGCTCGGACAGCACATCGTATTTATATAATTGTTTTTTTAATTCTACAATGGCCTTTACCATCCCGCTCACCTTCTTCGATATCTCTCTGTCAGGCTTTTTATGTGGCAACCTGCATACATCGCCGACCTGGAAATTGACCGTGGGATTAAGCATAGTCATGAAATAGCATGCCAGCTTCGAATTCACAAACCCCAAGAGATAATAAAGGTCGATGTCTTTTGGAAAGATGCATGAGCCTCCCACATCGAATATCCAGCCCGGAGGCAGATACCTCGCATTGAAATTATCGTATGCTACCAAGCTGAATGTTATGCCCTCGCGAAAGTAATATTCTCTATTTCTGATAACCGAACCTTTGAATTTTCTTATCTCATTCCCATCATCCGCCCAATCGATGACAAAATCATTCCGTCCAAGATACTTATTATAACCTCCTCCCTTGGCATACGGTATCCAGCGCTGACCAACCTCGTCCGGTGAGACTTCCCACCTCATATATACGAATCTGTTGTTACATCCGGTGGCCAAGCCCTGCTTGACATCGGCGTAAGAGGGCGACAACGCCGGCAGATTATTTAATATCTCCAATATGCTGACCGGCACATTATATAAGAACCTTTCGCCGTCCAATGACTTGAAAATACATTGCTCCCTTATATACACATACCTATCATCTATGCGGTATAACGCCCCTTTCTTATCTTTAACCCTTCGCAGATCATAAAACCAGCTTACTCCCCTGTTTTTTGCATCATTGCGTGCTATAAGCACGGCCACGCTTACGTTGGCATTTGCGAATACATCATTGCCTAAATGCACAATCTTATCTATATATAGTTTGTCCAGTAAGACACTGCGCAGTGTTTCGAACCTTTTTATGTATAGATATGTATCGGGCGTAATATAACCCAAATAGCCTTCAGGGACTAAAAGCTCCAATCCTCGTTCAATAAAGGCAGCATAAAGATCGGTTTTGCTGTGGCTGTACCATTGAGCAATATTCCCCCTTAAATTATCGGTCATTTTGCGGTTATTTAAGTAAGGCGGGTTGCCGACCACCACATCGTATAGTTGTCCGCCCACCTTATCGTGGATACCATGTCGCACCAGGCTGCCCATATCGTGATCCGAGCAGATAATGTTCTTAGTCGGCACATCCACGTCGGCATTCATGCTCTTTGCCTTCATATAGAGGTTTAAACGCGCTATGCGCACAGCTCTGGGGTCTATATCCACGCCGTATATATTTTTGTTCAAAATACTGCGCGGTATATCCCCGACAGGCACGCAGCCTTCTTCCACATACATATCATAAAATCTATCGAACGCGTATAATAAGAATGAGCCACCGCCGCACGATGGGTCCAACAGCTTTATACTTTCTACGCTCTTACCTATCTTACGCCAATAAGGCGTCAGCGTATTGTCTACTATATATTTTACTATCCAATCATATGTATAAAACCGTGTTTTAGACTTAGAATCGGCGCTATTAGCACAATGTCGGTAGATCCAAGCTATTATATCATCCTTAAGCCAATCATCTTCGCTTATAGCGTGCGACAGTATGTGGGCAAGTTTTTGTACACAAGCGGTATGAGCATTACAATCACAAGCTTGGAAAAGAGGCTTCACCGGATTTGGTAAAGCATCGGTTATATCCCTCAAAGTCATCCGTCCAGCCATCAAGCCGTCGGCGAGCGGGGGCATCAGCCCCCGCCGCTCCAACGCGATAGCCGTGCATACGGCTATAACCGTATCAATATCGCATCCAGCAGTCAGCAGCGGTCTTATATCTTTTACAGCAGAATGTATTCCGTCCAACTTTGATGTCTACTCCTGTTGTTCGTCAAATAATACTTTGATGTGTACCGGCCCTTTTATATCATCACAATTAACCAGATACAGCACATCGTCTTTACCATAGCCGTATACTGTGCCGTTGACATATATGCCGGCAGGCTCATTAAGCGATACAAAGCCGAATTGCCCGCCCTCGGCCAATATGACGTCCATAACCCCTCCTGTCATGGAAGCGTATTTTACAGCGGCCGATGATATATATTTATCGATTAATCCCAGTATCGCGCGGCCGGCATTTAGCGGAACTAGCTGATATAACGCCACGCCATCGTTCTTTAGTTCGAATGAAATCTCATCTTTTTGACTTATAACCCGTGCCGAACGACTGAAATGCTCATAGACGGCCACATCGGGCATGGTCAATCCCGGTATATCCGAAGCTCTTATGCTGCCGTTTACCGTTAACCCGTCATTATTTATATTAAAAGCTGCTATTATGCCTGCATTGCCAGCCTTGTTCCATATTTTAAGCGGGACAGGTTCACTGCATGGATCTCTCATCAGGCAATCGGCTGTGGGCACCCCTGGGCGCTTACAGCGAAGTATACGTCCATTGGAAAGCATCAGCGGCTTTAGAATATCGCCAGATGTTTTGTCCACCGGATCGCTTATATACACAGGCCCACCGCTTATCGCCCTAAGCACCGCATTGTTGACAGCCTGTGGATGAGATGTCCACCACATATCCCAGTCTCCCCATATAAAATTGCCGTATATATATGAATTATACGCGTTCTGCAGCGCATGCTCCCTGAAGCTGCCCTCGTTATGCGGCAAGAAATCATCGCTATTGCGCGATACGGCCGATGCCCGCCTGTGCCACAAATCCTCCTGTGCCATGCCCATGCAATTTATGACTAAACCGCCGAAATTAAGCCCCACAGATGCCTCCAGAGCGTCATGCATGCCGCTCGCCGCTCCAGCCGCAGGCATATTATACTTAATAAAGTTGATCAGCGAACTTTGATTGTCCACCTTGACAAAATCCACGCCTTTGCTTGCAAGATACGAATGCCATGCATTCCAGAAAGCGAACCCCTTGGCTGCATCAGGATAAGGGATGAGCCTGCCGGCCTTGGTTGTATATATATTTTCCTTAAACTCCTTGGCTAATGCACCATCTTTAGCTATACCGTCCCAGTATCCGGTAAAAGCATGCCACACCCCTACCCAGTTGACTCCATATTGTTCCTTCAGCTTACTTATAACGCTGGCCAAGCCTTCGGGAAATTTATCGCTGTCGGCATCAAAGGACTTGAGCTTTCGATCCTCGGTCTCCGACCATCCATCGTCTATTATAAACCAGCGCACCGGTATACCTTTATCATGGAACTCCCGAGCCTTGTCCAATAAGCCCTGATGATTTACATCATGGTAAAAAGCATCCCAACTGCACCAACCGAGGTATTCCAATTCATCCGGATATGGCCGTTCGTCTATAGTTTTGCCCGGCGTCCTAAGAGATTTAAGTCCGGCAAAAGACGAGGTTTTAACCAACTTAAACGGGTCGGCATCCGATGCCAATACAAAGGCCAGCGTATCGCAGCTATTGTAACCCGCATCATATGCGGAAAGCGTTATCTCCATGCCGCTATCCGCACCGGATAATTCCGCTCTGAATATCTCGTCGCATACGGGCAGCATATGATGGTACATAGCACCGTCTTTCCATACCAACGATTGAGTGCGCGGCGGTATTTTCTCTATATCCGTATCAAACCACGGCCTGGTCCACCAATCCTTATGCAGATAATTAGCCATGAGCCCTTCAACATTACCGATGGCATCTATATGTAACTTCACACCGCCTATAGGCTCTAAAAAGCCCTTCTTTAGATCAGCGCGCACCCTAAAAAGCGTGGCTCCGCGGTAAGCACGAAATATCAAGCTAAGCGACATATCGTCGTCTCCATATTCGGCCGCATCCGAGCCGCACTCCTTAAGCGGTAATTCATATATACAGCCGTCTGCATTTACAAGCGGCTTTAATCCTCCTAAAACCAACTTTCCCTCCAAAGTGACATCCAAAGCTTTGTTTTCTCTGTTAAATACTATGTTATACATACTGAATTTCGCCTCCTGACGTTCTTTATGTAATTATTATATCACAAACAAAGCCTGCCATCACAAGATGACAGGCTTTGTTATTATATAGAGTTTATTTTTCACCACATAGCTTTAATAGATCGTCCCATTCTTTATCCACATAAGCCTGGAATTCGTCTATAAGGTGGCGGTTTTGCGGCGCGAATAGGTGCTTAAACCTACCCTGCGGCTTTAGCCAGTCCTCTACGGGGCGTTTATTCTTCGGCTTATAGCTCAGGTGATATTCGCCGTTCACAACTTCATAGAGCGGCCACACGCACGTATCCACTGCTATTTCTATAAGCTCCATCATTATAGGCGTATCGTATCTCCAACCTCTCGGACACGGAGCCAATACATTCAAGAATGCTGGTCCTTGTGTATATATAGCCTTTTCGGATTTCTCATACAAATCCCTAAAATTCTTCATCGGCGCTGACTGGGCTACATACGGGATGCCATGGGCCGCCATTATCTTTGTCAAATCCTTTTTATACTGCAATTTACCCGGTATTACTGAGCCTGCAGGCGATGTGGTGGTATCGGCAAACTTAGGCGTTGACGATGAACGCTGTATACCGGTATTCATATAGGCCTCGTTATCATAGCATACATATACCATGTCATGCCCGCGCTCCATGGCGCCTGACAATGATTGAAAGCCTATATCGTAGGTACCGCCGTCTCCTCCGAAGGCTATAAATTTAGTATCATATGGTATTTTACCCTGTTTCTTGAGTGAAACATATGCCGCTTCCGCACCTGACACCGTGGCTGCAGCGTTTTCAAAAGCGCTGTGTATATATGAATCCTTCCATGCTGAATAAGGATATATGCTGCTGGATACCTCAAGACAGCCTGTAGCATTGGCTATAACGGCATGGTCTTCAGGCTTCAATGCGCGGAGTACAGTGCGCACTACCACAGGAGCACCGCAGCCAGCACACATTCTATGTCCACCTGTAAACCTTTCAGGCTTCTGCGCTGTTTTCTTAAAATTATATGGCATACTTTACACCTCCTATTCCCTTATACCTAGATAGTTATATAAATTGTCTACTTGACCGCTATCCGCTATCTTCTGCAAGTGATCGTAGACTTGTTTGATATCATAAACACCGACGTCACGGCCTCCCAGACCGTAGATGTAATTTATAACCTTAACGCCGTCGGCTTTGCCGTACATAGCGCTGCGCACATCGACGAATATAGGTCCGCCTGCCGCTGAGAATCCCTCCGCTTTATCCATAACGGCCACTGCCTTGACATGCGATAATGCTTTGGCTATCTCATCAGCCGGGAAAGGCCTGAACAAGCGTATCTTCAACAAACCGGCCTTTATGCCCTGCTCGCGCAGCATATCCACTGTATCTTTGGCTGTACCAGCCGTAGAGTTGGCTATCACTATAGCTATATCGGCATCGTCGAGCTTATACTCCTCAAACAGGCCATACTGGCGCCCTGAAATCTTGGCGAATTCGTTTTGTACGTCGATCAACACTTGTTTCGCATTTTTTATAGCCTCAGCCTGTTGGCGCTTATGCTCGAAATAAAATGCCGGCAGATCGAACATACCCATGCTTACCGGGTGTTCTTTATCCAAAAGCGAATATTTGGGTTTATATTCACCTACGAAATTTTTAACCAGTTCATCTTCAAGCAGCATTATATTTTCCACCGAATGGCTGGTTATAAAGCCGTCATAGCATACCATAACCGGAAGCTGCACATCTGCATGCTCGGCTACCCTTATAGCCATTATAAGGCTATCATAGGCCTCCTGATTGGTTTCATTATATATCTGTATCCATCCGGAATCCCTGGCACCCATAGCATCGCTGTGATCATTGTGAATGTTTATGGGCGCGGACAATGCTCTGTTAACCGCTGTCATAACGATGGGTAAGCGCATGGATGCTGCTAT
Organism: Mahella australiensis 50-1 BON; assembly: GCF_000213255.1. NCBI lineage: Bacteria > Bacillati > Bacillota > Clostridia > Mahellales > Mahellaceae > Mahella > Mahella australiensis. Next base: position 2,139,234 of record NC_015520.1, read on the forward strand.
GTAAAGCATCTCCCACATCAGAGCCAAACCCTGGGACGATGTAGCCGTCATGGTACGCGCTCCGGCAGCCTCGGCACCTATGCAGGCGCTCATGGCGCTGTGCTCGCTCTCTACAGCGACGAATTCCGTATGAACCTGACCGTTAGCTACAAATTGGGAAAAGTATTGTGGTACCTCCGTAGACGGCGTTATAGGAAATGCCGCCACTACATCTGGATCTATCTGTCTCATGGCAAAGGCTACTGCCTCATTGCCACTTAATCTTTCTCTTATGGCCATATTGCAACTCCTCTCTATTTTAAGATATATCCTCTACAAAATCTATTGCATCGAACGGGCATACCTCCACACATACGCCGCAGCCCTTGCAGTGATCATAGTCATATTTGATTTTACCATCATCAGTTGGTATTATCGACGTATCTGGACAAGTCGGCCAACACAAAAGACAACCGGTGCATTTATCCTCGATCAACACAGGGCGCATGGTACGCCAATCCCCAGTGGTGAAGGTTTCTGCACCTCCTGCCCACGGTGCCACGCCTCCCGGCGTTATGTCGCGCCAGCTTATATCCTCATTAATTTCTTCTATTTTTTTTACTTCGTTCATGATATTCTTACCTCCTCCATCGCCCTCTTCAAAGCCCGCACATTGCCATCTATAACCTCGGGCTTGGTGGCGAATTTATGATGGAATGACTCTTCCATACTTTTTATAAACTGTTCCTTCTCGACTAAACCAGTCATAGCCATTATAGCTCCCAACATCGGAACGTTGGGAAAATACCTACCCAACTCTTCTTCGGATATCTTCTTGGCATCGACTGTACCCACTTTACCTTTGTAATCCTTTAGATAATGCCTTATTTCCTCGGGCGACTTAGGGGTATTTACGACTATACCACCTGTTTCTTTTAGACCGGCTGTAACATCCACCGATGCAAGAAGTGTTTCGTCCACTACTACCACATAATCGGGTTCATAGATATTGGAATGCACCCTTATAGGCTCATCGCTTATCCTGTTATAAGCTGTGAGCGGTGCGCCGGAACGTTCGGGACCATATTCGGGGAAGCCCTGAATATATTTACCGGTGTTGAAGAGCGCCTCGGCTAAAAGCAACGAAGCCGTCTTTGCACCTTGGCCTCCACGGCCATGCCAACGGATCTCTATCATCTTTCCCATATGATGTCCTGGTTTGTAATTAAACCAGGTCCACACCTCCCTTATATATTTATAAACTATTAGTTTTAACAACGCAATTTTTATAGGTCAAAGATCTCATTTTAGCATCAGCTCCTATATAGCCTTAACCTTTCATATTATAGCAGCAGCGTACAAGTCATGTCAAGGAAAGGCTAAAAGTCGCAAAATTCAAAACTCAATGCCATCGCAACGATCGCATTTGCCGCATCTAGAAGAAATCGGTTTCTCTCCAAAGTAATTCAATATGTAATTCCGACGACAAGTGTATGTTTTGCAGTAGTTCACTATGCTTTCCAATCGTTCCATATCATATCGGCGTTGCTTGTTATACGCCGATATGTCCACAGGCCAATATTCAAAGGATTTGCTTCTGTCAAGCAACCTGTACGCCCTTTGCCAAGTACCTTTAACCGGCAAACGCTTTATAGCTCCGGCGCGTTCCAACGCCTCCAAAGCTACATTTACTGCCGAGACCGATATGCCGTCGGACAACGACGCTGCTGTTTCTTTTATCCCTAGTGTTACAACATCACTGCCTGAACGACAAAGTGAATTGTAGACAGCCCGTACAGCCTTTAGATTTGGATAATTATTATTTATCATAAACTCCTGTAAATGTTTATCCGACGGTTTATAAAGCAATATGCAGCATGCTGGTTGTCCATCCCGTCCCGCTCTGCCAGCTTCCTGATAATAGGCTTCCAGACTGGCTGGCATATTATAGTGCAGCACAAAACCCACATCGGGCTTGTCCACGCCCATGCCGAAGGCATTGGTGGCCAATATGACAGGCAAACGCCCCTGCATGAAATCATCCTGCACGCGTATGCGCTGTTGGTCGCTTAGGCCGGCATGATAAGGGGCCGCAATAATGCCGGCGCGATTCAACCTTGTAGCCAGCATTTCGGTCGCCTTTCGCGTAGCTGTGTATATTATGCCCGGAAATCTAAGTTGACCTATCGTATCTAAAATAAAAGCCTCTCTTTGGCTCTCAGATGATACTGCCTTTACTATAAAACGAAGATTGGGACGTTCAAATCCCGTTACAAAACATCTAGGACGCACAAGCTTTAATTGCTGTATGATATCATCCCTGACGTACGACGTTGCGGTGGCGGTAGTAGCTATAACCGGCGGCCGTCCAGTATATTCTATGGCCTGAGCCAGTCGCAGGTAATCCGGCCTAAAATCATGCCCCCACTGAGATATGCAATGCGCCTCGTCTACCGCAAACAATGATATATGTACTTCTTTTAAACCATCTAAAAAGCTCTGGCTGCGAAATCTCTCCGGCGCCACATATATCAACTTATAGCGCCCCTTTTGCAGACGTCTCATGCATTCCTGTTGTTGAGCTATCGTCAACGTGCTATTTATAAAAGCAGCCGGTATACCGTTGTGCCTTAAAAAATCCACCTGGTCTTTCATAAGCGCTATCAATGGCGATACTACTATGGCCGTACCCGGCAAAATCAATGCAGGCAGTTGATAGCACAGCGATTTACCGCTGCCGGTAGGCATCACCGCCAATGTATCGTTGCCGCTCAATACGGAGCGTATAACGGCCTCCTGCTGACCGATAAACGCATCATAACCGAAATATCGTTTGAGGTAAATTAAGAGATTGTCGGTTTCAACGGCCATGAATCACCGTCACCAACACCTGCCTTGGGCGCGGACCATCGAATTCGCAGAAATAAACGGCTTGCCAGCGCCCCAGCTTAAGCTTGCCGTCAACAATCGGCACTATTTGGGAACAACCGAAGAAACTTGATTTTATATGGGCATCGGAATTGCCTTCAACATGAGCATAATGTCCGTATCTAGGCACAGCTTTATTGAGGTATTCAGCCACATCGGCCATCACGTCCGGATCGGCATTCTCATTGATGGTAACGCCGGCCGTAGTATGCGGTACATATATCATGCATATGCCATTGGTTATATCGGAACGGTCTACCAGAGTCTGGATCTCGTTTGTAATATCTATAAATTGCTGCCGTTGCGTGGTAACAACATCCAACTTCTCCATAAACATATTTTTCCCTCCAAATGATAAGCTCTCGTCTATAAGCTTATTATACCCTCCGATATATTTTATTGCAAACAGCAATTATAGAACGGGCGCATGTAATTTTATTGATACATAATATTCCAGAAGCAACCCGCTACGCAATGTCATGAAGCCGTCGCTTCCGCGGTGCATTCTGTATTATATTTACCATAATTTGCTTCAAAAAAATTACATGCGCCCTTATAGAACGTATTTATTTTCTGGCTATATGAATGATTAATATATTTTTTAGAAAAGAAGGATTTTTAAAATTAATGCCGAATATATAACACATAAACTTTTAATCATACTTTTAATCAAAAGTTTATAAAGTTTAGTTAAATAGCTAATGTGCACAATAATAAGGAGAGATGAGTTTATGAATGAAAAACCAAATATAGTTATCGTATTTACCGATCAGCAACGTTGGGATACAGTGGGATGCTATGGCAATACATTGGATCTTACACCAAATCTGGACGCCGTGGCCAAACAAGGAATAACATTTAAAAATGCATTTACGTGTCAACCAGTGTGCGGTCCGGCACGTGCCAGCCTTCAAACCGGTCGGTATGCAACTGCTACAGGCTGTTTCAGAAATCATATAGCCCTGCCTGACAACGAAAAAACCATAGCACACTATTTAAGGTCCAATGGTTATGAAACCGCCTATGTCGGCAAATGGCATCTTGGTGGCACATGGGATAAACCGGTCCCGAAAGAAAAGCGCGGTGGTTACGATGATTATTGGATAGCTGCAGATCTTCTTGAATTTACATCTCATCCATATGAAGGTAAGCTTTTTGATAAATTCGATAATCCGGTTGAATTCAATAAGTATCGTGTGGATGCAGTTACCGATTTCGCTATAGAATATTTGAAAGCACGTAGTAACGATAAACCGTTTTTATTATTTGTATCTTATCTTGAGCCACATCACCAAAATGATATGAACAGATACGTTGCACCCGAAGGTTATGCGGAAAGGTATAGAAATGCGCCTGTGCCGATGGATCTGATAGATAAGGATGGCGATTGGAAAGAGAATTTACCCGATTATTATGGAATTTGTAAGAGAATAGACGAAAATTTAGGACGTATCATAGAACAACTTAAAGAACTCGACATATACGACAACACTATACTAATCTTCACCAGTGATCACGGCAGCCATTTCCGAACAAGGAACAGTGAATACAAGAGATCATGTCATGAGGCCAGCATAAGGATACCTATGATTATGCATGTCCCCGACATTAAAGAAAGCGTCGCAGTAGAAGAACTGGTAAGCCTCGTGGATATCGCACCCACGCTGCTTGAAGCAGCGGGCATATATGTTCCTCGGAACATGCATGGAAGATCGCTCATACCGCTCTTAAGAGGAGGTGATGTAAATTGGCGTAGCGAGGTATTCGTTCAGATCAGCGAGTCGCAGGTTGGCAGAGCAATACGTACTAATAAATGGAAGTATTGTATCTATGCGCCGGATAAGGACGGTTGGAATGATATTGGCAGCGATATATACGTTGAGCAATATCTATACGACCTGGAAAATGATCCTTATGAGCAAAACAATTTGATAGGCAATGAGGCATATCGTTCTGTATGCGATGCCCTGGCAAAAGCATTAAAAAGACAAATGCTTTTAACAGGAGAACAGGAACCAAAGATAATTCGAGCAAAAGCGGTAAGTGATCTAATATAAATACAGGCATATAACGTTTCGACAGACAAACGGGCATGCTTATTTAAGCAAGAATTTAAATTGAAAACAAGGAGGAAATATCGATGGTGAAGAAGATATTGGTATTTATGCTGTGCGTTTCTATGCTTATAGGCCTGTTAGCGGGTTGCGGCAGTTCCGGCACAAGCAGTGATGATAAGGCTGATGACGTCAATGCGGGTAGCTCTACAGGAACGGATAATAACAAAGAACCTGTAACTATTACATTTTGGGCGCCTAATGAACAAAATGAACAATTCTATAAAGAAGCGGTGGCTGAATTCGAGAAACAGAACCCTAATATAAAAGTGGAAACAACAATGCTTCCTTCTATAAATACTGAAATTGATACCAAATTGAACGCAGCCAAACTTAGCGGAACATATCCCGACGTTTTTGTAGCTTATCTGCTTTTTATAGGGACCAGAGGATCCAAAGGAGAATTTGCACCTTTAGACGATTATGTAAGCAAATGGGCTGACAAAGACGATATATTGGATAGCGCATACAATAGCGGCAAGTATGAAGGAAAGTTGCTGGGGCTGGGTTTCTTCCCTGCTCCAATGCTAATGGTGTACAGAAAGGATTACTTTGAAGAGGCCGGATTGGACCCAAATAAACCGCCGACAAACTGGAATGAATTAAAGGAATATGCAATTAAGTTAACAAAAAAAGACGCAAGCGGAAAGCTGGTGCGTGCCGGTTGGGATATCCCTATTCAAAGCGGAACGTTTCTTCAAACTATGGTAAGACAAAACGGAGGTTTGTATATAGACGAAGAGAAACAGTACCCGGCATTAGACGATCCAAAAGCTATTGAGGCGCTGAAGTTCGCAGTTGATATGTACAATACCATAGGAGGGTTTCCATACAGTTATAATAAACTTGAAGAAGTACCTTTTATACAGGGTAAGAGTGCGATATCGGCTATGAATATCACCTGGCTTAATAATTTGTTCAAAGAGAAACCGGATCTACGAGGCAAAATAGATATCGTGCCCCCACTTGTCGGATACTCCGGCGATAAAAAAAGCGCATTCAACGGGTATAGATACTATACTATAGGCAACGATTCGAAGCATAAAGATGAGGCTTGGAAACTGATAGAATTTATGATGGGCAAGGAGTGGTTATGGAAAAATTATAAAGAATATTTTGTGCCTGTTGTAAGGAAATCTCTTCAGAATGATTTCGTTTCTGATTTGAACAATCAGCAACTAAACGGTAAAGCCTTGCTCGAATATGTGGAATATGGACATGGCGAAGCTATTACGCCTTGGACATCAATAGTTAACCGATACGCTGAGCAAGCCTACCAAGAAGCCATATCGAATAATAAAACGCCGGAACAGGCTCTGAAAGATGCACAGAAAGCCGCAGTAGACGATCTTAGAAAGAACGGGCTTATCAAGTGAAATAAGGCGATTCCTTTGAGCTTTATCAGGAGTATAACCCCCCTGATAAAGCCTATAAAAAAAAGAAGGAGTATAAATAAATGAACGATGTTATAAAATCAAACAACAAAAAACATACGCTCGGCAACGATAATTTGGCAGGGTATATAATGATAGCGCCGTTTTATGTATTTATGTTGATATTTGTATTGGTACCTATAATAATTAATATTTTCCTTAGTTTTACCAATTATAATTTTACATCCGGAAGGTTTATAGGGTTCGATAATTACATCAATATTTTTACCGATGACATAGCCCGTATATCATTCAGAAACACCATTGTTTATACATTGTTCAATCTGCCGATAACTATGGTTTTGAGCATGTTGTTGGCTAATCTGATGAACAGTAAAATAAAGGGTATATCTATTTACAGAACCACCTTATTTCTACCGCACGCAGTATCTATGGTAGCCGTATCAATGATATGGATATGGATATATGATCCCATGAACGGTTATTTGAACAACCTGCTTAAATTATTCGGCATACAAGGAAGACAATGGCTTTATGACCCTAATACGGCTCTTGGCAGTATAATAGCAATGAGCATATGGAAGACAACCGGTTATTATATGATAATATATTTGGCCGGCTTGCAGGGTATACCATCGCAATTATATGAGGCGGCCACAATAGACGGAGCCGGCAGCATTCAAAAGTTTCGACATATAACGGTGCCCATGCTGCGTCCTATAACGTTCTTTATCTTCGTTACAGGCATGATACAAAACTTCAATGTATTCGAGCAGGTAAATGTAATGACAGGAGGGGGGCCCATGAACTCTACTACTACAATAATGCATCAGATATATATAAGGGCTTTTAATGATTACCTTATGGGATATTCGGCCGCATTGAGCGTTATACTGCTCATCGTGGTATCTGCCATAACGCTGATAAACCTTAAATACGGCAGCCAAGGTACCGATCTGGAATTGGATTGAGAGGTATTAATTAATGATAGGTAGCAAAAAGAGTTCAAAATATGTTTTTACAATAACAATGATAATTTTATCATTTATAATGTTATTCCCATTTGTATTGATGTTGTCGACATCATTTAAGAGCATGGCTGAGGTATATGAAAATCCTCTGTCACTTCTGCCCGATAAAATTATGTTTTCTAACTATAAAGAAGCCATGGGGCGTGGGGATTGGCCGCGCTATTTCTATAATTCATCCGTGATAACAGTCGCTGCTGTAATTATAAGCCTGCTATTTAACTCTACTGCCGGGTATGCGTTTGCCAGATTGAATTTTAAGGGTAGAGACATTTTATTTGCGCTGTCGCTTATAGGAATGATGGTTCCGCCTCAAGTATCCATGGTGCCTATATTCATAATTATGAAACATGTACCGTTAGCGGGCGGCAACAATATCCTCGGTCAGGGAGGCATCGGATGGATTAATTCGTATATGGGTATAATTGCTCCTTATATCGCGGGGGCTTTTGGTGTATTCCTTTTTAGACAATACTATCTCAATTTCCCCTCGTCCTTAGACGATGCCGCCAAGATAGATGGATTAAACAGGATACAAACATTCTTCCGTATATATCTGCCAAACAGTAAACCTATAATAGCCACACTGATAGCTTTAAAAACAACATCGACATGGAACGATTATACCTGGCCCCTTATAATTATTCAAAAGGAAGAACTCAGAACAGTGCAATTAGCGTTATCGCTTTTCAGGCAAGAAACTTATACTGAGTGGAATCTCCTTATGGCGGCTACGACACTTGTTATACTTCCAGTATTTATTGTATTTCTACTCTTGCAGAAATATTTCGTAGAAGGTATTGTAACCAGTGGTCTTAAAGCCTAAAATATTGTTAATAAAATTAAAATTAGAAGGGTTAAGGACAAATGGTTTTTCCCAATGATGCCAAAAAAGTATCGAACAAGAATATATTTGAATTAATAAGAAGATATGGCCCAATATCAAAAGCCGATTTAAGTAATATGATAGGCTGCTCGATAACCACCGTATCGCGAGCTGTAGAAGAGCTCTTGACATCTGATATAATTTTGGTCAACGATACCGGTGATTCCAAAGGTGGTAGAAAACCTATGCTTTATTCTATAAACGGTAATGCATGTTATTCTTTCGCCATAGAGATTTCACGCGGATTATTAATGGTAACACTTATAAACCTGAATGCAGAAATCATTGCCAAAAAAGTTTTTTATATAAGCAGTGGTATAACACCAGAAGAGGTAGTAACAAAAATTGCGGAAACTATAGGTGAAATAAGCGGCCACCTCAATAACGAACTTATTAACAAAATTCTCGGGGTATGCATTACAACTACCGGGCCTCTTGACAGAAAGAACGGTATAATATTGAAATCGCATAGTTTCGATTCGGATAGATGGAACAACGTGCCTATATGCGAGATGTTGAAGAGGAAAATATCGTTTCCGGTATTTTTAGATAACCTCGCTTGCGCGTCTATATTAGCAGAACACTGGTATGGAGCAGCTAAAAATCTTGATAATGCGGTTTTTGTATATACATCTTACGGCATCGGATGCGGTATAATAACCAACGGTTACCTTCTAGAAGGTGTTGATGATATTACAGGCGCTTTAGGACATATGATTATAGATATTAACGGTGAAAAATGTACTTGCGGCCATAAAGGCTGCCTCGAAACGTTCTCGTCAATACCGTATATGCTTAAACATGCATCCGAGGCCATATTAAATGGAAGACAAACGATTTTGACGCAACATATCGGGCAAGACATATCGTGCCTGACATTCGACATGTTATGCGAGGCTCTCGTTGAAGGCGACGAGCTATGCAATGATGTTATAAACAAAGCAGCTTATGCCTATGGTTTGGCACTAGCCAACTTTATAAATCTTATGCGGCCTAAAATGGTTATATTGGGCGGCGAAACCATAGATAAGTGCCCTTGTTTTTACGATATAGCCGTGGCAACGGCCATTGAAAGCACATACCCAGAACCGGTCAAAGATATAAAGTTTGATAAAGCCTCGCTGGGTATGTACGAATCCGTGATCGGGGCTGCCGCAAAAGTATTTAATTTATATTTAAATGAAAGGAAGCATGAAAATATATTATGAAGGCAATAATGGTTATGTTCGATTCACTCAACCGTCATATGCTGCCGCCATATGGATGTAATTGGGTTAAAGCGCCTAATTTTGAGCGTTTGGCGGCTATGACGGTAACATTTGATAATTGTTATATAGGAAGTGCGCCCTGTATGCCGGCCAGAAGGGAACTTCATACGGGTAGATACAACTTCTTGCACAGGAGTTGGGGGCCGATTGAACCGTTTGACGATTCCATGCCGGAGATTTTAAAGAATGACGGAATATATACGCATCTGGTAAGCGACCATTATCATTATTGGGAAGATGGCGGCTGTACGTATCATACTCGGTATAATACGTGGGAGGCTTTTCGAGGGCAGGAAGGAGACCCGTGGAAAGGAAACGTTGTTGATCCATCTATCCCACCTTCCATAGGCGGACCCGGAGGAAACCTGTGGCGACAGGATTGGGTAAACCGTAAATATATGGCGACGGAAGAAGAACTGCCCCAAGCTAAAACTTTCGCAGCCGGTTTGGAATTCATTAGGACTAATTATACAGAGGATAACTGGTTCCTGCAAATAGAAACATTTGACCCGCACGAACCGTACCTTGCACCAAAAAAATACAAAGACCTTTATCCTCATGAATACAATGGGCCACACTTCGACTGGCCGCCATACAGACGCGTTGAAGAAACGCAGCAACAGGTCGAGCATTGTCGCTATGAATACGCTGCCTTGCTAAGCATGTGCGACGAATATCTAGGCAAAGTGCTGGATATGATGGACGAACTTGATTTATGGGAAGACACCATGCTCATAGTGAATACCGACCATGGCTTTCTATTGGGGGAACACGGCTGGTGGGCTAAGACCATGCCGCCGTTTTATAATGAGATAGCACATATTCCGCTGTTTATATGGGACCCGCGATGCGGCATAAAAGGCGAGCGGCGCGAAGCTCTTGTACAAACTATCGATTTAGCGCCCACATTATTGGATTTCTTCAATGTCAATATTCCTGAAAATATGCAAGGAATGGCACTGAAAGATACCATAACTTCAGATGTGAAAATAAGGGAGGCAGCGTTATTTGGTATACATGGTGGGCATGTGAACTGTACAGATAGCAGATATATTTACATGCGCGCCCCTGTTACTGCAAATAACGAACCATTGTATGAATACACACTTATGCCTACGCATATGAGGCATCCTTTTTATCCCGAAGAATTGCAGGATATAGGGCTTGCTCTACCATTCGCCTTTACCAAGGGCTGCAGAACTATGAAGATAAAAGTGCCGGGGCGCGACCTGAGTAAGATAGATAAAGATACGATGAGTAGTATGCTGTTTGACTTGGAAAGCGATCCTAAGCAGGAGAATCCTATAAATGATCCTGATGTAGAGGAAATGATGATAGAGCATATTATTGAATTGATGAAAGCCAACGATGCGCCGACAGAACAGTTTGAGCGATTGGGATTACTACAATATACCGATACAAGGATTGGAGATAGATAACATGAAAGTTACAATAAATCCCGGTAAAAGAAACGATATTACCTTTCTGGAAATATCGACCGATGACAGAAGAAATAACAAGCCTATGGTTATAATCATCCATGGCTGGAGTGCCAGAAAGGAAAATATGCTTTTCCCAGCGTATTTTCTAGCACAAAGCGGCTTTTTTGTTATAGCTCCTGATGCTTACGGCCATGGAGAAAGGAAAACCGATGCACTCAAAGAACCCTTGTCCATACTGATGAATGCTATCGCCATAACCGCTGACGACATTAATACGCTTATAGACAACTATACAGATGACGATAGAGTGGATACGACACGCGTTGGCCTTGCCGGAGTCTCCATGGGAGGTATTATCACATATTCCTATATTGTAAAGAAAGATCGCAAGGTAAAAGCAGCGGTTTCGCTTATAAGCACACCAGATATATCAGCAGCTCTTGATTCATCCAGTAAAGAAGCCTTATTTAAAATGGCTGGCATTGACCTACACGATGACGATAGTAAAGCGAAAGAAATATTGAAGATTGCGGAAGCTATTCAGCCTGCTAAACACTATCAAGATATAAACGGCTTACCTCTTCTTATTTTGAATGGTACGGCAGATCCTTTAATTGATATAGAAAACGTAAGGAAATTCTATAATTTTATGAAACCTATTTATTATGACGCTGAAGCCATTCAAATGATAGAGTATCCGGACGTGGGGCATGCAGTTAATTTTAATATGGTTCAAGACATGGCGCAATGGTTTGAAACATATCTCTAAACATCAACAGGCTGACGAATATTCGTCAGCCTGTTCCGTATAAAAGCTATTATTTGTGTGTTTCAGACAGCAGTTTGCCACCGGCGCCTATGTTATCCATGCTATTCTCGCGTATGATTATGCTGAAGGCCTGCTCGGGTATACCCAGCACCTCGTGGGCCGTCTGGGTCAGCTTGGCCACCAATTCAGCTTTTTTCTCTTTGCTCATCTGAGGGCCATCGAATTGGATAAACGGCATATGTATCATCTCCTTTCGTTCATTCCCGCCAAAGTTTATTATAACATCATAACTGCGGTATTTCACCCATTCATATAAGCTCTTCCTCCAGCATAGCGCACAATGTGTGGTATACCGGCATATGAAACTCCTGCACGTCCGGCGTATCATTCGCAGGCACTTTTATGGTTATGTCGCATATACCGTCCATTTTACCGCCGCTTCTACCGGTCAGGCCCACAGTATCCACTCCCACTGCCTTAGCTACATATAATGCATCTATCACATTTGCGGAATTGCCCGATGTGCTTATGCCTATCAGCACGTCATATTTATTGCCCAGGGCATAAACCTGCTGTGCAAACACTAATGAAGCGTCCACATCGTTGGCAAAAGCAGTAAAAAACGCGTCCTGTCCAACCAGTGCTATGGCCGGCAGAGCTCCTTGAAGTTTGGAGGCTATATAACGCCCCCTTTCTCCATCGGCATCCTCTATAGAACGCTTTACATCATCGGGCAGAGGGCGGCTCTTTAGGAAGCCTTTCATCAATTCTCCCACTATATGTTGAGCATCGGCCGCACTGCCGCCATTGCCGCATACCAGAATCTTGCCGCCGCTCGCCAAATCCGCAGCTATGAGTTCAAAAGCTCTTTCTATATCATCCCTGCACGCATTCAGCGACGGGTAACGTTCCATGAGGCGGTCCAGATGCTTTTTGGTATTCTCCTTCATACTACATTCTCCCTCCAATTTTCTATAGCTATCGACAGGCTGGCATAATCCCCTATGGCCTCGCCCAAGCCAGGCGTCATTATGCTGCAGCGCCGAGCCGCTATAGGCAACGCTTCTTCCTTTATTACTTTTTCGGCCTCGGGCTGCAGTATATCGCGGCAGCGAGCAAATATGCTGCCTATGATAATCCTCTCGGGATTTAATATATCTATTATAATAGACAGTCCATATCCGAGATACTTACCTGATATTTTCAGTATCTCTGTTGCTAATGGATCGCCAACAGCAGCCGCTTTACCGACGTCCTCCGCAGTTATACTATCCGCCTGTTCAACCGTGGGACAAAACGCCACGGTCTTGCCGTTTTTAATGCTATCTTTTATCATTTGAGCGGCTAATTTCGCTATACCGCCGCCGCTGCAAAAACCCTCGAAAGAGCCTGCTTTGCCATAGCCGACGGGGCCATCCGGCGCTAACCTTATATGGCCTACCTCGCCTGCCGTATCGGTGATACCGCTGTACAAGCGGCCGTTTAGTATCAGCCCTGCTCCCATACCCGTACCGAAAGTCAAAAATACCATATTATCGCATCCCACTCCGGCACCGAAGCGGTGTTCGGCCAAAGCACATGCATTGGCATCGTTTTGCAGATAAGCCGGTACGCCGAAACGCCGGCTCATTATATCTACAATGTGCACATTATCCCATCCTGGCAGATTTGGCGGCGACATAATTATACCTTTGCGGCTGTCCAGCGGGCCGCCACAACTTATGCCTATAGCGACTACTTCTGGTCCCATGAGTTGCTGTGCCATTGCCGTCAGTTTGTCCAACATTTGCTCCGGCCCTTTATCGGCTTCTGATGGTAATTTGAGTTTTTTTAATATGCGCCCATCAGATGTTCCAAGTATGGCTGCGAGTTTGGTGCCTCCTATATCCAATCCTATGAAATATCTTCCCATTCCATTATAGCTCCAGCATGTTGGTTTCGATTATTTTTTCATGGCTGTTTAGCGGTATCTTAAAGGTCTTAATCTCGCATGCTCCAAAGTGCGCTGCCCATTCCCTGTCAAATGCCGGCAGCTTTATCACAGCGTCGGTTTCCTTCTCCGCCGTTTCGTAGCACCGCACTATTATAGCGTCCTTGTCCTCGCCCAACTTCATCACCGTAGCCTCTATATTTTCAGCATCTATGGATATAAAGTCCTGCACCCCAGGCTGCGTGCCTTCATGCCAGGTATCAACCACCCATGGTATAGGAGCATTTAATTCATGGGCATATTTCACCGCCTGGCTTTGCTGCCAATTGCCTCTATGCGGGTACAGTATATAGCGGAATTCATAGACACCTTGATCGGTGTATTCGTATTCTTCTTCAGGATTCGGTTTGTGCGGGTCATGTTGAGCGTATACGGGGCTTCTGAGCACCGTTATCCTCATATCATTGCCCTCTATGTCATAGCTGTAGAGGCTGTCGGTCGCTATAGCCAATCCATAGTCTTGCTGCCTGTCGGTTACATCTATCCATTGCTGACCCGGTTCTTCCTCGCCGTCTGCAGGGCGTTGTATATAGCCGTAAGGTATCTCATACGTAGCCTGCGGTCCTTCGACGTTAACTGGAAAGCTAATTTTAAGCATCTTGTGTTTTTCATGCCAGTCCACTTTGACCCTGCACTCTATATAATCCAGTTCATCATACATTATGAAATCCTGTGTCAATATAGAATCGCCATAGCGGCTTTTGACGCGCAGCCTGGAACGCACCGGGCCTTGTTCTATCACCTTTGTTTCGGCATCGGTAAAGCGCCCTATCTCATCTTTGAACCTGAACACGCCATGCGACCATGTATCGCTGGGATCGTATATCACAACCGGTAAAGCCGCAGGTCCGTTGAACACCTCTTTGCCATTGGTTTTGTCGTATAAGCGCTTTATCCAGCCTGTACCTGCGTCTATTTCCATACGATAGTATCGGTTTTCAATGTTGTCCTTGGTTATAGCCACCGGTTCCGAGTCCTGAGCTTCTTTGCCTAAAAATACCCTGTAAAGCTTATATCCCATAGGCGGCAGCTTATCTGTAAAGGTTATACGCAATCTCCCATTCCCTACGGTGGCGGATGTTTTAATAAATTGCAATGGTATGTCTTTGCCATCGGCATCGGTTATAACTGCTTTGGGTATGTCATCCTCAAATTTTGTCCCTTGCATCTCGAATTCTATAGGAGCATGTCTTTCCCATGAAAGCGGATTAAAAGCTATGAGAGGTATGCCTTCTCCTTCGGTATTTATATGCCTTATAATGGAATTTACAGCATAATTCAGGCTTTCATCGGCCAGTTTGAGCGATTCTCCGAAGAAATCCCTCGCATCTTCGTAAGCTTCTTTTATGGATGATCCGGCCATAGTATCGTGAAACTGATTGAACAGCACATTGTGCCATGCTTCTGTTAATTCCCGCTGCGGATACGGCGTATTAAACATGGTATGGGCTATAAGGCTGAATTTCTCAGCCGTCGTCAATAGTTGCTCGCATCTTCTGTTCATGGCTTTAACCCATGCGTTTACAGAATAGCATCCGCTGGCATGATGTTGCAGGTCGTCGATTACCGTCGGCAATGTCGGCTCGTAAGCTCTGATGGTTTCAAAGTATTGATCGGGCGAGCTGAATACAACACGAGGCATATTCGGATCGGCGGTCATCCGCTTTATCAAGGCTATATTCTCTTTTGTAGGTCCGCCTCCGTGATTGCCCACGCCGTAAAACTCCATCATATCGTTTATGCCCTCGGGAGCCATATCGGCTATCCGCTTAGCCATTTCCTCCATATGGGTACTGCCTACGTTATAGGAAAACGGTATGCGGTATGTAAGTACGCGGCTGCCGTCGGCGCTCTGCCACCAAAATACATCCGGTAACCCGGGGTTTTCATGAGGACCCGGGCGCATAAAGACATAGTTATCCATACCGCTCTTCTTTAATATCTGCGGCAGCATAGCGTTATGACCGAATGAATCCACATTATAGCCTGTACTGGCCATAACGCCCAGCTTTTCTTTGAAATACCTTTGGGCATACAGCGCCTGGCGTACAAAGGATTCCCCCGAGGGTATATTGCAGTCGGGCTGCATCCACCATCCGCCCACTACCTGCCAGCGGCCTTCCTTCACCCTCTGCTTTATTTCTTCAAACATATCGGGATCGGCCTGCTCTATCCATTTGTATACAGCCGCCTGAGCGCATGTGAATATAAAGTCCGGCGTCTCGTTCATGCGGTCCAAAGCGGAACGGAATGTCGACCACGCCGCCTGGAATCCCTCCTGCCATCGCCATAACCACACAGGGTCTATATGGGCATTGCCTATCATATGTACCGTTATATCTCTGTGTTCCATAGTTACCTCCAAAATTTTTACTCCGCATTAATCCATCTTATTTTGAATTTAGGGTCATTTTGAGTACATTCATCGGTTGTAACCGTTATTTCCCGTTCTTGGCCAGGCATCAGAACGAAGTAATTTGACGAAAACCGCACGAAATCCGACGGATTTTCTCCATATAGAAATACGCCTATCGCAGCTACCGGCGAGTCATTCCTTAAAACCCAAACATTTTGGTCAATATCCGCCTTAACCGCTGTGACATTCGCCGGCAACATATCCCTTATCGCCTTAAACGGATGCTCGCTATCGACGGTAAAAATATATGTGTTCTCGTCCATTATACCATATTCATTATCCGATAATTTTACTTTTACAAAGAATATATTGCCTTCACAACCTTGTATCTTCCAAGTAATCTCATCTATAGGTATAACCGGCCCGTCCCCTTTTTTATCCAAATCCATCGTGAAGAGCACATTGCCATGTATGTCCGTTATCTGCGCGCTTACTTTGAGATCTTTCGCTTCATCGCCGTCACATGTTACATAAATATACCCATTGAATACCTCGCCGGACACACAACAGATTCTATCGTATTTCAATGACACATGAAATCCCGAGTAGGCATTTTTTATCCAATAGTATGCCGGCTTCGGCGTGCCGTCATATTCTATTATCGACGTATTGGCATTGTTTGGATAGGGTTCATTGCCCATCCAGATGATAAAACCAGAGGAAACAGGCTCCCTTCGCCTGGTGGCTTCAACCGCATACCTCAATGCCTCGGCTTGTATATAGCGGCTGGCCTCTACATACCTTGGGAATTCTTCCTTCCTCCATTCTCCGAAAAGCTCGGTTAACTGTTTTATTTGTATCCACCATGCACCGCGATGCATCCATAATACATTGGTTTCGTCGGGCGGCCACAATTCGTATTCACCTTTGTACTTTTCTAATGAATCCAACCGTGAAACAGCAGGACAGCCGGTTTCCGAACGGAAAAGCGAATCATCTCGGTTAAAGAAACGATAATGAGCTGGTTCCCCCATGTACTCCCATGGGCCATGTACATCATGATGCATATTCTTGCCGAAATTTTCCTCGCTAGCTGCAAAAGTCGGCCCCGATGGGCTGGTGGGCAAAAAGCATTTGCCGGGATCCATCTTGTTTACCAATTCTTTAAGCATCTTTATGTTTAAGTGATTATCATTTACAGGTACATTGTTCTCCCACATGAGCTCGTTCCCGCCGCACCATATTATATGGCTGGCATGATGCCTTCTGCGTCTTATAAAAGTAGCGGCTGCCTCTTTTAATTTCTCCAGAAAATCCGGATCATCCGGAGGCGTATTATTGAGCCCGCTGGACGATTGTGGAAATTCCTGCCATACCATTATGCCCATTTCGTCGCAAATATTATAAAAGGCCTCCTTTTCGAGGACGGCTCCACCCCATACCCTCAGTATATTGCAGTTCATGTCCTTAAAGCGTCGCAAATAATTTTTATAATCTTCTTCGCTTACAGCTCCATAAAATGGCGAGATAGGCACCCAGTCAACACCTCGCAAAAATATGCGCTTCCCGTTGAGCAAAAGCGTATATGGCAGAGCGCCTTCCGGTGAACCCGGATTGCGCACAAACTCCACGCGTCGGAAGCCCACCCCTTTTGAGGCATCATCACATATGATACCCCCTTCATTGCGGATAGTAAGCTCGATATCGTAAAGCGGCTGCTGCCCGAAGTTATTAGGCCACCATGGTTTTATATCGTCCAGTTCTATTCGATGTACCACTTCTTGTCCTTTTGCAGTTAATAAACTATTATGAAATTCTTTTTCGCATATCAATTCCCCATCAAATAAGACCCTATAGTTAAATGCATATACCCCCGAAACATCTACATCAAGCTCTACGCGCGCATCTACCACGCCTTTTTTTAAAGCATCGTCTACCGATGTTTTAGGGAAAAAATCCATTATACGGGCATAATTGTATACCTTTATGTAAACATCCTCCCATATACCTATTGGAATTATGCGAGGACACCAGTCCCACTGATAGTTAAAGCGAGATTTCAATATTTTTATCCTGTTAGAATATCCTATCTGGCCGTCCACTTCAGGGGTAATATAAAATACAACCCTTAAAAAGTTGACTTCATCTTTTTTCACGATAGCCGTTATATCAAATTCATGTGGGATAAACATGCCGGAGAACTTCCCGAGCAATATGCCATTCAAATATATCTCGCCATGATAATCCAATCCGTCAAAGCACAAAATATACTTTTCACTCTGCTTCTCCGGCGAAATGACGAATTCCCTGTCCATAAACCATTCTCTATTGTTAACCCATTCATCGAGGTGGCTGTCCAAGCCATAGTTGGGGTCTCTTAGTAATCCAGCCTTTATAAGATCAATTTGCACGGCTCCAGGTACACTCGCTTCTACCGTAGGTACACAGCCTTTTATCTTAATGCCGGTCTCCATAGATCTTATCTGTCGCCACTGATTCTTCCAAAATCCCGTAACCTTCCATTGATCACCGTTTAGTAAAATGTTTTTGCTCATGTCAACAACCTCCTATTATCATATATTCAAAACATCCCCTATTGCATCCCATTAAGACTTATGAGCGCCATCCTTGCATAATGTATCCAGTTTATCGAAAGAGTCCTTTAAGCTACTATAGAGCCCTTTATACACATCAAAATAAGCCAAATAATTGTCATGAAGCACCATATTCGGATGAGTTACATCTCCGGGCTTAATCCATGCCTCCGCGCAAGCCTTTATCGACGGATACATGCCCAATGCGACGGCCGTCAGTATAGCCGCTCCGTAAGTAGAACCTGCGAGATCGATATGCCTAATTATCGGCATACCGAATATATTAGCCGCCATTTGCCGCCAAACCATACTCTGTGCGGCTCCGCCCGTTATAGTGATGGCCTCGGGATATCTACCTTTAAGATCCGCAAGTATATTTATGGACTCGTACAAGGAAAACAGTACGCCTTCCAGCACTGCACTTACCATATGGCTTTTTGTATGATGAAAATCAAAGCCTATAAAGGCCCCCTTGGCTTTGGGATCCATAATAGGGGTACGCTCTCCGAATAAATAAGGCAGGAAGATCAATCCATCAGAACCGCAAGAAGTCAAATCCACCGTATTTACCAATTCATCATAAGCTTTATATCCGCACACCTGAAATATATGTTCGGCTAACCACTGCAATGACGCACCCGCCGACAAAGTCGCCCCCATTATATGCCATTTATCTGGTACGCCATGGCACAATGTATGGACACGCGCTTTTTTATCCACTATCACGCGATCCACAGGAGTAAAAATCTGCCCTCCTGTACCGATAATACACAGCCACGAATCGTCATCAACCACACAATTGCCCACAGCTTGTGCCTCGGCATCGCCCAAGCCGCATATAATAGGTATTCCTGGCTTTATATCAAGAAGTCCGGCTGCCTCATGTGACAAAACACCTGCGATATCAGACGATCCGAGTATATCCGGCAGCATCGCACGCTCAATATCAAATGCCGTCAGTACATCATCTGCCCAGCATTTATTAACTATATCGAACATTAACGTAGCCGATGCATCCGTTGGATCAGTCGCATAATTGCCCGTGAGCCAAAAACGAACATAGTCTTTGGGCAACAAAAAGTGACTGACTCGATTAAAAATATTCGACATGTGATGCCGCAACCACAAGATTTTAGGCAATGTAAAACTCACATTAGGACGGTTACCGGTCATATTCATCCAGGTGTCCAAGCTGAAATTAGCTTCCAGCTCTCCGACTTCTTCTTCACAACGTTTATCAGCCCATATTATGGCATTATATACTGGCACGCCATTTTTATCCAATGACACCAAACCATGCATTTGGCCTGTTATGCCTATACCTGCCACATCATGCATGGCATCTGGCGATTCTTGTTTCAGACGTTTAACTCCCTTTATCAAGGCCCCTATCCAATCGCCCGGTTTTTGTTCCGCCCATTCCGGCTGCGGTATCTGGATATTATAACTTTCCGTGACGCTCCCCATCAATTTGCCGTAGCTGTCGACCAATATCAGTTTCAGCGCAGAAGTACCCAAATCTATACTTAATATGGTATCCATTTTAAGTATCCACTCTCCAAATCATATACGATATATTCGTTTAGGATTTTCTCTGAATATCATATCTGCGAATCTCTTGGCTTCACCTATATCGAAATAACCGTCTTTAATTTTTTCTTCCAGTACACGCGATACCGTTTCTCTTGCCACGATAGCATGAGCAAATGTATTTTCCACATGCATAAAATCACCGCCGAAACCTATTATCTTATTTCTAGGTATCATCTCTATTGCATCTGATAGCATTCTCGCGGCTTTATACGGGCTTATTATATAAATCCAGGAAAAATCCGCTATCGCATTCGGTATATTCTTTACCATGGATAAATACTCTTCCTGATAAGGAAATCCACCGTGCAAAAGCACAAAGGCAGCATCCTTATGTGCAAAAAGCACAGGAATAAGGTCAGAAACCCTGCCGTTTGTAACGCTGTAAGGCCCCACGCAAGCAGAAGGTTCCACATGCCCAGTATGAATCTGTACAGGGATATCATGCCGCTCCATTATATTTATTATCCGATTAAATATATAGTTCTCAAAATTAAACATGCGGTCAGAGCAAATGTCGAACTCCCTTTTAGCTTCCTCAAAAATATAATCGTGCAAGTTTAGATCACGCCAGTATGGTATACCGAATTTCGCCGCCACAATCCCATGATCTATGCATTTCTGACAATAATCATCCACATACTCGACATAATCGGAAAATGCGTATTCTTTCTTGCCCTGCTCGACACGCTTCCGATTAACCAGTTTTATATGATCGGCCCTCATTAAAAAATCTAAATACACCATCGGTTTAAGAAAATCGGGGGAATCAAAGCTTCCGTCATCTACAACAATAGCCTGTTCGATGTTGGCTCTTTCCACAAGCACTTCTTTATACCAGCCGTCATGCTGTGAACGTTCTTCAACCATTCTATCCAATTCAGGGAGGGTATTTCTATCTATTTTATCTATGCCGTATAGTTCTTTTGCAAATAATGGTATTAATTTGGCATAAGTTGTGTTCGACGTATTCTCAAAATATCGCAGAAAAATATCGTACTTTTCCCTCTTAGGCATCGCATTATCGCTAAGCAATACATTCAAACCGGACGACACCATATCGGACTCGAAATAATGCAATAGGCCAAAAAAGTCTGTATTTTCTCGTTTTCTTATAGTGGGATACAATAGATGTTCATGGCCGTCTATTATACTTAAGTTTCTTATATAATCACGAATTTCCTCCATAATAGCTCCCAAAATGCTCTAAATTATTCAAAAGGAACAAGCATACCGCCTGTCCCTTTTGAATCTACAAAATATCTTATCATACAATCCGCTTACTTGTCTAATTCTATTTCCGGATAGGCATTCTTAATTTTCCCTCTGAAGGCATCGAAAATTTGCTCATTGGTTTGGCCTTTGGTTATGCCCTCAGAAGCCGCTGATCCAAACAAATTAATGGAATCCCTGTAATAGCGGTCAGCCGGATGTGCCGGTACCTGGCTTATTATATCATAATATGTCTTCAATATATTCTGATCTCCAAACAAAGGATCCTTATATGTTTCCATATTGTTTTTATAAACGCTGAGCTTGGCAGGCATATTGCCAGTTTTCTTAAGATTCTCCACCTGATACTCATCTGTTGTAAAATACTTTATGAATTCAAATGCCAGATCTTTATTGGGAGATTTATCATATATAGCCCTCATCGTCGCACCTTCAAAGTATGGCTTGGGTGCCTTGGCTATGCCAACTGTCCCGTTAGCTTTGCCGTCTTTGTTGTCTATGAAAAAGCCGGACCAGGAAGGCATGGCCCATGCTATGACGCTGCCGTCATTTATAGCTGCACCCCATGCCGGAGACCATGGATCAAGTTTGGCATCAAGGTTTTTGCTCCTTATTTCCCTCATCACATCTAATACGTCGTTCCAGGCAGGATCTATGGTGAGCTTACCATCCTCTATGAACGGCTTTTTAGACAGCGCTTCTATCTTTATAGCGTCGCTGAAATGCGCTAACAGGTGAACTTTACTGCCGCTTTTTTGTACTACATCCTGGCTCAACTTTATTATGCTATCCCAGCTTGAAAACATCTCCGATAATTTATCGGGATCATCAGTACCGAGATATTCCTTAGCGGACTTACGATTATACCAGAAACCGCCCGGTGAGCCGTTATCCGTAACAGCCTTTATCTTACCACTTTTGTCCTTACCAAGAGCCACTAAATACGGAGCATAATCTTCCAAAAGCTTGTCCGCACCCATTGCCGAAAGATCAGCTAAAGCGGGATTATCGATAAATTTGCCAACATATGCTTCCTCAAGATCAAACACATCCGGTGCATTCTGACCCGACTGCAACACCATACGGATCTTATTTTCGTACTGATCGCCGGGAAACACCTGCACATTGACTTTTATATTAGGATTTTTGCTCATAAAGCTCTCAGCTTGCCACTTGACCTGATCAAAGTAGGTCCACATAACGATTTCACCGCTTAGTTTTTTAGAGCCGCCGGTTTGGTCGTTTGTTTGATCGCCCGCCTGGTTGCTTTGCTGTGGTTCGTTTGCGCTTTTGCATCCCGTTAAAAGCGATGCAATAAGAACAAAGATCGCCAAAGCCAGAGTGATTTTTTTCGTCATCTTAAGACGTCCTCCTTAAAATATTATATTTATTTCAAAAACCATAAAAATGGCTTTCTGAAATCAGCCCTTTACAGCACCTATGGATACGCTGTTCATTATCCATCGCGAGGAAATGCTGAAAATAATTATTATAGGCATAACCGATATAAGTATGCCTACATACTGAGCCCCGTAATCTGCCGTAAATTGCGTGCGAACGCTGGCTATCATTACGGGCAGAGGCTGCAGTGAATTATCTATTAATATTATCAACGGCATAAGGAAACTGTTCCATGCTCCTATAAACGATAGGATTCCCAAAGCTGCCAAAGCCGGGAGCAGCATAGGCAACACTATACTGTTGAACAGCTTTAACTCTCCGCATCCATCGACATATGAGGCCTCTATGATTTCGTTAGGTACAGCGGTATCGCACATTTGTTTCATAAAAAATATGCCAAACGCATTAGCTATAGACGGTATTATCAGAGGAATATAAGAATTAATCAACCCTATATCGTTCATCAGCTTGTAAAACCCTATGATGCCGAGCTGGCCCGGTATCATCATGGTGGCTACCACAAAAGCAAACAGCGAATCCCGTCCATAAAATTGGAACTTAGAAAATCCGTACGCCACCAGCGCGGAGAAATAAAGCGTAAGGGTCGTCGACGAAATAGCTATAATAGCGCTGTTCAAAAATCCTCTCCACACATTTATCGTTTGTGTAAGCCTAGCATAATTATCGAGAAAATTATTGCTCGGTAAAACCAACAACTTGGTTGTTATGGATGTATTGTCATGTGTAGAGGATATAAGCATGCTATAAAAAGGTATAAGACACAGCAGCATTATTATAATAAGAAATACATATAAAATTACATTCGCAAACTTTTTCATTATATGTTTCCTCAACTTTCTTTATTGGCGTTGGTTATTTTAAGCGATATAAGCGAAAATACAGCTATAATGATAAATATAGCGTACGCTATAGCCGACGCGTAACCAAAATGATATCTCGTAAACCCTGTTTCGTAAAGATACATAACCATAGTTCTTATAAGGTCTTGAGGCGCATTCCTGAACATAGCCGGCACATCAAAAATCTGTAATCCGCCGATTATCGAAGTAATAAGCACGAATATTATAACCGGCTTTATTAAAGGTAAAGTTATCTTAAACGCTATCTGTCTTTGATTTGCCCCGTCTATATATGCGGCTTCGTAGATCTCTTGAGAGATCGATTGGAGGCCGGCCATAAACATGAGCATATTATAGCCGAACCATTGCCAGCATATTGCCAGGCCTATTATAAGCCTTGAGAAAAAAGGGGAATACATCCAATTTATATTTCCGTCGATAATACCTAAGGCCAGTAGCATCTTATTTACCGTACCCGTCTGCCAATCAAATAACAAACTGAATATGACACCTATAGTCACGGGCGTAACTATGTTAGGAAAGAAATATACTGCTCTGAAGAAATCCCTACCTTTAATGGCCTTTTGATTTAAAATTATGGCCAGGAAAAGAGCTAGGCTTATTTGTGGAATAATGGAACAAATCCATATAAACAGCGTATTGAATATAGAAGTATAGAAATACGTGTCTGTTATAAGCCTTGAGTAATTTCTTAATCCTATAAAAGACGGTAAATTCATGCCATCCCAATCTGTGAAACTAAGATAAAGCGAATACAATATAGGATATAAATTAAATATTGCAAACACTATAAAAAACGGGGCTATAAATGATATTCCATACAATGCTCTCTTTTTATTATACATGATTTACTCTCCTTACTTATCGGTTATATAATAGCTCTGCAAGATTCTCGTTTTATCATAGTCGGCTTTAATATTATCCTGGAATAACACTGAGCTTTGTTATCTATTTTATCCAAAAGCTCCATTGCAGCTCTTCTTCCGACATCAAAAAAGGGTTGCCTTATCGTAGTCATGGGAGGCTGAGAAAAAGCCGCAATATCTATATCATCGAAGCCCGTTACAGATACATCTCCCGGCACATTCAACCCTGCATCCTGTATGGATCTCAAAGCTCCATAAGCAGAGTAGTCATTTGAACCTACAATAGCTGTAAAATCTATCTTTCCAAGCGCCTCCTTAACCGCATTGTATCCCCCTTCAAATGTCCAATCCGATTTTATAACAAGGTTCGGATCATATAAAATACCACATTTCCTCAAGCCTTGAATATACCCTTTCTCTCTGGCAATTGCAGCATTAATATCTTTAGGGCCGCTTAAATAAGCAATTCTCTTATGTCCAAGCGAGTAAAGATAGCATACCATCTCCGCTATGCCTTCTTCATTATCTATATCTATGGAAGTTATATCCTTATTATCAGCATTGTCTCCTATTATTACAATCGAATCTTTTAACTCGCTCAGCTCTTTTACATCTTCGATATCTCGTACTGAGAACGTTCCCAGTATAAGGCCATCTACCCGTCCTTCATATATTAAATTTAAAAACTCATTTTCTTTCTTTTGACTGGACATACAGCTGTAGTATACGCAGCTGTAATTAAATTTGCGCGTTATGCTCTCAATTCCGGCAAGCATGCCGGCATAAAAATTATTGGTTATATTGTCCAAAACTATTCCTATTACATTTGTTTTATTCAGAACCAGCCCTTTGGCATTGGCGTTGGGATGATACCCAAGTTCCTCTATAGCCTTAGCAATAGCTTTTGCAGTAGCAGGCTTTACCGTATAACCATTCAAATACCTCGATACCGTGCTCTTAGAGGTATTCGCTGCTTTGGCGATATCTTTTATATTAGGCATATAAAGAAACCCTCTTTCTATCGCATATATTTGGGAACGTTCCCATTCTGTTAATATAATAGCATTCCCTATATTCATTGTCAACAATTAATTTGAACTTGTGTTTTTAGAACAAAAAAGTGCATATTTGTGCCGATTTCCTGAATTTTGTATGTTAGTTTCTCCCAAAAAATTATGGTGTTAAAGCCTAAAGACGGGTATATCCATTTCCCCGTTTCTTTTCTATATTTTCTTACTATAACTTTCCCTCCAGTGATGTTATAATGGTATAAACAATACCATCAGGAGGAACATCATTATGAACCACATGAACCACGAAGAAAAATTACCCGCCTATAAAGACGTTTCTTTATCATTCGAGGACCGAGCAAAGGATCTCGTATCCAGAATGACGCTGCCCGAAAAAATATCTCAAATGATATATGACGCACCGGCTATACCCAGATTGGATATACCGGCGTATAACTGGTGGAACGAGTGTTTGCACGGCGTGGCCAGAGCCGGTATAGCTACGGTATTCCCTCAGGCTATAGCAATGGCCGCTACTTTTAATCCCGAATTAATACATAAAGTGGCCGAGGCTATATCCGATGAAGCCAGAGCCAAGCATCACGAGGCTGTACGAAACGGTGACAGGGGTATATATAAAGGGCTGACTTTCTGGAGCCCCAATATAAACATATTCCGCGATCCGCGATGGGGCAGAGGCCACGAAACTTACGGTGAGGACCCATATTTGACCAGCCGCATGGGGGTGGCATTTGTAAAGGGCTTGCAGGGCGACGATCCAAAATATCTTAAGGTAGTGGCTACGCCGAAACATTACGCCGTACATAGCGGCCCCGAAAGCCAGCGCCATTCTTTTGACGCCAGGGTTAGTCAAAAAGACCTGAGAGAAACCTATCTGCCGGCATTTGAGGAATGCGTAAAGGAAGGCAAAGCCGTCTCAATCATGGGGGCATATAATAGGACTAACGGCGAACCGTGCTGTGCCAGCAAAACCTTGCTTAAAGACATACTGCGGGATGAGTGGGGTTTTGATGGATATGTTGTATCTGATTGCGGTGCCATCGACGATATACATATGCACCATAAGGTCACAAAGACCGCCGCCGAATCCGCCGCATTGGCAGTGAACAACGGCTGTGAGCTAAACTGCGGTAAAACATATGAGTATCTGTGCCAGGCCGTTGAGCAAGGACTCATATCTGAAGAAACCATCGATCAGGCTGTCATCAAGCTGTTCACAGCGCGCATGCGATTGGGCATGTTCGATCCGCCGGAAATGGTCCGATATGCACACATACCATACGACGTCAACGATTCACCGGAGCATAGGGAATTGGCTTTGGAAACTGCCAGGCAGTCTATAGTTTTGCTAAAGAACGATGAAAATATTTTGCCGTTATCCAAAAAGCTAAAAACCATCGCTGTAATAGGGCCCAATGCCGATGACCTTGATGTACTGTTAGCAAATTATTTCGGAACCCCATCGAAATATGTAACGCCATTGGAGGGTATAAAGAATAAGGTATCGCCTGATACAAAGGTGTTATATGCTAAGGGATGCGAGGTTACAGGCAACTCTGTTGATGGCTTTGATGAAGCAGTAAACATCGCCGAAATGGCTGATATCGTCATTATGTGTCTTGGCTTATCGCCCAGAATAGAAGGCGAAGAAGGCGACGTCGCCGACTCCGACGGCGGTGGTGACAGGCTGCACATCGATCTTCCCGGCATGCAAGAGCAATTGCTGGAAACGATATATGGTACCGGTAAACCAATAGTACTAGTCCTATTGAACGGCAGCGCAATAGCTATCAATTGGGCACATGAGCATGTACCGGCTATAATCGAAGCCTGGTACCCTGGAGAAGAAGGCGGTACGGCGATAGCCGATGTTCTGTTCGGCGATTACAACCCGGCAGGGAGATTGCCTATAACCTTTGTGCGGTCGCTGGATGACCTTCCGCCGTTTACCGATTACAATATGAAAGGAAGAACGTACCGGTATTTTGAAAAAGAACCTCTATATCCCTTTGGTTATGGACTCAGTTATACGAGCTTCAAGTACAGTAACCTGAGGCTAAGCGCCATGCGGTTGCCTGCAGGCAATAATCTAGACATAAATGTAGATGTAGAAAATACAGGCAAATTAGCAGGGCGCGAAGTAGTACAACTTTATATAAGCGATGTAGAAGCATCGGTTGAAGTACCAATGCGCCAACTATGCGGTATACAGTGCATAACTCTCGAGCCGGGGCAAAAGCAAACCGTCAGCTTCACCGTAGAGCCACAGCACATGTCCTTGTTCGACTATGACGGCAAACGCATATTGGAACCCGGACAATTTATAATTGCAGTCGGGGGGCATCAACCCGATGAACGCAGCAAATCGTTAACAGGCAACGACGTGCTCACAAGCACGTTTGAAATCGTATAATATTGCTATCAATGCGTTATGGGAAGGTTCATAGCCTCTTCCATAACGCTAGAAACAATAACTTCCACACCGCGTTCCTTTATGGCTCTCAGCACGTCTTTATCGGCTAAATCGCTGGTGACCAGCACGTCGATATCCTTAAAGTCCGCAAATGCTATTAAGCCTTGTCTATCAAACTTGCTATGATCTGCCACCACCACTCTCTTACGGCCGGCCGATACCATGGCACGCTTGACCTCAGCCTCATATATATCTGAACTAGTAAACCCCTTGCTCAGAGATATCCCCGACACCCCTACAAAAACGATATCAGCATTATAATTGCGCAGCTCCGCTTCAGCCTGAGGTCCTACCAGGCTCATAGACTTTTTTATAAGTTTGCCGCCTATCACTATGACCTCCGCCCCGTCATCTTTACCGAATTCTTGAGCTATGTCCACGCTATTGGTCACTACGGTTATGCCCTGTCTATCGTTCAGATGTCTGCTTACAGACCATGTGGTAGAACCGGCATCCAATATAACGGTATTTTTATCAGCGATTAAGCCGGCGGCGGCACGCCCTATGGCATCTTTTTCGTTGGAAAATTCAAACTTCCGTTGCTGTACCGGCGGTATGGCCATGATGGCATTTTGCAATTCCTCAACCAGCACAGCCCCTCCGTAATTCTTTTTTATGAGCCCTTCTTTTTCCAATTCGTTCAAATCGCGGCGTATGGTTTCTTCGGATACGTTGAAATAACGGACCAATTCGGACACCTTGACGCTTTTATCCTGCAATAGTATCTCCTTTATTTTTTTACGCCTTTCATCCACCAGCATCTATAATCATCCTCTCAAATTTTATCGATTCTTCAGATATTCAACAGCGTTTACAAAAAAATCATCGCTGCCAAAACTGCCGGACTTAAGTATAAGGAGCATTGGCTGCCGTGATATGGACATACATGAGGGCAATCCCGGCTGTATCTCGTCCAGTATAATAAGGCCGTTTATTCCTAATTTATCGCAAACCGCCGCCGAGGTTTCACCCCCAGCGACAAGTATTCTGTTCTGACCGGAACGATTTATAACGCCCGATGTTATTTCGGCTATTGTCTCCGATACCAGTCGCGATACCTCAGTCGATGATAGCCCTTTGCTAATGCCCATTGCTTTAGTACGAGCCACCTTATTTTCATCGTTATCCGAATAAATGACAGCATCGCGTCCGCTAATTATCCTGTCACTTACGGCTAATGTCAATCGCTGAACCTCATCTCGCCTTTCCGCATCATCAAACAGCCTCAAAGTATTCAACTCAAAACAAACCGCACCTTCATTGCAAAAATACCTCACCTGTCTGGCAGTCTGCGGCATAAGGCTACCGGCCACGCACAGTATGCCCAACCCCTCTTTACGCTGCACCTCAGGCAATGCAATGTCTGCACATCCTGGGCCCCAGAAAGCCGGCAGCTCTTCCGCCAATGCCGAACTGCCCCCGAACATGACCTCATCGCTGGTCGCCTCGGCTATGACGCGTAGATCGCGTTGGCTCAATACATCGAATATCAAATAATTATACCTCGACCTCATATCGTCGATAACCTTTTTCAACTTCTCTGAGCCTTCAGCTATCTGCCTGTAGTTTATAAGGCCAACATTTCTTCTTGTTTGCTCCTGCAGTATATCTATTATATTAGATTTCAGCATAGGATGTACAGGATCATTTCTGAATTCCGACTCCTCGAGGCGTTTACCATGGACATAATGAATCCCATCCTTGGTTATTCTACCGTTTTTGGGAAATCCGAGAACTATTATGCCAAAATCCATGCTGAGCGCATCCAACATAGCATCGAATTCCGCTCCTACGTTACCGCGGAATACCGAACACGTTTTTTTGAAAAAATGAACACAGTTAATACTTCTAAGCATCTCAGTGGCATAGAAGACCTTTTGATAAGCCACATCAGCATCATCGAGGCGGGAATCTGTATTCAATATAATGACATCGGGGAACCTTTTTATATCTGATATACGAAAAGCATCGTAGCGGTACACGTACACCAGATAGTCGCTTTTGGCAAACATTATCCCTATATCATTTGCACCTGTTATATCATCGGCTACTACACCGATCATTTCCGATCACCCTGTATATGATTAAAATCCGCGGCATGGCCTTGACTGCCTAAAAACCGTTCTATCTTCTGCCTCACTGTTTCCTCTACCGCCTCAGCGGCCTTGTTTAATATCTCATTATCCAATGCCGACAACTGCGCATCAGTGACCGATGCCTCATACCCTAAGCTCTCCAATAATGCCGCTTCTAAGTCAGTGGCTATATTGACCTTGGATACCCCTCCGCCATCGAGATGTATAGCCCTCATGACCATATCAGCCGGCACACCCGATGCGCCATGCAATACCAGCGGCACATCGACTGCCGCCTTTATGGCTTGTAACCTTTGGTAGTCTATATTCGGCCGCTTGCCCTCATAAGGGCCGTGAGCGGTACCTACCGATACAGCCAGTGCATCCGCTCCGGTTTCTTCTATAAAAATTTTAGCCTCTCGCGGGTCGGTGTATAGCTGCCCATTGCTATCAGTTTCAATGAAGTCGGTAGTGGATATCTTGCCCAGCTCGGCTTCGACAGATACGCCTCTGTCATGAGCATATTTTACGACTTCGCGCGTTATGGCGATATTCTCTTCCAACGGTTTATCCGATGCATCTATCATAACCGACGTAAAATCTGCATTAATAGCTTTTTCTATAATAGCAAAATCCTTGGTATGATCCAAGTGCAATGTTACGGGTACGTCGATGCCTTCTTCCATTATAGCAGCATAAAATTCCCTTGCGAATTTATCGACGGCCACTTGATATTTATTTATCTCCTTTTGCGATATCTGAACTATCACAGGCGAGACACACTTTTGTCCCGCTCTTAAAATGGAGCGGATCATGGGCGTATATCTTGCGGAAAATGCTCCCACCGCATAGCCGTTCAGCGAAGTATATTTCAATATTTCTTTCAACGTAAAAACATTTGACAAATTCATCCTCTTACTCAATTATAATTTTCCTCCTCCGTCTTTAGGCTTTGAATATCAAGTACAGCTTTAACTCGTTGCATAGCCAATACGGGGCTGGATAAAAATTTATCCTGAATTCCCTCGGATAACGACGGTATAACGCGTGCCATAGACGCCTGCGCTAAAACCACTATATCGACTTTATCAGCCAACTCTTTCAAAGTCTTTGTTAATATGGCATCATGCATATCTTTATGCCCTGCTACAAGCTGCTCATATGCACCCTCAGCCAAAGCGGATTGCAATTCTATATCTTTGCCTGCCTCTCGCGACTTCTTTTCCAATAATGCCAAAGTTGGTCTTAATGTGGTGGGTAGCGTGGCTGCTACCCCTATGCGCCGGGCTATGCCGACAGCTTTTTCAGCCATAGCCTCGTCGATCCTGATCACCGGTATCGATACCATACGACGAGCCTTTTCAGTAAGCTCACCTACCGATGAGCAGGCGTTGAGCACGCAAGCTGCGCCCACGTCTTTCGCAAAAACAACGTACTGTAGCCAGCGGCCCTCCACCGCACTCAGATCGCCGCCGTTTCTCATCAATTGAGGCAATATGGAATCATCCATAAAATTAACCACTTCACAGCCTTCTATTGTATCTTTCGCCAAAGCAGTCAACGGTTCCACCGTGGCAAAAGATGTATGAATAATGGCCAGCTTCTTACTCATCAAAAAATCACTCCTTAACCTTTCATACCTGCCGTTAAATTCATTCCTTCTATAAAATAGCGTTGGAACACAAAAAATATAGTAAGGACCGGCAATAGTACCAGCGTCGAGGCGGCCATCAGATAGTGCCATTGCGTCTGAACCAATCCTCTAAAATTCTGCAGGCCTATCTGCAGCGTATACTTCATCTCATCGTTCAAATAAAGCAAGGGTCCTATAAGATCGTTCCATGCTCCGTTAAATGAGAAAATAGCAACGGTAGCCAGAACCGGTTTCACCATGGGCAACATAAGCCAGAACCATATATAAAAATGATTGGCTCCATCGATCTTAGCAGCCTCCACCAGTTCGTTGGGTATGGTCATATAAAACTGGCGGAACATGAATATAAAGAAGGCGCTGCCGAAAAACGGCGGTACTATCAAGGGTAAATAGGTATTAACCCATCCGAGCTTTGAAAACAAAACGTATTGCGGTATCAATGTTACAAACCCGGGTATTATCATAGTGGCCAATACCACGCTCATAAAGGTTTCCCTTCCCCTAAAATGAATTTTGGCAAAGCCGTATCCGACAAAAGAATTGGACAACACGCTGCCCGTCACGCTAAAAGCGCATATAAGCAGAGTGTTAAGCGTGTACCTCGTAAAGGGGGCCGTATGCCACGCTTCTATATAATTCTCCCAATGCACCTCATGCGGATAAAAAGTCGGCGGATACTGCATAATCTCGTCCATAGACTTCAATGACGTCGATACCATCCACCACAATGGCATCAATAGTATTATGCTTCCGGCCAGTAGTATCGCACTGACTATAATTCTGCTTCTGACTTGCTGAGCATGACGACTGGCATAGTATTTATCCTTCATCTATTGTCGCCCCCTTCATAATAGACCCAATTTTTAGAGTATTTTAGGTTCAACACCGTCAATATCATAACTATTACAAACAGTATCCATGCCATGGCCATAGCATAGCCCATATCGAACACCTCGAAGGCTTTATTCCACATATGGAGGTTATAGAACAAGAGCGAATTCATCGGCCCGCCGTCACCGCTTTGGGACATGACGTAACCCTCCTGGAATATTTGAAACCCGCCTATAAGGCTGGTCACTAAGTCGAAAAATATCACCGGCGTGATCATAGGCAATGTGATATACCGGAACTTATGCCATGCATTAGCCCCATCCAAATCAGCCGATTCGTACAGTTGCGTAGGTATGCCTTGCATACTGGCAAGATAGAGTAGCATGCCGCCTCCTACGCTCCACAACTTCATAATTATAATAGCGGGTTTTGTCCAAGCAGGATCAAAGAGCCAAGCCGGTCCCTCTATACCTATCAACCGTAAAAGCGTGTTGAGCAAACCCGTTTCCGGACTTAAAATCTGCATCCACAGCATATATACAGCCACACCGGATAAAACTGACGGCATGTAGTATATCGTCCTATATACCCTAGTGCCCGGCACTCGCTGATTCAGCAAGACCGCCATCAATATAGAGCCCGCAGTGGTAAGCGGCACCATAAATATCACATAATAAAATGTATTATAAAGCGAGGTCCAAAACAACGGATCCCCGGTGAACATCCTTTTATAGTTATCAAGCCCTATAAAATCCATGCGGGACGTAACGTTGTAATTTGTAAAACTGCCGTACAGCGAAAACAACAGCGGCCCAAGCACAAAAACAACAAACCCTATAAGCCAGGGCAGTATAAATATATAACCCTGAATCTCTTCTCTCTGCCTTATGCTCGACGTTTTTCTATTCAATATAGCTCACTCCTCCTTTATTAAAAAGTGGAGCGGCGACGACCACTCCACTTTTCCTTTTTTATATACACTATTTTTTATTGCTCTTTACCAGATTTTCGATATCGCTCTGCGCCTTATTCAAAGCGTCTTGAACGCTGGCCTTGCCTAAAACAGCAGCATCAATTTGCGGGTTCAATAGGCTGATGAAATCCGGAGCAAAAATAGGTGTAGGCGTTATCAAGGTTTTATCCATGGCCTCCACTGCCACTTTATATACGTCTATGCTCTGCAATTCCGGGTCATTGGCCGCATTTTTATTGGCCACCATATCCAGTCCCCATTTTGCCCAGTAACTTTGAGCATCCACATCGGTAAGGTATTTGATAAATTGATACGACTCCTCCGGATGCTTGGCGCCATACGGTATTTCAACCGCAAAGCCTCCGCCCCAGCTCCAATGGCCGCTTCCTTCTTCGCGTTCAGGCACAAAAGTCACACCATACTTTACGTCTTTTCCATAATCCCTCAATTGAGTGTAGAAGTTCATATTCTGAACCATCATGGATACCTTACCTGATATAAACGGATCAGCCTGTTGGCTACCGAATTCCGCCTGAAATGCGTTCACCGTCTTTTCACCCAGGCGATTTCTCCAATTGACTATCCACTCCAACGCCTGAATCTTTTCAGGGGTATTGACATAAACGTTGCCATCTTTATCTATAAAGTTTTTACCATCGCTATTGAGCATCCATATATCGGCGCCTACTCCCCACAGAGGATAAAAGCCTATGCGCGTATATTTGCCATTTTCCACTTTATCCAGTTTCTTGGCATATTCCTCCAATTGGGCCCATGTTTGTGGCGGACTCTCTGGATCCAGGCCTACCTCGGCAAAATGTTCCTTATTCCAGAAAAGAAGCCGTGTGTCGGTGTTGAATGGAAGTCCGTAAGCTTCACCATTGAATAGTACTGCCTCCCAAAGCTGCGGGAAAAAGCGTTCTTGGATATTCTCGCTTTCCTTGGACAGATACGGGGCTAGATTGGTATTCTGCTTTTGATTGGCCCTATGCGCCACGGTATTGATATCGTTTATTATCGCATCGGGCGGATTGCCGGCGGCTATAGCAGCCAAGTTCTTTGTCCAGATATCGCCCCATGGTACAAACGTATATTTTACCTCAATCCCATCCTGAGAACCGTTAAAATCACTTACTATTTTCTCGATGATAGGACGGCGCGTCGCCGAACCCCAAAACGACCAGAAATCAAGCTTAACCTTCTCCTTAGGCATATCGGCAGCAGCCTGTTCTCCATCATCCTGCCCTTGATCAGCAGGCGGTGTTGATTGCTCTGATTGTTCAGAATTTGAACAACCTGCTAAAACCATGCTAAGGCTCAGCAATAGCACCAACAATATGGCCAAAGGTCTTCCAAATCTCTTCATCTACAATTCCTCCTTACGAATTACGCATAATCCCACAGTATTTAATATGTATTATCATTATATTGTGGAATTGCGTTGTTTTCTTAATTATAAATCGTGATTCAGAAATGTTCAAGGAGGAATAAAGGCCATTAAGGTTAGTTAAATGCTAATATTACTCATCAATCTTCGTTTATCGAGGTATTGCTTTGAATATCATCGATTTTTATAATTTAACTCCACATAATCATTCAATCATGTTTGTGATTATGAATTATTTAAAAGTTAAAAGGCCGGAATGAAAATTTCATTCCGGCCTTTGGATGCTTATCAATCATTTTCAAGAAGTTCAATCATAACCTTCAGATCTGCAATGCTGTCTATATAAGCGTAACGGCCCCCGGTATACTCTCCCTTCTGTACCAACGGCATACCGATCTCCGCAAGCTTATTGACTTTGCCTTGCATATCTTTTATAACAAAAGCTATATGGTGTATACCCTCTCCATGAGCATCTAGGAATTCTCGCCATGTCGACGGTTCATCGTCCGGCTCTATGAGTTCGATATCGATGTTATTGGACATATGCAAGAATGCCAGTTTAGAACGGGCCTTAGTAGGTTCGCCTTTATATTGCGCTAATGTCTTGTCGTATGTATCGGTTATAGTTATCTCTGGAACTTCCATACCAAAAAAATCTGCAAATTTCTTCGCTGATCGTTCTATATTGTTAACAATAATCCCTATCTGTGCGACAGCAGTCGTTCCCAAAATCCCATTATCCATGCAAAAACTCCTTTTAATTTATTGAATCGGGCAGAGTGCCACATTACCGCACCCTGCCCAAAGCTGACATTTAATTATAAAAACCGTTTATTTTGATTTAAGCCGCTTATCCTTTCCATATCCTCTTGGGATAATTCAAAGTCAAATATATCGGCATTCTCTTTTATATGTTTCTCATGAGTAGCCTTCGGTATGGCAACGACATCTTTTTGAATGTCCCATCTCAAAACTATTTGGGCAGGCGTCTTGCCGTATTTTTCTGCTAATTCCTTCAACAGCGGCACGTTATTGACATTGCCTCGCATTAAAGGACTGTAGGCTTCGAGCTGTATATTATTGGATTTGCAATAATCATATAGTTCCGGTCTCGTGTTAAGCGGATGATATTCCACTTGGTCGATAGCTGGAACTACGCCGCTGTCTTTTATTATATCCTCCAAATGATTGACATCAAAATTGCTGACCCCGATAGCGCGAGCTCTACCGGATTTATAGATATCGATCATAGCTCTCCACGCAGCTATGTATTTATCGCCAACCGGCCAATGTATCAGATACAGGTCCACATATTCGAGCTGTAATCTCCTTAGGCTTTGCTCAAAGCCGTCCATTATTGCGTCATAACCATTCGCTTGGTTTTCATTCCACAGCTTTGTGGTTATGAAAAGCTCCTCCCTCGGTATACCACATTCCTTTATTCCCCGACCCACACCGCTTTCATTGCCATAGATAGCCGCTGTATCTATACTTCTGTAACCAATCTTTGTAGCTATCTTTATGGACGACGTGGCCTCTTCATCGGTCATCTGCCATACGCCTAAGCCAAGCCATGGCATATTCACACCGTTATTCAATACGGTACATTCCTTTATGCTATCCCTCATCTTTAGTCCCCCTTACGCAATATTTATGTATATTTATATATTTATTTTAGCACAAAACCCTAGATAGAACAAGTGCTTTGTTTCGCTTTTACTGGCTTTCCAGCTCAATAACGCAAGAATTATGCCCATCCAATTCTTATAACCGTCAAAACCTTATATACAAAATTATCTATGAAATACATAGCTCGCACAGCAATATGGTTGAGCAGTTGCTACGCTCAAATTTGCTTTACCTTAACACATCATCTATAAAATAGCCATCCTTATAAAAAAGCTGATCGTCGGCATATATTTCGCCGCCCTTTCTCATATCGCACAACATGTCCCAATGTATAGTTGAACGATTCCTGCCGCCTGCCTCAGGCATTGAATCCCCTATGGCCATGTGCACAGTACCGCCTATTTTTTCATCGAATAGCATGTTCCTAGTAAAACGTTGAATCCCGTAGTTCGTACCTATGGCCACTTCGCCGAAATAGCTTGCACCTTCATCCGTATCCAGCAAAGCCTTCAACAAACCCTCACCCTTTTGAGCAGCGGCTTTTACCACCTTGCCGTCCTTTATTTCCAGATATATTCCCTCTATGGCCTTACCCATGTAAATACCGGGAAAGCTAAAGGTTATATGTCCGTTTATGGCGTTCTCCACCGGAGATGTAAATATTTCCCCATCAGGAAAGTTCTCTTTACCGTCGCAATTTATCCATCTCCTGCTCGACGTATTAACAATGATATCGGTGCCTTTTGATATTATATGTATTTCATTCTTATCATTCAGATATTTAACCCATCGTTCCTGTTCTCTGTGCACTCGCTGCCATTCCGCTATAGGATCATCTTTATCCAATAACCCTGCGCTGTATACGAAATCCTCATACTCCCATAAGCTCATATCAGCTTCTTGTGCATTGGCTTGTGTAGGAAACTGTGTGCCACACCATCGCAACGTACCGTTGCCCATACGTTCAGAATAAATCTTGCGCCATGTGCTTTGTCCTCTAGCAGCGATTTGCAGTCTTGCGGGATCTATATTAGCGTTGCAGCGGGTATTTTTATCGCCCCATGCGGTGAGCCACACATCAGCCCTTTCTATCACTTGTCTTTGGATGAATCGCTCTTGCAGCAGCTGCTGCTCAGATGCAATTTTCAGCATCAGTTCAGACATTTCGGGTATATCCACAAGCGTCTCCACATGAGCCCCAACAGATACAGCCTCTTTCGCCACTTCAATTATCCAAGGCAAGGCTATATCTCCGGCCTGCACTAGCACAAAATCACCTTTTTTTACATTGGTTGAATAATGCACCAACACCTTTGCCAAATTATTTAATCTTGAATCTATCATGTCTAAATCTCCTTAATTAATCTCATTCAACAGAGCACCTTTGTATTATAATTCTTTATTGGATGCTTTTGCAAGCAATAATCCATGCTTCAGCCCTCGACACTCTAATGAACATTTCAGCGACAACATACATAACATGTATCAGATATCTTATATATTAATAAAGGTGGTGTTTAATTATGCCTACTTGTCCGTCCGGATCATTTGCATACACGATCAAGGCCGGGGATACCTTTTGGAAGTTAGCCAAAACGTATAATACCACGGTGGCAGCTATACAGGCGGCCAACCCCGGGGTTAATCCTAATAAGCTTCAGATAGGCCAGGTAATATGCATACCTGGAAGTAATACTCCTCCCGCCAAACCCTGTCCGGCAGGTTCTCGATCATACACGATCAAGGCCGGGGATACCTTTTGGAAGTTAGCCAAAACGTATAATACCACGGTGGCGGCTATACAGGCAGCTAATCCCGGGGTTAATCCTAATAAGCTTCAGATAGGTCAGGTAATATGCATACCGGTAGGTAAATAACAATCAACACAAATATCATATTATAGAGAAAATCGTCATTGACATGCTTTCTCCTGCATGATAGAATATACAAAAATTGAATAGGTGACCACTGGGGTGCCGGATGAGGCCGGCTGAGATAAAGGACCGTTGAATCCTTTGACCCATTGAACCTGATCCGGTTAATGCCGGCGTAGGAATGTGGAATGCGTATATACAGGCCATGGACATCAGGTTCATGGCCTTAATTTATTTTTCGAGAGGAGGGATTATATGAATATATCCGGACTTTATGCCATAGCCGGCAGCTATAGAAATGATAAACCAGTTGAGCGTATGGTAGAGGCCGCCATAAAAGGCGGCGCCAGTATTATACAGCTGCGCGAAAAGAACACAAGCGCCAAACAATATATAGAAAGAGCAACGCGCGTTAAAGCAATAACCGATCGCTACGGCGTGCCTTTGATAATAGATGACAGGGCTGACATAGCGCTGGCCTCCGGAGCAACCGGCGTACACCTCGGCCAAAATGATTTGCCCATAGAATTTGCCCGACAAATATTAGGCTCATCTGCTGTAATAGGCATATCTGTGCAAACGCCGCAGCAGGCTATAATGGCTCAACGGCAGGGCGCTGATTATATAGGAGCAGGTCCTGTATTCCCCACCATATCCAAGGATGATGCAGAACCGCCCATAGGCATCGCCGATCTTTACGACATATGCCATGCCGTGACTATACCGGTCATAGCGATAGGCGGTATATACTCATACAACGCAACCGAGGTTATGGGCGCTGGGGCCGCCGGCATAGCGGTAATATCGGCTATATTCAACGCCCGCGATATAGCAGCGGCAACGGCAGAGCTAATCCAAGCGATGAGGAGGAATACATAGCATGAACATAATCGAACAACTGATACTGCGCGTCATAGACGCCAATATAAACCGCCTGCGCGAAGGGCTGCGCGTATCGGAGGATATATGCCGCTTTGCATTAAACGACGAGACGTTAAGCCAGCAGCTCAAGGCGTTGCGCCATCAGGTAAAACAGGCCAGTGATCTAATAGCACCCTATCCGCAACTATTGCACGCCCGCGATGTCCAATCCGATGTAGGCGCCGCAACGCCAAATAAAGATGAAGATCAGCGCGATAATATACAACGCATATTAGCCGCCAATATGAAACGAACGCAGGAATGTTGCCGCGTGCTGGAGGAATTCGCTAAATTATATTCCAATGAGGCCGCTTCTACTTTTAAGACTATGCGCTATAATCTATACGCGCTGGAAAAAAATATATACGATATTATGGAGGAAAGAAAGATATGACAGGACAATTACTGGAGAGAGTACGGCATGAAAAGCCGCTCATACATCACATAACCAATCAGGTGACTATCAACGACTGCGCCAATGCCACGCTGTGCATAGGCGCTCTCCCGGTCATGACGCATGCTGTCGATGAGGTGGAGGAAATGGCAGCAGCATCCAACGCTCTGGTGATAAATATAGGTACACCCACGCCGGACCAAATAGATGCCATGGTGGCTGCCGGCAAAAAAGCAAATCGATTGAATATACCGGTTATATTGGATCCCGTAGGCCTCGGAGCAACCAAACTGCGCACCGATACCATAAAAAGGTTATTGGATAACGTCCACGTATCCGTAATAAAAGGCAATGCTGGAGAGATAAGCATATTAGCCGGGCAAGGCGGCACCGTCAAAGGCGTTGAATCAATAGGGCAATATGATAATATAGAGGCCTCATGCCGCGATGCAGCAAAAATATACGCTTGCACAGTGGTCGTAACCGGCGCTGCCGACATAATAGCCGACAGCAGCCGCACGCTCAGGGTCGGAAACGGCGACGCCATGATGGGCCGCGTGGTAGGGACGGGATGCATGGCGGCATCGATATTAGGCTGTTTTGCGGCCGTGGAGAACGATCATGTGCAGTCCTCGGCTGCGGCCATGGCTTGCTTTGGCATAGCCGGACAGTTAGCAGCCAAGAGAGATGATGTAAAAGGCCCCGGTACTTTTAAAGCCACCCTAATGGATGAGCTGTATAATTTGGATACAGCTTCGATAGAGCAATATCTCAATATAGAGGAGGTTGTAACGATATGACACAATTGCAAGCCGCCAAAAACGGCATCATAACGGAGCAAATGAGGACCGCCGCATTAGCAGAAGGCATAGAGCCAGAAGAACTGCGCCATGGCATTGCCGATGGCGCTATAGTGCTGCCGGCAAACACAAACCATAAAGGCTTAAATCCAATAGCTGTAGGCAAAGGGTTGAGCACCAAGGTAAACGCCAATATAGGCACATCCGAGGCTTTTAACGACCTTGCCGCCGAGTTGTCAAAACTTGAGACAGCCGTCAGTGCAGGAGCACATTCGATCATGGATCTGAGTACCGGCGGAGACATAGATGACGTGCGCCGGACTATTTTGGATCATTGCAAAGTTATGCTTGGTACAGTACCCATATACCAAACCGCCGTAGAAACGTTGCGTTCCGGTAAAACCATAGTGGATATGGAGGTTGATTATATTTTTGATGTAATAGAGAAACAGGCACAAGACGGCGTGGACTTTATGACGGTGCACTGTGGCGTAACTATGGAATCGATAGAGCACTTGAGGAAAGAAGGCCGCTTAGCCGATATAGTCAGCCGCGGCGGCTCCTTCATAACCGGCTGGATGTTGCACAACGATAAGCAAAATCCTTTATACGAGCAATTCGACAGATTGCTGGATATAGCGCTACGCTATGATGTGACGCTAAGCCTCGGCGACGGTTTACGTCCGGGCTGTCTGGCTGACGCCACCGACCGCGCTCAGGTAAGTGAGCTGGTAATACTCGGCGAATTGGCTCAAAGAGCCTACGAGGCCGGCGTACAGGTCATGATAGAGGGCCCCGGCCATATGCCTCTCGATCAAGTAACCGCCAATATACAGCTCGAAAAACGCCTGTGCCACGGCGCACCATTCTATGTGCTGGGCCCACTGGTTACTGATATAGCACCCGGCTACGATCACATAACCGCAGCCATAGGCGGAGCTATAGCCGCAGCAGCCGGCGCCGACTTCCTGTGCTATGTCACACCAGCCGAACATCTTGGATTGCCCTCTTCCGGCGATGTACGCGAAGGCGTGATAGCATCGCTTATAGCGGCTCATGCCGCTGATATAGCCAAAGGCGTAAAAGGAGCCATGCAGCGCGACATATCGATGGCTAAAGCGCGTAAGGCCCTGAACTGGGAAGAGCAGATAGCACTTTCCATCGACCCTGTAAAATCCAACAGATACCGCCATGAAAAAAATACCGATGATGAAGAGGCCTGTACCATGTGCGGCCGTTTTTGTGCCATGAAGTTGGTATCAAAATATCTGTCATAGGCTATGAGCATATATTCTTTAACTTTTCGAACTTTATATAATCTTTTGTTGTCTATATTATAGAAAGCGGTAAAATATACTTGGGTGAAGATGAGTGATAGATGTAGAACAACTGGTAAAGAGAAGTCGCGGCGGTGATGATTCAGCCTTTGCTGAGTTGATAGCAAACTTTCAAGGCAAGGCTTTTTCAATAGCATACGGTATACTGATGGATAAAACCGAGGCTGAGGATATAGTGCAGGATGCCTTTATAAAGGCTTATTTTTCGTTAAAACAACTTAAGAATCCCG
Organism: Mahella australiensis 50-1 BON; assembly: GCF_000213255.1. NCBI lineage: Bacteria > Bacillati > Bacillota > Clostridia > Mahellales > Mahellaceae > Mahella > Mahella australiensis. The sequence continues at coordinate 2,181,562 of NC_015520.1, forward strand.
CAGCCTTTCCGTCATGGCTTTTTAAGATCACCGCTCATCTTGCCCTTAATAAAACGCAGCGGCGCGACAATAAAAATATATCGCTTGACGATGAGGATACCATTACATATATACAGCTTTCACCTGATATATGGAATACACCGGAGGAGGCTTTTATGCGCGCAGAAACTCAGCACATTGTCAAGCAGGCCATGATGTCATTGCCGCCCAAATATAGAGCGGCTATCTCGTTGCGAGAGATAGATGGCTTTTCTTATACTGAGATAGCCGATATGCTCCAGATACCGGAAGGCACGGTAAAATCAAGGGTTCATGAAGCCCGGAATATGCTCAAGGACAGGCTGATTGCTTTTGGCCTTGACATAACCACTTTATGATTAGCAGGAGGTTTAGCAGATGGATTGCGATAAATTCGAACCGTTATTACAAGCCAGTTTAGATGGTGACTTAGGCCCGCCATCACAGGCATCCTTAGATGAACACCTGGCTCATTGCCCGCGCTGCAGAGCCAAGGATGCCATGCTCAGAAGCAGCGTAAACGCCTTAAAAGAATTGAATAAACCTTCAACATCATCTGCTTTGACTACACGCATAATGACAGCTATAGTTCAGGAACGTAAATGGCGCCGAATATGGGCAGTAATAGCTTCATGTATGGGCGCTGTAATATTGGCCGTAATATTGCCTTTGCTCATAAATACGGGCCCGGTTTCTTCCTTGTTGCTAAACAGCGCAGGCTATACCTTCTTCAGGGATATGCTGCTGATGTTGCCGGTTGTAGCAACGTTGTCATGGCGAGCAATGTTTATAATTTTTGCCGTGCTGTTACTCATACCCGCTGCAGTATTGATAAAGAATAACGTGAAGTATATATAAAAGGGATGAAACTTAAAAAATGAGACATAAGTCGTTTATAACACTAATAATAATTATAGCGCTGATATCTTCGCTATATAGTATAGCCGCCCCAATTGACGCCAAAGCCGACAACGACAAAAGGGAGCCGTCAGCCGAGCAGATTTACCGCGATGGCATCCAACGCAGTCACGGTGATCATATAACCGTTCTTAAAGGGCAACAGGTTAAAGACCTATTTTTGTTCGGAGGCAGCGCCGATATAGCCGGTACTGTAAAAAACGATGTCGTAACCATAAACACCGACGTAACGCTACGCTCAACTGCTACAGTAAACGAGAAAGTAGTCATGCTCGGCGGCAGACTAACGCAAGAGGACGGCGCTAAGATCAAAGAAGGTATATATCGCATAGACTCGGGCAAAGACGCAATAAACAGCATGTTCATGGGTTTTGCAGCCTTTGCCGGCTTAGAAATGGCAAAGCTGATGGCGTTGATCGTATTGGTGTTGTCAGCCGTCATAATCAATATGCTACTGGCTGAACATATCCAGAAAGTTATCGATTTTATTGCACCCCAGAAAAATGCGGTAATAGGTATAGGAATAGGGACGGCCATAGTATGGGCGGCTTTATCCGCAGCATTTATACTGGCACGATGGGGGATACCTCTGGTTGCTTTGCTTTCATCGATAGCTGCGATATTGTCATTTATAGGCTTCATAATACTAAGCACCGCAATAGGTTCAAAAATCAATGATAGAATGAACTGGCCAAATGCATCCTGGAGCACGGCTCTAACCGGTTCATTGGTTATCTGCATAGTCGCTGCCATACCAATAGTAGGCATGTTGATAATAGCAGTTACGCTGGTACTGAGCCTGGGCATAAGTGTATCGTATATATTCCATTTAATAAATAATAGGAAAAGGACTTTAAAAGCATGATATCCGCTATCGCACAATGGGCGGACCAGATAATTCCGCTTTTTTTGCAGTATGGTCCTATAGGACTTTTCATACTGTCCATAGGCGAGGTATTTATATTACCCGTGCCGCCCGACGCCGTACTCATACCTATGTCGCTTTTAAATCCGTCCAAAGCCTTATGGTACGGCTTCATAACCATTGCCGGTTCCGCTACAGGCAGCGTTATGGGATATTATATAGGCAAATGGGCTGGACGCCCCGTATTGGCGCGTATGGTTAAACCGGATATGATGCAGCGCATAGAAGACCTGCTCAGCGAACACGGTTCTATGGCTGCCCTGCTCATCGGTTTCTCACCTATACCGGATAAGCCTTTTACCATAGCCGCAGGTATATTCCGCATAAACATCGTGTCCTTTGTCATATGGCTGACCATAAGCCGCAGCATACGCTTTATGTCTGAGGTACTGGCCATTATTTTCTTCGGCGAAACAGCAGTTGCCCTCGTACAGCAATATTTCGGCCCAATAAGCGCCGCGATATGCATTATCGTCGTTATAGCCGTCGCATTTCGATATAGAATGAAAGCCCGCGAGAAAAATTTTTAACATTCCTTTCATACTGTTTTCACAATACCGCTCTGCACATTTATATGCAATGGATACCTTATTTAACCGCTCCAATCTCACGGTTTCGGCGACCAACACAGACCTGATCATTTCATTGTTACCTATGGCTTAGCATAAAGCCTCGCCACTTATGGCTGGGAGAAGTCAGCATTAGCGTAGTTCTAGATTTATCTAAACATAGCCTTCCTTATCCTGTTATGATAAAGCCTTAAAAAAAGCGTATATGCATAGTCATATACCAAAAACGCGACTTGAGCGGCAAGCCACAAAAGGGTCACCGGCCACCGGCCTGATATATTTAATTCATTAGGCAAAAATGCCGATGCTATCTTATACAAGATAAACAATGATAGATTAAAAAACAGCAGCTTTAGTATGACCTCTATCCAACGATCGTGTATCCTCTCTATATAGCCCTTTATTATGCCATAAATACCAAAAAATGCCGTATACAAAAGCGCTATCGATTTCATGGGTATAAGCAAAAGCACCAGCAGCGACGACGCTATATAAAACAGCCAGCCATAGCCTATGCCGATCTCCATGATAACCACAGCCACAAATACCGAACTTATGGCCGTAAAAAACAACCTGTTCAACGGCATGAGTACAGCCAAAAACAACATGGCCATCGTAAGCGCCAGCATCAATCCTGTAAATGCTATTTTATTCGACGTTCTCAATATGCCGCCCCCTTAACAACAAGATATACAATCCCCGCCCATCATCTCACAACAGCAATCAGTGCAATACATGGCAGTGCATAGCTGACACAGCTGCTGCGACTCGTCGTCGCGCCGATTATATACATCTCGGCGAAAACCGCGCGAAGCATTCATCATTTGATTCAAGGCATCCTGATATACAGGATTGGACGGGTCCATATTCACAGCAGTCTGAAAGCTATCGTATGCCACGCCGTACCTACCGCGGCGTGCTGCTATAACGCCTTTAAAGTAATACCATTGTGCGTCACGCGTCGGTATATTATTCAACATGCGCTCGGCATTTACCAAATCGCCCCGATTTATATATTCAGCCACTTTCTGATAATCGCCCTGTTGAGCCCCATAGTTATAATCCTGACTATATGAAGACGATGAATACTGCCCGCTGCTACTATTTCGACCCGAGCTGCCCTTCATGAGCATGTCATAGGCCTCATTTATTTCTTTTAGTTTCTCTTCGGCCAGATCGGATAAAGGATTATCCTTGTATTGATCCGGATGATATTTCCGCACTAACTCGCGATAAGCCCGCTTTATTTCCTCTTCTGATGCCCCTTCTTTTATCCCCAGTACTTCATATGGATTCAATGTATTTCTTCCTTCCCAAGTCTTCGATTGTAATGTCCACCATAATGAGCATATTATATCACATTATAATATGCGCTGCTATGAAAAAAACAGGGGCTAGTGTTAATACCACCGCCCCTGTTTCTCTAAACGTCAGCTTAAAATACGAACTTCTCATGCGCAGCTATGCCGTTGTAAATATTTGAGAGCACATCGCGCAGCCTGCGCTTCTCATCGACGGGCTTACCGCTCTCGTCTACAGCATAACAGGCCCCTCCTATCACCGCTGTTTTGAGCATACCGGCCGCATATGGGTTACCAGCCAATTGCGGAGCATCCAATATGCCCAGCTTGATGGCAGCGGCTATGCACGATGGCTCTATCAAAGCATCTTTGTGTTCATCCAACCTTTTAATGGTGCCTATTATAGCATAAGCATCGCTTATAAGCTGATCCTTCCGTTTCAATACGGCAGGATCCAATGTCATATTAGGCATGCCTTTCAATACATTATCTATCACTGCCCTGGCTATGGCACAGCTTTCCACGACCTCTTCAGGTTTCGCGGCGTGATCGGCCTCGCAGAAGCCCACTACATGCACTATATGCGGCTTTAAGGCCATAGCCAAGTATGTGGAAGCCGCCAACTGGCCTTTGGCTTTATCGAGGTCATCCGGCATAGATGCAAGGCCGGCGCGAACCTGCCTAAAGACCGTGAAAGACTTATCCTGCAACGTGTCTATCATCTCTGTGACGGCCAGCATTTTAGCCAAATCCATAACAGGCGAGATTTGCGGCGGCACATTGAACATCATCTGGGATATATAATATCTCACGCCCATGCTTTTTGCATTATACGCCGCCAAATAGGCTGCTGCTACGCCTATCGCATCGTGAGCACCTCTTAGGCTCCAGTGGTGAGCCTCATTTACCTCCACCGGTATGCCTCTGTCGGCATGCCACTTCATCAGGAGTTGATTCTCGGCTATGGATTCCAATGGTCTGCGCGGTCCTCGTCCATCCAGGCGATTATACCAGCACAGTGGTATAGCGGCCCATGCATTATCAATTGTATCCTTCAACATTTGCGCCATGTCGAATATATCGTTTGTGCCGCTATAGCAGCGTAAGAGTGGATGATTTCCAGTTTGAGCAGCGTCGTATATGCGTTTCAGATCATCAGGCTTTCTGATAGGTACGCCGCCTGCCCCATCCATATCCTCATTCATCTCATCAGGTTCAAAGAAATGCTCCTGCGCATTCTGATCAGGGGCTATGGATATGACGTCCACCAGGCCGGACGATGCTATATCCTTGACACCGGTTATAGTCATATCCAGCGACGGCAAACCGAAATGGTGTCTTATAAGCGGATAAGGATAGCTCTCTCTTATTCGCCCTATCAAATCAGATGCATAAGTCATTTGCCCATTATACATATCCTCATTTTGCAGATATGCCAACGATTCTTCGTCACCGCTCTTGGCAAAGACGTGTTCAAATATACCGAAACGTTTGGCCGTTTCGCAGTTTTGAGGCGTACCGCCAAATAACCATATTATATGTTGCAAATCATATTGTTCTATCAAAGCCTTGAGTTCTTCCAATAAAGGCTCCAATGTCTGAGGCGTTAGCCTATAGCTTATGCCAACTGAATCCGGCTTTTGAGACAATACAACATCTATAAGACGGCTCAAAGGTACAGCCGGTCCTAAAAAGCGCGTTTCATACCCGTATTGTTTTGCCAATTCGAGAAAATTAAGTGGACCTGCTATATGAACGTGTTACCTATAGACGCAGCTATCATCTGTTTCATGCCACCACTCCCCTTCTGATGTCTCCGAAGTATACATAAGTATATATCTCATACATCGACATATCGTCGATACCTAATTTACTTATAGTCCTGCCACACGCCCGATAATCGACGCCGGATACGGTGCAAGCTAGATCTATTATGGCATCTATCGTAGGCGTAGGAACACCTGCCATACGTCCAAAAGCTGATATTGGCACCAAACTGTACGGCACATCCTCAAATATATAGCGCGTATCTGTATTGGACGGCGCCTTTATGCCCTTATATCCTTTATTCTGCTGTATGGCGCTGTACAGGTCATCGGCCTCCACACCGTAAGACACCCTCATCCATTCCAAGGCACTCATGCACTTTACATTTAGCATCTTGGCCACAGCCATTCTCTCATCATCCATACGCTGTATTATCTTAGCTATTGACGGAGATATGCCTTCTATATAATACTCAAATGCCCCGCCCGTGGTCTCTATACGGGCAGCGTTCAACAGCGTGGGCGCCGGATGGAATATAGCGCCTATGTTATTGAAACTGGTTTCCAATACGCTTTCGGCTGGAACAAATTGCGGATATACCTCTTTCAACGCATCCAATACCAACCCCGTTCTTACAGATGGAAGTGCTGCTATTTCTACCGATTTTTTTATATCGAATATGCGAGCCGAGCATGGACCAGTCTTGCGGCAGGCGTATATAAAAGTCGAGGCTTCGGCCACCGTTATCCGGGCATTTACACCGTATTCGTACAGCGTCTGCGAGAATTCGAGGGCCCCACCGGTACGTCCCGGATTCAACACAATTATCTGACCATCCTGCAAATACGGAGCGCACATTTGGGCTATATCGCGATGCCCAACGGCCGGTACTGTCACCATAATGACATCGACGTCCCTTATCGCTTGCCTAATATCAGATGTGACGATTTCAAGTGGTCCATAACCTTCTACAAGTCCTTCAAGATAGATTCCACCCTGCTCTTGTATTGGAATCAGTTTGTCAAATGTACGGTTAAATAGATTGACCTCATGGCCTTTCAGCGCCAGATGGGCGGCCATGGCCATACCTCCATTGCCGGCTCCTATGACAGCAAATTTAGGCATAAAATAATCCCTCCTAAAAATTTTTAATTTTTATTATGGAGGGAGAACAAAAAAGCCACGAACGAGAGCCGTGACTTCTCAAGCTAAATTATAGCCTGCTCCCTCTTCCTACGCTTGCGAGGTTAGCTGACGGGTTCGGGTCGAAAGAGATAACCCTACCTTACGGATTCACCCCAAAAATTGGTTCCCCCGTTTCCCTGACGGGAATTCAGCGTTTTTCATATTTAATTGTATTATTATACTACCATATATCAGAGCAAAATGCAATACCCTTTTTGAATTCTTGATGGTTATTTAGCGTTTTAATTCCAGGTAAAATTTGTATCTATCGCCGCGATAGTAAGAGCGTACGTATTCTATCGGTACGTCGTCTTCATCGTATGTCACACCGATAACCATTATCACAGGCGCCCCTTCCTCTATACCAAGCATAGAAGCTATATAGCTGTCAGCCAATGCAGCCTCCAAAGTCTCTTTAGCCGATACCGGATGCGCTCCGAACTGTTGCTCCAATATATTATACAAGGAACAATGCTCGAGGTCGGCCTTCTCCAATGCATAAAATCTTCTATAGCTAAAATAAGAGACTTCAAATACCATAGGAACACCGTCGGCAAAGCGCAAACGCTCTATTTTTAACGCCGGTTCTTCATCTTCCAGGCGCAACGCTCTCCGCACATGGCTTATATCCTCATGTACTGCCTTAATATCCACGGTTTTTGCCCCGGCTTGCATGCCGCGTTTGTGCATATCCTCACTGAAACTCGACAATTGCATTATCGGCTGGTCCAGCTTGGGTTCGGCCACAAAAGTACCTTTCCCACGCAGACGATACAGCACGCCTTCCTTAACCAATTCGGATATGGCTTGTCGTACGGTCATACGGCTCACGCCATATTCATCGCATAATTCGCGCTCCGATGGAACTTGCATGCCCGGTTTTAAGTCTCCAGCCTCTATGAGAGCCCTCATACGTTCCTTTATCTGATAGTATATAGGTATAGGTGATTCTTTATCTATATCGCTTATATCGATTAAATCTATGAGCAATCGCCTCCTATAGCCCAAGACCTTTCAAAAATTCTACCGCCTGGCGTATATCGGCCTCGGGATCAGCGCCCGCCTCGCGCTCTATAGTAAAGAAACCTTTATAACCCACCTCATCCAATGCTTTCACGTATGCTGGAAAATCCACGGCACCTTGACCTAACGGCATCTCTTCAAAATAATCGCCAATACGGAAATCCTCTATACCCCCATCAGCGAAAAAGCCATATATGATCTCAGGATCGGTTTTTTTCTTCATTATGCCGTCCTTCGCATGCGTATGAACTATGTAGTCTTTTAGATTATACACGCCCCCTACAGGATCATCGCCCGTAACCATTACCAGATTGGCGGGATCATAATTCACGCGCACACCTCGGCTATGCAAGCTATCCAAAAAGCGCTTTAAGGTCTCGGTTTTTTCCGGCCCCGTTTCTATAGCAAAATACGCGCCCACTTGATCCCCGTATTCTCCCAATTGCTCGCAAGCCTCTTGCAATATCTTGTATCTGTCGTGATTCGGATCGGATGGCACTACCCCTATATGAGTGGTCACCACATCTGTCTCTAAATCCCTTGCCAGATCCATTATACGCTTTGAACGTTCTATTCTTGCCGGATTATCTTCTTTTACCGCAAAACCATGCCCACCCATATCGCCGCACAAGGCCGAAACCTTAAGACCGTTATCTTTTATATAGTTTAAAAGTTCATGCCGTGCAGAAAGTGATAGATTCTCTGGAGCCATTTCTCCTGATACCGCATAAATCTGTATGGCAGCAGCACCTACCTCACGTGCTTTCTTTATACCTTCACGCACACCCAGACGGAAAGAATCCACCATTACGCCTATCCTATTCATAATGCTTTTACCTCCTTATTTGATTATGACTTCATGTCCTGTGCTGGCTGATTCATATATTGCATCCAATATTTTCATAAGCTCCACACCATCCTCACCGGGATTCAAACACGGTGTGCCGTTGGCTACACAATCTATAAAATGCGCCATCTCTTTGTCGAATATAGGTTGAAAATCATTTTGATTCACATCTATGAAAGGTTTTGTATCCGTAAGCACATCGTTGCGTTCAGAATAAATCTCAAAGTCTGGTTCCATAGTAACACCGGCCTTGCTGCCGTAGAGCTCCAAATAAAGCTTATCGCGTTTTATATGCTGAGTCCAGCTATTCTCGACTATAAGCGTAGCCCCGTTGTCAAAACGCACAAAACCCGCTGCCAGATCCTCCACATCGTTATAATCGCTGTAATCAGCCGATTTATACTGTTGTATGCCTATTATATTTGAACGCGGCCCCACTAAATCATAGGTTGAACCCATTGCCAGCACCGCTTTGGGTTTATCCATCAGATAACGCACCAAATCGATCATATGTACTCCGAGATCGATAAGCGGTCCCCCGCCCGAACGCTTTTTATCGGAGAACCAGCCACCCGGATTGCCTACGCGGCGTAAGCAACCTGTCTTTGCATAATATATCTGTCCCATATCGCCGTTATCTATCATGCGCTTTAATATCTGCGTGTTGAGTCCAAAACGCCTCACAAAACCGACCATGAGGAGTTTACCCGCGTCTTTTGCAGCATCCACCATCTGCTGAGCCTGTATGGCGTTCAACGCCAACGGTTTCTCGCATAATACATTCTTACCGGCTTTAAGAGCTGCTATGGTAGCCGGGGCATGTACGTTATTCCAAGTGCATACGCTGACCGCATCCAAGTCCTCCTGCTTTAACATCTCATTATAATCGGCATACGTATGAGGAATATTATAATACTGTGCAAACTGTTTTGCTCTCTGTTCATTTATGTCGCAGTTGGCTACTACCTCAACATGGTCCAGCTTCTTATAGCCGGCCATATGCGTATGGCTTATGCTTCCATTGCCTATTATACCTACTTTAACCTTCTTCATCGTTTCTGTCCCTGCGTCCTCGCGCAGCAGACAATCCTCCCCTCGTTTTAATTCGTTTATATTATATAATTTAAGCTACAAAACTGCAATCAAAATAATCTTTCGGCATAGATGACGCCGCTTGCCTATCCAGAATCACCGTAAGCTGAGGATGCAATTGCAATACCGAAGCCGGCACTCGTTGCGTTACAGGGCCTGTCAACGCTTTAGCAATTATATCAGCTTTGGCTTCTCCTGAAGCCATCAATATTATAGAACGGCTTTGCATGATGTTCTTTATACCCATGGTAACGGCCTGTTTGGGCACATCCTCTACAGAACCAAAAAATCTAGCATTGGCCGCCCTGGTAGTTTCGGTAAGATCGACCACGTGCGTAGTCGTCCCAAACGGCGTGCCAGGCTCGTTGAAGCCTATATGCCCGTTTAATCCTATACCTAATATCTGCAGGTCTATCCCCCCATGCTCTTTTATGGCGCAATCATACCTTTTGCATTCCGCTTGTATATCATTTGCCATACCATCGGGTATATGAACATTTTGGGGTAGTATATCTATATGCTCAAAAAGATGTTCATACATAAAGTGGTGAAAAGATGCCGGGTGAGATGCTTCGATACCCACATATTCATCGAGATTAAACGTCACAACCGATTTGAAGCTGATAATACCGCGTTCATACATTTGTACAAGATATCGATATGGTCCTATCATTGTACCACCTGTAGCCAATCCTAATGTAGTATCCGGGTATTTAATCAGCCGATCACTTATTACCCCCGCTGCATGATATGCCATCTCATCCTCTGTATCGGCCACATATATCCTCATATAATCCCTCCTTTCTTTGTCATATGGTTGTATAGTGGTCTATACCATTATTATAAAACAGACCTTTTTAAAAAGCAAGCGGGCCGTAAAATAAATTTCGGCCCTTCGTGATTCATATATACATAGAAAGGGGCCATATATGGCCCCCTTTCTATAAATCATCCCATATAGGCAAATGCTTATATAACCGCCATCTTTTATCATGTACATCATATGTAATGTGTCCGCAGTTAGGTAGGGCAAACTGCACAATCGTGGGCAGATGTAGCCACTATATAAAATGTACTATTATCTACATTGATAGATAGTACCTTTATCCCTTGCAATCTGACATTATTTTCGATAAAATCATTTATAGAATTCAATCCGATTCACCTTCTTTTTATTTTTTTGAATTCTATATTAACAAACGGTGAATCGGATTTTTTCTACCCTTTTATCAGCTATCTGCCAAAGTATTTTGTGGAATTAGCTAGGCTTCACAAAATTCGGCGTTGAACCAATATTATGGTTTGGAGCGGGTATTGTAAAAGGCCATCACATATAGTATAATCTCTAGTATGAGCGGCAGCCTCTGCCGCTTTATTTATAGCGATCATATCATACATATTTCAATAATAGGATAGGAGGTTCTTATGAAATACTACGTAGATGCAAATGCTGCAAAAGACGGAAACGGCTCTATTGAGAGACCATTCAAACGGATCGGCGAAGCCGCGAAGGCAGCGCTTCCCGGTGATGAAGTACTGGTAGCACCGGGGATTTACCGGGAATATGTAGATCCGATCCATTCCGGCACTGAAGATGGCCGTATCACTTATACAAGTACCACACCTCTTGGCGCAGTGATCACCGGCGCGGAACAGATAAAAACCTGGCAGCACTACAAGGAAAACGTCTGGGTATCCCGAGTCGCAAACAGTGTTTTCGGTAGTTACAATCCCTATACAACTTTGGTATATGGAGACTGGTATTTCGCGACGCCAAACAAACATACAGGCTGTGTCTATCTAAATAACAAATCGATGTATGAAGCCACAAGCTTGGAAGAGTGTATCAAAGGCGATGTTTATGAATGCAGTTGGGTACCGGAGGATTCTGTTTACAAGTGGTATACCGAGCAGGATACAGATGCTGATGAAACGATCATTTATGCCAACTTCCAGGGATTGGACCCGAATAAGGAAAATATAGAGATCAACGTCCGCCGCAGATGTTTCATGCCTTCCAGAACAGGCATCGGTTATATTACGGTCAGAGGATTCAAAATCGATAAAGCCGCCACCACCTGGGCGCCGCCTGCAGCTTTCCAGGACGGCATGATCGGTCCTCACTGGAGCAAGGGCTGGATTATTGAAGATTGTGAAATTTCGAACAGCAAGTGTGCCGGCATTTCTCTGGGCAAATATCTTGATCCTGACAACGAGCATTATTTTACAAATAAGCAGGTAAAGAGTCCTACCCAGATGGAACGCGACGCGGTTTGCCGCGGCCAGTATCACGGATGGCTGAAAGAAAAAATCGGCAGCCATATAGTACGCCGCTGCAACATCCACCACTGCGAACAGGGCGGCATTATCGGCCGTATGGGCGGTGTGTTCAGTATCATTGAGGACAACCATATCCACCATATCAATAATATGATGGAGCTGGGCGGAGCGGAAATCGCTGGTATAAAAATGCACGCGGCCATTGACGTGATCATACGCCGCAACCATATTCACCATTGCACTATGGGAATTTGGTGTGACTGGGAAGCCCAGGGTACACGTATTACCCAGAACCTGCTCCATGATAACCAGCGGCCGCCATATGCCAAAAATCTTCCTGGAAGTATGATGTCTCAGGATATATTTGTAGAAGTCAGCCATGGCCCAACATTGATCGACAACAATATCCTGCTTTCAGACGTCAGCCTTCGTATTGCAACACAGGGCGTGGCAATGGTCCACAACCTTATCTGCGGCGCATTTACCAGCGTCGGCAATGGAACAGGTACGCGCTATACGCCGTATCACATACCACACCGTACTGAAGTGATGGGCTTTATGACCATTCTTCATGGTGATGACCGTTTCTGCAACAATATCTTTGTCCAGAAGTGGCCTTCTGAAGACTATGTGGTCTACCATGATCAGAACACAAGTGTCATTCGGGAAAACAGACAGGTAGGTACGCATGTTTTCGATGATTACCCGACCTATGATGAATGGATCGCACAGTTCGATTTCACCAGGCGTCCGAATATGATGGCTTTAGAGCCTGCTCATTCAGGTTATCTACCAGTCTGGAGCGAAGGGAATGTATATCTGAACGGCGCCAAGCCATGGAAAAATGAAGTGAGCGGTCTGGTCGTTGAAAAAAATGATCAGGATCTCAAAGTAGAACTGGTGGAAAAAGATGGCCATTATTATCTGCACACAAATATATATGATTACATCAGGAATTTCAGTGATCGGATGATAAATACCGAAGTTCTCGGCAAAGCCTTTGAACCGGAGCAATACTATGAAAACCCGGATGGAACGCCGATACGCTTTGATACCGACTACTTCGGAAATCATCGCGGTATCCATGTTATACCGGGTCCGTTCGCATCATTTTCCGGTAATATTGAACTATTATAATCACAAATGTAACGAGGCGATAGGCGCGTACCTTCTTGTGATTCATTATTGGCAGTAAAGGTCATCGTCATAGTGCCTTCAGTGCAGACTCCTGCTGTACAACCGGCTCCGATGGTGACTGCCCCATGCTTCCCACAACACGGAACAGATATTCATTAGGAAGAGGGCCTTCCATTGTTTCCCGTATTACGCTTCTGTCGCCCGTGACATTGGTTGTTATCATATAGAATCTGCCATTATGATAACGGAGAGTCGGTGCATAGATACCGCCCGATGGCTTGCAGCAACGCAGCAGCACCTGACTTTCGCGCGTCAGGCAAGCACCGATCTGTTTCCAATTGATCAGATCGCGGCTATGAAAAATCGGAACGCCCGGAAAATACTCATTCGTATATAGATAGAAAAGGGCCATATATGGCCCTTTTCTATAAATCATCCCTTATTAAGACTTCCACAATCCGTGGACATTGCAGTATTCGCGCGCTTGCAGATCATCGCCCTGCACGGCAAAGAAAGCTTCCGGCTTATCGCCTGGTTTCAGGAACTTTCTATAAGAAGCCCCGTCAACTATCAGCTCGATCCATTCGATATAGTGCTCAGGCAACATAGGATGCGGTACACTCCCTACTTTGACCAATACGCCGTCACCCGTTTTCTCTATTACCGGCACGTGTTTCTCGGTCGCCGCATCAGCTGTCTTTTCTTCCAGCAATTCCATGGGCTTGCCGCAGCATACTAACGTGCCGCCGCCAACATGCAATACCTCTACGATATTACCGCATACTGAGCATTTATAAACCTCTTTAGTATTCTTGACGCTCATCATTCATACCTCCATTATTAAAAATTATCGCACAAAAGTTCAAAGAAAGACTGTGGATGTTTGCAGGCCGGGCATACCTTCGGCGCTTCAGCGCCTTCGTATATATATCCGCAGTTACGGCATTTCCATTTGGTAGGACCAGCCTTGACAAAGACCTCACCATTCTCCACATTTTTAAGTAAAGCGTTGTAACGCTCGTTGTGATGTTTCTCGACTTTGGCTACTTCATGAAAGAAGTCCGCTATGTCGTCAAAACCCTCTTCGCGGGCTACTTTTTCAAAGCTTGGATACATATCGGTCCATTCATAGTTTTCGCCTGCAGCAGCCGCCTTTAAGTTATCGGCCGTATTGCCTATGCCGTTCAAGAAACGAAATATGCGTTTGGCATGCTCCTTTTCGTTACCGGCCGTTTCTTCAAATATGCCGGCTATCTGCTCATAACCCTCCTTTGCCGCCTGGCTGGCAAAATACGTATACTTATTGCGCGCCTGCGATTCTCCTGCAAAAGCCGCCCAAAGATTTGCTTCTGTTTTGCTACCTTTTAACTCCATCGTTTCATACCTCCATTATTAAATTAAATTTGTTTGTTCAAACAAATTATAACACACAGGCGAATGATTATCAAGAGATATTTATTATTTTATTTCTAACACAGCTACATCGCCCGCAGTTATATCGATCGAAGAGCTCAATTGACGACCTGAAATAAGTTCGGTCCCATAAGGTATAGTTATGCTTACATCGTGATCGTTATGATTGAGTATGAAAGCATATACCGCTTCCCCTTTATAACGCGTACATATCTCTACGCCTTTTGGTGGGACAATCAATGGTTTTATGTGAGCATTTTGCAATATACCCACTAAGAGACTGTCGTAGAATTCTTCATCGTCAAAGCATGTACCTATATAATATACAGTACCATTACCATGATGGTTTATAGTGGCCGCCGCATACTCATCTATGCTTGTTTCTTCATAGTACGCCAGCGCCGTAGCTTTTTCAGGTATAATCCAATCAGCAAAGACGCTGCAGCTATACCGCTTATCGCCGCAAGCCACTCGATAACTGGCATGGTTATTTAATGCTTCATATTCCTCTATACGTATACCAGCCATGTCTTTTAAAAATCCTGGCAGCACCATATCATATGGTATATTCTCCACATCTTTAACGCCGCTTCTGAATGTTAATACGACAGTGCCACCATTTCTGGCAAAACCATCGAGCTTGCCGGCAATTTGCTCGGTCATTATGTAAGCTGTGGGTACTATCAAAAGTTTATAGCCTGACACATCGTCGACGTCTAAATTAACAAAATCAATATTTATACCTTGTTTGATAAAGGCTTTATAGTACTTCATCATATGATCTATGTAGTTAAAAGCATTGCTATTAGGCTGTATGTGAAATGCCCATCTATCTTGGTATGACAGAGCTATGGCCACATCAGCCTTTATTTGGGACCCCTCTATTTTAGAGGCGAGTTTTTGAAACTCATAGGCCACCTGAGCCGCTTCTCGATAGCGGCGGTTCGGCTGACCATCATGCTGCAACAGACCATGCCAGTATTGTTCCTGACCGTAACGGCTGGTACGCCAGCGGAACCACATAAGCCCATCAGCCCCATGCGCTACAGCTTGGTAATTCATACGCCTCATTTCTTTGGGCCTTAAGTTACGGTCATATATAGACGCACCTGTCGGACCGGCGCTGGTTTCCATAATCCAGAAATTCTTATGTTTGAGGCTGCGCATTAAATCATGCGAGGCTGATCCTCGTCTATACGATGCCATCCTGTCATCCCATGTCGAACCATAGTTATAATAGTAATCCCATGACACAA
Organism: Mahella australiensis 50-1 BON; assembly: GCF_000213255.1. Lineage (NCBI taxonomy): Bacteria > Bacillati > Bacillota > Clostridia > Mahellales > Mahellaceae > Mahella > Mahella australiensis. The sequence goes on from NC_015520.1 coordinate 2,197,293, forward strand.
AATCCAAATCATGAGCTAGCTTATAATAATCGAGGTTATCGTAAAAGCCCATAAAGTTATGAGTAATGAATTGATGTGGGCAAACTTCCCTTAATATGTCGATCTGCTCTTTCTGAAATGAAACTACCTGATCGGAATAAAAGCGCATATAATCGAGTTCCAAACTGGGATTGCTAGGTATACGCCGCGGCAGCGGCACTTCGTCAAAGCTGCGATAACTATGGCTCCAGAATATAGTCCCCCAGCTTTCATTTAACCTATCTATACTGCCGAAACGCTTTTTTAACCAATCATGCCATGCTGCTTTACACGTATCGCAATAGCAATTAGGCTCGCCGAATTCGTTATCGGTCTGCCACCCTATAACAGCCGGATTATTCCTGTAATGTTCAGCCATAGCACGCGTTATGCGCTGGCTAAGCAGCCTGTAGGATAAGCTGCTTGGACAGTTATCTTTGCGCGCTCCATATGGTATTTTATGGCCGTTTCTATCGGTAGCCACCGTATCTGGATACTTCAATGCCACCCATGCCGGCATGGAACCTGTCGGAGTACCCAATATAACGCTTATGCCATGATTATGTAAAATATCTATAGCCTTGTCCAACCATGAAAAGTCATATATGCCTTCTATAGGTTCCATTTTTACCCAAGCAAATTCGGCCATGCGCACAGCATTTATGCCTGCCTCCTGCATCATCTCAGCATCGATCTGCCAACGCTCTTCCGGCCAATGCTCCGGATAATAGTCAACACCTACATACATAAGAGCACCCCTCCATAAAGTTATATATTCTAATGACATGATACTACAAACCCTGTACTATAGCAAGAAAGAAAACTGAGCTTGCTTATTATCCATTTGCGTTATACAATATAAGGCGTAAAATTAAAACTTGGAGGTTTTATTATTTATGGAAAAAGTAAAGGTGGGTATCATCGGAGTCGGCGGTATTGCCAACGGCAAACACATGCCGAGCCTATCTGCTCTAAACAACGTTGAGATGGTGGCTTTCTGCGACCTCATCGAAGAAAGGGCTGTAGAAGGCGCAAAAAAGTACGGCGTACCCGGCGCCAAGGTATTTACGGATTACAAGGATCTGCTGGCTATGGATGATATAGACGTGGTTCACGTATGCACGCCTAACAATGCCCATGCCCCTATAACTATAGCGGCATTGGAGGCAGGCAAGCACGTAATGTGTGAAAAGCCCATGGCCAAAAATTCCGAAGAGGCCAGAGCCATGCTGGAAGCTGCTAAAAGAACCGGCAAAAAACTGACTATTGGCTACCAGAACCGCTTCAGACCCGACTCTTTATACTTAAAGAAGATGTGTGAAAATGGTGAATTGGGTGAGATCTATTTGGCCAAAGCATTGGCTATACGCAGGCGTGCGGTTCCAACCTGGGGCGTATTCCTGGATGAAGAAAAACAGGGAGGCGGTCCACTGATAGATATAGGCACTCATTCACTAGACCTGACGCTCTGGATGATGGATAATTATAAACCAGCTATGGCCGTAGGGACCACATATCATAAACTGGGCAGCAAAGAGAACGCCGCTAATGCTTGGGGTTCATGGGATCCCAAAAAATTCACCGTAGAAGATTCAGCTTTTGGTTTTATAACATTTGAAAATGGGGCTACGGTGATACTCGAATCGAGCTGGGCTCTTAACACGCTGCAAACTGGCGAGGCCATGACCGTGCTTTGCGGTACCGAAGCCGGTGCCGATATGCTAGACGGTCTGCGCATAAACGGGGAAAAATATAGCAAAACTTATGTATTTAAGCCCGAACTAGGCGGCAAAGGCGTGGATTTCTATGAAGGAGAAAGCATTACTCCGGCAGAACTCGAGGCTAAGATGTGGATCGACAGCGTTATAAACGATACCGAGCCATTGGTCAAACCTGAACAGGCGTTGGTGGTAACCGAAATATTAGAAGCCATATACAAGTCAGCAGCCACAGGAAAACCGGTATATTTCAAGTAATCAACGGGGGCTTTACGCCCCCATTTTCATTTATTGAATAACAACATCGGCAAAGAATCTGCGTTCAGCCATTACCTCTCTCTTTTGGCCGTCTATTTCAAAACTTCCCTCCAGCCTTATGTCGTCGGATGAGCTCCCTACCATTATCTTAAACGTGCCGGGTTCAACGACCAACCTCATATCTTTATCGTGGAAGGCCAATTGATCGGCGTATAATGTAAATGTAATCTCTTTGGTTTCGCCCGGCTGAAGGTTTACGCGTTTGAAGCCCTTTAGTTCCTTAACAGGCCGAACAATGCTGGATACTTCATCGCGTATATAAAGTTGCACCACCTCGTCTCCGGCCAGTTGCCCTGCATTAGTCACCTTAAAGCTTATATCCACTTTACCAGCCGACGGCGCTACAGCAGGCGTTATGCTGAGATCGCTGTATCCGAACGTCGTATAGCTCATGCCATAGCCAAACGCAAAAGCCGGCTTAGTCTCGGTAGACAAATAATTTATGTAGGAAGCTGGCTTTAGATTATAATTTATAGGTATCTGACCCACTTCGCACGGCAACGATATTGGCAATCTCCCCGCCGGATTATAATCCCCAAACAGCACATCGGCTACAGCGTTGCCGCCTTCTTCACCAGGATACCAGGCTTCCATAAGCGCCGAGGCATTATCAGCCAATTCCTTTGCAGCGAATGCCCTGCCGTTTATGAGCACAACTATTACCGGCTTACCGGTATCCTTTATGGCTTTTACAAGCTGCATCTGAACACCCGGAAGCGTTATATCGGTTCTATCATCGTTTTCGCCCGATGTGCCTTTACCGAATATACCGGAATTATCCCCTACTACCACTATAGCTGCATCTGCTGCTCGAGCAGCGTTCACGGCTTCAACAAATCCATCTGTAGATGGATCTATAATATCGCATCCCTTGGCATATGTTATGCGACAGCTATCGAGCACCTTATTTTTGATACCTTCCAATACTGTAACTATATGTACCGATGTTTTATCATATGAGCGGTGTGCCATAAATGCATAGTCCCCGAGCATATTGCGCGCATTATCGGCATTTGGTCCTATCACTGCTATAGACTTTATATCTTTGCTTAAGGGCAATACATTGTCGTTTTTCAAAAGCACTATAGATTTGCGAGCTATATCGCGAGACATCTCCCTCTGCTCAGGCGTTTCAAATAAGCCAGGCACGCTGTCGACATCCACATATACACCATCGAAAAGCCCAAGCTCAAACTTGGCCGTCAAAACGCGTTCTACCGATTCATTTATCGTAGCCTCGGATATCATGCCTTCTTTTACGGCATCCATTAACGGCTGACCATAGCAATCCATCTTAGGCAATTCTATATCTATACCTGCTTCCAAGGCTTGAACCGCGGCTTCTTTTTTGTTTCCGGCGGTGAAATGGGCCTTTCTCAATCGATCTATGGCATCGTAATCCGATACTACTATGCCGTCAAAGCCGAAATGGCCTCGCAGAATATCGGTCAACAGCTCGCGCGATGCCGCACACGGTACGCCATCTATATCATGATAAGCGTTCATAACCGATTTAGCATTGGCTTCCCGCACCGCTGCCTCAAATGGGAACAGGAATATATCCCATAATTCTCTCTCCCCGACGTGAACAGGCGCACAATTTCGGCCGCCTTCGGAAAAGCTGTGGCCGGCAAAATGCTTCAACGTGGCAAATATACCTTTGGTTAAATCTTGCCCCTGCAAACCGCGCACATAAGATACAGCCATACTGGCCACAAGATATGGATCCTCACCAAATGTCTCTTCTACCCTGCCCCATCTTGGATCCCGGGCAACATCGAGCACGGGCGAAAGCCCCTGATGAGCGCCTGCCGCCTTCATCTGCTGCCTTATGACCCCTGCCATAGCTTCTATGGCCTCGGCATCCCATGTGCTGGCCAAACCTATAGCCTGCGGAAATACAGTGGCACCATCCGCCATAAAGCCGCTTAGGCATTCCTCATGTACTATAGCCGGTATGCCCAGCCTTGTTTTTTCTTTCAGATATTTTTGTATGGCATTGGCAAGTTCGGCAGCATGCTTAGGTGAAGTATCCACTTTGGATGGGTCGCCAAGGCCTCCGGCTACTCGAGTTATCTGGCCTATGCCATTTGAGAGCAACTCTTCCAGTTTTTCTTCCGATAGCTGCTCTCCGCTGTCATCCAACAAGTCCTCTATCGGAACTGCGTTGAGCTGAGCTATCTTCTCCTCCAGCGTCATTTGTGAAATTAGTCGTTTAACCTGTGCATACATATGAAATCCTCCCAAATACCCATTTTTGACATCATTATTGTTCAAATATTTATGAACCTGATCTCAGACTTTATTATAAACCACTACTTAGGTTCTTGCAATGAAAACTATTTGTCGGCCTTCTTTGAGGTTACGCGCAAATATACATACGCACTAATGACAGTCAAACCATTTATAGCTACTGCCATAATTATGATTATGAACTCCGGTGATGTCGCACTTATGAAAGGTAGTATTATTAAGCTCATAACCAACAACATTAGCGAGAAATACAATATCACTTTGAAAAAGCTGCTTCTTGTTCCCATTTCCACTTCGGTATCCTTTCTACTAAATGACAAGCCACCATTTCTTCTCCCAGGGGGATCAACGGTGGTTCTTTCTGTTCGCAGATAGCCTCGGCATATGGACAGCGCGGATTAAAGCGGCAGCCTGCCGGAGGATCGGCAGGATCCGGCATATCCAGGCTCTTCAAGGGCAAGGGTTTCATAGCCCTGGCAATCTTAGGATCCGGTATTGGCACTGCAGATAACAGCGCCTGCAAATATGGATGTCTTGGCTCTGCCAAAATCTTATTGAGGTTACCTGTTTCCACTATTTTGCCCAGGTACATGACAGCTATTCTGCCATGTGAAGCTATATATCTAGCTGTAGCAAGGTCGTGGGTTATATATATAAACGCGATATTGAATCTGGCATTCATATCCGACATAAGATCCAACAGCGATATACGCAGCGAAACATCCACCATGGATACTGGTTCGTCAGCTACTATAAGCTTGGGTTGAACCGACAATGCTCTTGCCAACAATATTCTCTGTCTTTGGCCGCCGCTCAATTGGTGGGGATATTTATCCAAAAATTGCTCTGGCGGTGTAAGGCCGACCATCGTGAATAAATCCTCCAACTGTTTTCTGGCTTCATTCTTGCTCTTAGCAAGCTTATGCCTGAATAACGGCGCGCTGAGAGACTGATATATGGTTCTGGCAGGATTTAACGCTGCATATGAATCCTGATGTACCATTTGCACGCTTCTCCTATATTCGAAGAAATCCTTGCCCTTTAATGACCAAATATCCTTGCCCATAAACGTTATGCTACCAGAAGTAGGCTTAAACAAACCTGTAACCATCTTACCTATGGTAGTCTTGCCGCATCCACTTTCGCCAACCACAGCCAGTATTTCTCCCTGATTTAACCGCATATCTACTCCGACCACGGCCCCCACTTTACGCTTAGGGGCTAATAACCCTGCCCTATTTTCAAATATCATATTTATATCTTTTAGCTCCAGCAAAGGCTCCATTTATGCATCCATCCTTTCCCATTCAAGGCATGTCGTAAAATGCCCAGGTTTAACCTCTATAAGCTTTCCTTGTTCCTCGCCGTTACAAAAGCCCGTATTATAAAAGCCGCATCGAGGAGCAAACCGGCATCCTTCCGGCGGATTAATAAGATCCGGCGGTGCGCCTGGTATGGGCCGTCGTTTACTCACATCATCGGTAAGCGATGGCGCAGCATGTATAAGGCCCTTGGTATATGGATGTAGCGAATTATAGAATACGTCATCGACCGTTCCCAGCTCTACTACCCGACCAGCATACATAACAGCCATTCTATCGGCAATTTTACCCATGATAGAAACATCATGCGTTAGAAATACCATTGTGATGCCGAGATCAGCATGTATAGCCTTTAATATATCCATTATATAAGCTTGAGTTATAACATCCAGCGCTGTGGTCGGTTCATCCAATATCAACAGCCTAGGGTCGAGTAAAAGGCTCATAGCTATAATGGTCCTCTGCTTCATACCACCGCTCAATTGATGCGGATATGAACTCAATACCTGATCTGGTTCCAATCTTACATACTCCATTAACCTTCGCGCTTTAGCTAAAACATCCCTTTCGGATATATTATCGCCGTTATGGGCTGCGGCCGTTTCAAGAAATTGTTCTTTTATCCTTATGACAGGATTCATGGAATTTTGGGCTGCTTGAAATACCATGGCCACGTCGCTCCATCTGTATTTTCGAATTTCCTCATCGGATAATTTTAATATATCCTTGCCATTATACAATATCTGACCGCCGCTTATCTCACCGGGCACAGATACTATGTTTAATACCGTAGATGCCAGCGTCGACTTGCCGCTTCCACTTTCGCCGACTATGCCAAGAATCTCTCCGCGCTGTACATCCAGCGACGCTTTATCTACCGCTCGCAATACCCCGCGGCGCAACTTGAATTCCACCGTAACATCCTTAAATTGTAATATATTCTCTGCCACTTATCTCACCTCACTGCGCACGTAGTCTGGGATTCAATGCCTCGTCCAGGCCATTTGCGAAAAACAGGCATCCCATCTGGAAAAACATTATGCCTAGTACCGGTACCAGGAAATAAATAATAGCGCTAGAACCATATAATGCTCCAGTATTAGATATTGCCATCTGTAGCATCATTCCCCAATGAGTAGATGAAAATGGAACAAGCCCCAACACCATGAGGCCAACACTGGCTGTAATAGCCCCTCGCATTATCATTATAAAATTTATAGCTATATATGATGTAATATTGGGTAACATCTCAGCGAATATTATATGTGGCAGACCCAGACCCAATATGCGGCTGGCCTCAATAAAATCTCTTTGTTTTAATGAAAGTATTTGTGACCGTATAGCCCTGGCTAACCCCGCCCATGACCATATGCTCAGCACTAGTCCGAAAGTCACAGGATCTGATATTTTTATAACCATTGACAATACCATCATTATAGGAAAACTTGGAACTGTTAATATAATATTTGTGATAAACATTAATATAGCATCTACTGTGCCACCTACCACACCTGAAACTGTACCCATAATAAACGCTATTAATAAAGTAAATAATGCCGATAAAAAAGCAACTACAAGCACGTTTCTGGAGCCATGCACAAATTGAGACAATGTATCTCTACCCGCATAATCCGTACCAAGAGGATGCTCCAAAGATGGGAGTTGAAGCCGTTCTGCATAATTGGTCTGCGTAGCAAGTGGTATAATATAAGGACCAACTACAGCCATAAACAAAAATATAAGCAAGATAATTAAGCCTACAAAAGCTTGCTTATTTCGATTTATCACACTAAAGAACCCTTTTATCGTGTTCATAACAGTTTATCCCTCCTGCCTGATTCGAGGATCCAAGATAGAATACAGTATCTCAGCTATCAAATTAGCCAGCACAACTGCTATCGTTATCATGAGAAACATGCCCTGCATAAGCGTAAAATCTCTGCGTCCGACAGCCTGATTCAAAAAATATCCCACACCCGGATAAACAAATATATTCTCAACAAGCGGTGAACCGCCGAACATCATACCGAACGATATAGCCAAGTTGGTTATCAGAGGCAAAAGAGCATTCCTACCTACGTATGTAGTTATTATTCTCCTTTGCGATAATCCTCTGGCCTTTGCCGCTGTTACGTAATCCTCCCCAAGAACGCTTATAGCATTGCCTTTCATAGCCAATGCCCATCCTCCCAAACCGGTAATAACATAAGCGCTTATCGGCAGTATAGCATGTTCTAGCACACTGGATATATAAGGCCAATTGAAGCCGGGCATAACGGACGAATCATATGGTCCCCGATTAGGAAGCCACTTCAAGTTTACCGCAAATATGATTATTAAGATAAGGCCCACTATATAATCCGGTATTGAGCCGGCAATAGAGGCATAAATAGAAACGATGGGGTCTACTATGGTATTTCTCTTCCATGCCACGTACATGCCTATAAATATACCAATTATAAATGAAATAAACAACGAAATGGACAATAACAATAACGTCCATGGCAGTGCACCTGCAATAACCTGTACAACTGGCTTTTTAAATGACATGGATTCGCCGAAATTCCCCTTTAATAAACCCGAAACATATCTACTGTACTGTTGGATTATCGGTATGTCCGGATCATAGTTTAACATCGATTTAGCACGTGCATACGCCTCTTCATAATTTACGCCCTGATTTCTCACCATATCCATGGCTAAGGTTTCTACAGGATTACCGGGCATCATTCTTATCACTACAAATGTAATGGTCATAGCAAAAAATATTGTCAGTATAATCAACATTAACCTTCTTATCCAAGCCATTTTATCACCTCTTCACATTATAGGTTGGATTAACCGCATGCTCAAAACATGCGGTTAATCCTTAAGGGGTCTTATTTACTTATAATACAGCTCGCCTAATTTTAATAATCTTGCTATCACACGCGTATTAGCTCCTCCATACCATTCCGGCAACAACGGATCATCAGGATAAGATAATTTAGTGTTGTGTATTTTTATCGGTGCTGTCTTCTCGCCTATCGGCATAATAGGCACAAATTCATTGGTGGCTTGTGCTAATTTTTCCGTTATCTTTGCTTGTTTATCCTTATCCGTGGCATAAAACAGATCATTCAATAAGGATATGGGATCTACGGTTTCACCAGAAGATAATTTCACGTTTATCTTGGGATCACCGCTTGCTGTAGGGGCCTTTAACCCCATCCTTACAGCACCATCTGCATAAATGCTCCTGTAAAATTCCCACGGTTGTCCAGCATACGATAATCCACCTGGGCGAAAATCAAAGCTCATCATAGCTTGGCCCCTATCCAAATAATCCCAATATGCACTTATTTCCATAGCTTTATATTCTGTTTTTAAGCCAAACTCATTGAGCTGGTTAGCAATCGCATCTCCGCACATAAAGAATATAGCCCATGAATTCATGGCTGCTACTTCAAGCTGTACCAATTGTCCTTTGGAATCACGCCAGAACCCATCAGAACCTTTGCTCCAGCCTTCTCCTTTCAATAAAGCCTCAGCTTTAGATGGATCATACGCATAATCTTCCATATCGTCCAATATATTTTGGCTTAACCATGAATCCCTTATAGTCGGTGTTAAACCTGAACAATAGGTATCAGGCATTTGAGTACCTGGCTCAGCTACCTCAAGCAACGCCTTCTTATCTATAGCACATATTATTGCTTTTCTGACGTTTGGATTATCTAACGGATACTTGCTAACATTAAATTGCATAGAAGGTTGGCTATATTCAGGGGACCATACAATTTTCATTTCAGGATATTTTTCCTGCAGTTGCTTTTTTCCTGCAGTTGCTTTAGAACATCAGGAGCAACACCACCTACATCGAGATCATATGCTCCACTCATAATATTAGAAACAAATGCCTCAGTAGTCGTATCTCTAAGTGCTTTTACCTGCTCTATTTTTAAATTACTGGCAGACCAACTATTAGGATTTTTCTTTAATATAGCTTCAGATGCTGTTAAATTAGATATAATGTAAGGACCGTTACCTACTATTTCCGTTACTGCCGGTTTAAACTTATACAGGTCTTCTCTTATCGCGGCTATTGCATCGTTTGTTGCCTGATCAACGTTACCTTGTGCATCTCTTTTTTCCGTCAACGGAGCTAACTGATCAGCCCATTTGCCATATATATGATAAGGACCTTGTATAAGATTAGCAAAAGCCATCGGAGCCATTACCGAACCGGTGTTTCTCCAATTTATAATTACCGTATAATCATCCGGGGTTTCGATGGTATCAACGTATTTCCACATAGGCCAACCAGCCATGAAACCCAAATAATAAGTGGATAAAACATCTTTACTAGTAAACGGTGTTCCGTCACTCCACTTTATGCCTTGTCTCAAATGTATTATGAGTTTATTACCCTCTTCCTCGAATGACTCTCCAAGCATAGGAATAAATTCTGTTTTACCTGCCTTTACATCAGGAACACAATCAAACAATCGATCATATACTAGGTCTCCTAAATTGTTTAACCCTGGTGGTGCCCAAGGGTTCCCATTTATTGCCGGAGGCGGATCAAATATAGCATTGATAGTAATTATTGTTGCGTCACCCTGTGCCTCTTGATCTGTCGAAGTACTTCCACTCGGCTCATTTGTATCAGTAGAGCTCTGCTCCCCACCTGCCGGCGGTGTCTCAGCAGGATTGCCACAGGCCACCAGCAGCAGTGACAACACCAGCAACAATGCCACAAAAACTGAAACCTTCCTCGTTCTTCGCATATTATATTCCTCCTATCTCCTATTTCTATTATATATTACATAGGGATGGGCTTTCCCATATAATAAAATTGCCCCTTATCACCTCCTATATAATAATGTGGTTCCCAAACCTTACCCTTATATCATAGGTGAGAAAGGGACAACTGTAAATTTCTAATTTCTTATATGGATAAACAATGCGTTGGAATTACGATGTTTAAAATCTTATTTTCAATATACAGTATCTTAGAAAGCCACGCCATTTCTGTATTCACCTGGCGTTATGCCTTCGCCCTTTTTGAATACGCGGATAAAACGCGCTGATGTGCCATAGCCTATTTTTTTCGCTATCTCATTTATGGATAGGTTCTCATCGTTTAAAAGTTCTTTGGCCTTTTTTAGCCGCACAGCATTTATATAATCGGTCATATTTTGATCAGTCTGTTCTTTGAAAAAATAAGATAAATAAGATGGATTAAGCTTAAAATATTCAGCTATCGTAGCCACACCAAGATTTACATCATTATAATGCTCCTCTATATACGCTATAATCCTCTTACACAATTCTACATTATGGCTTTTTCGATTGTCTATTATATAGCTGCATATACGTTCATATATATTTTTTATTGTATCATGCATCTGTTCCACCGTCTGGCACTCCAGAATTTGCTCTACAGGATTGAAAACAGGCCCGAATATATCTGCATAGTCTACTTTTATCTCATTGAGCGTCTTTATAGCTGTGCTCATTATATCAAAGAAAAGACATTGTATAAGGCGGTATGGGAGACTTCTTTCAATGAAATTTTCATGCAATATATCATTCAATATGCCCTCCGCCTTTTCAAATTCTCCTGCCTTTATATAATTGATGAGTTGGAGCTCTATGTTCAGTGGGTAATAATAATTCTGTTCCTTTTGTTGTATATCTCCATAATATATTATGGTATGACTACCTTTTATTATCTTATAATTTAACGCTGTAACTGCTTCTCTATAAGACGTTTCTATAGACGGTATGCCTTCATGCACATCGCCGATTCCTATCGTCAAGAAAAAATTAAACTCTCTCTCCAAAAATATCTTTGCTTCCTGAGCTATATTCATCATAATATTTGCAACTCCGGCAGTATTGGAATCATCGAAGTTAATCAGTAAAGCCAATTGATCCTTATTGAGCTCCACCATATAAGCCCTACCCACTCGGTTGCCTAATTCCTCCATAACATTTGTGGTGACAAATCGCACCAGCGCCCATTCATATTCTGAGTCAGCCTTTATGAAGCCGCTGCGATCATCTATATCCATCACCATGACCGCAAATTTGTCGGATATCAATTGGATATCAAAAAGCTCCAATGACCTATCTATATTATCTTTGCCCTGACTGTCGACATGACCGTGTATAAGCCTGAATAATAGATTGGTCCTTAGCATAGGGCGTTGACTGGATAATGTGTCTTTAATCCTTTGACTTTCGTCCACGGTAGACGTTATAGCTTCTTTTATAAAATCATATTCGTTCTTATACGTCGGCTCTCCCACAGTATTTGATTTGCTGGACAACATTGCGATCAACTCTTTTATGGGATTGTAATTTTTTGACGCGAGGAAATAAGCCAATACCAATCCAATAACCAGGCATACAGCCATAGTCCATAATGTAAATGTACGTATATACTCCACTTTATCCATGAAGATGCTTGTCGGCACAATCGAAACATATTTCCAATCAGTTACGTACGATGTAGCATAAGAAGCCACTACATCTTCGTTATCATAATTGGCTGTAACAGTGCCTTCTCTGCCAAACATATTATTGAATCCCGGTGCATCAGGTACAGTTAATGGAGCTGTGAGATTATCATAATTATTCTTTGTACTCGCTATCATATTATTTTGTCCATCTACTACATATATGAGGCCATGATTAGCCAACTCTATATTTTTCAATAAATCGTATATTTTGCGTTCATTTATGAGTATAATCAGATTGCCTGCATATACCTTGGAACGCCACATGAGCGGTTGTATATAGGTTATAACATTCTCCGGCCATTTGCCTGCCTGCATAGACTGAAGCGGCAGATAACCATTAAAGCCATCCTGTCTTTTTAGATAGCCATACCACTGATCATAGCTTATATCATCGTAATGATACATATTATCATAAAAAAACGATGGATGCCATTGCCCTGCGGGGCTTATAATAGTATCATCGTTTTTAAAGTATATATATACATCGTCTATAAATTGGTTCATGCTTTTATACCTGAATAAATCGCTTAGGGTTTTTACAACAAGCTGGCGTTGCTTTACATCATCTCCCGTACCTTCCAGCATAGCTTGTATATTGGGATTATATGTTATCTCCAAAGCAAACTGTTTCATATCCATAAGCTGCGCGTCTACAACTTGGCGCACTTGCTGTAACATAGCCATATTATAGCGCGTGGATTCCTGCTCCACTATTTGGCCGGCTTTCATATATGCTATACTCCCTATACCTAAAGGAATAGATAATATAAGCACATACGAAATTAAGAATCTTACAAAAACGCTTTTTTTAGGCATTGCATGGACCCCCTACTGAAATTTCTACAAACAGTTTTTACAATAAAATTATATACTTTTTATAATTTTTATGCAATAGCAAAAGGAAGGCCGAAGCCTTCCTTTTGCACGGTTACTTTGTGGAATTCTGCAGATTCTTTTCGGCATATTCGATAGCCTTTGATACCAAATTACCGCAGTTCCTGGAGCTCACGCCGCCCCAACCCTCATTTCGTACCGTCTCATATACGCCGAGTTCCTTGGCCAATTCCATTTTAAGCTCATCAGACATTAAGCTGTGATTCTTTCTAGCCATAGTCTGCGCCTCCAATCGTCTTTTGATGTTGGCGTTGCAACTGTTCGCTGATCAGCTTGGTATTAGTGTACCTCCCGTTATTTTATTTATCCTGCTAAAATACTTCCTAAATAGTCAATATACCATTATCAGTAGTCAATATTTTCAGTATATTTTCTTCATTTCCATTTAAGGCATTTATATACACAAGGTATTGTTCACCCGCAAATTCGGCTTTAAATTCATAAGTCAGCACTTCGTTTTTGGCTGGAGTAGGTATAACAGCCAAGCGGGCTGATTTTATACTCAGCCTGTCGCTGACGAATTCGCGGGCTTCTTTCTCCGTAAGTGTCGGTTCAGGCAGCTTACGCTGTATATGCGACATAAGATATCCTGTAGATTCAAAACCTACTATATTGCCATCGTCCATTGAAACCTTCACCTTTATAAGGTCGGGATATACTATTACATCATCCTGTTTATAGGCAAAGTTTATTATGGCTATGCCATTATAATGCTGTGCGTAGGTAGCTGCCATATTCTTATATCCTTTTTCTCTTAAAAAAGTACCGGCTTTGTCCATGGCCTGTTGTATGGTCATATTTTGCTTTGGCGCTGTGGCAGAACTGGTCATCCATATTATTCGGCCGCCCTTTTTGCTTATATTTATAAAAATGTGCGGCCGAGAGGTATTCTTGGGCGTTATTTCCATATTCCATGTAGGTATAGCGCCTTTATCCTCACCTATCTTTCTTATAGATGCTACAACGTCTTTTCCTATAAAGTTCTCAGCTATCTTTTGAGCCTGTTCATATGATACACTATTTCCTATCAATCCTAAAGGCTTGCGTCGCTCCACGCTTTCTGAAAATGGTCCGTCATATATGAGAGTCGGATAATCCATCATGGTTTTTTCTATATCTTGGAAATGACTATCCACTGTAGGTGCCTTCTGATTATTTAATGTGCGACCGCCTTTTTGCATTATCTCGCTCCACGATATATGATTGGCGCTTACATCCTGTTCAAGAGCTAGAAGTTGGGATTTCATGTCGGCGCTATAGTTATGCAGTTCCTCGAGTTTACGCCATTCTTCTCCGCTTATGGTCTTGCCTTTGGTGGCGTTGCGAGCCAGATAATATGAAAAATCGCCTATTTGATTGAGAAATTTAGCCGTATTATCCAGCGCTATATGGGATATAGGCAATTGCCCCAATGAATCACCCGCGCTTTCAGCCTGTCTCCATATATCGGTAAGTATAAGCGAATATTGGGCAGGCGTAGCGGTAGCCATTAGTTTCGACATATTCCCCTCTATGCTTTGCGTATAAGAAACGAGATTATAGAAAGACTTTTCGTAAAGGTTTTCCATATATATGTTATATTGCTGCTTTTGGCGATACTGGTCATATCCCCACAAGCCTACTACCACCAATGATGTCGCAAGAACCATGGGTAGTATCCAATGCCTTCGCTTCATTTATACAACCTCCTTCTATCTGGCAAACCTGTGCTTGCCTATCACCGTTATAACCGGCCGGCTCCATATCCATCCGCTGGTGGTCTTGGCGGGATTATAGTAATAGATAGCTCCGCCTGATGGATCCCATCCATTTAGGGCATCCACTGCGGCGTTTATCGACTCTTGATCCGGATCCAGCCACATCTGACCGTCGGCCACTGCAGTAAAAGCCCCCGGTTGATATATAACACCGGCAATGGTATTGGGAAATTTTGGGCTTTCCACACGATTCAATACCACAGCGCCTACCGCTACTTTACCTATATAGGGTTCTCCTCGGGCCTCGCCGTGTATGAGCCTTGCCAGCAATAATACGTCATTGCGGTTTGAACCGCCGCGTGAAGGTGTATAGGCTGTAGATGGCTTACCGGTATTAAGGGTCACACCCATAGCTGCCGCTGTAGCCGGACCAACCACACCATCGACTTTTAGGCCGTTTTTTCTTTGAAATTGTTGCACCGCTGCAAATGTCTTCGGCCCATAGGAAGCATCTACAGGCCCATCATAGTATCCCCATTGTTTCAGCTTACGTTGGACTTCGGCTACCTTATCGCCTTTAGCACCATAGTATAGATTACCGGTTTGCGCCTCCGCAAATTTCGGCATCTCAAAGCATATAGCCGTTGTGCTTACAATGGTTATAAGCACTGCTAGGCTTAAAATGGCATATCGTTTTTTCAATCCTTTCACTCCTCAATTTAGTTTACGGTTATATTTTTTGTAATATATTATCTAATATACGGATATTCGATCGCTTATTGAATATATTTGTCTAAAATGTTACAATATATTTGGAAACATTTTGGATGATAAAAAAGGTGGATGAAATGAATGATCTTATAATAGAAATAAAAATTCTTCAGCGATTGCTCAATCGATTGCTGGAGAATAATAAAAACGATGAATTAGCATCGGATGAAATATTAAATATCAGCAAAAAACTAGACAGGCTCATCTTGGAATATTACGAAGCTGAGCGGCATAAGCATAGCTTTCATAAGAAAAAGACAGCTTATTGATGCTGCCTTTTATTCACCCAAAACTTTTATATAATTGACATATGGATCCTCTGTGCCTTGGAGCTGACACTCTTCTTCTTTTAATATATTCACATAGTCCACCACATCCTGCGTGATCCTTTCTCCCGGACAAACGGCCGGAATACCCGGCGGATAAGCCATTATCATCTCGCCGCTAATCTCGCCAACCGCCTGTTCAAGGCGTATCGAACGCTTGCGGCTATAATAGGCCTCGCGCGGCGATATTACCACATGAGGCACGCATGGCACCAAGGTATTATTACGCATGGGATGTACACCTTGTTTAAGCGCCACCTTCTTTAATGCTTCTATTAAGCGATCGATGGTATTCTGATCGTCGCCTATCCCTATAATAGCCAATATATTATAAAGATCAGCCATCTCCACCTGTATATTGTGCTCATGGCGCAGTATATATTCCATCTCATATCCTGTTATGCCCAGCCGCCTTACATTTATGCCCAGCTTAGTTTCGTCAAAACCAAAGCTTCCGGGAGTACCCGCTACTTCCTGCCCAAAAGCATATAATCCATCTATTTGATTTATCTTATTGCGGGCATAACGGGCTAATTGTAGCACTTTGTCTATAAGTTGCGTACCTTCATGTGCTAATTGATATCGGGCTGCATCCAGGGAAGCCATTAATACATAGGACGCGCTGGTAGTCTGAGTGAGATTTAAAACAGTTTTCATATTGGCAGCCCACGCTTCTTCACCTTTAATCAATAAAATTGAGCTTTGTGTCATAGAACCGCCCGTCTTGTGTATACTCACTGAGCTCATATCAGCACCCACTTTCATGGCATGCTCCGGCAGTTCGTCATGAAATGGGAAATGAGCTCCATGGGCTTCATCGGCCAGCATCATCATCGCGTTATCGTGAGCTATAGCGGTTATAGCCCTTATATCTGATACAACACCATAATATGTCGGGTTTATAGCAAATACAGCTTTGGCATAGATGTGCTTTTCAACAGCTCTTTGAACACTTTCCACATCCATACCCATTGCAATTCCAAGCTCCTCGTTTATTTCAGGCGTAATGTATACCGGCACAGCGCCGCTTAATATAAAAGCTCCTATTGTGGATTTATGAGCATTTCTGGGTACTATAATCTCATCTCCCGGCTCACAGCTTCCCAATATCATAGCTTGTACGCCCTGTGTGGTGCCGTTAACCAAAAAAAAGCAATCGTCGGCATCATACAATTCGGCCATCAAACGCTCCGATTGCTTTATAACTCCTATAGGATTGCATATATTATCGAGGTCCTCCATGCCGTTTGCATCTATCTGCAGCACCCGCGCGCCTACATATTCGCGCCACAGCGGGACGCCGCGTCCTTGCTTATGTCCCGGCACATGGAAGGATATAACGCCATCCTCTACATATTTTTTCAATGCCTCCAAAAGCGGCATTTCGTTTTGATCCGGCAAGTATCATGCCCCCTTCCTCTATTAATAAACTATATAATATTAGCGCAATCAGGGGACAAATGCAACAATAATTTATGCGCTCATCGTACGGTAAAAATATTCGATATGCTGGGCCATGCCTCATCCCACCACTCAGCTATTTTAAACTTAAAATTTATACTCGGTACATCCTCTGTTTCTTGTGCATCCTCATCATCTTTATCAGGTTGCTGAGCTTTAGCCGTAGCCTGATCAACCGGTTTGCGCACAGGCTGAGACTCCGGGGATGGCTCTGTAGCTTCCTTGGCCACGCCATGATCGGTATCTATAAAGCAAAGCGGCGGGAACATGACACACCACCAATTGGCGCCTTCTCCTTGTCCTATCACGATCCTTAATGCCTCATAAGTGCCGGCCGGAAAAACCATTTCGCCGTAAACTTTAGTTGGAAAATCATAGTATCCAAAGTAAACCTTGGCAGTATAATCTTTGCCGGATCTTTTTATTTCATCATTAGCTATGGCTTCTATATAGGACATGTTGTCCATTATAGCCTTACGTTGTTCATTTATATCGTTTGCACTGTCAAATCTATTATGCACTTCATTCAATATGCGATCACGCACTTTAAGCTTAAGCGCTTGATCCTCCGGCGAATCACTATTAGCAATTACATGAAACCTTATTATATTGTCACTGGTAAGTTGCGGCGTATCTGCCGATGCCGGCGTATAGCCAGCATGCAAAAATGCCACCGCTGCTATAGTCAGTACAATAAAGGCCAATAACTGTTTTTTTACTTTCACATTAGCTCCTCCTTAGTATCGCATTACCTAATATGAAGTATTAACAGTTATTGACCTTTTTAAACATTTTTATATCGTTGCTTGGCCACAAATACTCCCCGCTTACGCTCCGGTTGAAATATGAGCCAGTATTGCACAAAAGCCGGAAGATTAAAATTTTATCGGATAATTACCGTATTGTTTTATCAATTCGGTTATAGCTATAAGGTTTTCTATAGGCGTACCATAAGATGTAGCATCACCAGTGGATAATATGAATCTATCGCCCGGAGCTATATTTTCAAGTATGTCCAGCACGTATTCTTTCGTTTGATCAACGCTCATGCGCTTCAACGCCGGCGGCTCTATACCGCCTATGATAACCTTGCCCGGCCACATCTCTAGGGCCTCATGTGCCCATGTATCGCCTGTAGTAGGCGGACATATCGAGTCGACTCCATCTACCGTAAGATTAGCCACCTGATAGCGCATTCCCTTTAATTTACCGCACATGTGTGATATATAAATCTTCCCAGCTTTATGCAATACGTCGGCGTATTGATTCAGATAGTCGGTACAGTACATATCAAACCATCTTGGGCTCATTACAGTAGTAGATGTATCCTCATATACGATTATAATCTCAGCCGGCGATTCAGCCATAACCTTATAGCATTCCAGATTGCTCTTATGCATGGCCTCCATAAGGTCATGCATCTCATCGGGATAATCGGCTACAGCGTAGGTAAAGCCCTCTATACCCATAATATCTTGTAGCAATACTTGTATCGGCGTTAGTGGACCTGACGCGGTTGCCAGACCATCATCGCCTATATAATCCTGCTCTTTTATGAATGGCTGGTAGTCAGGCTCGTAATAGCGGCTTTGAACGACATACTTGTACGTCTTTACATCGTCTTTATTTTCTATAAAATGTTTTATTCTGAAGCTGGTATTTCCACCTTGCTGATATACTTGATATACGCTGCCAACCGGCGTTTCAAAGGTCTGAATCTCCTTGTCGCCTTCACGTCTTACCGAATACTTCACACTAGCATCCGTTTTTTCCCTTACTACAGGTACATGTCGTTCAAACACATCAGCACCTATATAACGCAGCGTCTCTACCACATTCATCTCATGTATGCCCTGTTCAGCAAGTGATGATGTATAATATCCATCTATCAATGGCGCCCACGGTATCCTGTCCGGATGTTGATCATTTAGTACTGCCAATAATCGTTCTTTTGATGTCATATATCAAACACCTACCTTCCCATAAATTTATATGTAGCCTATTATCGCTAAATTTATATTATGGACGCATAGAAATACAGTATTCTTTATATTTACTCCAAATTATATGCTCTAGACTCAGGTAGTCAAGCACGTCCCATACCTGCTAGATATTTTCATATTGGTTGCGACTTACCTTGAGCAAAGTATTTCATTACCATTTCAATGTCATTGGGCTTATCCACATCGTTTCCTATTTCAGGGTAATCGGATATTATGGCCTTGGCTGTTATATTCAATATCTGACCGAAACGTTGTTCGATTTGCTGAATAGTACCTATACCCAGCACCAATTTTATAAGCAAACCGATGCCAAGTAACCTGGCTGTTTTTATAGGTTCTTTACGAAACTCTATCAATTTTTCGGCGAAGTCCTTGCATCTTTTAAATACCGCAGGAGAAATATAAATGATATTGCCTCCGGTAAATGTACCATCTTTTAGCTTTACATATGTACGCTTGACGCCTGGAAATCGTTTTTCATTTATTTCTTTATTAACTATAGGATAACAAAAATCTGCTTTTACATCTTCACTACGCTTTATGAAGTCCTCTATAGCCTCGGGCGTTATCATAGGTATATCAGACGTAAGTATGAGCACATGCTCATCCGAGGCGAACACCTCTATACCTCTGCTGGCATTTTCTAGCATAGAAGAGCCTTGTGGTATTATATAATCCACCTTATCACCTATAACCGGTTCAAGTTCTTCAGCAGGACCTACCACCGATATCTTACCGACATGGGGTGCTGCTCTCAACGCATCGATTATATACTCTATCATCGGCTTATCGTCTATAAGCATTAGCGCTTTATTGCCTTCTAAAGCGCTGTGGTCGTCTTCATTATCGCCGGCTAGTATAATAGCATTCAGCATATTTCCTCCCTTTCTCCCACAAGCTGTAACAAAAAAACTTCGCTGCCTGAAACAATGGTTTTAAGCCTAT
The DNA here is from genome assembly GCF_000213255.1 of Mahella australiensis 50-1 BON. NCBI lineage: Bacteria > Bacillati > Bacillota > Clostridia > Mahellales > Mahellaceae > Mahella > Mahella australiensis. The sequence goes on from NC_015520.1 coordinate 2,217,528, forward strand.
CAACAGCCGTTACAGCACTCACACGGCTATCAAATATACCAAAAACAGATGGACCGCTACCGCTCATACAAGTGCCTAAACACCCGCATTGAAACATAATATTTTTTATCTCGTCTATTATAGGATAATGCTTAAGCGCAACTATTTCCAAAGTGTTGAACATACATTTGCTTATAAGCCTTAGGTCCTTACGCTCTATGGCTTCAAGTATGGGTTCTATAGCTGCATGAGGCTTAATATCCATTCCGTCCCATTCTTTATATGCTGCCGACGTCGATATGGCAATAGGCGGTGTAATCAAAACCAAATATCCCTGCGGTAAAGCCTTTAACGGGATAAGATTCTCGCCTATGCCTTCGGCCAATACAGTGCCGCCTTCAACGCAGTAAGGCACGTCAGCGCCCAAGGTAAGAGCTATATCTCTAAGCTCCTGAACCGTCGCTTTTATACCCCATAGTTTGTTCAAACCCCTTAATACGGCAGCTGCATCACTGCTGCCGCCAGCCAGTCCCGCAGCAACAGGTATGCGCTTGTCAATGTATATACGTGCCCCATATGATACATTGAAATATCTGCAAAACGCTTCGGCAGCTTTATA